>NZ_JBJKJG010000010.1:0-166589 GCF_056175625.1 Bdellovibrio sp. SBM16 | reverse complement strand
CTTGTTCAGTCGTTATATAGTTGGTTCGCCTTTGGCTCACGTCTCACTGGGCACCATTTATCTCACTCACGTTCGATCACTTGTTCAGTCGTTATATAGTTGGTTCGCCTTTGGCTCACGTCTCACTGGGCACCTTTAATCTCATTTACATTCGATCTTTAGTACAGGCTTTGCAGTTTTGGTTTGTCCTATGATTATATCGTCGCATACCCAAGCAGAGCAAAATTTTCGGACAAATCACCACGATTTTGTGGCGAAATGTCACCCACCGGCACTTAAAAATGAAATTGTCACATCGCTGACGCAACCTAAAGCAAGTCTTTCGGCAAAATTTCTGTATAACAAATTAGGTTCGAAGATTTTTGAAGCGATTTGCGATCTTCCTGAATACTACCCGACCCGCACTGAAAAATTTATTCTGGATCAGCATCTTCACGAACTAAAAAAATACATCGGCACAGGTTCATCGATCATCGACTTAGGGGCTGGAAACTGCGAAAAAGCAGCTGCCCTGTTTCCAGTGTTAAAACCGCGTTCATATATACCCATTGATTTTTCGATTGAATTTTTAGTGCAGGCGGCAACGTCACTCCGCCAGCAGTTTCCAGATATTGAAATAAATCCGCTCGCGATGGATTTTTCAACCGACTTCAGGCTTTCAGATGAGTTCTCGTTAATGAAAAAACTTTTCTTTTACCCCGGCTCATCGATCGGAAACTTTACCCCGGATGAAGCCTGCAGATTTTTACGAGACATATTCTCGAACTGCGAAGCTGATTCGCAACTTCTGATCGGTGTTGATCTGGTTAAACAACCTGAAGTCTTAGAGGCTGCTTACAATGACTCGTTAGGAATTACAGGCGCATTTAATCTGAATATTTTAAACCATCTCAATAGCATCGCAGGAACTGACTTTGTGATTTCGGACTGGAAACACCGGGCTGTTTTTAATCCGCAACTGAGCCGGATTGAAATGCAGCTGATCGCCCGCCACAACGTAACAGTATCATGGCCTGGTGGTGAACGAACCTTCCAAAAAGGCGAAACCATCCACACCGAGAGCAGCTACAAATACACACCTGAGACGTTTGCAGACCTTCTGCAAAAAGCGGGATTCACCGCGCTGCAGAGCTGGACGGATCCGCTATCCTACTTCATGGTCTGCTTAGCCCAGCCCGTGCATGCGCGCATCTGCCATTGATCGCCTTTGCATTTTTTCACCCTTGTGCTTTAATCACGGTTAGCTATGAACGTACTAACCTGGATCGAAGAGCTTCTACCCATCGAAGTCATGCAGAAAAATATGCAGGACGGTATCGGCTATTACTTAGGTGATAAATTCGTGCTGTTTTTAACTGAAGACAGTAAGACCACCGTTCACCGCGGCAAAGCCTACCAGTTTCAGTTATACTTCGGCGCATTTTTTCCGATTGTTAAAATCAAACACAATGCTGTAATCGCTAAATTTCCGTTTTTAGAAAATCATCCGGTTAAAAAAGAGTGGCTGTACATCCCTGCCGAAAACGAAAACTTTGAAGACGAAGTAAAACTTGTACTCCGTGAAGTCTTAAAAGGTAACCCGCTGTTTGGTATTGCGGTTAAGGAAACAGCCGCAGAAAAACGGGCGCGCTTAGAAGCCACTGCAGAAGATGCAGATATGCGTAAGCCCAGCTTATTTAATACCGATGCACCAAAGCCTGCGGCCAAGAAAAAAGCCGGAATAAAAAAAGTAAAACCAGCCGTGAAAACGGCTAAGAAAAAAGCCAAAACCAACAAAAAAGCTGAAAACGCATTTCTTTTAAACTTGGCTAAAAGTCGCAGCTCAAGTAAGTCTTAAATGATGTCTGATTACGATAAACTTAAAACCAAACTTGAGATCGCCCTTGAAGCTCTGCGCTTTTACGCTGATAACAACAGCTACGGCCAGGGAGAATCGTTTGGTGAGTTATCGCGGATTAATGATGATGATCTTGAGTACTTGCCGTCAAACCGCGGCCATGACACCGTCGGTGGCAAACGGGCCCGCCGTGCCTTGCTTGAAATCGATGACGTCGATGGTTCACAGCGCCTATTAAAAGACCGCGAAAACAGCCTTAACAAGAAATAGTTTTTGCAAATCTTGCCTGGGCCTTTACTGTCACTCTGTCAGCTGATTTGACAGCGGCAGCTCCTAACCCCCTAATTCGCCAATTATTTTTATGATAACCTTAAAAAGGGCTGCCAAAGCCCCTTAGATGCCGCTTTCCCCTAAAAATTCGATTTTTCGCCACCTTTAAAGTTATTCGTTTATTATTGCACCCGAATCAAATCCCTAACCCAAATCAAAAAGGAGCCATTCACTTTATGAAAAAAATGATCTTAACTTCAATCGTGTTATTAACAGCAACTTTCGCACAAGCTTCTTCAATTAAATCTGAAAAGCTTTCGATCGCTCCGTCTTCAATCGATAAGACGTTTCGCCTGGTTGATAAAAACGGCGATGAGGGCCAGAAGAAACTATCTATCATCGTCGCTGATAAAGGTATGAGTACTGACGTATCACCCCGTTATTCGGTTTATCTGGGCTATCAATCAAATGCCGAGATGGGAAATTTATCAGCTGACTTCTTAATTACCGATGAGGCCATGAGTGTTGAGTCGGCAAAACGTGTGTCGGCCGGCATATACCAAGTTGTTGTTGATCGATACCGTGATGGTCTTTATTCAGAAAAAGTAACGTTAACTATTGATGCCACAAAAATGTTTGCTGACGAAAATAAAAAACGTGAAGCTTGCGGTGGTGACTTCTGTGATGGCGAAATCTTAACGTCAATCGAAGTTAAAGAAAAAATCCAGGCTAACTAATTAGCTAACCTATTTGAAACAGGAATGCGTCTCACGCATTCCTGTTTATCTTAACGCTTAATAAAAGATTATTTTAACTTTTCAATCCAGTTTAAGGTATCGGCTTTAAATCCGTACTGGATATCAGTTAATTCCTGATACAGCTTGGTCGTCAGCTCGCCCATCTGGCCGTTATTGATTTTAACTGTCCAGTTTTTTGCCGCTAATTCCCCGACCGGAGTAATGACAGCCGCAGTTCCGGTACCAAATGCTTCAATGAGATGACCGCTCTGTGCGCCTTCGCGGATTTCGGATAATTTAACTTTACGTTCAACGATCGGTTTACCCATGGCTTTTAACACCTGGATCACCGAATCACGCGTACCACCAGCCAGGATGGTGCCTTCTAACGATGGTGTTACAATTTCGTTCTTAAAAACGAAAAACACGTTCATGGTACCGACTTCTTCAACATAAGTGCGGGTGGTATCAAGCCACAGAACCTGCGAATAATCTTTCTTTTTGGCTTCGTACGCGGCTTTTAAGCTTGAAGCATAGTTTGCCGCAGCTTTAGTAGCCCCAAGTCCGCCCGGACAAGCACGTGAGAACTCTTCTTCTACCCAGATATTTACCGGTGATAGGCCTGATTTGTAGTACGAACCCACCGGCGATAAGATAACAAAGAAAATATACTCACGCGACGGACGCACACCTAAGAACCCTTCGGTTCCAATTAAGGTCGGACGAATGTAAAGCGCTGACCCTTTATTTTCGGGAATCCAGTCTTGATCGATAGCAACCAACTTGCGGATGCCCTCTAGAAATAATTCTTTCGGCGGCGCTACCATGCAAAGGCGTTCAGCACCCTGGCACAGGCGGTTCCAGTTGTATTCCATACGAAATAACGCCACATCGCCATTATGCTGACGGAATGCCTTCATGCCTTCGAAAAGAGCTTGTCCGTAGTGCAGCACAGAAGCTGCGGGATCCATAGGCAACGGGCCGTAAGGAAGAATCTGAGAGTCATACCAGCCTTTAGCTTCGCTATATTTCGCCACAAACATATGATCAGTGAAGTACTGGCCAAAGCCTAAATTATTCGCGTCAGGTTTTTTTAAGGGCTGCGTCGTTTTTGTGACTGAAATAGGGGCTAAATTCATGGGCGTAATTAACCACAGCACTGCTCGCCTTGACAAGATTTTTTATCCCAGTTGAAATGCTTTTACGTACGAGAGGAACTTCATGCGTAAATCACATTTTGCCCTGCTGTTAGGCTTGCCAGCATTTATCGTTGCGCCAGCTTACGCCTTACCTGAAAAACCGCAGGTTATTGAATGCCCACTGAAAATGACTGTAAGTTTTAAACCTGAAAAAAGTATCCCTACGATGCAATTTCGTGATTTTGAGACTGATGAAATCGAATTCCAGCGCTTAGAGATGTTTGACCAGGATCCAAAAAAGAAAATGTCATTAAAGCCTGATAACGGTGATGCCCCACCTCCGCACACGTGGACGATCAAACCACCTGAAGAGAAAAAAGACGAAAACGTTCCGGCTTGGCAAAACGCGACAAGTGAAAAACCAAAAGCGATTATTCCGTGGTTAGTTTGTTACTACGGAAAAAACAGCAAACAATTATTCGTTAAAAGGTTTGCAAAAATTCCAGCGGCTTGCACGTCGCAAGCCTCAAAAACAAACCCCAAAATCTTTAACACAGTAGTCTGTAAATAATGTTAGAATTATTAGTCGTCATATTCAGTATCTTAGCAAACGCCGTATTATCCGGATTAGAAATGGCGTTTGTCACCGTATCGAAAGCGCATTTAAAAAAATTAGCGGCCGAAGGTTCAAACTCGGCAGCACGCGTACTTAAATTAAAATCCAACCCTGAACGGACACTTTCGGTATTACAGGTCGGCATCACGCTAGTGGGAGCCATTTCTGCGGCCGTCTCCGGTGCCAGTGCCGAAGAGCATTTAAGCCCGTGGTTTATGGCGCAGTTTCCGCTGCTCAGTGAAGAATTCGCCGAATCGATCAGTATCGCCACTGTCGTTTTACCGTTAACTTATGCCAGCGTTGTGATCGGTGAATTAGTGCCAAAATCCATCGCCCTGAAATTTCCGGTAAAGCTTGCGTTGACCGGCGGTTTACTGTTGCTGATGATGGACCGGGTGTTTGCACCGGTGGTTGTGATCTTTGAATATTCGACAAAATTTATTACCAGAATTTTATTTGCCAAATATCAGACCAAAGAAAATGTCGACACCTCTCAGGAAGTCGATCTCGACAACTTAAACGAAACCCACAAGCAGTTTGTTTTTAACCTTATCGGCGTCGACAAGCGCCGGGTTAAAGATGTGATGTTACCGTGGGATCAGGTTAATAAAATTAATCTGCTTGATCATACCCATGATGTCTTTGAGATGATTAAATCGCATAAAAACACCCGTTTGCCGGTGATGCACGAAGATAAGGTCGAAGGCATCCTCTACACCAAAGAATTTATCGCCGAACCGGAAGTGGCTAAAATGGATTGGAGCAAATTAATCCGCAAAGCCGAATACCTTTCCCCGAACGAGCCGATCATCAACGCCCTTAAACGTTTACAGCAGCGCAAGAGCCACCTGGCTATCGTACGCCAAGGTGAAAAAATTCTCGGCATCATCACTATGGAAGATATCTTCGAAGAAATCATCGGCGATATTTACGATGAGTCCGATGAAACTCAGTCGCTTTTATCGACTAATTCAAAAATCAGAAACCAGAACTTCAGGTTTTAATCATGTCGGTTGATGAAAATACCCTCTATGAACAACTCGGCGGAAAAGCCACCATCGAAAAACTGGTCGAACGTTTTTACCACCACATGGATACCTTACCCGAGGTCAAAGATATTCGTGACCAACACGCTCCGGATTTGAGCGAAGCCAAAGAAAAGCTGGTGATGTTTTTAACCGGCTGGTCCGGCGGGCCCCAAATTTATATTGAAAAATTCGGTCACCCGAGACTTCGCATGCGCCACATGCCGTTTAAAATCGGCGAAAAAGAACGCGATCAGTGGCTCTACTGCATGTTTAAGGCTTTAGAAGAAGTGGTTGAATCAGAACAGCTTAAGAGTGATCTGAAAAAAAGTTTTGCGCACATTGCTGATTTCATGCGAAACCAGCCGCCGCAAGGTTAATTCTTTTATTCGATTAAGCCGCCGTTTTTTTTCGGGTCTTCACCAGCAGAAGAGCCAACATCACGTTCACCACGTCTGAAGTTTTCTGGGTTAAATCCACCGGTGCTAAAACCACCGGTAAAACCGCCCGCTCCCCCCGGAAAAGTGCCGAACTTAAAATTCATAAAATTAAAATTCTGCGTACGTGGCTGTAAGTAAATACTTTTTTCGCCAGAAAAACTATGAACCACTGAATAGAAAATATAAACCCAGATAAACATAGTGTAATCCAGTAGCCCAAGACACAATACCACTGCCGTCCACTTAAGGCGCGTAACCCCGGCAAACACGGCAAATGCCCCTAATACCCCACCGAGCAATAAACTCTCGCCGAAAAACTGGGCGCCGGTAACTCCGACTCCTAAACCAACTAAAACTAACGGCACGTACTCGCCACCAAAAAATCCGAGCGACACGCACAGTAAGGTAAATACCAGTTTTAGTACAATTAACTGCATATCATAGGCAGTCAGTAAACTTCCGCTGCTGAATCGTTCGACCAGATCCAGACTTAAACTTTGCAGCCCACGTACATCCGGACTGTAAAGCGCGTAGCCAAGGGCAGCCGACATCGCCACCGCCCAGATAATATGTTTAGCCGCAAAAAAATCTGACAGAAAAAAATAACTTTTTTTATAGGCGCGTGAAAGGTAACCGATAATCACACCCAGTAAAAAGATAAAGAAAAAGCGCTTAAGCCATGAATCGCTGTCAGGAATCGTTACTGCCGACAACAGATGCGGAAACTTAAGTGATTGCAGAATTAACACCGCGGCCCAGGCACCGAAAAAAGTCCACACTTTTTGTGAAAACCGGGTCGAGTACATTTCGATCAGGAAAATCAGGCTTACCCACTTATTGCCGGTGATCGCCGCAAAACCGATACTGGCCGCCACCGGGCCCCAGTAAGGCAGGCTAAGGTTAAACAGTCTTGCGATTCCGGTCGTGGCCAGCACAATAACACCCTCACGGCCAACGCTTGCCCCGAACAGATGACTTAAACCCGCGCCGAAAAAATGATAAAACGCCTTCCAGCGGTTCCAGAAAAAATTTTTCTGCTCGGTCATTTCATGCAGATCTTTAACTTTGTGCGGATAATACAGTGTTTTTTTCTTTAACAGCACCGTCAGGATAAACAGCACCGGCAACCCAAGTACGAGCTGCGGGTACTGCAAACGCAAAGTTTCGGTGTAATTCACAACGGCCTGAAAGGTATAACTTAAGCCCGCCGCTGCGGCCCCAAGTGCTAACGCCAAAATTAGATTTAATGGGTTCATGCGTTTTGTTTTCTCACATTAATCAGCATATAGCCAATCACAATCCAATAGAAGCGATCGGCCATACCACCGATTGAAAGATGCATGTGATAAATAAACAATATCGGAATATGAGTGAGAAGATAAATAGCTAAAATTTTAAACTCTGGGGGACTTGAACGCAGTTTATTAAAGCTTGCCACAATTAAGCCGACAAAGCCGATCGCAACCAGAACCACAAAACCCAGGCCACCGATCACACCGGCCGACACGAGAATATTATGCGGGTCTTTATTGGCATTATACTGTCCCACTTCGGTTTCATTGATCTCGCCGAATTTCGATAACAACCCCTGGCCGATCACCGGGCTTTTCATAAAAATTTCATAACCGCGCTCGAACTCTTCAAAGCGTGAGCTCACCCCGTCCTGCGCCGCACGTAAACCGACTGCTGATTCACCGCGGGCAATACCGATGGCGTACTGGCTGATACTGTGCCCGAACAGCACCGTTGCAATGAGCAGTGAAAAAGCCAGCGACACCTTAATAAACTGGCTGGCCGCTTTTTTTGCCGGAAAAAACAAAAATGCCAGAAAATAACTTAATACCACTGCAAACAACGCCGACCGTGTGCCGGTTAATATCAGTGCGGTTAAAGCCACCGCGGCGCTGATAACCAGAAAAATCTTGCGCGGGCGCGAGTTTTCTTTGGCAAACATTTCGTAAATTAAAAAAATACTGGCAAGCGTAGCCGTGGTTACCATATACGGAATATGTTTAAATACACCGATAAACCGGCCGCCTTTAAAAGTAATTGCCGGCATTATAACCAGCAATATTAAACTGATAAAACAAAGTGCCACGCTGCATTTGCGGGTAAAGCTGATAAACTTAGCCACCGATAATTCGCTTGGAATAACCCGCGCAAACAGAATCACGGTAAAGCAGGCCGAGATTGCGGCTGCCAATTGCACATACCACGGATTCGTTGCCTCGTTTAACACGACCTGCATGGCCGTTACGGTGAGCAAAAACAGACAGAAGATAAACAGATAGAATTTAAAAAAGCGGTTCTGCAGGTAATGGTGCTGACTCTTCCAGAAAAATTTAATGATCAGAACCGAACCAATTATTATGTTAAAGAAAATGTTGGCAAACGGATGTAAGCCCTTTTGAAAAATAAAAAAGGATTCCTGATAAGGGAATCCCGGAATAAAACCGAACGAAATCTTCGATAAAAAAATCAGTGCGATTAAAAATAACATGCAGCTCTAGTCAGAGTTCTTTTCGATGAGAACACTGGTTAAGATTATGCTGGTGATTAACGAAACGATCGTTACTGACTGCGCGATATCACTTGAGATCCACGGTTGTTTTTTCGGCACGTAAACAAAATCATCCTGCGTAAGTTTAAATGGCTTTACATCAGCAGTTGATTTCATCAGTTTATTTAAATCAAGTTCATACACACCTTTTTGAGACGGATCGGTTTTACGCACGATCACTTCAGTTAAATCGGCATCGGCAGGTCCGCCGGCCAGGGTGACAAGTTTTAACAAATCAGTCTGTGGCGGCACATAGTAAATGCCGGGATTTTTAACCGCACCAAAAAGCTGAACACTGATCAGTGATTCTTTCGGTGAAGAACGGTGGATATACTCGGCGGCACGATTTGGTTCTTTGACGTCGAAGTAAGAACTCTGTGCCTGTGCCAACTGGGCGTTTAAAAAAATCACTGCGATCGCTACGGTTAAAACTCGACTTTTTAACATAAGATTCACCAACCTTTGTCTATTTCTCTGGACTTAATACTGGATTATTTAAAACCAAAACAGGACTTATGGTCAACCACTAGGTCGTTCAATAAGATGAAAGTACTGTAAGCGAGGAACACTTTACAATGGAAACATTAAACATCCCAGAGCACGAGAAAATATTTAACGAAATTTGTCACAAGCTGAACGAATTATCACAGGACGAGGACCATAAGAACTCGAAAGACCGCGTGGTTCAATTAGACAAAATGCAGAACCAGCTGAAAAATTTTCAAATTGAACTGGTTTCAAACCACGAAGACATGAAACTGAAAATCGAGACGTTAGAGAAAATGACCACGTCTAACTCTGACCTTACGCAAAAAGTAAAAGAATTAACTGATCTTTTAAACCAGGAAAGACATCACAACTCAAAACTGTCGACTGATTTGGCCAGATCATTGGATCTTTCATTAAAACTGCAGCTTGAAATCCAGGAGATCAAAACCAAAGCGATTCAGGCACAGATGGATGACCGCAAACAGTACTTAGAAAACTACGAAAATATCCAGTTTGATTTCCAGAAAGAAAAAGGCCGCTTATTAGAGATGAATCAGGGTTTAGCGAACGAATTAAAAGAAAAAGCCGAACAGATTCAAACTTTAGAAAGTAAAATCAACGAATTAGAATCCGGTATGATGGAAGTCGAAAGCCACAGCCAGGAACAAGCCGAAACCATCAAACACTTAATGACCGTAGCCGAAAACAAAATCGTTGAATTGAAGCTTGATTCTGACCGAATTCAGGCTGAACTAGACAACGTGCGCGGCCAGTACGAACAATCAAAAACGCAGACTGAAATATTAAAGAAAGAAAATGTAGCACTTAAAGATTACATCAATAAAATGACGGCGTTCCAACAGCAGATCTTTGCAGCCCAGGGCCACCCGGCCCAAAGCGCGCAACAAACCGCTGGACAAGCAGCGGCTACACAGCAAAGATAATTACAGAATAAAAAATTAAGTTACCTAAAGAGCGGGGTTTTTGTTGTCATCGCAGAACAAAACCCCGTTCGCTATTTTTAGTCTACTTTATGCAGCAGCATCTTTAAATACTGGCCTTCAGGAAACTGAATCAGCTGCGGGTGATCCCAGCCTAAGCCGCCTTCACAGATCAGCTGCGCTTTTTTGCCCGAGCGTAAAATCGATTTACGTAATGCGTTTTTAAAATCCGATGTCTGTACTAAACCGGAACATGTGCATGAAGCCACTACGCCCTTTGCGGCTACGATGCGAAATGCCTGCTCGTTTAGTTTCATGTAGCCGTGTAAACCAGATTCCATATCTTTTTTGTTTTTCACGAAGGCCGGAGGATCCGAGATCACCACATGGTAGCTGTTGGCCTCGATGCTGATTAAATCTTTTAACACATCACCTTTCATCACAGTGACTTTGTGAGTGTACTGTTTAAGGTTTTCTTTGGCCTTTTCTAAGGCCAGCTCTGAAACATCGACCAATAAAACTTCAAACGGAATCTCTTTTTGTTTTAAATAAAAGGCGATCTGGGCTGACCACTGCCCCATATAACAACAAAGATCGACAATCTTAAGCGGCTTTTCTTTGCTAAATTGTTTAACACGGATTAAGCCTTCTAAGCTCTGAATCAGTAAACGGATATTATGGGTTTGATCCAGAAAAAAACCGGTTTTCTGGCCTTCGATTAAGTTTACATTAAATTTTAATGTCTCAGTGGTGTTTAGGGTTGTCGCCATCACCGATGGGATCAAAATTGTTAAATCCGCCAGCGAAATATCTTTTGGATTATAAATGACTTTTGGTTCTTCGACTTCTAAACCTTCTAGCTTACGAATATTTACGTCATTGCGCTGAAGTAAGATGGTGTGCTCCCAGTCGATATCCGAAAGTTTTTGTGCAAACACACCTTCGACTAACTTTTGGTAGATCGCTTCGGCTTGTTCAAAAATGCGGTTCATACCAAACGTCAATAGCTGGTATGATAACACCTGAAAGCGCTCGCCGTTTTTTTCAAAAACATAACGGTCTAAGATCAACCCTGGCAGCGCATCGGCTTCAGAAAAACAAATACGGAATGAATCCTGAAAACCTAAATGAATGCGTTTTTCCCACGCTGCATACAGTTTTGACGAAACGTAAGTAACGCTGCCGATTTCAAAATCTTTAAGTTCAAAAGTCATCGCCCGAAAGGCGATTAACGAATGCGGGTTACCGTAGCCGCGCGCAATAAAATGTCCCTGATGATCGTGCACTTCAACCAGTTCGCCAGGGGTTAGGCCACGTGGGCTATCCATCAGTTCGTTCGAAAATACCCACGGATGGCGCGAGCGCAGACGCTGGTCAGAACCTTTTTTTAACTTCCAAATTCTCATCGGGGACCTCTATAGACTTAGAGGCTTTTTTTAATCGATTTGGTATAAAAGAAAAAGGTTATTTTCTTTAGCTGAGAAATTATTATCATTGATGACCATAAACTGGGTTTTTTGGTCATTGAGCCAGCAGATACCCTCGTAGTTCTGCACTTCTTTAACAAAGCTTTTTAGGGCTTTATCTTTGGCAAAATCGTAGAGACAGTTGGTTTTAATCGACTTGGTGGCCTGATTCTTTTCCGCCACACACATCTGCGCATCGAACTGAATCCCGTTTAAACTAAGACTTACCCCGCGCTCAATCACGATAAGGCTACGGTCTTTGTCGTAGACAAAATCAGTCACGCCCATTTCGGCTCCGAGCCCGTCGCCGATAAACTGCGGCAGTGGGTATGACCACTCGTTTAACACCGCGGTTCCACCGGAAGCCGACCCTTCGATCATAATCAGTTTATTTCGCTCCTGCACCAGAGTGCCTTCTAAAATCGCGCCCCATAAGCCCAGCTCACGGTCAATGCTTAGACCTTCAAAGCCCTTGTTGTTTTGCGTGCCACGGATCTGTAAGCCTGAACCGTTAGCGATAAATTTTTGCGGCAAGGCCACATCGGCAATACGCTCACCTTTTCCGTTAATCCAGAATAACGATACCGGTTGGCGCGGCTTCTGGTTTTGATCGCCTTCACTGGAAATCAAAATCTGCTCAGGATTGATCTGCGCCAGACCTTCCATATCTAAAAACGTGATATTGTCGGCAGGTTTGGCCACTTTTAGCCACTTAAGATCGCTGGTGTTTAACTCAGCTTTTTGCGCATCGTATTTTAAAACCAGAATACGCGGATGCCCCTGATTACCGCGGTCGTCCGAGACAAAATAAATTTCATCGCCGACTTTACTGCAGCCGGATAAGCCACCGACTGAATAATTCTGAAACTTAGTCTGGCCGGGAATTGACCAGCCTTTTTTAAAAGTAAATTTCGGCGCAGCCGGTGCAGGAAATGCCAAAAATAACGATGATAATAAAAGTAAAAGTCTCATAGGCGTTACGATTGTCTACGTGCTTTGCAGGCCTGTAAAGTGTTTTGCATTAACATGGCAATCGTCGTAACACCAACGCCGCCCGGCACCGGTGTTTGCGCCGATAACCAAGTATCGGTTTCCACAGCTTTAGTCACATCTCCGGTCAGTTTATGTCCGTCAGCACGGTGAATCCCGACATCAATCACGATGGCGCCTTGTTTGAAATCGGCCTGTTTGAAGTACTCTGATTTGCCAATCGCCACACAGACAATATCGAAGGCTTTTATCTCCTGCATCAGGTTCTCTGATTTTGAGTGAAACAAGGTCACCGTGGCATTTTCCTGGGTTAACAGATGCACCAACGGTGTTCCCACGATCTGACTTCTGCCGATGACCGCTATTTTTTGGCCGGCGATTTTAATGTCGTAATATTTTAAGATTTCAACGATCCCAGCCGGTGTGCAGGGTTTAACAATCGCATCGCCGACCACCATCGAACCGATGTTAGTTTTTGTTAAACAATCGACATCTTTCATCGGCGTGATGGTTTCCAACACTGTGCGCTCGTGTATATGTTTCGGTAGCGGTAACTGCACCAAGATACCATCAACCTTTGGGTTTTTATTTAAGTCTTCAATTTTTGCCAACAGTTCGGTTTGCGTGATTTTTTCATCTAATCTGATGACTTCTGAAGAAAAACCTAAGGCCTCACACATACGGGCTTTGTGACCAACGTAAACCTGGCTTGCCGGATCGTTGCCTACCAGGATGACACTTAAGTGCGGGAGAGCTAATCCTTTTTGCGGCCAAGAAGCGATTTCGTTTTTGATATCCGCCTGGATTTTTTCACTGACCGGTTGGCCTTTAAGAAGCTTCATGCTTAACCCCATTTCGTGCTCGTTTATCTGTGAGTCTTAAAACTATCAAAATAGTGAGCGATTTCAATAGGTTACAAAGAGCAACACAATCAATGGTTTCTTGACCCAGAAGCTATTTTCTACTAGATTGCAAGGTCTGTCCTTAAAAAAATCGATTTAAACAAAGAGGTCTAAACAATGGCTGATAAAGTTAAACTTTCTAAAGATGGTAACTCAATTGATTTCGTTCAATCTGAAAGCTTACCAACATCGTTAAAAAAATTCCGCCAGTCTCCAGAAATCGAAGGTTTTTACCGTTTTATTTTCGAAAATGATTTGCAAAAAGAAGCTTACGAAATTTTAGACCGCATCGTAGCCGCCCGCAAAGCAGCTAAAAAAGCACAAAAAGTTGAAACTAAACAGGCGGCAAAACTTGAAGCCCAAGCGGCCGCAGCAGCATTAAAAGCAGCTGCAGAAGCAAAAACTAAAGCAGCTAAGGCTGTACCCGTAGCCAAAGCGGCGGCTAAACCGGCGGCTAAAGCAGCTCCAGCTAAAGTTGCTGCTAAAGTTTCGGCTAAACCGGCAGCAAAAAAACCGGCAGCCAAACCAGCTCCAGCCGCAAAGAAAAAAGCGAAAAAGTAATCCGCCAGCTCCGGTTTAACCGGATCTCGGATGTTACCGATTATTAATCGTGGCCGGCTTAAGCGCTCGCGATTGCAAAACCTCCCGAGCGGAGGTTTTTTTATGTCTAAAATTCTAAAAAATAAAAACGGTCAGGGATTAATTGAATACCTAATGCTGGTGGCCTTAATTGCCGTTGCCACTATCGGTGTGGTTAAGGTAGTGGGTCACAACCTGGGTAAAAAATATGAAAACATCAATCGGGCCCTTGGAGCCAATGGCGAGGCCTTACATGCCGTAAATGCCAGCGACGGTGCTTTAGCTCAAAAAGATTTATCTAACTTTTTAGATGGCGCCAAAACAGCTAACTCGAAAAAATAAACTGCGTGATAACCGCGGCCAAGCCCTGACCGAAGCGCTGCTTATGCTGCTGACGGCGTTATTGTTTCTGTATTTTATGCTGCGAGCACTGTTAGTTGTGATTTTCACCGTCGCAGTTGATGCTATGGTCGAAGACTATTTTTACTGTGAACTGGCCGGTAAACCGTTTTGCCAACAGCGCCTCGAACAGCGTCTGCAGCAGAACCAGCTGCGCGCGGTTGTGATTCAGGTGCGCAGAGCGCCGCAAAAAATCAGTCTTTCGGTTACCGCAAGCCATTTAGCAACCTTGTCCGTTACACGCGAGTTTGATTATGAAAAATTTAAGCAAGAATTCTGAGGCCTTCGTCAGTCTTAGCTTTGTGTTTATCTTAATGACCTTTACCAGCCTATATTTAACGGCCACTTTTGCGATTGCGCTATCCATGCAGCGCGATTATGTGCGCAGCACCTGCGTAACCGAAGCCACGGCCATTCAAAGCGCCACCTTAAAAAATGTACGTCAGCTGTTTAATTTAAACCCGGCCTCAACGGCACTGCGCCTGGATATTAAAGCCACCCAGGCCGCACTTGCAGTGGCGATCGCGACCATGAACTTAGAATTAGTGCCGGTGTTAGAGCATAAGTTAAACGCCCTACACCAAGCGCAGAACACTTTGGATGGTGTACAGCGCACTTTAATCAGCAAAACTCAGCTTGAATTACTGAGCAAACATTTAGCCCTGATCGCAAAACTTCAAGGCGGCCAAGAGCAGCTAAGTTTGCCTTGGCGGTTTATGCTGCGCCTGTCAACTTATGTGGTGCCTCGCTCGACACCGATCTTGGCCATCCGGCCCGATTCGGAGGGCGGCTTAGGCCCGAACTACGAATGGCAAGAAAATGCCGAACATAAACAATCGCTGGCCTATGCTTGGAATATGGCCTTTGCAACGCTTGCATCTTATCAAAGTTTTTTCACGTGGACCAATGTGCTGAGTCTTACGTGCAAGGTAAGCCCAAGACTAGGAGATAAAAAATGGCACTTAACAATCAACGCGGACAAGTGATTACCGAATTTATTTTAACCTTCGTGCTGTTTACGGCACTGACTACCGCCATCTTAACCATGAGCAAAAGACAACGCGCGATCTCAGATAAATATAAAATCTCCAAATCAGTTAAGGATTAAATATGGATCTTAAAAACAAACTCAAACTATCCCTGCTGCAGCATAAGTACTTTGTCTTTATGTTTATCTTTTTTGTGTTCGTCTATATCTACACGACACTCGATGAACGTGGCCCGAAGTCACCGGAAAAACTGTTAACCGTCGATACCCTTATCCCTAACGGCTACGCGCTGGTTCCAATCGAGCTTGAAAATATCTCGGCCATTGCCAGCGTGATTGAAGGCTACGGCGTCATTGATATTTATCTCGGCAAAAACAATTCACGTAATGCCAAAAAACTCTTTCAGAAAGTAAAAATTCTGCGCGCACCGAACAACCCCAACGCATATGCCGTGCTGCTGCCGGATAACTTATCCAGTGAATTGTTAAAACATGAAGGACCATTTTTTGCCGTGATTCAGAATAAAGCCGAGGCGGCAGAAAACCCGAGCGTGCATGAACAAGCGCAAAAAAAGCAAAGCGTAAAGATCGAATACAACGGAGGCTAGAATGAAAAAGTTATTATTAGTAATCCTTTCCATGAGCTTTTACTTGAGCCAGGCCCAGGCGAAAGAACGCATCTTGCTCGTTGCTCATAGAGATACTCCGCTTTCAGATTACAAAAAAATCTGCGAGAAAAATAATTATCTTTGTCTACCGCAAGGGTATGCGGCCATTGCTCCCGCCCGTACACCGCACTTTAATGACCTGATCGAAAACTTTGATTTGGACAACAAGGATTATGTTTCTCAGTTCAGTAAAAAATTACATTTAAGTCTTAAAGACGACGATCTTAACCTGGAACAGTTAAAAAACCTGATTTTAGCCGGTGAAAAAATAGCACAGAACAAAGAAACCAAACTTTCAGAGACAGTAAAGCGCCTTAAAAAACTGTATACATTGTTAGCCGAGCTTGACAGTGAACCGGCAGATAAAATGCTTTATCTTCTGGGAAAAACCGTGGCAAACAACTTGCGTAATCGCTTACTGCTTGATCCTTACCTACAGGAGCTCAAACATGTTGAGCTGGATTATATAAGTCTTACGTTAGACGGAGATAAAAAATATTACTTAAACGGTGAATGTGACCGCCCCCGTTACACAGAATTTATCAGCCAGCTTGACCTCCAGGTGATTCCGCATTTTGCCGACGGCTGCAATTTAAGCCAGCGCTACGACTGGGGCAAAGATCTAATGTCCGAGCATTTAAAAGAGAATAAGAACAAATACCTGCTGGGCTTTGCGGCGATCGCTACGATGTTTTTTCTAAAATCTTACGATGTGTCTATCGGTAGCGAATAACTGTGCCGTCGAAATTGACCGCGATTATTCCCTGGTCATCAAATTCAGTCTGACATTGCCCAAAGCCTGAGGTCGGATAAGTGTGAAAACGTTTCCAGTCCTCGCTGGGATTCGGGATTGATCTGGCACTCTCGACCAGAGCTTTGCGGGTTAACAGCAAATTAGTCGGTTCAATCGGTGAATCAGAACCGAAATCAACATGAATACGGTTTTTGCGTAAGGCTTCCCACTGAAATAAATTTTTCGTGAGATCACCGATACAATCCTGTAACCACGGATGATCCGATAGCCAGTGGCAGGGCTGCATGTGCACGTATACATGTAACGGCTTTAATAACGGAATCGTCTCTGGTCGCAGCAACTGGGCATGCTCCAAGTGAATTTTACCTAATAGGCCGGCAGCAGACACCTCACGTGCACACTGAGCCACCGTATGTACGGCTTCATCACCGATCGTGTGTACAGCAAATTCCATTTTATTGCGCCAGCAAAAAGCGATCGTCGCTTTGATATCAGTCGCAGACCAAGTCAACAGTCCACGGTGATTTTCGCCGGTATAGTTTTGTGACAAGTACGCTGTTTTTGAACCCAATGAACCGTCGATAAAGATTTTTAACCCTTTTACTTTCATCTGCGCACAGGGATCAGCGACGCATTTCTGATATTCACTCAAGCCGCGGTCTAAATCTTTCACTGACTCAACGGTAATGAAACCTTCGTAGTAAATTTTTAGCTTTTGTTGTTCACATAAAGCTTTTTGCAATTGCCACTGGCGGTAGGTCAGCGACATATCACGCACATGCGTAAAGCCGCCGGCATTAAAAATCTCGCCGGCTTTTAGCAAAAACTGTGTTAGTTGCTGGTCAGAATAGTCAGGCAGCATGAAAAGCGCATTGATATGGGCCTGATCCTGCAAGATACCTATCGGCTCACCGCTGGCATCACGCAGGATTTTTCCGCCCTGCGGGTCTTTGCTAAAGTCGTAACCCAGTTGTTTTAAGACGGCGATCGCTTTGGAATTAATCCAGCTGCTGTGACCATCGACACGCGAAAAAAACACCGGTGTATCCGGAAAGATTTTATCTAACAACGATTTGTGCGGCAGATCTGCGGGCACCCAGTTGTTGTGATTCCAGCCGAAGCCAACCAGCCACTCACCGCGATGATGATGTTTTTCGATTTTTAACTGTTCTACCTCACCGGGTGCTTTAAGCTCACGTAGCGACAGTTCAAGCGCCACTTGGCCGGTACCGAGAAAATGGGTGTGTGAATCAAAACAGTTAACAATCGTTTCAGCCATGTTTAAGTTTTAGCAAAGAATAGAAGTAAACTCAAAAACTTACCCGTAAAAATAAGAAAGGCTGAGGTGTTACGCTCAGCCTTTCATCAATTTTCAAGTTACATTTATTTATCGACCATTTGTTGTCGGCGTAGGTACCGTCACTTGTCCGCCCGTACCAGGATTTGTTGGGTAAGTTGGGTACGCTGTTGCGCCACCACCTGGGATCCAGGTCGGCGGTGTTGACGTCGCGGTACCGTATTGCATAGTACCGTATGATGCACCACCTACCGAAGGAGCTGCTACGCCGGTCGATCCACCGAGTGAACCGGATCCGTAATAGCCACCACCTGTACCGGTACCAGAATAGGCGCCAGTGTAAAGCATCTGTAATCGCATTTGTAAATTCATGATCTCTTGCTGAACTTGCTGAGCCTGCATTTGAACCTGAATTTGACGTTGATACTGTTGCTGTTGAGCCTGCATCTGTGCTTGGTAATACTGCATTTGCATTTGCGCCTGCTGTTGTTGCATTTGTAACATCTGCAATTGCATTTGCGGGTTATTCATATAGGCACCCATCATCGGAATCCCGCCGTTAGCTGCGATACCGATACCGCCGTTAACAAAGTTTCCGCCCATCATTGGCGCTCCACCCATCATCGGCATTCCGCCCATCGGCATCCCACCCATCATTGGCACTCCGCCATTCATCGCTAAACCACCATTGGCAAAAGTTCCGATACCAGGACATGGCCATTGGATACACATCATTTGGCTTCCGTTCATCGGGATGCCACCGTTAGCTGCGATACCGATGCCGCCATTGACAAAGTTTCCGCCCATCATTGGCGCTCCACCCATCATCGGCATTCCACCCATCATCGGCATTCCGCCCATCATCGGCATTCCGCCGTTCATCGCTAAACCACCGTTAATTGCTAAACCACCGTTCATAGGCGCGCCGCCCATCATCGGCATTCCGCCGTACATTGGCATTCCACCAACAGCGTTACCGTACATCGGCACACCTAAGCCGCCGTTAACAACACCGTTAACTGCGAAGCCAGGACCGTAACCGTATGGCCATCCGCCATTTGGACCAGCCATCATTCCACCCGGGCCGTAACCTGGAGGATACATACCACCGCCCCATGGAGCGCCGAACATTCCCGGAGGATAACCGAACGCACCACCTGGGCCGTAAGGACCGTAGGCGCCCATCGGACCACCGAATGGTCCACCCATGCCGCCACCGGCACCATAAGGGAAACCTGTTCCACCTAAACCACCGGCACAACCGAATCCGCCAAGACCCGATCCACCGTTAATAGCACCGTAAGCACCAGCTAATACGAACGGTAAACCCATTGATACTGCCGTTGGGTAACCTTGTGCCGGAGGGTAACCTAATTGCGCAGAGTACTCTGCGTTTCTATCATCATATTGTTTACCGATATAACCTAAACCAAGACCTACACCGATCGTTCCTAAGATTGAAACCCAGTCACGTTTTGGCTTTTGGTAACCACCATCACGATCACCGCTACCGCACTCTTCACAATTACCTTCTAGTTGGTTTTTAGCTGCGTACTCACGCTCTAAAGCTGCGCGCTCTCTGGCATCAGAGATCGCATATTTACGATCTTCGATTTCATCTTCAACTCTTTCGATTTTTGCCTGAACATCGTCACGTTTGATACGGAATTTACGGTAGTCATTTAACTGCTTACCGCACTCAGAGGTCGAGTAAGCCGAAGTTCTGCGGTCTTCTGTTTTTAAAGTTCTGTCTGCACAGATAGTTGAATTAATTTTACCGCCGTCTGATTTAGTACGGGCCGCACAGTATTTATTGTTCCAGTTTGGACGTAAACGCTCAGGCACGTCGTCTTTTGCCGAGCAATCTGCCGAAGCTGTTACCGAGACTGAACCTGCTGCTACCACTTGTTGACCTGTCGCCGGATCAATTGTGATCTGCGCCGTTCCTACTGCTGTAGCACCTGTTTGGCCTGCAGCTGTACAATTTAAACCCGGAGCCGTTACGTAGTCGTTACACGTATTGCCTTTTTCGATATGAGTCTCTAACAAGAAATCTAAAATTTCGCCGTCGAACTGTCGCTCTAACTTGCGGGCCGCAAATTCCATTTCTTTTTCAGCACGTTTTTTTTCTAATTGGAGACGTTTTAATTCACTGTTTAATTCAGAGATTCTATTACGCTCTTCTTTTTCTTCGTCAGACATACTTGTCGCACCAGAACCTTGTCTCCAAGGATAACCGCAACCTTGTTGTCCGCCCCAGTAGCCTGTTCCCCACAGACCACCGCCGCCGCCGTAGTTAACGCCTGCATTCGCATATGCATTGAACTGAGCATGAGCTTCTTCACTTACAAAGCTAAAAGACATCACGAACGTGAACACGCTTGTAAGAAGAAAATTAATTATGTTTTTCAACGACATAGAGTCTCCTAAAATATAGATACACGTATACCTAGATCATCGTATCACTATTCGACAGGTCTATGCGATAGTTACAGGGTCCAGTAAATAGAATTAGTCCAAGGTCAGTAGACCAAAAGACAGCTCGTAAAATCTCGACCTGACCGCAAAATCCTGATTCGCTAGCATGAATTGATGGATAAACCAAAGCTGCTGTTTCTTGATGATGAAGTTGACAACCTGGACGCCATGGAACGCTTGCTTAGAAAGCGTTTTACGGTATTTAAAGCCTCAACGCCGCAGGACGCCTTTGCCCATCTCGACCAAAATCCAGATATCGCGATTATTATTTCTGACCAGCGTATGCCGTTAATCACCGGTACTGAGTTTTTAGAGAAATCAATTGTAACTCACCCGGATTCAATCAGGATCCTATTAACCGGTTACACCGATATTGAATCTGTGATCGAAGCCATCAATAAAGGTCAGATTTATAAGTATATTACTAAACCCTGGGATCCGGTTGATTTACAAAAGAATCTTGAAAATGCATACGAAAAACTATCTTTACGTAAAGAGCTAAAAGAAAAAAACCGGGCCCTTGAACAAGCGCTTTTAGAGCTGCAATCTTTAGACAAGACCAAATCGCAGTTTATGATTCTGATCAATCACGAGTTAAAAACTCCGCTGACTTCGATTTTAAGTTTTACCGGCTTACTGCGTGAGTCTTCATTATCTGAAGAGCAGGCGCTGTTTGTAGACCGCATTAACAAATCCGGTGAAAAACTAAAAGGCATTATTGAAGACGTGCTTTTAATTGTTAAAGGCGAATTAGGTCAGATCCCGATGCGCTATGAGACAATTAAACTTAAAAATGTCTTTGAGCAGCTGCCAGATGACATTTCAAAAATGATCACCACCAAGGGGCAAAAAATTAATTTCGATTTACAGGTCGAAACTATTGAAGCCGACCCGCAACATATGCGCATTCTCGTAACGCGTGCCCTGCACAATGCGACTAAGTTCGGCCAGGCGCAAAGTGCGATTCAGATTTCGTCGCGCTTAGAAAATAAAAATGTCATAGTCGAGATTCAGAATTTAGGACCTAAGATTTCACAAAACGTCTTAGATAAAATTTTAAGCCCGTTTACTTTAGACGAAAATGTAATGAATCACTCGGTCGGCATGGGATTAGGCTTAACGATCTGCCAGACCTTGCTTAAAGCCCATCACGGCCGTCTTGAAATCAGCAATACGGACGCCGGAGTGAGTGTACGTTTTGTCTTTCCGGAAATCCGAAAATAGGATTTAACCTTTTACCTTAAGCTTACATTCATACGGAACGGTTCTTGGAACTGCATTGCAGTCTATGACAAAGCTTATCTATTTTATCACTGCCCTGCTCCTCTGCTTGCCCGCCTATGCCCGTTATGACCTGATGGTTGAACTGGGCGACGAACATATCTTAAGAAACGTTTCACAAAAACTGTGGATCGAAAATCCCAAGATCTTTTCAGCTGCTGGCCAGGGAAGTTCAGTGACGCTAAAACCGCTGGCTTTAGGGGCCTCAAAAATTCGCGTCGACCAGAACGAACTAACAGTGCTTTCGGTACCCACCGGGTTTAAGGGTTCGTATAAAATCTGGAGTCAGCTGGTGCGTAAAAGCCCGCAGTTAAATGTCGCTTTCTGCGAGCAGACTCTCTGCCTCAAAGGTGAAATTTTTTCTTTGGACGAATTTAAAAAAATCATCACAACAATGGAAGAAAAAAACGCTTTTCTTTTTCTGAAATTAGATATGAACGAGAAACTGACCGGTGAAGTCGAAAAGTGGTATATTCAGCACTTCAGAACCCACGAAATCACCCCGCCGAAAATTATCTTTACTTCATCGCCGTGGAAAGCGGTGCTTTCGGCCAAAGATAACTCGGTTACCAGTCGCAATCAGGCGCACCAGGTAGGGCTTTTTACCCAGGATAATCCCAATAAAATTGAGATCAGTGACAATATTAAAGTGGCGGTTAAATTCGTCGAAATCAAAAAGGCCACCGCCAGAAAGCTGGGCATCGATTGGCAAAAAGCCATCGGTGGGCAGATTCTGGATGGCAAAGTCACGATTGATAAATCCATTGATTTGCTGTTAAACGCCGAAGAATCTTCAGGCAACTCAAAAACCCTGGCAAGCCCGACGCTGATCTGTCGTAACGGTAAAGAGTGCGATTTTTTTGCCGGCGGCGAAATCCCGATCGTGCTGACCAAATACAAAACCCGCGAAGTGGTGTGGAAAAAATACGGCGTAAGTCTTAAGATTAAACCACTCGTTGATCCGCTGGGACAGATGAGTATCGCGATTGAAACCGAAGTTTCAACTCCGGATGAATCGCAGGCCGTAGACGGTGTTCCGGGATTGACCTCGAATAAAGTTTCAAGCCACTTTGATCTGGTGAAGGCTCGCACCATTGTGCTGTCAGGGTTAATTCACAATGGCGTAGGCCAGAGTGTCTCAGGGCTTCCGTATTTAACACAGATTCCGATGCTTGGTAAATTATTCTCGAGTCAGGGTTTTCGCGAAAGCGAGACCGAAATGATGATCTTTGTCACGCCGGAGATTTTTGAGTGAACTTAAACGAAGCCAAAAACATATTTCAGAAACTGCGCAGCGAAAAAACGGCTATTTTAGCACAAGACAACCTTACCGCTTCAGCACCGCAGTTAAAAGAGCAGAGTTTAAATATGTCTTTACAGGAAAACCTCGAGCAAGTTGATCAGGCGGTGCGCGAGCGGATCTTAAACGAACTTAACGGCTTTGGCCCGGTGACAGACTTACTTTCTGACGACAGTGTCACCGAAATTTTAATTAATCAGTTTGATCAGATCTATTTTGAACGTTTTGGAAAACTTATGCGTTCTGACGACCATTTTTTTGATCGCAACAGCTACAAGGATTTTATCGAAAAACTCTGCAGTTTCTGCCAAACCTATATCAATTCCGAAAAACCGTATATAGAAGCACAGCTCAATAACCTGCGAATAACAGTACTGTTTCCTGAAATTGCACGAGGTGAGTACATCGTTTCGATTCGTAAACAACCTCTGACTCGCTGGACTTTTGACCGGCTCGCAATTCAGCAATGGGCACAGCCTTGCGAAATCGCGGCCATTAAAAATCTGATCGCGCAGAAAAAAAACTTTCTTGTCGTTGGCGGTACTGGCTCTGGTAAAACCAGCTTACTGCAGGCCTGTATTCAAGAAATGTCGGCTGACCGCTTAGTGATCATCGAAGACACACAGGAGCTGCAACCGGTGTATACCCAGAACACCTCCCTGCTTACGCGTATTGATCCGACGAAAAAATTAATCGATGTAACGATGAATGAATTAATCAAAAAAGCTCTGCGTCTACGCCCCGACCGATTATGTGTCGGTGAAATCCGCGGCGAAGAAGCCACGGCGCTGTTGATGGCTCTGGCCACTGGCCATGACGGCAGTTTCGGCTCACTGCACGCGCGCACTGCATCTGAGGCGCTCTTACGTTTAGAAATGCTGATTCAGATGGGTGCTCCGCAGTGGTCGCTACAGTCTATTCGCCGGCTTATTGGCTTAACGGTGCAGAATATTTTGGTTGTTGAAAAACGCGATGGTATACGCTGCTTGCAAGGTGTGTACGAACTTTGCTCTGTAGAAGAGCACGGTATTACTTTACAGCAGTTAGAAACCTAGACTTAAGCTTAGGTCAGGAACTAAGCCATGTGTCCGATACGTTAGACATGACACTTGAGCAAAGTTTAAAAAATGTAGAAGTAGTAAAAAGCATGGCCTATCTTTTTAACAATGACTGCGTTTACTTAAAGTTTACTTCTGCTACGGAGTACGAGGTTATTCGCTTACCTGAGCTCGACGATTGCTTTCATACGACGATGTTAACGCATCTAAATTGCGACAATCTTCCCTATGGTCATATGTGGATAGCGCCGTTGATTAAAAAACCTCTCTTACGCTATGTCGATGCTAACCTTAATTATCGATTAGATTTAGCTACTAACGAGTCGTCTATTACTTTTCCTGACACGCCAGTCGATGCTGAAGAAGCCAGACAAGAATATTTAGAACTAATTAGGCAATTTAAATAGTTCGCTCTTAATTGAGCGATCAACATCACCTGAAATGATTTTGGCGTTATTTAAAATTTTACAAACAAATTTTTCGAAAATTTCGTGACCAGAAGTGCCACTCTGCATCCAATATTTTTTTCTATAAACCAAGCGCAACTTCTGTCTTTCGTTTACACCTAAATATAGAACACCGTCTGCAATAAAAAACTTGGCCTCGGTTTGTTCATTTATTATTTTATTGCCACCGTTAACGAGAGCGACAATTTGAAAATAAATTTTTATACAATCTGTTCTATCTAAATCCATGATCACATACAGATTCAAAAAAAAGACCCGATTAACTTATCATTAACCGGGTCTTAAGATTTTTAAAATCCGAAATGCGAAAAACTATTTCAAGCCTTTTTCTTCCAAGAACTTTTCAGCCTGCGCGTTTAACTTCACTCCGACTTCGTTTAACTGATCGCGGTTTACCGGGCTTGGGCAATCTGACATTAAACAAGATGCCTGTGCTGTTTTCGGAAACGCGATCACTTCACGGATAGCTTCCGTCTGAGTTAATAACATCACTAAACGGTCCATACCCCAGGCGATACCACCATGCGGAGGAGTGCCGTATTTTAGCGCTTCTAAGAAGAAGCCGAATTTTGCTTTGGCTTCTTCTTCTGATAACCCTAATAAACGAAATACCGCAGCCTGGATTTCCTGTTTGTAAACACGGATAGAACCGCCACCCATTTCATAGCCGTTACAGACTAAGTCGTAAGCTTTGGCTAACATATGCGGGTACGCTTTTTCGTTGTTATCAATCATATCCTGGAAATACTCATCAGTTGGCGACGTGAACGGATGGTGGCGTGAGAACCAACGTTTTTCTTCAGGGAAATACTCTAAAAGCGGGAAATCAACAATCCATAAGAAGTTGTATTTGTTAAAGTCGATTAATTTTAATTCGCGGCCTAGGTGGTTACGTAACGCCGATAGTGCCGCACAGGCCGGATCGTAATCATCAGCAACGATAAGACCGCAATCCTTATCTGTACAACCCAGGGTTTTAAATACTGCCTGTAGTTTGTCTTGTGAAATAAACTTAGAAGCCGGAGACGCGATAGTGCCGTCAGCTTCTTTCTTCATCCAAACTAAACCTTTAGCGCCGCCCTTTTTTGCGATATCAGTTAATTTATCAAACTGACCGCGCGAGAAAGCCTGTCCGCCCGGCACACAAAGACCACGCACGATACCCTTACGAGCCAAGGTATCATCAAAAACTTTGAAACCCGAATTCATTAAAACTTCTTCAAGTTTTACGATGTGCATTTCAAAACGTGTATCCGGTTTATCATTGCCGTACTTATCCATTGATTCGAAATACGTCATCCGTTGAAGTTTAGGCACGTCGATACCTTTAATTTCTTTCCAGATATGGCGTAACATTTTTTCGTTCATTTCAATGATATCTTCAACGTCGATAAAAGACATTTCCATATCGATCTGAGAAAATTCAGGCTGGCGGTCAGCACGCAAATCTTCATCACGAAAACAGCGCGCGATCTGGAAATAACGGTCGTAACCGGCCACCATCAATAGCTGCTTAAGTAATTGCGGCGATTGCGGTAACGCATAGAAATTACCCGGATTTACCCGTGAAGGCACAAGATAGTCACGCGCACCTTCCGGAGTTGATTTAAAAAGAATCGGTGTTTCAACTTCAATAAAACCGTTGTTCGATAGAAATTCACGCACTAAACGCGCTACTTTGTGACGGGTAATCATGTGGTGCTGTAAACGCGGAGAACGCAAGTCTAAATAGCGGTGTTTTAAGCGTAACACTTCGTTTACATTTTCATCGTCAACCTGAAACGGAGGCGTTGCAGCCGAGTTTAAGACTTCACAACGTGTCGCTTCAATTTCGATTTCACCGGTTTTGATTTTTGAATTTTTCATTCCGTCCGGGCGGGCACGGACGATACCTTCTATGGCCACAACATATTCACCACGGAATTCTTTGGCTGATGCGGTGTCGGCTTTAGTTGGATCAAGAACCACTTGAACAATACCTTCACGGTCACGAAGATCGATGAAAATCAGACTTCCGTGGTCACGACGAACATTAACCCACCCCATCAAGACAACTTTCTGCCCCACATTCTTGCTAGTTAATTCGCCACAGTAATTGGTTCTTTTTAGCTCTCTCACAAATTTCATAACTAAACCTAATTTCTTTTAGTTTCTTGGTTTTCTGGGCTACATAATAGTAGGCATTCCAGATTAGAACAGTTAGAGTATAATAATTGACAAACCACAGTCAAAACTCATCTTTAATTAGGTGGCAAAATTGTACCATCCAGAGGATTAGAATATGCCAAAATTGAACTTTGAAATGCCAGCGCCACTGACTGCCGATCAGGCGTTTACCAAGATCCAAACCTTTTTAAACTCAGATAATCACTTTAAGAAGCTAGACCCCAAGGTTTCTGCGACTTTTGACCAGTCTAACAAATCATGTCAAATCAACGGGTCGCAATTTAAAGCGGATTTAAAGATTAAGCCCGAAAACGACAAATGTTCGGTGGCCATTGAAGTCGACATCCCTTTTGCATTAGCCCTTTTTAAGGGAAAAATTAAAGAAGAGATCGAAAAGGCCTTTAAAAAGGTTTTAACCTAGAGAGTTTGCACTATAAGCCATGGCTAAAGTAACCGCTAAGAAAAAAGCCACCACCAAGAAAGTGTCGGCCAAGAAGATTTCAGCAAAGAAAGTTGTCGCCAAAAAAGCGGTCACTAAAAAAGCTACAGTTAAAACTGCAGTTAAAAAAGTGATAAGCAAAGTAAAAACGCCGAAAGCCGCCAAAGAAGCCGCAAAAGAAGACATCAAAAAAGTACATGCCGTGCTGGTCGAAGACCATCATGAACATGACGAACCGATTGATGTTCATGCCCAGGATGACATTTCCGGCGATGCCGAAAACGATGAAGCTCTTGCCGCCGAAGAACTTGAGATCGAGCAGCCAACGCATCAATTGCCGACGGTGGTTTCAGATCACCACGGTGTTCGCTCGCGCGATCCGCTGACGACTTACTTAAATGAAATCCGTAAGTATCCGGTACTAAGCAAAGAAGATGAGTTAAAATTAGCAAAACGCTATTATGAAACCAAAGACCCCGAAGCCGCGCAGGCCTTAGTGCGCGCCAACTTAAGATTCGTGGTAAAAATTGCTGCCGAATACGCCCGTTTTTCTTCGCGCATGATCGATCTGATTCAGGAAGGTAACGTAGGCCTTATGCACGCGGTAAAAGAATACAACCCGCACAAAGGCGCCCGCTTAATTACTTATGCCGTTTGGTGGATTCGCGGTTATATCCAGGAATTTTTAATGCGCCAGTTCTCGATGGTCAGAATCGGCACGACCGCCAACCAAAGAAAACTGTTTTACCAACTTCAGCGGCAAAAAAACGAATTAGAAAAAATGTCTTCTCCGGAAAATATCGCCCAACTTTCGCATAAGTTAGGTATTCCGAAAGAAGAAGTCGAAGAAATGGCCAAACGTGTATCAGGCCGCGATGTCAGCCTTGATAAAACCACGGATGACGACAACCCGACATTGTCGTTAGGCAGTATCTTACGTAAAGAAGACGGAAGCCTCCCCCTGGATGAACAGCTGGCCCTGGCCGAAGAATTAAAGTACCTCAAAGATGCCATCGAAAATATCCGCGACAGTTTAACCGAAAAAGAAAAAATCATTCTTGAAGAGCGTGTTTTAAATGAAGAACCGCTGACCCTTCAGGAAATCGGCGAAAAGTATCATATTACCCGCGAAGCTGTACGCCAGAACGAAGCCCGTTTGATCAATAAAATCAAAACCGCACTTGCCGAGCTGATGAAATAGTTTCATACTAAAAAGGCCGATGTTAAATTCTGCCCTTTTATTTATTTTTTCATTTTTCTGCGTGTTAAGCCACGAAGCTTTTGCCTTTAAAGTTTTAGAAATCCGCAATAATAAAATCTTAGTTGATCTTGAAGGTCAGGTCTTAGAGCGCGGCGATTACTTAGTAACACTGCCCGGCGCAGAATATCAGGGCCGTGCTATTACCATTCAGATCCGTCCCGGCCAGGCTGTCGCCAAACTACAGGATGGTAATTTCACTGTTGGCGAACGTGTAAAAAGAATTTTAGCTGATCCGATTTTCAGAGAAGAAGCGATCAAGGTTTCGTTACAGCTTAAATATCTAAATAACGGCATCTCTGTAAAACAAAAAGATGCGACGTTTCCGACCCCGAACGAAGAAACAATCAGCATGACCGGAACGAGTGTTGGCTACTTCGGTGTGTTTGACTGGCCGACCGATTGGTTTTTACTGCGTGGCTCGTTAGGACTTGAGCCGGTTGAAGTTAAAGGCACGGCCAAATACAATTCTTGCTCGAGCAAAACATCAACAGCCTGTAACGCCAATATCAATTACATCGCCGCTTCGGCTTCGATCCGTTATGATTTTTACCGTGATACCCGTTTAGTGTTATGGGGCGCTGCCGGTTCAGGGATTAAGTTTCCACTGAATAAAGAATCAACCTCGTTAAACAAAGGGGCCATCGGCATTGCGAATTCGATCATAGTTAGCGGCGGCGCTGATTACCTGATCATGAAAAATTATTTTATCCCAGTGGGTCTTGAATACCACTACTCTCTGAACTACTCTCCGAAAGTTCCGGTGATCAGCCAATTTGCATTGCACGCCGGTATCGGAATGGAATTTTAATTCTGATTACGGCGTAAGTGTGACGTAAGTGTAAACGCGGCCATTTAATAAATCGACAAACCGGATTCGGCCATTATCAATAAAATAAATTCTCTCTTGCAGGCCCACAAATGCATCCCATAAATTGATATCACAGCTTGTGCGTGTGGTTGCATCGGCACAATTAGTGCCCGGATAAGCGGTAATGCCACGCCCTAACACTGTCTGCCATACCGAACCGTTATGACGTTTAACAAAACCTTCATAGCGATTCATTGAATACATATTGCCCGAGCGCGATACGAACATATAGTTATTGCTGTAGGCCCCAGGCACCAGCACCGACGATGCAACGGCAACGCCGTCTTCATCAAAGGCTCCGAGTGATTGCTGCGCACAGGTTGCGGCAGCATCACACAGACGTGCATAGATATTGGCAATATCTTTGTTTGCTGAATCGTAAGTAACAGCCATACCGCCGTACGGTACTAATTCATCCACAACCTGATCCGGGTCAATATCCACACCTGTTCCCGAGAATTTAATCGATACGATTTTAGTATCACGGTCAGGGCGGTAAACACGTAATCTAAAGCGGTCTGATTCATCTGGCAGAGCCGAGTTATCCAGCTCTTTCACCGGATCTTCAGAGTTAAAAATAATCCAGTTATTCGGTAACACCTGGAAAGTTCCGTAATACATTAAATTGTCATGGTAAGTAATCGATAAATCGGTCGCCACTTTGACCGTGCCTGAAGTGTCTGAGCCGCCACCGACGATGGTTTCAATCGTTTGCGATGCCGGCGCTTCATTTAAGTTAACGCGGCGGATACGGTCGTAATCAAAAATGATCAGATTTTCTTCGCGGTCTAGAGCAAGGCGCATCGGTTTTCTGACAGTAGCTGCGGCTAACAGCCCGTCTGTGCTTGTGCCAGCTAACGGAATGATCACGGTCTGAGTTGCCGCAACCGGATCAATTTTAACGATCCCGCGCACTTTATCACGAAGGTACACAATGCCTGCAGAATTCACCACGAACATCTGCGGATCAAGTAATGAGGTGTTCACATCCGGTGAATCTGATTTAGTCATGACCGTTACACTGTTAACCGTAACGTTGCTGGAAACCGCGCCGCCGGTCACCGTGGCACTGGTACAGTATGAACCTCCGCACGAACGTGAGAACGTTTCTGTAATATCAGTTCCCGATACCCCTACCGGCATCGACGCAACCAGAGATAATTCAGTCTGGTTGTGCGCATAATCGCGCGCCCAAAGTGTGGCTGTGGTGCTTGCAAGATTGGTTAAACCAAAGAAAAACGGGATACTCACACCAGAAATCGAAGTCTGATAAGGCGAACCTGTTAAGCTATTAAGATTTAACCAGCACGGATCTGATTCCGTCGGTACTGTTGTGACGATATATTTTAAACAAATATCTTTAATCGGCGACAACGTAAATGTATCGGTGATATTCGGTAATGAAATCGAAGAAAAGCCGGTGTTTAACTCGCTCATATAAGCGAAATTTATCCCCGACACAACCGGGGCACACGAATCAACCGTAAATGTACCCGGTGACACCCAAACCGTCGGAAATGCATCCGGACGACCACGGGTTGTAACTCTTAATTTGTAGCTGCTTCCATCATTGGTCGGATTTAATACCGAACAATCTAATTCACGCGGAACCGACCAGTTAAAGACGGTCTCTTCACCAGAGAAAGTTGCAAAATCACCACCGTCTTGTCCGGTTGAAGATTCGGCCTCTTCCCAAGTAACTCCGTTATCACGCGAAAATTCGATCGTACTTGAATTGGTATCTAAAGTCGGATCAGTGATTATCATGTGGATCTGGTAAAGGGCACCGCCTTTGACATATTCGTTACCGCGTAACGATTCAACAACCACGACCGGTGATTCACCGTTTAACGGCGGATTTTCAGATGCTGGATTAACCGGATCCTGAATAGTGGCATTACAACCGACAAACACCGTTGTCGATACGATCAGCGCACTTACCAGAATGAAAAGTTTGTTAAGCTTAAACATTAAAATCCCACCACAAGTTGTATCTCTGTAGTTTTTAATTCACGGCTAAGCCCCGCAGCGGTTTCTGCTTTGTAAGTTTCAGAGTTGTATCCCAAACCCAGCCACAACGGTTTTTTATCCACGATAAATTGATAACGATATTCTAAACCCATTTCCATGTGGGATTTAACAACTTCGGACATCATGCCGATCATATTGACTTTCGTGATCACCCGGTTTTTTGAATCAAAAAGATAGTCTAAATACAGGCCGTAACCTGCCTGGTTTGAATTAAGCTTAGCTGTCGATGATTTTTGCTGTAACGTTAAACCCGATAATAACACCCGTAGACCGAAATCTAACTGGTTTTTATAATCGTAGTGGTAGCCGACAAAAGCGTTGTAATAAAGCAGATCAATAGCTTCATCTTTTTTACCAGTCGCAAAACTGGTTTTAAATTCGCCGCCCCACTTTAAAAAGTTCACTAACTTAGGACTAAGCACTGCATATTTAAATGAATATTTACTGTCTTCTGCCACGACCGGATCAGCTGTATATGTTAAATCGATTTTTCCTAAGTATAACGACTGCTGAAATTCGCTCGCCTGGATTTTTTTCTGCTTTTCCAGCGCTTCTTTTTTCGCTAATTCGATATTCTTCGGCGTGATCAGCTCCAGAATAAATTCCTGCTGACCGTTACGTAATGAAATCGTACCGATCGCACCACCCTTAGGGGATGTCGCCGGCAAGTTATAACTTCTCCACGGCTCACCTTTACCGGCCACTTCAAATAAAGTTGAATCCATCCACTCAACCTGGGCCGGAGCACTTAACGTGATATTTAAAGTTTTTTGGGTATTGTCACACGAAAGCGCTAACGGAAACGTTAATGGCTTTTTCGGGTCTTTTAACTGTAAACGCACCGAATTTTTCTGGCAGCGCTCAACCACGATATTTTTTGCAACCGGAACCCACTTGGCCGTGATTTTCTTTTCAGCACCGGCTTTGGTTGTGTAAGTCAGGGTGTCATCGAAGTTCGATAAGAACCACGTCGTGGCTTCGCCATTTTGTGACGTCGTTCCGTTTTCGGTAATCAGTTCTGTTCCCGTTGCAACATCCGGCACTTCGATAGTTACGCCATACTGGCGGTAGCCTTCGGTGTTGGTGAAAAATCCCTCTTTTGCAGGCCATGCGATAGCCTGACCTCTTTCGTCGGTCATCGTAACTGCGGCTATAGCTTGTGATGATAACATCATCATAATAGTCATTCCTGCAAAAAAAGTTCTCATCGTCATGGACATATTCCTGTTGTCGTCACACAGTATTTACCCACGCCAGACAAACCATTTTGTCTGAACGGGAAATACAATTGCTGCTTATTATAATCCCAAGAAATTGATAATCCGTCACAAGTAAAAAACTTTTTACCCGTAGTACTGGTCGGAAGTGGTAAAACAGTTTCTACTCCTGTAGTTAAATTCTTTTTGTTTAACGTACCGTCCGAGGCACAGTAGAATAGCTCATTCTCGCCTGAAGCATTCTTTTTATAATTAAACGCACGAACGGCCTTAGCGGTAGTTGCCCAGACCGAAGATACACCGGCACCGGTGATTTGATCCGATCCGTTGCGGGTCAGAGGTGCTTTAATAATTTTTGTCGCATTTAAGTTGGCCATTAACACGGCCCGTTCTTCTTTTAAATAAATCGATGAAGTCGACTGATATCCCCAATTAGGCATATATATACTTGAGCTGATATCTACACCTTCTTCAAAAATTGGATGCCCTACACATGTTGGATTTGTTGAGGCTCCCATAAACCTGCGAACTGTGCCACTGGTTGAACTGAATATTTTAAAAAATGGATCCACATGGCAGCTTCCATTCCAGCGTTGAGTGAATGCCATTAAGTAGGCCTGCGAAGTCCCGTTTTCAACGGCATACGATGATACCGTACTGCCTTCTGGCACTAATATACCATTTAATACCAGTGGGTAACCATTCATAGATATATTACGGCCTTCAACACCATTAGCAGCATCACTTAAGAATGCTGTTCCTCCGGCGCCTAACACAAGCTTCCACTTGTTTGCTTTACCGGTTCCAGCATCTCTCTCAAACTTAACCACTATTCCATTACGCGTAAGTGATGCATAGAATGTTCCGTCACGAGGATCGACTTGCACCCCCTGGATACCACCCCAGAATTCATTGGCAAATGAAGCCTCTGTTGCAACGCTTAGCGAATAACGATTCGCTGACGGTGCTTCGAATGAAACGCCTTGATCGGTGTAGTTACCGGCCAATCGATTGATTTGACCTGATGAACCCTGCGTGATTTCACGCACATTAAACTCTTTGTTATCTGCAGCCACAACGGTATCGCTGACACCCCACACTCCCATGTAGTTAACAGCGTTCATACGCGCAGCTAATGGCGAGGCTCCGTCACCGGCGGATTTTCTTTCACCGAACAGAGATTTTACTTTGCCATCCGGTAAAATTACCCGGATCACACCGGCATCGTTAAAGTATACGGTGTTGGTTGCATCAACGAACGCATCGATACCCGAGATTAAACAATTCGCAGCGACTGAACCATCAGGACAGAATCCTTGCGTATGACCGCCGAGCACAGTGTTCCATTGGTTGGTCGCTGCATTATATTTACCTAATTTAAACGGATAGTGGGCTCCTAACCAGTAAACAGCGCCACGGCGGGAAGCAAACATCTGTGTTTCCCAGTACGCGAAGTTTGGCGCATGAGTGCCGTAACCGACCGCTACACCATTACGTGCATTGAAGTTTGCCACATAGTGACCACAGCCACCCGGCACCGGAAAACAGATATACGATGTTAAAAATTCTGGTTGTGACGTACGATAGTTAAATGAAAGTGCGATCGTACGCACATAATCCGTCGTATAAACATACTCTGGATCACCGTACCGCCCTTTACCAGATAACTTCATGAAATAAACTTTGTCTTCGGCCGCTTTATAGATACCGATCATGTAATCATACACCCGCGCTGTCGGCGATCCGATAGTAAACCAGATATTGCCGTTCGGTAAGACCTGAAATAACGAATACATATTCATGGTCGTTGAAAACTTTAAACTTTTTGCGGCCACCGCTTTGGTGTACGTGTTAATCGTACCGCCGCCGATAATCGTTCTGATAATCCCATCATGATCAACACGGCGAATACGGTCACCATCAAAAACTAATAGACGGTCCTGATAATCAATGGTGATTTTACCGTTACCAACAGTTTGCGCCGATTCAACGGGTCCGTTATCACCGGATTTATTGCCTTTTTTAATAAAAACTTTTTGTACACCATCAACAGGATCTACTAATAAAACCCCGCGTGATGCATCCATGAAATATACTTTTCCTTTTGAAGAGACCGCCAGTGTTCCAAAATCTCCAGGAACGTCGGCCGCACGCACTTGTGATAAGAAAATGGCTTTGTTCGCAGAGCCGTTAATACCTAAATCAGTGTTACCGGCAACAATCGAAAATTTATCAGTGTTTAAAGCCGGCGTCGCTGACAGTGAAACTAATCCTGATTGATCTTTGACTTTAATCTGAATTTTAAAATAACCTGAGCTCGGCGCCGGGATACGGCGGCAACCGGTATAGTTGCTGTCTATGCTACAGCCGACCGGTGCATTGGTAATATTCTACATATTCGGCACTTCAGTGAACGTTTCTTCATCTAAAGTGTAATACAAGCTGATCGGCGCTGTTAACAGATCAGTATCCGTAACTTTCCAGCGTACGAAAACATCTTGGTTTGCGACAAAAGTGGTTTCTATTTTTGAAGGTGATAACGAAGATGAATCATTTGTCGATGCGATCATGTTGGTTACCGTCGGTGCTACGGCCGGATTGTAGGCAATTGTAACCTGATCTTTATTTTCCTGACCTGCACCAGCCGTTAATCCTGAGATATTTCCGGCAAAGTCCATCGCCCAGACACTGATTTTATAAGTGTCTTGTACGAAACCGACGAAAGTAGAAATATCGGTTTTAACTAAATTCTGTGAGGCCTCGTCTTCAAGATCCTGCCAACAGCTATCGTCAACATCCGGCTGAATTGTATCAAAAGCCTTAACGCAGATAAATTTAATCACCGTCGTCGTATCCGAGGCTGACACCCGCGTTTCAAAGAAACTACGGTTAACCACTTTTGCCGGATTACTCACACTACCCACGCTCACAACACCAAGGGCACCTTCGGTAAGACCAAAGAAATTAATCACTGGAGCCTGACCATCGATTGTAAAAGTGCGTGCTGATTGAATTGAAATGGATTTGCCCGCGGCATTCGTCGCTGTGGCCCGCAGTAAGTACTGAGTTCCTTCAGGTTGCGCCTGCGGAATTGCCCAGTCATAAGAAGCCTGCGCTCCAGCGGTTGCCGGTAAGGCACCGGCAGCCGGTAATGTGGTCCACGTCGAACCATTGTTGGCAGAAACTTCTAATTTAACAGAGTATAAACCCGGATCGACTGCGCCTTCGACCGCTGATGTACCAGAAACGATCTGGAATTTTACTTTATAAGAGGCATTGGCTTTGTAGTATGGCCATGACGTTTCACGGTCACCTTCGGTAAAGGTGATCAGATTTAGCCCTGGCACTAAGATTTGCCCTGGATCCCATTCATCAAAATCAGAATCACCCACAGGCGTATTTGATTCCTGAATGACAGGATCAGTGATTTCAGCCTGACAACCGAATAACAAAGATAATAAAAAGCAGATCGCAAGTATCTTTTTCATAATTACCTTCCTATACACCTAACTGCATAATTGAAACTACGTTCATCCTTGCTGCGCGTGCCAGTTGTCGGATCGAATAACCATGCTTTTAAACGATCAGTTGAGTCTATTGTCGCCGTCCATTCCTGTCCGGTGGTATTTGCATTGAGGGCGTCCGGCATCACAAAACGAAGACCGTCGTGATTGGCCACCATGTAATCGTAAATAGTAGGAATACGCCAAGCCACTTTTGGTGTTGATGAACGGCTTAGACCGGCTTTACCGCCGTTATCGATATCCGGGTCAGTGCTGGAAAATCCGACCGCATCTTCACAGGCACTGATCGGGCTTGTGGTTTGATTTTGATAGAAAGAATTATCACAAATATCATTCGGGTCATCTTCATTGAAATTTCCGGCGATGATATTTGATTCTGTACTGTTAGAACTTCCAGAGGCTTTACACCAGTTTAATCCGCTGGACACAACCGAACTCCACATTAAACCTGTTGATTGATCTTGCCATACCTCGCGGCCTTTGCCCGCCGATGCATTACCGGTACGGGTTACAAGACGCCAAACACCTTCACCGTTATGTCCCTTTTGACGGCCATCCCACGTTGCATTGGCACCGAAGACCACTGCACAATCAGCGATTCTTGCGCCGATATTTGCCTGCGCGGTACCGCAGGTTGTTGCACCCCAGCCGGTACGGTTTACCAGTGATACTTGTGTCGTTAAATTGTAGGCATCATCACTTGAACTGATACGCGGCACCGGATGATAATCACTCGGAAGCGCCGTTGCTGAAACTGCTGAGTAAGTTGTAGTCTCTGAAGTATATGAAATAACGTTCACCGTAGTCGACGTTGTACGCGACATACCTGAACCCCAGGCCGTAAGAACTCCCGTAAATGTACCGTTGATACCGAAAATTGTTTCGCCAAGTTTGATATTGGCTGCAGATAAATTTGTTTCAACTACGTTTTTAGGCTGGGCGAACCAGCAGCTACCTACGTTATTAGAAGTACAAAGTACGTTTCTGCCGCCGAATTCAGTTGTATAGACATATTGATCCGGATCACCGTCAACAAAACACGAAGCCCCGTTGTAACCCAAGCTGCAGGAATTACCGTTACGGATGTACGTATTCGGCTGTCCGGTCCAGCATGAGGTACCATTTGTGCCGGCATCAATCGGGCACGCGGCTGTTCTTCCGCCGTACTGTGACGTGTACCAGTATTTATTTGCAGCCACTACGCAGGCCGTATTGATTATACCTTCAGTCGTACAGTTGGCTACGGTCAATGTATCTGTAATAATATAGCGACCGGTAGCCGGCAACCAGCACGGCGCACTTAATACAGTTTCTTCCACACAGATGTTGCCGCGGCCACCGTAGGATTCTTCATAAACGTACTGTCCGGTTGAGGCTTCACATGAATTTAAAATTTTGCCCTCGCCATCGACCTGGCCAGGGGCAGTACATAACGGGTAAACTATGCCCGTGACGTCACCGGTTACTCCGAAGATCGTCGTGCCGACGGTAATGTTAGTAGATAATAAATCAGAATCAACCACAGTTGCGGTATTACCCTCGTACCAACCGGTCGGGAAAGTACGTGATAATGATCCATTCGCTGTCGTTTGGTTAGCTCCCAAAGTTGAACGTCCGCCGTAGGCTGCATCGTAAACGAAATGGTTCGGCATAACCACGCATGGCTCAGTCGTTGTAGCAACACCTTCTGCACACTCAGTCATTTCAGCTAATGATGATTCATCAATCTGGAATTTAGAACATCCAAAGAACGTAAACATTAAGGCGGTAGATAAAAGTAATATATTAATTTTCATATTACCTACCCACACATCTGAAAGCTGAAGTTAATGTACGCGCTTTTGTCGAATGCACACCTTGTGCTCCGTTGTAAATCCACGCACGTGAACGAATAGAAGAAGAAAGTGTCGCTGTCCACTCGTCCAGGTTTCCGTTTGCGCCGATATCGGCCAGAACGAAACGTAAACCGTTAGAATCAGCTACTTCATAATCATACAGAGTTGGTAAACGCCAAGCTACTTTTGGCGACGTACCCGAACCGGCCAAGTTCATTCCGACTTTACCGGCATTATCAATTGCGGCATCAGTGGTCGTAAAACCAGTGCCTTCGAAACAACCGCTGATCGCTGTTGTTTGATTTTGATAAGTTGCTGAATCACAGATACTTGATGGATCGGCTTCTTTGATACCGGCAGATACGTTAGTTGCATTACTGCTACCCGCTGCACGACACCAGTTTACCGCAGTTCCGATCACTGAACTCCATAATAATCCCGTGCGTTCATCACGCCAGACTTCGCGGGCTTTATTTCCAGATTTAGCACCCGAACGGCTCACTAAATTCCAGATTCCCTGACCGGCATTTCCTTTAAGGGTACCGTTCCATCTGGCATTTGCGCCGAACACATCACTGCAATCTTCGATACGGTCGATCACGGTAGCTTGTGTAAGGCCACACGTAGTTGTGCCCCAACCGCTACGATCTACAGTTTCAACATTTAAGTTTGAAGTATCATAACCGTCATCATCAGTCGCAATTTTAGGAACCGAACGATACCCAGCCGGTAAGTTTGGTAAAGAACCATTGGCCGCGTATGTACCTGCTTCGGCCGCTGAACCGATTTGTGACGTGTCGATATTACGGTGGGCACCAGATCCCCAGTCACCGTTACCTGAGTAAGAACCTACGATCCCGAAGATCGAAACGTTTTTAGCGATTTTATCAGAAACTAAATTTGCATCTAAAGTCTGCTTGGTACTGCCGGTCACAAAACAGTCACCCGAAAGATTGTTCGTACATTCTGCCGCGCGTCCGCCGTATTCATCGTTATAAACATAACGACCCGGCAGCGTATCACAGGCTACAGTATTTAAGTTATTGTCAACACAAGTGCTGCCGCTGGCAGAGGTCGTAATATAATAACCGGTTGGTTCTAACCAGCAAGCATTAGAATTAAATCCGATCGTACATAACAGGTCACGTCCACCGTAAGGATCGTTATACCAGTAAGTTGTGGCATTACCACGGCACGCTACACCTTGCTGACCTTGCACGGCACACGCCGCTTCACCGCCACCACCTGCCGGTAAGCTGGTAGTGATACGATAGCCGTTAGCATCAACCCAGCACGGCTGAGTGTTGGTTGTGGCCTGACCTTCATTTGTACAGTCTAATGAACGACCGCCGAACGCTGTCGTATAAAAATAATCATCACGGGCCGCCGAACAATCTACCGAACGTAAACCGCCGCCACTTACTAAAATACAGGCTGCTTCTGCGGCCGTTACAACGACACCGACGGTACCGAATAAATTGACCGTATCCGCAATAACACCCGATGCGATGTTAGAATCTGCAAAGTTAACCGTACCACCGTTACCGCCACCGATATCATACCAACCGGTCGGGATAACTACGCTCGCAGCACCGTTGGCTGCATTGATAGTCGTTGAAGCAGCAGTGTAACGGCCGCCGTACTGATCATCGTAGACAAAGTGTCCCGCCGTACGGTTAATGCAAAGTACGGTGGTCGCTGATGTGCCATTTAAAACGTTCACGCAATCCAACTGCTCTTGGGCCTCCGACAATTCTTCTTCTGAAGCATTGTTCGAACAAGCCGATGTCACCGCCAATAAAAGGCAGATGGCAGAAATTTTTAACTTCTGCCAAAGCGGTGATTTTAATGAAAGAATGGTTCTTTCGTTACTCAAGCGTTATTTTACCCTTTTCGTCTACACTAAAACGGACTTCTCTGGTCTTGTCTGTTTTTGATAAAGTTATTACAGGAAATTTAAAGTTTTCGGTTACCGTGATAACGTTTGTTTGCACTTCTGCAGGTGCATCATTACCGTTTGAGTTGTAAAGTGTAACTTTGATTTTGTACTGGCCTGGATGAAGTTTAGGTGTTTTCCACATCTCTAAACCCGGGCCGTAACGGCTGTCGATCTCGAATTGACCATCAATGCCGCCATAGCTTTTCTTTTTAAAGTTGAATTTTTTATTGTTGGTATCCACGATTTCTAAATCGATATCGTGCTTTTCAGATGCCCACGTTGTAGAGATCATTAAGAAGTTATTCGGATTTTCAACAACCTTTTTATCTTCTTTCGGAACCATGTCTTTCATTTTTTCGACAAGCTCTTTTTGTTTTTGCTTGGTTTTTTCTAACTCTTCTTTGATCTTTTGGTTTTCAAAAGTAATCGACTGAATCGTTACGCTGTTTTCTTTGATAGATGCAATCTGACGCTTTTGTTCTTCAACTTTAGCCGTCTGCTCTTTTTCAATCGTTTGCTGCTCTTCCATACGTTTTTGCAGCTCAGCGATTTTCTGCTCTAGCATTTTCTTTTCAGTTTCAGAAACAGTAAGATCTTTTTTCTTTTCGATTTCTTCCTGAGACTTTTGTAAGTCTTTGGCCATTTGTTTATTTTTATCTAAAAGCTTTTCGATCATTTCATCCGGAGACGCTTTTTCTAATTCAACAGCACTGATCGCACCGCCAAAAGCCTCTTGCGAGATTTTTTTCATCTGTTCTTCCATCTGACCTTTAGATGTCGTAGAAGACATAGTGTATAACAGAACGAAAAGACCGAATAATAAGGTCATCATGTCGGCGTACGATACTAACCAACCCATCTCTGTGCCATGACTGCCACCCGCACCGTGTGCACCGGCACCGCCATGACCGCCGCCGAAGTGAATTTCGTCATGGCCCTCGTGATGACCATGGCCACCTTCATGCACTTCGAATTTCGGCTTCGGATCAAATTCAAAGCCCGATGAAGTATCAGCTTCAGCTGCTTGCATAGCTTCTGCTGATTCTACCGAAATCCGGCTTTGTTCGTCTGAAGGTTTGTTATCATCGTAATTCATAATTAAGCTGCTTTATCCTGTGAGCTTTTTTTGCCTTTATAAACCGGGATAGCGCCACCGTTAGCCAATTGTCTGAATTTATGTTTAAGCGCAATACGTTGCGGAGCTGACAGACGCGAAACAACTGTTTCGGTTACAACTTTTTCCGGGTGACCTTTTTTAATTAAGATCACGGCTTCAACGATCATGTTACGAATATACATTTCATCTTCAGCAGCTTTCGTTGCTGAATCTGATAATGGTAAAAAGATAAAGTTATTTAAAAAGATACCCCAAAGAGTGGCTGTTAAGGCCACCGCCATGGCGCTACCGATGGTTTCGATACCGCCCTTACCTAAGCCCATCATCATCTGGATCATACCGGCCGAAGCTCCAAGTAGACCTAAATGCGGAGGGTACTTGGCAATATTATTTAAAACTTTGGCATCTTCGAAATATTTTCTGGCAACCGCTTCACGGCGCGCGTTTAAAATATGCGTAACATCAGATGCGGAGATATCGCCTTCATTTAAAATTCTGAATGAGTCGTTTACAAAGGGGTGATTCGACGAGTTTTGATACCAGCTTCCGTTGTACCAGTTTTTAACTGTGACAAGTAAATCTTCGATCATTGCAGTTTCTTTTTTTGTTTTCTTAAAAAAGAATCCGTTTTTTACGAAGTTCCAAACCTCAGAAATTTTTTCTATTGAATAAGAAAACAGTGTGATGGCAACTGTTCCACCTATAACAAGAATAATGGCATGCGAGTTGAGTAACATGCCTGGCGCACTTAAACCGTGAACGATACCAAAGTATACGACCACAGCACATGCGACAACACCCAGTAATACCGATGAATTCATAGAGAATCTCCCCTAGTTGCTTATCGGTGTTATCTCAATTTAATAAACCGACCAAAGTTGGTTATATTGTCGACAGATTTTTTTTTGCTCCAATTTCATGGGTCTTAGATCGAGACAATGGGACTAGGTTATTTTTTATTTAAAAACTAAGGTAGAGGATTTGGACAAAAGTCTTAGTATGCGACACCGGTGGCGACGAATTCCCAAAGAGCTGGGTCGGTGTGAATTTGCGATGTGCAATTGTCGCGGGAAGAAATATACAACTCATACGATGTCGTTGTGCTGATATCAACGTACGCCATAACTGAAGCAGTTTGAAAATCACCAGTTGCAGCAGGAAACATCGTATATTTCACAACCGAGTCACCCGTTGTGCGAATGCCGAAATTAGCACGGCACGATGTCGTTGTGGTAATACCCATACCTTCTATTTTCCAGCGCCCGGGAGGTAGTGTGAGGGAATATCCAGCACTTACTCTTTGCCCGGATGCTGTTGAACTGTTCGCGACGAGCGTACCGGTTTTTGCTACAATCACTTGTTTCCAGGCCGCATTACCGTTCGCATCAGATGCAAGCACACGTCCGGCAGCCTGGTTACCGTCAGTTAATCTCATTGTGCCGCTCACATGCAAGGATGCGCTTGGTGCCGCCGTACCAAAACCGACTTTTCCTGACCAAATAAATTCATTGGCGTTCACATCAAAATAGCCGCGTAGATCATTGGCATCTGTTTCAACTAAAGCAATTATACCATCACTTTCTAACGACATTCCGAATTCATACGGCGCATATAGACCGTACGTGCCCATAGAGGTAATCGCAGATCGGTATGGGTAAATCATATACTCTGAGCTAGTTCCGATCGATTCACCAATACCGTAGTTTTTGTTTAAATCAATGTTACCGCTAGCAATACTAAATTTTTCAGTTGGTGTTGTTGTACCGATACCGACGTTGCCAGACGAGCTGATGATCATTCGTGGCGTCAACCCCTGTGTTGATGCACCTGAAGTATAAAAGTATAATTCTCCGTCTATCCAAGAATCTGAATTAGCTGTGCCTGTAGGCGATCGAGAGCCAATCGCTGCTGTTGCAGTTTTGAAAGGCGTCACACCGGATTCAGCTTTTGCAAACGTTAACATTGGTGTCCAACCACCAGCCGTGACATCGTCATTGTATAACGTCATACCTGGAATTAATGGATCGGTAGTTCCCGAATTAGAAACAGAATACGTGATTCCAAGGTTTGGAGTTGCTGCCCCGCCAGGACGAGTGGCGTTTAAGTAAAGTGATGCGCCTCCGTGTGTAGTACGCCAATCAGATCCTACAAATAATTTTCCGGTAGGCGCTGTCGTGCCGATACCGACGTTTCCACTATTCAAAATTGTCATAACTGTATTTGCATCCGTAGATTCATCTCCCAATGTTCCTGTTTGAAACTGGATAGCCGGATTTGTTGCAATCCCACCACTGCCGCGGCCATGTAATGAAAGATTCACCGGAGAATAAAGTTTTAATCCTTGACGTACATTTGACGATGCCATTCGAGAACCAATAGTACCACCTTGTGATAATCCCGTACCAGCTCCTGTTGCGATAGCAGGGTTGTACGTGTTATTTGTTGCACTCGCTGCAACTGAAAATTTTTCAGTCGGCGTAGTTGTTCCCACACCAACATTACCACCCTTTAAAATAACAAACCGATCTGTAACACCCGACTCTGTTATTTTGAAATTACGGCTTGAATCTATATGTGCATGCCAAGCATCTTCAGTTCCATCCGAACTCCACCAATAACCATTATTCAACCCTTCAGCCATTACCCGACCATTTACATTTAACTTCATTGTAGGACTACTGGTACCGATACCGACATTGCCTTTAACATACATATTTGATGTATATCCCGCCGTTACCCAAAACGTATCTTCGGCATTTAATCCATTGCGGCCTAAAAAGTGATAAGCGTTCGTATCGTTATAATGAACTTCTGACTCAAAACCCCTGTGAGATTGCCCGTAGAACCCACCTAATCTTGATTTAAAACTCGTAATGGGTGAACCATTTAACTCATCTGTACTGTGAAGAACATACCCCATAATCGTATTCGAGGTTCCAGCTGAGTCTTTCGTATTTGTCATTTGAATTCGAAAAAGGCCGTTATCAAAAGGAACAGAGTTTCCAGAGTTTGTGACACTGCGAACAGTATTAAATAAATTAGCCCCACTGCTGTTAACTTTTAAATTTCCTGCGACCTCTAACCTGGCAGTTGGAGCACTCGTTCCTATACCGACATTTCCGGTACTGGTTATTCGCAATCTCTCTGGTGTATTGCCAGGTGCCGCGGTGGTGGAGCCGGTACCGAAAGATATTCCATATAAGTTATCATCACCGTTGAACTGCAGATAACCCATCCAGGTTGAATCAACTTTTTGTTGAATGCGCGACGCTGCAGAAAACCAAGTTGTGCCCGAAACAGTTCGCAGATGACGAACATCTAAATAATTAATATTACCGTTTTGCCCTGCCCAGCGCTGCATTTCCACGACATCACCTTGATTTTGCCCGAGGGCAGTCGTACTCACCAAACCGTACGATGAAATGATTGAACCTGAAACTGCCACGTTACCATCCACATTTAGCGCGCCGGCAATACCGGCACCGCCGTTAACAATCAACGCCCCAGTGGATGAATTTGTTGAAGCTGTAGTGGCTGACACAATCACACTCCCTGCTCCAGAGTTAGGGTACAAAGTAATATTGCCCGATGAATTTGAAATCGTATTCGTCCCATCAAAAGCTCCCGGCGCTGCCACTGTGGCAATAACCCGACGGGAATTCGTGCTATCGGTAATATAATAATAACTTCCGTCATATTCGATCGCGCCATTTTCAGGAGACGCCAGCAGCGGGCCCGTAGTTAATTTGACCGGCGCGGTTGTGGAAGTGCCCGCTTTAACATGTAAGGCCGCTGTGGGTACGGTGGCACCGATACCGACATTGCCCGAATCAGAAATTCGTACGCGCTCAGAGTTAGTTGTAGAACCAGATGCTGTAGTCCAAAATGATATAAAAGAACCCCGACTTGTCGGTGTAAAAATATTATTAGCTTTAAATTGTATCGCAGCAGCAGAGCCTGGGCCAAATGAGCTCCCATCATGGCCGCCAGCCGAAATGCTACCAAGTGTGTCGTTAGCTAAAACGCCTGTCGGGTTATTGATTGTTCCCCGAGATCTGAACATTTCCATATTTGGTTGTGTTCCAAACGATGTTCCGCTGTATTGTAAACGTATGATTTTATCACTAGACTCTGATCTTAAATCAAGTCTTGCTGTTGGATTACTCACCCCTATACCGACATTGCCGATATCATAAAAAATCGTCGAAGCACTGGTTGTCCACTGCGAACTGGTAATAGCGGCAAAGCTTGCTGCAGTTGTTGTCGATAAACTTGCAACCGTCGAGGTAAGGGTTGTTACACTGACTGCATTAGCTGGTGCAAAACCTAATGCAGCATTAACTGCGGCGCTAGTTGCTTCTAGTTTATTAGAAAAATTTAAATAATCAGAATGAGAAATCAATCCCGCCGTAGTTGTAGCTTGTGAAGCAAAAGGAATATTTAATGTGTGTACACCATTAGCAGTATTGAATAGCGGTGCTACACCAGACGAGCCAGTAGCAAAAGTCTGTGTGTTACTGGCCGAACCGTTTAACAAGGTTAAACCCGAACCCGACACTCCAAAAGCTGACCAAGTTACTCCGTTACAGTATTCAACAGCACCACCGTTATAACGAAGTGTTCCGGCCAAAGCAGTTGTACAACCTGCCGATTCTAATCCGATGCGCACACCCCCCGACACATCCAGAGTTGTTACGGGTGTTGTAATACCTATCCCTAAGCTACCTGAGCCAGTCAATGTCATAAGACTTACTAATGTTGTACTCGCAGCTGGAGATCGTTGAAAATTAAAATTGTCACCGTTACCGTTTAAACCAAAGCTAAATGAAGGTTTCGTCGAATCAATCTGCATAGCCCCAGATGCCGTTAATATGCGGTTCCATTGTAGAAAACCACCACCGATATTACTGCTCAAACGAACGCGAGCGACACCGGAGCCAACATTACCCACATACAAATTACCGGTAACGTTTGCACCAGTCGATAATCCTGCAGGTGCCTCAGGCCAGCCACCCACATCCAGCAGAGTCACTGGAGTACTGGTTCCAATACCCACACTGCCTGAATTATAATAAATGCCGGTGCCGCTGGTAACCCACTGCGAACTCGTAACTGCCGCAAAACTTGCAGCTACACTGGATTGTAAACTTGAAACATCACCGGTCAGCGAGGCGACCGTGCTTGATACTGAAAACACCGTTGCCGACACATCATTTAAACCCGAAGCGACGGATGTAAAACTCGTTGCAGCTGCAGGGGTATAACCAAGAGCTGTAATCACAGAACTTGAAGTAACACTACCACCAGTTGCAGTAATACAAGTAAATCCTGCGCCGTTATAGTGCATAGCCTCACCCGGATCACAGATCTCTAAACTGGCTACCTGAACAAAATCAGTTACATCACGACCGTTAAATTTTAATGAGTCATTGGCATACATTGCATACGGTACCGCATTTATAGTCATGGCCGGTAATGTTTGCCAACCACCGCCGTCATTAAACTGCATAACGATACGACGGGTATCATTGGCCTGTGGCGAATAGGTTCCAGGGCCACCGGCATTACAGGTGAGTGAGGCCGTGCTGTTAGAAAAGACTTGTTCAAACGTGCTGCCACTGACCGGAAAAGTACGCACTCCTGAACCGAGCGAAAATGAAACAAAGCCTGCACTTGAACCCATATTAACGGCTGAAAAAGTTTCGGTGTAGAGAATACAGCTACTTGATGGATCTAAAATGGTAAATTGAAAATTGACATTAGAGGCTTCGAGTGGATAACCATCCGGTTTAACAATACGCGCTTGATAGGTCGTACGCGATGGGGCAGCAAATGCAGCCATCGCGTTTAACAGTATAAACACGCATATAATCACAACTTGAAAGCTCGTCGTTCTGACCTTATTCACTCTTAACTTGTCGGATTTTTTGACGATTTTATGAAGATTGTGGACGCAAAATTAAAATCAATTTGCGTCATTCAAAATGACAAAGATCTCTGATCAGCGGGAGTTGTTTCAGAACGAAACAACTCTTACAATTAACTGGACTTTGGCCAATTAAATCGCTTCTAATTCGCCGGCTTCAATCGAAGCTGCAAGCTTTGCACGTAAGCGTAACACCGCCTGCGCATGCAGCTGAGATACACGCGACTCAGTCACGCGTAAAACTTGCCCGATCTCTTTTAAGTTCAGATCTTCGAAGTAGTATAATGATAACACCAACCGCTGGCGCTCTGGCAGATCTTCGATGGCTTTGGCAACAACATCTTTAACGACTTTGACGTTTAATTGGTTAAACGGATTATGCGATTTTGCACCCTCTAGTAGATTCACGATAGATTTTTTATCCGAATCGCTGAAAGAAGGCTGGTCATCAATAGAAAGAAGACTTACCGGGCGCACCTGATTGATTAAATCATGAAACTCTTCGATCGGCATATTTAAACGACCTGAGATTTCTTCGTCGGTCGGCGCGCGGCCTAATTCTGATTCTAAAGCCGTGATTGTTCTTTCTAAGGCTTTAGACTTATCACGCACAGAACGCGGGATCCAATCCTGCGAACGTAATTCATCTAAGATGGCGCCACGGATACGGAATTCAGCGTAAGTTTTAAATTTGTTATCACGGGTCGGATCCCATTTATCAATGGCATCCATTAAACCGATTGCACCTGCAGAAATTAAATCATCGATATCAATATTCGGCGGAAGGCGTACGGCAATTTTTTGCGCTACGAAGCGAATTAACGGGGCATACTCTTTGATAAGCTCTTCTTTTTGCTCGCGCTTGATTTTTTTTGGCTCATCTTTAGCGTATTTTTTAAGTAAGCTTGCTTTAGACATTTAGTTTTTACCCCTCGTAACGTAACACATTTAGTTTACCGAAAAATCTTATGTTTTCGATAGTCCAATAATTAAATCCTGACCTAAGCATGACCTGTGGCTGGTCTGAAAATCGCAGCTAAGCCACTAGTCGTTTGGCTGGTTGGCTCACCAACCTGCCCCAAATGCGCTGAAAATGAGTTATGCGCCCCACCCAGTGCTGATTCGGCTAACACTTCGACAGCCATCTGCCTGAAAATCTGTGCAGACGGTGACGTTGAACTTTGTTTCATAATGGTACGCTGCTGTTGCTGCACCTTCTGCAGGTTTTCATCAAATGGCAACGAACCCAGCAGGCTTAAGCGCACCGATAAAAATCTTTCTACAACTTCGGCAAACTTGATGAACAACTGCTCGCCGCGCATACCCTTCATCTGATTGCACACCACTTTAAAATTCTGCAATTTATATTTCTGGTGTAAAACCTTAATCATCGCATAGGCATCGGCAAAACTTGACGGATCTTGCGTCAGTACAATAATGCACTCGTCAGCAACTGCGTTTAAATGTAAAACGTGTTCGTAAATACCCGACGAGGTATCAATAATGGCGTAGTCATAAGAAAACTGCAGATCCTGCACCTGGTTGATCAACTCACGTCTTTGAAAAGCATTTAAGTGAGTTAATTCTACCAGACCGCTGCCACCGGCGATCAGGTCTAAGTTTTTAAACAACGGTGTAATACATTCTTTGATCGATCTGCCCTGTAAGACATCACCTAAGTGATGCATCGGGCGCACACCAAAATGAATATCAATATTTGCTAAGCCCAGATCGCCGTCGATCATTAAGACACGTTTACCTTGTTCTGCGATGGCCAAACCTAAATTGCAAGACAAGGTTGTTTTACCGACGCCGCCTTTGCCTGAACTGATTGCGATAATTCTCATAAATTAATTCCTGCGTCTGTGCGCGCACCGGTAATGTTTAAAATTAAATCCAGAACGCGTTCTGCAGTCGCGCGCTCGAAGTCCTCCGGTGTGCGTGAGCCAATTCCGAAAGCAAATAACGGAGCTTGGGTTTTTTGGGTTAAGTTATAGATATTACCGTGCATCGAAGCTTCGTCTAAAGATGTAAAAATCACATCCGAAACATTCAATACCTGGTAACGTTTGTAAACCTCTGATAAATCCGCATCTTTAGCCGTAGCCGATAACACTAAGTGCGTGCGGACAGATTCGGTCGTCGGCGGCATCATTTTCTTGATATAACGAAGCTCGTCCGACGCTTTTAAATTCAACGAAGCAAAGTCAACCAGCACATGATCAACCTGGTTTAAGTAAGGAATAATCTTAAACCAGTCGGCTTCGGAGCGGATCGAAATAAAAGGCAGATTTAAAATCTGTGCGAAGATCTTCATCTGTTCATCGGCGCCGATTTTAATGGTGTCAGTCGAAATCAAAGCCACGCGCTTTTTGTGATTTAACACCAAGTCGCTTGCGTATTTAATCATCGTCGATGTTTTACCTGAGCCTGATGGACCCATAAACAAATGAAACTGCTCAAAGTTTTCCTGAGCTACCGAAATAGATTTTAAAATATAGCGGGCGATATACGCTTCTACGACGGCTTTGTTATTCTGCTTATCCGGAGTAATCTGGGTTTGTGCCTGAATTAAAATTTCGGCTGCAACTTCCGGCAATAACCCTCTATGCGTCAGTGTACTAAAATGCGAACTTAAATTATAGTTCACACCGTACTCTGCACCCGGGTGAGCCTGTACAAAGCCCTGCGGCATTTGTTTAAACTGGCCTAAAAGGTTTTTTAACTGGTCGATCTCTGACTTTAACTGGTCAACTTCCAGGTTGTTGAAAGTAGCTTGAGCCTGCTGGGTCAGTTTAGGAGTTGGATTATATTTTGACGGCGTTGTGCCGTTGTAACGGGCTACCGCTTCTACCGGCGCCTGAGCCGCTTCTTCATCACGATCGATATCAACATAGCGTCGCTGAGTCATCGTCGGAGGAAAAACCGGCTTTTTACGGTGCTCTTCGGCCTGCATCATTTTTAATCTTGATTCGATGGATTTTTGCATCGTCTCTTTTTGCGTCTTAGCGGGCGCTTTAGAAAAACTTTCTTTTAAATGCGCCGGCATTTTTGATTCTACGTATTTTTTTTGCTGCAGCACACTTTCAGAGTAGGCGGCAGTGATCTCAATCGACTTTTCACCGCCTAAACCAAAACCCTTAGTCACTTCACGTGCTGACAGGATAACGGCATCAGGCCCTAACTGAGTTTTTACTAACTCTAGGGCTTCTTTCATTGATCTGGCTTCGAACTTTTTAACCTGCATTTGCTATCCTTTTCCTTATGAAGCTAAACCGACAGACGCGACTGACTGCACTTGCGCTTCTGGAGCGACTTCACTGTGCGAAAGCACAATCAATTGCGGAATAAATCGCGATAATAATTTAAATAAATGACGGCGAACCGTAGGGCTTGTTAACAAGATCGGCTGCCCTGCGATTTCAGGGTGGGTTTCGATCTGCTGTGCGATGTTTGAAATCATTTTCGATGCTGATTGCGGATCCATCACCAGCTGTACTCCCTGCTCAGTTTGCAGTAGTGCGTTTGAAACCATTTCTTCTAAACGCGGGTCTAATGTCATCACCGACATTGCACCGTCTTCAGAGATATATTTGGCCGTGATTGAGCGCGATAGCTGTTTACGAACAGCTTCTGTTAATAAATCAAGATCTTTTGTTCTTGCGCCTTCGTCAGCCAGAGTTTCAAAGATCGTGTATAAGTCGCGCACGGAAACCTGCTCTTTAAGAAGGTTCTGCATAACTTTAACCACACCGCCAAGTGATAATGTATCTGGAATAAGATCTTCGACCACTTTCGGGTGAGTTTTCTTGAAATTATCGATAAGCGTCGATGCTTCCTGACGGCCAAGTAATTCAAATGCATGTGTGCGGATCATTTCCGTTAAGTGCGTTGCAATGACAGTCGGAAGATCAACTACTGTATAACCAGCCATCTCAGCTGTTTCTTTATTGTTCTGGCTAACCCATAGAGCATCTAAACCAAACGCAGGCTCTTTTGTAGGTATGCCGTCAACTTTAGCCGTCACATTTCCCGGATCCATTGCCATTAACATATCCGGCTTAAGGTGACCGCCGCCGACTTTATTACCCTTAATCATAAAACGGTATTCACCCGGCGCTAACGATAAATTATCGCGGATGTGAATGCTCGGAACTAAAATCCCCATATCAAGAGCAAACTGTTTTCTGATTGAAGTAATACGCTCCAGTAAATCGCCGGCTTTCGTTGAATCAACAACTTTGATTAAGCCATAGCCCACTTCGAGCTCAAGCATATCCACAGGCTGAACTGCATCGACAGCTTCTTTCTTCGGAGCAGATAGTTCCAGATCGGCTTTTCTTTTTTCTTCTTGCACCTGTTCAATTTTATACTGCGATAAAATCCACGCAAAACCGGCCAAGAATAAACCCATGCCGATAAACGGTAAGGTCGGAAGCCCCGGAATAATCGCCAGCGCCCCGAACACTCCCGCAGATGCATAGATCGGTTTGGGATTATTTAATAACTGACCGGTCACTTCATTACCCATGTTTTGGTCAGAACCAGAGCGGGTTACGATAATACCGGCTGCGGTAGAGATAATTAAAGCCGGAATCTGCGCAAGTAAACCGTCACCGATTGTTAGCATAGTGTAGTTCTTGGCCGCCGTTGATAAATCTAAATTCATCTGCAGAACGCCGATTAAGAGACCACCGATAATGTTAACTATTGTGATGATAATACCGGCGATAGCGTCACCGCGCACAAACTTCGAAGCACCGTCCATCGCTCCGTAGAAATCGGCTTCGCGCTCGATCTCTTTACGGCGGCGTTTGGCTTCGACTTCGTTAATAACACCGGCATTTAATTCGGCATCGATGGCCATCTGTTTACCTGGCATCGCATCTAATGTGAAACGAGCCGCAACTTCCGCCACGCGCCCAGAACCCTTGGTGATAACAACGAAGTTGATAACAACTAAGATGATGAAGACAACTAGCCCAATGACATAACTGTCACCGACGACCACGCTGGCAAAGGCGTGGATAACAGCGCCGGCTGCTTTTTCACCCTCATGACCATGCGCTAAGATTAAACGCGTTGTCGCAACATTTAAGGCTAACCGAAACAGCGTCGTCATTAACAGTAACGACGGGAATGAGGTAAAATCCAGCGCCGAGGTTGTGTAGATCGAGGTTAATAAAATGAGTACTGATATACCTAACGAGATCGTTAAACCGAAATCCAGCAAAATCGCCGGCAGCGGGATAATCATCACACCAAGTACGATAAGGATGGCGATCGCCACGAACAGGTCAGTGTTCTTGGTGTACTTATCAAACCTTTTAACAAACTGAAAAATATCATTCATCTGCTAATCCCTTTTTATACTCTTGGTCCATGGTTATTTTGTGAGGACTGCGGGCGCTGAGCTGTCCCCTGGGTTCTACGCGCTTTACGTTTACGTTTAAGTCTGAAGACATAAGATAAAACCTCGGCCACCGCGACAAACAGTTCACGCGGAATCACCTGGCCCACTTTCATCGTTTTGAAGATCGTGCGGGCTAACGGTTTATTTTCGATCACAGGAATATTATGCTGGCGGGCCAAATCTTTAATTTTTTCGGCCATAAAGTCTGCACCCTTACCGATTAATTGTGGTGCCGGTAATTTATCAGAATAGCGCAAGGCCACGGCGATATGCGTAGGGTTGGTGATGATCACATCGGCCTTCGGGATATTTTGCATCATTTTGCGCTGTGAAACTTCACGCTGGATTTTACGGATACGAGCTTTAATCATCGGATCCCCCTCGTGAGATTTGTGTTCTTCTTTGATTTCCTGCTTAGACATCATCATTTCTTTTTCTAATTGCCAGCGTTGAAAGAAATAATCCGCAACTGCGATCACCATCATAAAAATGCCGGTACCCATTAATAACTTAAACATCACGCGCCCTAAGTACGCGAACTGTTCTTCAATAGAGTAAGACGACAGAACCGGGATCTGATTAATTTCAGATTTTAAAAGTAAATACATTGTCCATATGACAACGATCATTTTAAGAATAGATTTTACTAACTCGCCGACACCTTTCATCGAAAAGATCCGGCCAATGGCTGATAACGGATTTAAACGGCCTAAGTTCATGCTTAAGGCATCTTCGACCTGTAAAAATCCTGTTTGCATTAAATTTGAAGCCACACCGATAACCATTGCGGCAAACATGATCGGCGCAAGCAAGAAAACCAGTTTCCCGCCGACAAACCATAGTAGATCTGCGAACTGACCGGCTTTGGCGTATTTAAGCATCGAAGCACCAAAGCTTACGTTGAATACTTCGACGATATTAGTGAAGAAAAAACGAGACATCGCATATAACAGACCCGCGGCCGCTAAAAAGATCAGCGCCGTTCCCAGTTCTCTGGTCATTGCCACTTGCCCACGCTTGCGGAACTCCGCTCGTCGGGCGTCCGTGGCCTGTTCTGTTTTGTCGTCTTGACCTTCTTCAGCCATTCTTGGCTACCATCCTTGGCTATCTTCTTCTGACATCCTGTCAGGAGATTTATTTTTAGCCCTGTTAAAGCATTTTTATAAACTTAAATAACTCTGCCGTTGATACATCTAACAACCCGTTAAGTTGTAAAACCATCAGCGGAAGACTAATAAACAAAATCGCAAAACCCAGTAAGATCGTGACCGATGCTGCCGTCATTAACACATTAATCTGCGGGACTGCACGGCTTAAGATTCCCACACCTACTTGCACAACCAGCATCGAAATCATAACCGGAGCTGCAATCTTGATACCGAATACAAAAAATTCCTGCGCGTATTTTGCGACTTCAAAATAACCCAGAGACTTGATCGTCGTCGTTGATAACTGAACCATGGTAAAGCTTTCGGTCAATCCCTGGATCATGTAATGGTGACCGTTTAAGCCCATGTATAGTAAGGTCGCAAGAGCCACAAAGAACTGCTCCATCACGTTACCCATCGAACCCATCATCGGGTTAAACATCTGCGCCTGGCCTAAACCCATCGAAACCGAAATGAGTTCGCCCGCCATACCGATGGCAAAAAAGAAAACGCGGGTTGCAAAACCCAGCGAAATACCGACAAAAATCTCTTTTGCCGCCAATGTAATAATCGAATCCTGCAAGTCATTTAACTGCACTAACACCGTGTTGTCCGCAACCGTATTAAAAACAGTCATGGTTAACACCAAAGAAAGCAAAACTTTTAACGGAACTGAAACGTTTTGTGAATTCAAAATCGCAGCCGTAAATACAAAGCCCGACATACGGAGCAGAATAAGTCCGAATGCGATCAGTTGAATTTCGTTCAGCTGCGATACTGAAAACATTAACGATCCCTCACAATGCTGGCCATGTTATCAAAAAGATTTACCGTGTAATTTTTCATTACATCCATCATCCATGGACCGGCCAGTACAAGTACTATTGCAATGACAACCATCTTAGGAACAAAGGTCAGCGTATTTTCATTAATTTGCGTTAAAGCCTGAAAAATACTGATAACTAGACCAATGACGAGTGTGCTCAACAGCAGCGGTGCTGAAAGCATCGCCATTGTCTTCAGGGCATCCTGGCCTAATTGTAAAATAATGTCTTCACCCATCTATAAACCTTTCACAGGCCTTTGGCCTAGCCGAAACTCTTAACCATTGAACCAATTAACAGCGTCCAGCCATCGACCATAACAAATAACATGATCTTAAACGGCAATGCGATCACTGCCGGCGGAACCATCATCATACCCATCGACATCAGCACACTCGCGGCCAGAATATCGATAATTAAAAACGGTAAAAAGATAATAAAGCCGATCATAAAAGCGGTTTTAAGTTCAGAGATAATAAAAGCCGGGATCAACACCAGTGTCGGCACATCAGCGCGGGTTTTAGGCTGTTCAACTTTAGAGAGTTTTAAAAATAACGCCAAATCCTGGTCACGTGTCTGTGAAAACATAAAACGGCGCAGCGGTGTAACCGCGTTATCAAAGGCCACATCCTGCGAAATCGTTCCCGCTAAATACGGCTGTAATGATTTTTGGTTGATCTCTGTGATTGCCGGGCTCATCACGAAAAATGTGATAAATAGACTTAAACCGACTAATAGCTGATTCGGTGGCAATTGCTGCACACCCATCGCTTGGCGCAGAAAAGATAACACAATCAGGATACGGGTAAAACCCGTCATCATGATTAAAATCGCCGGCGCTAAAGTTAATACCGTCATGACAAGCACAAGCTTGATGGCGTTTACAACTTCGCCTGGATTTTGCGTCGTCTTAAATCCTAAATTCACCGTCGGTAAAGTTACCTGCGCAAATGCAAAAACCCCTACGAACAATGAAAGAAAGAATGCAACGACCGATAAGCGCTTAATCATTGAAAATTCCTCATAGATTTAAGTTTTTGCGAAACATTTGATTTAATTCCGGCAAACGAAAAGTCGTCCTCAACTTCGCCGGCTAACTCAGTAAGTTCTTTTGTCTGTACGATCTGTTCACCGCCGCCCGCAGCCATAGTAGCCGCAAAGCTTTGTGATGGTAATTCAGCAGGTACTTCGTCATCAATTAACGATAATGATTTAATCATTGAAATGTTCTGGTCAGTCACACCGATTAAGATCGATTCGCCGGCTACACGGATAATTGCCAGTGATTTTTTCGCGCCTAAGTGGTGCTGTGTCAGAACTTTGATTTCCATCTGCGATTTATTGATTTTATTCGAGAAAGCGTACTTTCTCGCCATATAAAATCCGACACCGCCCATACCTACTAAAACAAATAAAGTTAAAAATAACTTACCAGTTTGCGAAGTTTTCTCCTGATTTGTCGCGGCTTTTTCAAGCTTTAACGGAATTTCATTTTCTGGAGTAGCTTTAGTAATAGCCTGCGCCAAAGCCTGGGCTTCAGTTGCTGCAGCCGCTGATTCTACTGCCGCTGCGGTTACTGCCACATTCTCTTCGGCAGCTTGTGCCAAGCTTGCGAACGCTACTGATAAAACAACCAATACCGATAAAATTACTTTTTGCATCATTTTAACTGCTCGATTCTTTCTGTCGGGCTGATGATATCCGTCAAACGGACACCGAATTTTTCATTCACCACTACGGCCTCGCCGCGGGCAATTAATTTTTCATTCACTAAAACTTCCATTGGCTCACCGGCTAATTTCATTAGCTCGATCACTGAACCCTGGGTTAAGTTAAGTAATTCGCTTACCGGCATTTTTGTACGGCCAAGCTCCACAGTAACTTTTAACGGAATATCTAAAATTAAATTCAGATTTCTGTCTTTTGTAGCGTTACCGGCTGAGCTGCCTCCGCCACCTGCGGAACTCCCGCCCAGCTCTTGTTCTTCGAGCTGTTCTAGTACTTTATCCATTGGATCGTTGCTCATGTTGTATTTCCTCCGTGTTTAATTTTCTATTTCTCAATTTGTCGCGTGACCTGAACCGCCACTGTTCCGTGGTGAATGCCGTAGTAACCTTTGAATTTCTTTACGTCTTCTACCTGAATATCCAATTCACCTGATGAATCCTGGGTTAACGGGATTACATCTCCTACTTTTAAATCCATCATGTCTTTTAACTGGATCTGAGTTTCACCAAGGTTTACTTTGATATCGACAACAGTATCCAATAATTGTTCTTTGATAATCACGGTCCAAAGTTTTTTATCTGTCTGATCCGACTCGACCTGGAAGCCCGTTGAAAGCTTCTGTTTAATCGGCTCGATCGTCGCATAAGGGATAACAATTGAAACCGTACCGTTGATATTTTCTAATTCGACGTCAAAAGTAGAAGCAATAACCACGTCCGTCGGAGGCACGATACCTACGAACTGCGGATTGATCTCGGTACGCTGGAACGAACAACCGATCACCTCAATAGTTGACCAAGCCTGTTCAAGATCGCCAATCGCAAGCTCTACGACTTTTTTTACGATCTGTAACTCAATCGGCGTAAACTCTTTACCGTCCAACTTAGAGTACGGACGGTCAGAACCGCCGAAAAATGAATCTACCAGCGCGTAGGCCAGTTTAGCTTCGATCACGAATAAAGCAGATCCACGTAAGTTATTAAAACGCAAGACGCTCATGCACGTTGGAATCGGGAGGGTGTTGATGAACTCACCGAATTTAATAAACTCTGTTGATGTTAAGGTGATCGAGGCAATTTTTCTCAATGCTGAAGATAAAGAAACACGAAACGCACGCATGAACTTCTCGTAGATAACTTCCAGCTGCGGAAGGCGGCCACGGATAATACGGTCTTGCGACGTTAAGTCATAGGCGATAACGTTTTTATCTTTTGGTCCGGCAGCTACGCCACCACCATTAGATCCGCCGCCGCCACCAGAAGAACCGGAATCAGAAGTACCTAGGTCACCGTCAGAAACTGCGGCTAACAGGGCATCTACTTCACTTTGCGATAGAATTTGATTCATCCTGATCTTCTCCTAATAAAATTAACTAGTTATAAATAATCTCTGTGAAGAACACGTTGGTAATCTTACCTTTCGATAAGAACGTGTTAATGTTGTCTTTAATTTCGTTTCTTAAGAAGTCTTTGCCGTCTTTAGTAGACACTTCTTCATACGACTTGCTTGATAGGATAATAATAATAAAATCGCGGATTTGTGCTTTGCGGGTATCAATTTCAGCGATGATATTGCCATCACCTTCTTTGTTACCTTTAACTTCTAATTCCATGTTAACTTTTAAAACTTTACGCCCTTTAGAACCGGCTAAATTAACGACGAATGTTTCAAGAGGAATAACTTTTCCGATCTCGGTTTCTTTAATGGCATCTTCTTTTAATTTAGTTTTTTCTTCGCCCGCCACTACATGGTCAATCGTTGGCTTTTCAGCTTCCATCTTACGGCCTTTCCAAACCATAAAACCCACACCTAAAACGACTAACATGTTTACAACCACCAGGCCGATTAAGACCATAGGCTTTTGTCCTGCTTTTTTGGCTGCATCGCCGGCCTGTGCTGCATCTGTCTTTACTGCTTTTTCTTCAGCCACGTTTTCCTCCATGAAAACTTCTTTTACCAATATCATGACAAAGCAACGCCAATGCCAAATCGACCTTTGTCGAATGACAAAGCGACACCACGGATGTTGGTCGAGCAACCCTGGCATACCGTCAAAAATATTACATTTGAGGAGTTAAATTATTGTGACACAACTTTGGTCTCGGCAAAAAAGATCCAAAACAATGGCGGAGTCCAGTTAGTTTTTTGACGAAGCTCTGACGGCAGAAAGCCGTCAAAAAAGGCCAGACAGGAAGCCGAACCAGCGCGGCGGCCAAAATTATTTAGAAATAATCGGCTGAATTTCCTGAACGAATTTCCCGACGATGGTCGAGTTGCCGGCAATGCTCGATTTCTTAAACGGATCGTAGTTTTCACCTTCAAACGTAACAACTACTCCGCCCGCTTCTTTTACGAGTAACAAGCCTGCAGCCGAATCCCACGGTTTTAGATTTTTTTCCCAGTAAAGATCAAAAACGCCGGCCGCAATCAATGCTAAATCATACGCCGCAGCCCCGGGTCTACGAATCGCTTGCGCCTTCCATACCACGTCTTCAAAGATCTTTAATTGCTCGGATAAAATCTCACGTTTTTCATTCACAAAGCCGGTCGACATAAAGGCCTGTTCGAAGTTTTCGGTCTTGGAAACCTGCAGCTTTTCACGTGTGCCGTTCGGTTGCAGGCAATAGGCGCCATGCCCGCGGATCGCGGTGAAAGTTTGATTTAACATCGGCATATCAATAATCGCGATTTCGATCTCGCCGTTAACTTCCAGCGCCAGCGAAATACAGAAAATCGGAAACTTATGCACGAAATTCGTCGTGCCATCTAAAGGATCCAAAATCCAGCGCGGGCGCGGAGAAGCGCTAAACTGCTCTTTGCCTTCAAGGTAAGCTGTTTCTTCTCCTAAAAAATCGAAATCGGGAAATGACTTGGCCAGCATCCCTTTAATCAGCGCTTCGCTCTCGCGATCGGCCTCGCTGACAAGCCCTGCGGCCTTATCTTTTTCTTCGACGTTGTTTATTTTACCAAAATACCCCAATAAACAGGCTCTGCCGGCTAAAACAGCCTTCATAGCTTCGTTATAGATTTCTTTTGATCGTACTGAGTCAAAACTAGACTTTCCCATAGATTCCGCCTGTTGATAAGATGTAAGCTATACCTAAAATTGACAGGAAGCAATTTATGACAATGAATACAAATCGCATTATTGAGTTAGCCTTAGTTTTCTTTATCTCGCTATTTTCGTTTTCAATCGGAACATTCGTAGGCAAGAAGTACTCAGATAACCAACACCGTCTTGCGTTACTTGAGCCGAACAAAAAAACTGAAGAGCGCCAAGCTATTGAAAATGCAGCATCAAATACCGACGCTGCTGCAGCAACTGCAATGTCAGAAAATGAAATCACCGATGCTGACGTAGCAAAATTGGCTGAAGAGTTTTCTGCCGACAACGAAGAAGTGCACGCTGACACAGCGACAGCGCAGGAAGCAGCAAACATGGGCCAAATGCAAGCCCACGCCAATGCGGCGTTGGCCAACCAAGCCGGTACAAAAACTGTAAAAACCGTTAAAGCCGAAGTAAAAGATGTTAAAGAAGTAACCTTAGCTGAAGCCAACGCAGAATCTGAAAGAGATGTTGCCAGCATTCCGGTAAAAGCCAAATCAATGGGTACATACACTGTACAGGTTGGTTCTTACCCGTCTGAAGTCGAAGCCAATAAAATGACGGAGTCATTATTAGCACGTGGTTACAAAGCTAACGCCGTAGCGGCCAACGTCAACGGTAAAACAATGTACCGTGTTCAAGTCGGCATGTTTAATAACTTCAACGAAGCGCAAGAATACAAAAAAGAGTTAATGGAAAAAAACCGTTTAACTTCAGCATTCGTACAAAAAATTTCTAAATAATAATTTTTGAAATGAAAAGTTTAAAAAGGCGGCCTGAAAGCCGCCTTTTTTATTAATAATCAAAATTCACACCGAGCTTAACGGTGCTAACTGAAACCGAATTCGGCTGATATGCCTTCGACTGCATATATCTGGTATCGAGACCGACAACAAAATAATCTATCCGAAATAACAACAACCCGCCCAGACCCAAGGTGCTTGCAGACTCTGACTCGTCGGTCTGGCTTTGCCCGTTTAACGAAGTTTCAATTTCGGCCTGACTTTGCCCGATGGCACTTAACAACACTAATTCCAGATTTGTATTCGGCGTTAAGTTTTTAAAATCAATTTTAGCCAGACTGAAGCCGGCAATTAAATTCCATTCTTGTGTTTTTGTTTTTACACCTAAAGCAGTGCTGCCGGTATTATCCTGCGAACGGTTATGTTCGATACCGACTAAAAAACTTTGGTACATGTAGTTAACCGAATAATGCGTGTAACTGCGCAGATCGATGCTCTGATCCGAGCCCTCTTCATATCTGAACTGAAAACCCGGGGCATAGATCTGCACTTCGTGCTGCGCCTGTGCCGTCAACGCGGCAAAGAGTAATCCGGCTAAGACCAGCAGACGTAAGATCACGGCGCCACCACTTTATAAGAGTTAAGGTTTTCTTCTTTTTCACAAGAGTACTTGGCAGCAATGACTCCGTCTTTTTCAAGCGGAGAATTCAAATGTTCAACCAACAAATCACATTGTTCCTGTGACTGGCGGCCGCTATCGTATCCAGCTACCGCCAAAAATAATGCTTGCGGTGATAACTTTTCGGCTTTACCAAGAGCTACAGCGTCGCGACCTAAATCTTCAACGAAGCGCAATACGATCTGGCTAACTTCTCTTTTGGCATCGGCGCGGGTTAATCCGTTGTTCTGTACTTTAACTGTTACGAGCTCTTTTAAAAAGCGGGCGTACGGCGTACCGACTTCATAGATAAAATTAGACAGTGCCATCGACGGATCATCAGATACTCGCTGTGCTTCGAGCACCGCAGATTCAATCTCGCGCTCGCTTTTGTAAATCACTTTTGCCGGCTTGGTTAAACTGCGTTTTTTCACATGAGTTGACAACGACCACTTTAAAAAATCCGGATCATCGGTGTATGCCCAGCCCCAGAAATCAGCCAAGCCTTCGTTGACCCCACGCAGGTACGTTTCATTGAATAGTTCAACATCCGATAGATTTTCACGAACTGTCAAACGTTCGCTCCAACCTTCTAAACTGTGCACGTTCTGATCCGAAAGCTGCTGCGAAACTGACAGGCGCTTCTGGCCGAGTGGCTCTAAAACTTTGCGGTAAAAAATCGAGTGAAAAAACTCATGCGCCACAATCCCGGCATTAACCGCAATCGGCATTTCTTTCGCCGTGTACGGCACAAATAACATGGCTTTAGAACGGCCGTCATAAAATGCGTTATTGGCCTGGATGGCTTCATCACCTTTGATTTTGGTATTTAGCCCGATCTGAAACGGACCTTTAACAGTGATCCCCAAATCCTGCGCCCAGGTGATCAAACTCTGCATGTGGTAATACAAGGTCGCCATCTGTAACGACAGGGTGTCTTTGGCTATATACGTATTGTTTTTAGTCTTCGCAAAATACGCCACCGGCGAACCGCCGGATAAACGGCCATCATTCATGCCCGGCGCATAGAAAAACTGCGCATACTTACCGCGCAGCTCTCGTAGGGTATCGACGTTTTGTAGCACCACGGTTTTTAAGGCATAGCCATTCTCGCCGTTCTGGGTCTCAGTCAGCGGAATCTGCACCGCTAAATCACCAGAAGCCACTGCGTCGCTGGCAGCTGGTTTACAGCCTGAAAACGCGAGCAAAGATGCACCTAAAAAAAGCACGCAAAAACTTCTAGAAAAACCGGTCAAAACACGAGTGAAATTCATTGCGTCAAATATAGGGTATTTTGTCGAAATTCTCAATTTTCAGGGGTATGACTTAACCCCTAATGAGCGTCGTTGAAAACCTTACACGAAATCTGAACCCAACTCAAAAGAAAGCTGTCGAAACTTTAGACGGTCCCCTTTTAATTTTAGCGGGTGCCGGCTCGGGTAAGACCCGTGTATTGACCCACCGTATGGCCAATCTGATCGGCCAGGGCATCTGCGCGCCGGAAGAAATCCTGTGTGTGACCTTCACCAATAAGGCCGCGCAAGAGATGGAACATCGTATTTACAACTTACTTTCTGAGATCGGTGTGCCGGTTACCCGTGATTTATGGATCAGCACGTTTCACAGCTTCTGTGTACGCATCTTACGCCGCCACATTGAAATGCTTGATTACAAAAAACCGTTCACGATTTACGATTCTTCAGATCAGTTAGCCCAGATCAAAAAGGTCATGCAGGCCTTAAACATCAATGACAAGATGTTTGCACCAAAAAGCTTCCAGCACCGGATCAGCAATTCAAAAATGTTAGGTCTTGCGCCTGAAAACATGCGCGGTGGTAATTCAAAAAACGTGATCGACCAAAAGACCTTGGAAGTCTACACCCGCTACGAAGAAGAAATGCGCCGCACGAATGCCTTAGATTTCGATGATCTGTTATTAAAAACGCACGAACTGTTTAAGATGTATCCGGGCCTACTTGAAGAGTACCAGAAACAGTTCCGTTACATCATGGTTGATGAGTACCAGGATACCAACCGTATCCAGTACCTTCTTGTGCAGCAACTGGCGTCTGCACACAAAAACTTATGTGTCGTGGGCGATGAAGATCAGTCGATCTACTCATGGCGCGGAGCTGATATCAGCAATATTTTAGATTTTGAAAAAGATTTTCCCAACGCCACTGTCGTAAAACTGGAAGAAAATTATCGTTCGTCAGGTAACATCGTTAAAGCGGCCACCAAAGTCATTGCCAACAATACTGAGCGCAAAGACAAGACCCTGTTTACCAATAACGAACCCGGTGAACTGATTCAGGTGCGCGAAGAGCGTAACGAATATGACGAAGCCAGATACGTTGCAAAATCCATCGAAGACTTAATGAATGTCGGCGAAAGTTTAAATAACTTTGCCATTTTCTATCGCACCAATGCGCAATCACGTGTTCTCGAGGAACAATTGCGCACTTTAATGATCCCGTACCGCTTAATCGGCGGTATCCGTTTCTACGAACGTGCCGAAGTAAAAGATCTGATCGCCTACTTACGTATGGCGATTAACTTCAAAGATGATATCGCCGTTAAACGTATCATCAACGTTCCGGCCCGCGGTATCGGCAAAACCACCGTTGAACAAGTCGACGAAATTTCAGCGCGCGAAAAAATTTCGTTTTTTGAAGCGATTCAAAAAGCGATCGACACCAAAGTATTTAATGCCGGCACCACCGGCAAGCTTCGCCGCTTCTTAGAGCTGGCAGAAGGTTTAATTTCGCAGAAGGATAATTTTAAGTTATCAGAGTTTTACTCGATCGTTTTAGACCGCACCGAATACATTACGATTTTAAAAAAAGAAGACACTACCGAAGCCGAAGCACGCATTAACAACTTAGAAGAGTTAGATAACGCCATTGTGCAGTTCGAAAAAGAACGCGGTGATGAAGCGACGTTATCAAACTACTTAGAAGAAATGACCTTAGCTTCTGATCAGGATCAGGTTGATGCCAATGTAAATGCCGTCACCATGATGACCCTGCATATCTCAAAAGGCTTAGAGTACCCGTACGTGTTTATCGTCGGCTGCGAGGAAAGTTTATTTCCGTCCATCCGCGGCGGTGCTGACGAAATCGAAAACCACGATCTTGAAGAAGAACGCCGCTTGGCGTACGTAGGCATGACCCGCGCCCGTAAAAAACTTTGGCTCACGCACGCCAAGATCCGCCGTGTATGGGGCCAGGAGCAGATGAATCCGGTGTCGCGTTTTATCGGCGAAATCCCCAAAGAACTGGTGCAGAAAACTTCTGCAGTAACAGCGTTTGGTGTAAACAGTGGCTTTGCGGCCCGCTACGGCCAGCGCAACAACGACGAATCTGGTTACGGCAGCTTCGGGCAAACCAACAGCTGGGGTAAAAAACAGAATTCATATGACGATAACCAAAGCTTTCCGGATTATGACGAATATTCACAGGCGGCCTCTAGCTCGTCAGGCGGCTATGCTAAAGGCATGAAAGTGCGCCACCCGACATTCGGCGCCGGCTCTATTTTTGCCACTGAAGGTTCTGGCGATAATTTAAAAATCAGTGTTTTATTTCAGGATAACACGATCAAAAAATTCGTCGCAAAATACGCCCGCTTAGAACGCCTGTAATTTTAAAGCGTTACTTGCGACGCTCTGTTGGCATCGTCTCTATCAAAATTTCTGAACTCACGTGCTCGTTCTCTAAGAAAGCGCATTTGTCTGAAGTATTCCTGCATAATGGTTCTTAGCTCATGGCCATGGCCACGGGCCCAGTCCCGCTGCATTTCGCAGGCTAGGGCCAATGCGGTAACCGGCTGCGCACCGGCTTGAATCATTCTCTGCAGTGCTGTTTCGTGCGTTTCTTTGGTAACACCTCCGATCGCATCCACGACCGGATAAACTTCATAACCATCTTTAATGGCATCAAGAGTCGGATATGCCACGCAAACTTCAGTCCATAATCCTGCCATAATTATTTTTTTTCGGCCGGTACGGGCCACCACACTGATAAAATTTTCGTCTTCCCAGGCATTTAGGGTGGTACGGTCGATTTCCACAGTGGGCGGAAGCGCATCGATCAGTTCTTTGTGCGTACCTTGATTTACACCCATCTCGACCCCAACGGTTGAAACAACAAACGGAATATTAAAGGCTTTAACCATTTTTCCGAGGGTAATGACATTTAACAGTAATTCACTGGTGTTTTTGGAAGTAACCCCGCGAAACTGATCCGGTTGGTAATCAATGAAAGTTACCACGGAATTTTCTGGTGTTAGTAAATGATCTTTTTTAGCGTTGCGGATTGCACTCACTTGCGCCATAGCTGGCCCCTTTCCATGAGGCAAAATGACTCAAATTGCCTCTAGGAATACTGATTATGCAAAAGGCGGCGCATTCTTCTTTGAAGCTTTAACTTCTTCCCATTCAGGTAAATACACTTCGGCATCAATGGGTTTTATGATTTGATCAGCGCTTGGGTTTTTGTAAACTGATTCAACGCCGTCCCAGCCGGTAAACAGGCGTTCTGCTTCAGTCACCGCAGTTTCAAACTTAGGAACGTAATAGGCCTTACCACCGCCGTCCGGAATATCCACCGACAGATTCGGCATCGCAAGACCTGAAAGATGCCCCCACAGTTCTTTTTGAATCGCTAAAGAATCATCAATCGAGGTGCGCAAGTGGTCCGTGCCGATTGATGGATCGCACTGAAACATGTAATAAGGTTTTGCACGTAGGTATAATAACCTGCGCGATAAGGCCTGCACGATCGCCGGATGATTATTTACCCCGTTTAATAACACCATCTGATTCATTACCGGGATGCCGTGGTCAACAAACAGCTCTACCGCCTGGGCTGCATCCGCTGTAAGCTCGCGCGGATGGTTGAAGTGGGTCATTAAAAATACCGGTTTGTGTTTACGTAAAATTTTAACCAGATTTTCTGTCACCCGCATCGGGGCTACGACCGGCATACGTGTTCCGATACGGATAATTTCAATATGTTCGATTTTGCGTAAATCCGACAACACGCGCTCCAGCTGCGCATCCGAAACTGTTAACGGGTCACCGCCTGAAAGAATAATTTCGCGTAAGCCTTTAGTGTTACGAAAATACTCCAGCGCATTTTCATACTCTGAATTTTTGATAAATGCCTGGTCACTGCCGGTAAAGTGTTTACGTGTGCAGTAGCGGCAGTACACCGAACAAATGTCGGTGATTAAGAATAACGCGCGGTCAGAGTATCTGTGCACCACACGCGCAACCGGATTGTTAGAATTTTTGCGTTCGCCTAAAGGATCCAGCTGCGCCTGAAATTTATCCGAAAGCTCGGCAGAATGAGGCATTAAGATTCTTCTGATCGGGTCTTGTTCTAACGATTTATGTGCAAGACTTGCGTAATATGGCGTAGCGCGAATATTAAAAACCTGTTTGGCATTCTGCGATTCGCTGGAACGAAACGCGGTGGCTTCGTTTTCGCTTAAGGTAAAATGGGTTTGAAAATCAGCCAATGATTTCATCGACTGGCGCAGTTGCCAGGTCCAATCCATCCAATCGGCGGGATTGATATTTTCAGGTTTTGGGGCTGAATCAAACTTGATCTTCACCCCCCAAGATATAGCTTAATCCAGCTGCAAATCCAAGAACGTTGTGTACGTCGGTTGCAGCGGGATAATCAATGTACGCTTTTTAAGGCCCGGAAGGTTGATAACCATCTGTAAAGGATACTTTTTGTTCACATCAAACGACTTGGCCGATGCAATCGGCTGGATTGAACCGGTCAGCTGGATCTGAATTTTATTCTTTTCCGCCGAATAATTCACGATACGCGAACCCCACTCATTTAAGCGGCCAATGCGGATTTCGTGGCTTAGCGGGCCAATATTTTTAACCAATCCGTCTTTTTTAACATCTTTTAAATGTTTTTTATTATCGTTTCCGTAAACATAATCAACCTGCAGATATTTCATCAAGGTTTTATCATCTAACATTTCTTTCGGCGGAATAAAATTTTTCGGCAACTGCAGATCTAAACCTAAATTAAATGTACGCATTTCGTTTCGGAGCATTTCATTGGTCTCTAAACTCAAAGGTGCTCGTGCGACTTCCAGGTCTCTAACGATCTGTGTGTAACGATCCATACGGCAGGCTGTTTTCGGTTCTTCACAGTTGGCCAGATGTTTAAAAATATGGATATAGCTGATATGTTTACACTGAGAGGCTTCGATACACTCTTCAGGAATAGAAGCAATCGCGTAGGCACGGTCATAACCGCTGGCTTTAGCGTGCACCCCTTCAATCAGAATGTATTTCGGATCGGTTTTAAAATAGCGCGAATACTCGAAATCATCCATTTTCAGATTTTGTTTTTTATCCAGCTCCAGATAACGCCGAATCTCATCAGAAAAATAATAAAAGCCAAGACGTGCACTCGATACATTGACGGCCTGATCTGACTCCCAGCGAACACCCACATTTAAGCGGTAGTCAAAAACCTTAACCACCTTTTTCTTTAAGTCGTTAATCAGCTTTAAAAACTTGCTCTTCGGAACCTCTTCACCTTTGGTTGCAGGCACCACGGCAGAGATATTCAACATCCGCGGATCGTAATAAATATTTACAAAGTTTTTTCGCGCCATGCGGCTGAAATAGCCGTAAATTTTTTCTGAAGCTGCGGTGATATCTGTCACCTCTTGATCGCCATAATTCATTTTATCAAAGATAAAGTCTTGAATATCAGAGTGCGGGATAAACTTCTTTAACAAAAACGTGGTGCGTGATCCCCAATACGGCACACCTAAAGACACAAAGCCGTTTACGCGCTCCATGTATGAGCGCTGCTTTAAATCAACGCCATCTAAGGCCTTTAAATACCAGATATAACCGACCAACCCGCCTTGCGAGTGTCCAACCATGCTGATTTTGTCGCTCTCATTTAGAAACGGAATTTCTTTAACCAGAAAGTTTTCAAACTCGCTGACAAAACGTTCAATTTCGGCCCCTTTTTCACCGCTGGAATATTTAAAATCCTTAGTCACTACCTCGTGATAGGGATTTACTGCAGTTAAATGCTCTTCCAGTGCCGGCAATAACCCCAAAAAAGACTCTGGCGAGCCGCTTAATCCGTGCATTGAAATAATATAGTGTTTCGGTCTGACACTGGCCGGGCTACGAAAAGTCGTCAAAGTTTCACAGGAAGCCAAAGCAAAGACGCCGACCACAATTAAATAGTTTTTCATATAAAACTTCATCGTGATGTCAGAGCTCATACTTTAGTACTGACACAGACCTGTATGACTTTTTTTGTACTTATCGCGAAGTTCGACAGCAGTCTCAGTGTGAAACAAAAAAAAATCTGCGAATAGGCCCATGATTTTCAGCACTTACAGCGTATGACTCACTCTAAGACATGGTGCCAGGTTCGCAATTATGATCTTCGACGAATAAGTTTTTTTAAACGGAGGATATATGAAACATCAACAACAAGCCCCAAAATGGTTATTAACTACTGCTTTATTAGCAGTGCTTGGTGCTAACTACGGCTTTCAAACCAACTCTTTAGCGATGCATAAAGATGAAGTTGAAGTGTTTGAATTATCTTCTCGCGAAGGTCGCCCAGCTTCTGGCACGGCTTCGGTATCTGGTTCAGCAACTGTTTCAGGTTCAACATCAGTATCAGGTTCTGCAGCAGCATTAGGCTCGGCGGAAGCCCGCCCACTACCACAAACAGGATCTGAAGATAAAACCGGCAAAACGGTTGAATTAAAACGTGAAGGCCAGGTACTCGCTACAGGCACATGCGCTGATGGTTCTTGTAAATCAGTTGTTTTAGAAATGTCTACCTTACACAGATTTGCAGAAAATATCGCGGCAGCTACGCGCGCCGTAACGTCTTCAGCTGTAGTTGCAAGACCGGCATCAAGCGTAACGGTAGTTGCTGCTCCGGTAGCCGCAGCTGAATCAGAATATGACTGTGATTTTACTGAAGACGGCAAACCTGAAACCCGCGCACAAAAACGCGACCGTTTACGTTGCGAAAAAGCCGAAAAAGAACGCGAAAAGAGCGAAGAGCGTATCGCTAAATTCGAAGATAAAATGGAAGACATCAAAGACCGTTGTGAAGTGACCCGCTCTGAAACTAAACTAGAGTGTTTAACACGCGAATTTAACAGTGCTACATCACGCTTCACCGGCCGTAACGCAATCCCGGCAAACGTCGTACAACGTTACTTTAAAAACGTAGTCGGTGGCGAATTAAGCAAGATGTTATTCAATAACGAAATCGACGCTCAAACTGCCATGAGCACGTTACACGATGTTTTTGACGGTCTTCCATCTGAGTATGGTCAAATCCGCCAGAATATCCTAACGGCAGTTCAGAACGAAACTAAAAACCGCTCTCAAGCTATCAACGAGCAGTACAAATTAGCTGACACTTTCGCAAAGCAAAATAAACCACAAGAGTACTTACAAACAATGAATGAAGCACAAGCGGCACATGCTGAATTAAACCAAATGGCCAACGTGTACTCAGCAGCAGCAAAAACTTCTGATGCTTACAGCTCTGATACTAGTTTTGCTAAGTACTACCAACAAACGTACTTGCCAGCTATGAATAAAATCTTTTCTTTAATGGGTCCGGCAGCAGCGGCCACAGCTGTAACTCCTGAAGAAAAAGTTGAAAACAGCGGGACTCGTCAAAATACTCGCGGCAGTGTACAGTCGGGCTCAACAACGCCGGTAGCGACTGGTACCCGCGGTCAAGCCAGCTCTAAAGTAAGCAACGGTTCACCGTCACAATGGGAATTCTTAAACTCATCAACTGGTGGCGTGCGCGTAGGAACTCCGTCAAACTCTTCACGCGGCAACACTCGTGGTGCCCGTTCAATGGGTAACTAATCGGTGCTAGGTCACTTTATCTAACTAAAAAGCCAGGTTCATCACCTGGCTTTTTTATTTTAAGATTTGTGTTCGAAGTACTGCAGATCGGTAAATACGCTGCAGGCTAATATCACCAAGCGCTCATTTTCACTTAAGGTACTACTTTTAAATTCGACACTGAAGTTGTCAGCATCCATAAAAATCTCTTTTAAAGCGCCTGACCACTTTTTCTGGATCAGCGCCGCCTCTTCGCCGCGAGTGTTAAAAAATGGAAACGTCCAAAACGAGAAAAAACCAGAACGCATCTGATAAATCACTTCGCCACGTTCGTTGTGCACGTCGAATTTTTTTTTAAAAATACCAAAGCGCTGCTTCACCGTCCCTATGGTCACACCTTGCGCAGTTACGATTTCAAACTCCTGAAAGATCCAGCGAAACGGGTGTTTTGAAACCAAGACGTGTTGTCTTTGCGCATCGAAGAAATGCAGCTCAAACGAACGCCAGTGGCCTAACAACTGACGCAGTAAAATACCGAGGATACCTTTTTGCTGTTCAGCTGCAAAACCGATCAGGTTTTTCTGACTATCGTATATTTCGTACTTATTGCGCGTTTCAAAACCTAAAAGTTCAGCGAGTTCACGCTTTTGTTTTACAAAAATTTGAGTGTAATTGGAAAGAATCATGTGATTTGACCCCTAAAAAAGAAAATCCGGCGGGGATTGCTCCCCGCCGGCCCTGCTCAGCCTACATCACCAGCTGTAGTACACATTCTGTGTTCAAGTTGTCATCCTAAGCTGTCGTACATGCTGTCATCACGCTGATATTCTTAAAAGGTGATGGCGGCCTTAGTCGTAAATCCAAAGTTGGTCTTGCTATCGAAGTTATTAGTGCTGCCACCTTCCCATGCGGCGCCCGGCATTAATACTCCCATTCCAGTTGACCAAGTCACACGTTCACGTGGCTTGTAAACTAGTTCTAAATCTAATTCTAGGCCTAAGTCTTTTTTCATGTCTACAAATTTCTTTGCATTCATTAACTGCGCGTAAATAATTGTTCCTTTTAGATCGATTTTGTCATCCCACATGTACTTCACTGAAGGTGCCAAGAACATTGCGTTTGTGATCGCCTCGTCATCCGCAGAGTTTTGTGTGCTCAAAGAACTTCCGGCATCATTTGCATGAATCGGAGATGTTCCTAAGATATCGCCCGAACCCAATCGGTGGTTAAACAATAAAATGCCCACGTCATAGTTACGGTCTAAGATATAACCTTCGTAAGTTCCCAGTGTATCCGGGTTATCACCGCTGACCACACCGAACTTACCACTGAATTCCCAGTCGCTCTCGCCGGCCGGAAATAAACCTTCAGTAACTACCGCGTACGAGTCTACTTTGATTTTTTCAGTCGTTGCTGTTACTACGCCGGTATCACCGGTTAAGAAACTGGCTTCTAGTTTAAATTCAAAGACAGACCATTTTCTTTCTAAGTAGATATTAACTGTCTGGGTTTTAAGACCCGAAACGGTCGCTGAACCATTCGGTAACTCTGCTGGAGCGTAGTCGTTGTATGCAGGTCCCGCCGAACGTGTCTGATGAAATAGACCAGCGCGCGCACCGGCATCAACGTTGTTGTAATCAAGGATATAGATCTGATCATTCATTACGCCGCCGCCGAAATCATCTTGAGCAACGCGAGCAATCATTGGCGCAAAAGAAAGGTTATCTACCACAAAACGGTAAGAAATAACTTCTTTAGTATCCATCCAGTGATCAAATGCGCCTTTGCCGGCATTATGAGTAATACCTAAACCGAACTCTACCGGGGCACGGCCCACCAATAACGAACCGTACTCATGGTTTACGTTTAAGTATAACTGGCTCACGTAAATCTGAGATGAGTTCTGATTTTGCGAAGTCGCATTAGTACCTGTGTCGCCGGTGCCGTCATTTAAACCGCCACCGATCACTGAACCCAATTGCGAATTTTTGTAAGCTTTTAATTCGCTGGCCATAATATCAAAACGGCTCACAATGTTGATACCGTCAGAACCTACGATTTTAGGCTGTAAGTATAAAAAATTAAGCGCGTAGTTTTTGCTTTGCTTGTTATTGGCTAACGACGGACGGTCAATGCTTGTGTACTCAACGCGGTAGCCGCCGGTCCAATCAATCGAAATAGCCGCTGCAGTTTGTGAGACTAATAAAACTGCTGTGAATAGTTGTGATAATTTCATCGGTGGTTCCCCTCTTTATTCTGCCACACCAAGAACTTCGTTCTCGTGCACGATATGTAAATCTTCGTTATTAAATTTAACTTTGGTGCTTGAATACTCACTGAATAAAACAACGTCACCGATTTTTACGTCTAACAATCTATGATGGCCTTTTTTTGTGTAAGTGCCATGACCGGCAGCCAACACTTCACCTTTTAAATAGCCAGATGTCGACGATACCGAATCCGGCAGGATTAACCCGCCCGGCGTAACACGCTCAGCTTGCACCAGGCGGATCACTAAACGGTCGCCCAGCGGTGTAATCGCCTTTGAGTAATCGATCTTAGCTGAAGGTTTTGCTGTTGGCGCTTTAAACGCAGTCGCTTTCACCGCCGCCGGTTTTTTTGCGGCCAGTTTAGCTTTAACTTTGGCCGCCGCTTTTTTTACAGTCTTAGCTTTAACATTAACTTTGGCTTTCGCTACTGGCTTCGCTGCTTTTTTTACTGATTTTTTAGGAGCAGCTTTCTTCGCCGCAGGTTTTGCTTTTTTTACCGCTTTTTTAGCTGGTGCAGATTTTTTTACTGATTTTGTTTTCGCTTTAACTTTATTTTTAGCTGTTACTTTTTTAGCTGTTACTTTTTTACCCACGACGGTTTTTCTCCTCTTCGTAATATTTTTTGTACATAATTTCCCATTCAGAGGTACCTTCCATGACACCGCGTTTTAAAGACGCTACTTTTTCACGGGCGTGTTTGTCGATTTCCATATCTTCTTTAACAAAAGCAATAATCGCTTTTTTAGCGGCCTTAAGCGCCTCGTCGTCATCAGTAAAATCGACGATGTCATCGCCCCAAACTTTATCTGTGATTACATGCGCCCAGTGACTTTGGCGGTCTGCTGATAAGATTTCCCTATCTAAAATCATAAGATCACCTTTTTCTCTTTTGCTAATTTAGTTTTTAACAATTGAAACATCTTGCCGCGCTGAAATTCCTGGCCTTGTTGTTCCATCTGATCCATTAAGCCGTGAACTTCTTTTTCTAAATCAAGTTCAGCCTGCAGCTCTTTGTTGATAGCGTCTTTCATGGCCTGAAGAACTTGTTTTTCTTCAACCTTTAACGTGATCAGATTTTGCGATTTCCATTGATTTAAGATTTTTTCAGACAGTCTTTGTATTTGACTTGCGGTAAGCTTCATCATTGTAATTACTTATGTCCTTTTCTAAGTTATTAAAGACCAGTTTTTTTATAGTTACAAGCGCTATATCTCTGAGCGTTAGTGCGCAAAGTATCAACGAAGAGTTCGAGAACAAACTCTCATCGCAAGCCATTTTGCGTACGACTAAGTACTATGCCAGAGGCTTATCCTACAAAACTAACCAGAAATTCAATGCCGAAGCCGTTAAGAAGAGCTTTTTAGACAAAGGCTACCGAGAAAGACAGCAAGATCAGGCCATTTTAGCCGGAGATTTCATCATTCTGAAGGCTCAAGACTGCAGCAACATGTTCAGCATTTCTCTGATGCAGGATTCCACATGCTTTCACTGGAAAAACTCCACCAATGCCGATGCCTATGTGGTTGTAAGCTACCAGGAGACCATTCAACAAATTTTTAAGACCGACCCCACTCGTGTCGTGACCTCTGGTCAGACTGACCCTGTCTTAGTGGCACAGTTTCGTAACAACGAACCACTGATGCAAGAAGAGCTAAAATTGGCTGATTATCCGGTTCAGTGTTTAAATTCGGTGATCGCCATCGAAGATAATGATTTCCTGGATCATTCAGGCGTAAGCATCATGGGGTTAGCACGCGCAGCTATAAAAAATATAATTGCTTTGCGCAAAGCTCAGGGCGGAAGCACGATCACCCAGCAATTGGTTAAAAACTATTTTTTATCTCCAGAAAAAACCTATACCCGTAAAGCCAAAGAACTGTACATGGCAGTAAAGCTCGAATCAAAATGGAGCAAAGATGAAATCCTGCAGACTTATCTGAATGTCATCTACATGGGGCAAAGCGGCGCATTTCAGGTGCGCGGCTTCGGCGCCGCCAGCCAGTATTACTTCGGCAAATCTGCGTCAAAATTAAATCTTTCAGAATGCGCCTTATTAGCGGCGATTATCAACAACCCGGGCTTAAACAACCCATGGAAAAAAACAGACAAAGCTAAAGCGCGCAGACAGTTAGTATTAACAAAAATGAAAGAGTTAAAGCTTATCTCAGAAGACGAATTTAAAAAAGCTAACGACTTTCCGATGCCGGCGGCCACCGTTGTGAAAGCCACAGAAACCGCGCCCTACTTTTTTGAAGCCGTAAGAAAACAAGCGACGGACATGGGGCTGACAACCGATGGAACAACATTTTACACCAGTCTTGATTTGTCAGTTCAAGAAGCCGCACAAAAGTCATTACAGGACGGCATTAAAAGCTTAACCGAGAGCAAAAAATCACTGGCCAAGAAAAAAGAAAATGGTTTGACCCTACAGGGCGTAGTTTTGGCCACCGATAATCAATCTGGTTTTGTAACTGCTTTTGTCGGCGGGCAAAATTTTCGCCAGTCACAGTTTAACCGCGCCTTACATGCCAAACGCCAGATTGGTTCATTAATAAAACCATTTGTATTTTTATCTGGCCTGCAACATGGCATTGACTATAATTCTGCCCCGACACCTAATACGCCGCTTAACGACCAATCATTCGAATGGAAATACGATAACGGTCGAAAATCGTGGAAGCCGGTCAACTACGATAAAAAATTTCGCGGCGAAGTTCCGCTGTTTTTTGCCTTAAAAGAAAGTTTAAATTCTCCAACCGCCCAGATCGCACACCAGGTTGGCATCGAAAAAGTAATCGAACTTGCACACAGTTTAGGATTAACTTCTGATATGACAGCCCTGCCGGCAACATCACTGGGCGCAAGCCAACATACGCCGCTTGAAGTGTTGCAGGCATTTAGTAATCTTTCACGTTTCGGTGAGCAGATCAGCTTATCGTTTATCGAAAAAGCACTTGATGATTCGGGCACGATGATCTTTGAGGCCTCTGGCAACTTTGAACCAAAACCAGAAGCAAAATCAGATAGAACCAAAACCGCTGTCCTCGTCGGTATGATGAAAGAAACACTGTCAACCGGTACGGCCAAGTTTGTTCAGGCCGCAGGTTATAAAAAACCGGCTGCAGGTAAAACCGGTACAACCTCAGACGGCAAAGACGCATGGTTTGCAGGCTTTACCCCGAGCACTACGGCTGTCGTATGGCTCGGCTTTGACCAGAACCTGGCCACTGCGCTTACCGGCGGTGGCGCTGCGGTTCCGATCTGGACGAATTTTATGAAACAGATCACCGCCTCGGAATCCGACAATGACTTTGTTTGGCCCGAAACTACCGAAATCAAAGAAATTGAATCAACTTTAGATAACGGCAAAAAGATTAATTTGGTGTTTGAAAAGTAGATTGCGACAACGCAAGAACCTATTTTAATTCAACTTCCTGAGTTTCGTAAGCAAAGTCCCAAGCAGTGGTTTTGCTGGCTGCGTGTTTTTCAAAAGCAGCTCCCGCTTTTTCTTTGATTGCCTGAATATCCTTAAGACTAGCAGAAGGATCATAGTGAGCCATGTATACTTGCTTGATAGCAAAATTCCCACAAAGATTAAAAGCTCTTTCAAAAGTACCATGTCCCCAACCTGCCTTAACGTTCATTTCTTCTTCTACATACTGGGCATCGATGTACATTAAATCGAGGTCTTTGTACAGACCCGCATCCTGACCAAGTTCTTCTGCAGTTACGCGCGTGGCTTCAGTGTCAACTGCATGGCCGTAGGCTTTGCCATCACGTTCAACACGAAAACCATAACATGGATCTGGATGATCAAGTAAGTATGGCGTAACCGCAAAACCGTTGATGTAACGTTTTTCATACGGCGACAGTTTAATAAACTGAATGTTTGCTTTTAAATCTTCGTAACCGACCGGAAAAATCGGCTTGTGAAAAAGATCACGTACGATTTTTTCACACTCTGGCTGTACGCAGTAATATTTTACCGTGCACCCTGGGATAAAATGCGGCGCAAAGAATGGTAAACCCAGGATATGGTCAAAGTGAAAATGGGTGATTAAAATGTGATACTCTTTTTGTACGAATTTGTTTTTTGCCAATGTATCGCTTAAGTATTTAATGCCGCTGCCACCGTCGATAATCAGCATTTGATCATCACTTGATACCTGCACACAGGTCGTAGCCACGCCATACCCGCTGACATCCACTAATTTTTTTTCATTAAGAAATTTATCGATTTCAGAAGCTGATTTGTAACCTTTATCTAAAAACTCGCGCAACAAAAGAGCAAACTGCTCTTTTGCTTCAGTGGGACTAGAACTGCTCGGAAGCGATCCGCGCACTCCCCAAAATTTGATCTTCATGATCTGACAACCACGCTGTTACAATTTTCCTTCGCTAGTAATAGTTTATTTTCATGCCAGCTGTTCCGCAACCGTTCCGATTAAACCTAGACAAGTTTTCCATCTTGAGACGCCGACCTTGGTCTCGTCAAACTAGACTTAGGTTGTTTAAGGGCTACTAAATATCCCCGTATTTAGGGGATAATGTCGCAGTAGCAAGGCGGTTCAAGTTGAAAAACTGGATAAATAAGTGGTTCTCATTTTCGTGGAAAAAGCTGGCGCTGGTGGCGGCGTTGTTGCCGGTGATGTGGCTGGTAGAGCAAGATGAATTTCCAAGAGTAGACGCTTTTTTGCGAGATGCTTTCCAATATCTAAACACCTCAACAGACATTAATCGATCGTTCGTCACCATAAATATTAATAAAGAAAAGGAAGTTTTTACTCGGCCGTTTACTTTTGATGCCATTCTTCCAGTGTTAGAAAAAATTTTTGCGGGCCAACCTAAAAAAGTAATTTTAATCTTAAGCCCTCGTGAATTATATCATGACTACGATCAGCCGAAACCAATGAAGAAAAAACTCTTCGACTATCTAAACAAAAAAGAAAACGCATACATCTATGCAGCATCAAATGGCTCTGAAGATGACGTTTACGAAGATCCAATCTTATCGCAATTTCCCCGCATATTTCCCTTTGAAATGTTTCCTGACCAACGCTGGGGGCCAAGAGATTCAAAATTACGACGTGCTATGATTTCATATGACAAACAAGGCGTTGCGTATGAGTTTGAAAGTTTACACGCTATCGGACTACAGACCAAACCTCCCGAGTATTTTAAGTACACATGGAATTTTTGGGGATCAAAACAAGCATACCTAAAAACTTTCAGATTAGGAACTTTCGGATCTCATGATGCAAGCAAATTCCTGGAAACCACAGACGACTCAATAGATTTAAAAGATAAAATTGTAATATTAGGAAGTAATGACGAATACAGCTTTCTAACACAAGTCTCAGTATTTAATTTGTCGGACAAAAAAGGCCCAAGTTTCAAAGGATATCCACCTTCTGATGCTCTAGCAAATGCTTTGAACTTGTACACGACCGGCGACTACATAAAATTAGTGCAAAATTTTAAAGATCTAATTTTGACGTTTGCAATTCTATGTCTGTTGATTTTTATCAATGTAGAAATTAAAAAGAAAATTTACATTTTCGCTTCTTTAATACCAGCAATAATCTTCACGTTAGCACTGATCTACGCCACGTCGAGTTTTTACATCAATTTCTCCAAATCAATCACGCTGTTGTTTTTCATACAGTATCTTGTGATACCGGTGATCATGCTAAACATATTCAAACAACAAGAATCTCGCAAACTTCAGGAGATCAACGATGCCAGAATCGATGCTTTACTTACTGTTTCTGAAAAAGTAGCCCACGATATCAGATCTCCTCTTTCGGCAATTAATCTCGTGAGCTCGAAAGTTTCATTCCCCGATCAGGAATACAAAGATATTTTCGATAGCGCTATTCAACGCATCGATGAAACCGCCAATAAAATCTTAACCCGTTACCGCACCAAAACAGGCAGCGAAAACGAAACCCCAGAACCAATCGATTTAGGTGAAATCTGCAATACTATTATCAAAGAAAAAGCCATTTTAAATGAAAAAATCAATTTCGAATTAGTTATCAACACCGATTCAACGATGGCTATGGGTTTTAAATTAGATCTAGAAAGAATCATCAGCAACATTATGGATAACTCAATCTTTGCCCTTAAAAGCATTATTGAACCAAAAATTTTCTTATCAATAGCTGAACACGATAAGATGCTTAGACTGAGCATCACCGATAACGGCACAGGGATTCCAGAAAAAGTGCTAAGCTTGCTCGGCACAGCCCGTATCACCACCAAAGCCGACACTGGCCAGGGCAACGGGATCGGTCTATTACACGCCAAACGCGTAATCGAGCGACTTAACGGACACTTCGAAATCTCGTCGCAGGAAAACGTGGGCACAACGATCATGATTAGCTTACCGAAAGCTTAGGTCTAAAGTCTTAATGGTTTAGGCAAAGCTTAACAATTTCGGCAAGATACTAACAATTGGCTCTAAGATTGCTATTCTATAAGGGGTTAAGGAATTTAAGAGACAAAATGAAACCATTAGAACTGCGCCGCCATAAAGAAATTATCGCATTTAAAGCTGAGGACGAATCTATTACAGCTTTTCACGCGTATAATATGGAAGTGGCAGAGATCAGTCCAGAGTCCTATGCTCAAATGACACCGATTTCTATTACGACCGGCGAAATTCCTGATGTCAAATTTCCGGTCAACCCTGAAAAATTGGAAGCTTTTAGTGCTTTGAACGAATGGAACGCCGAAGATAACCCGAATACGAAAAACGGTAAATTAGAATTCGGGATTAGATCTATCACCTTAAATGTAAATCAAATTTGTAATTTAAAATGTACTTACTGTGCCGCAGGTGGCGATGGTACTTATGGCGAACCGATGAATAAATTATCGGTTGAAAAAACCCTACCTCAATTAAAATTTTTCTTAATGCAGCTAAAGCCAGGGCAAAAATTTGCAATAAGCTTTGTCGGCGGAGAACCACTTCTGCATCCGGAAGCAATATTGGCAATTCATAATTACGTTTTTGAAGAAGCAAAAAAACTTCAAATTATACCATCGTTACAGATCGTTACAAATGGCACTTTGTTAACCGGAAAAACTCTTGAAATTGTTCGCGCTATGAAGGTCAAAATTACAGTTAGTATAGATGGCTCCAAAGAGTATAACGACAAAGCTCGTCCGACAAAAAATGGACAAAGCTCTACTGACTTAACAGTATCCGGAATTAAAGAAATTCTAAACGACAGAGGAAATATTATTAGCATAGGGTTATCTGCTGTTTGCTCAAAGGAAAGTCCGAGCATGCTAGAGACCTACAAGTTCTTCGAAACTCTAAAACCTGACTGGTGTGATTTTACAATGGCTTATGCAGAAAACTCACCAGAGCTACAAGAACGATTTATTACTGAGTTACAGGAAATTGCACGTTTGGCTTTCGAAGCTGGAGGAGAGCAGAAACTCCGACAGGTTCAATACTTTGACCATAAATTTGCAGTTCTAGATTCGCAGTTAAGGATCGAAAACTATTGCGGCGCGGGTAAAAGTTACGCAATGATTGACGCTAAAAATCGAATGTACTCTTGCCCATGGGATGTGGGCAAGCCTTCAGAAACTATTGGCCAAAATGAACAATACGACACTACGAGGCTAGCTAACTACTCAAAATCTCTTATAGAACTTAATAATTGCCAAACCTGCTGGGCGCGGCACTTATGCGGCGGTGGCTGCATGCACATAAACAGAGAACTTACCGGTCATAAACACAAAAAAGACCAGATGTTTTGCGAACGTATGAGAAGCTTGCTTTTAACTGCAATTCTATATTATAAAATAAGCAGATCAGCTGCCTAAGCTGGTCTAATGGGGATTGATATGAAAAAACATATTAAAAAAGTAAAACCTAAATTATCTATGGGGCCTGGCAAAGGCGGCGGTAACGGTGACGGCTGCCACCCAATGAACTAATCCAATTCAAGTAAGTTATTTTCTTGGAAGCCGATAAAAAGTTAGCTTTAAAGTATTTAGTTCTAAGAGTTATTTTTGCTATTGCCGCCGGTATAGCAGTATTTAGTTTCAAAATTGATTTTATCGAAGGCTTTCTATTTGATGTTAGATCAGTAGTTAATGCTCACCTTAACCAAAAAGACCCAAAGCAATCTCCGATAGTACTAGTACACATTACCCCAAAAACTATTGAACGTTTCCAGGGCGACCCTAAATTTAAAGATCATATTAGATTTCTAAACATATTATCAGGGCTGAAGCCGGCTTTCATAATTTATGAGTTCAGAATAGCCGATGATGATAGTTTTGCTGACATCCGGGGAACACCAGAAGAAGAAAGACAATTCTCTGATGTAGTAAAGAGCATGCCCAATGTGATATTCTCTACTCAAAATTTAAAAATGAAGGGCGACATTAACGATTTAAAGTTACGTGCACCTCTAGACATTAAACTAAGCTCGTTGCCCATTACTGCTGATAATAAATCATTTGCAAAAGATGGTGTCTCTAGACGTCTTATGTATCGATATCAAGACCAGGCGATGACTCAACCTTTAATCGCAGCTCACTATAACCCAGAAATCCAAAACCCTGAAAACATTCGTGGCGGTTTTTTCTATCTCGAATCCTATCAGGTGTACATTAACTACAAACCTAAAGATTACTTCGTAAAATATTCATTCGAAGATATTTATGATGGCAAAATTCCGCAAGAGCAACTCAATGGCAAAGTCGTTATTTTTGGTACCGACTTAGAACGCACTACAAAGGATTATGTTACTACTACATTTTCTAGACAAATAAATGCAATGACTGCCGCCGAGCTACAGGCAAATCAAATTCAGACTCTGATAGACAATAATGCTCCGAAAAAGGTGCACAAGTACATAGATTTGTTAATTACCATTCTGATTTCTATTTTGACGGTCTATGTAACTTTATCACTTACACCGGCCAAAGGATTATTAATCCTTGCATGCACATTGCTTCTCACAGCCCTTCTGGGAACATTTGCCTTCGTTGTATTCGGACTATGGTTCGACCTCGCTCACCCGTTTCTAGCCATCTTCCTCTGCTACTACTTCTTCATCCCTTATCGTTTAATTCGCGAGAACCGTAAGTCGTGGGAATATTACCAAAAGCACAAGCTTCTGTCTGAAGTTGAGCAGCTTAAGACCAACTTTATTTCGATGATGTCGCACGATCTGAAAACGCCGATCGCGCGTATTACCGGTATGACTGAAGTCATCTACAAAGACCCGGTTCAGCTGTCGCCGCACCAGCGTGAGGCGCTAGATACCATCCGCCACAGCTCTGATGACTTATTGAAGTTTATCAACGCCATCCTGCAATACGGCTCAATCGAGAGCCAGGGCGTGCAGCTGCATAAGCAGTCGAAAGACATCAACCAGCTGGTGGCTGATGTGATCAAGAAACATCAGTTCTTGGCTAACGTTAAAAAGATCAAAATTATTCAAGAGCTTGAGCCTATGTTTCCGACCAGCGTAGACCCAGAGCTTATGAAGCAAGTGTTTTCTAACCTACTAGAGAACGCCATCAAATACTCTCCCGATGAATCGACCGTATGGGTACGTTCGCGCGAAGAAGACGATAAGCTGATCGTTGAGTTCCAGGATCAGGGTATGGGTATCCCGCAGGAAGACCTGCCAAATATCTTTATGAAGTTCTTTAGAACCCATAACGCCAAGACGACCACTATTAAGGGTTCGGGGCTTGGGCTTTACCTTGCGCAGTACTTCGTTGAGCTTCATAAAGGTAAGATCTCGGTGGATAGTACCCAGTCCAAGGGTTCTAAATTTACCGTTGAACTGCCTATAGATAAATAAAACGCACTTTAATCCACCAAATCAAATATAACTGTAGTAAAAAAGGCCTGGCACCCCCAGATAGAGTTTCTGCTCGCTAAGTAAACAATTCCAAACTGGTGTCATTTTGCTTTTTTCATTGGGTTCTTGCCCAAAACCTATGCTATACCCTCCGGCATATCGCAATTTTTGGGGGAATTCTATGTTAAAGGTATTAGTTGTTGATGATGATCAGGCGTTACGCTTTTCGATCCGTTCGGCCTTAGAAGCTACTCGCAGATTCTCGATTGAAGAAGCTTTTGACGGCGTGAACGCACTCGAAAAAATCAAAGCTACCGATGCTACTAAACGTATTTACGACATTGTGATCTTAGATGTCGACATGCCAAGAATGAATGGCTTACAGACCCTAAAAGCCATCAAAGAGTTCGACCCGGGTATTATCGTCTTAATGTTAACCGCGCACGCAACGGTAGAAGCCGCTGTCGCCGCAGTTAAAGACGGTGCTTATAACTTTTTATCAAAACCAATTTCAGGAGACGATTTAACTGCGCTAATTGACCGCGCGATCAACGCTCACCGTATGATCTCAAACTTAGCGGTATCTTCTCCGGTATTTGTTGATGAAGGCCGAAAAATCATCGGTAACACTTCACAGATGCAAAAGGTTTTTAACGTTATCCATAAGCTTGCGAAAGTTGATACTCCGGTATTAGTTCGTGGTGCTTCCGGAACCGGTAAAGAACTTGTTGCCAAAGCCATCCACTTTAATTCGGCCAGAAAAGATGAAAAATTTGTGGCAATCAACTGCTCGGCGATTCCTGAAAATTTATTTGAATCAGAATTATTCGGTCACGAAAAAGGTTCATTTACCGGCGCCGACCAACGTAAAATCGGCAAATTCCAGTTCGCCGAAGGCGGAACACTTTTCTTAGACGAAGTCGGCGACATGCCGCAGTTAATGCAAGTTAAAATCTTACGTGTCTTGCAGGAAAAAGTATTCGTACCGGTTGGTTCTAACCGCGAAATTCCGACAAACGTTCGCATCATCGCTGCGACTAACCGTCCATTAGAAAAAATGATGGAAGAAGGTAAATTCCGCGAAGACTTATTTTATCGTTTAAATGTTGTACCTATCACTTTACCTCAATTAAATGATCGTAAAGATGATTTAGAAGTATTGATCAATATCTTCATTAAAAAATTCAACAATGCCCACGGTAAGAAAATTAACGGCGTAACTAAAGATGCTTTAGATGCTATGAAACGTTACTCTTGGCCGGGAAACATCCGTGAATTAGAGAACGTTATCGAACATTCTTTCGTTCTTGAATCAGGAAACCAGATCACTTTGGGAAGCTTACCTGAAGCGGTGTTGATGGCCGCAGGCATCAGTCTGATCGACTCTATGGATAAGATCCATAGTCAATCAGAAACACTTGCTGCAATGAACGGCGCAACTGCGGTTACAATGGGCATGACAGATTCTGACGACGACGATGATTTAGCACTTGACGCAGACTCTGAAGTGGATGGCGATGATGAAATCGATGGCGACATGATGAGCATCAACGTTGGCAGCAACGGCATGCTTGATTTCAATGCGCAAAAAGAAGAGTTCGAAAAACAGTTTATTATCAAGGCCTTAAAAACATTTAAGGGTAAAATCAATCAAACTGCACTTCACGCCAACATTCCGAAAAAGACGTTACTTCGTAAAATCGAAAAGTACGGAATCGTGGCGAAAGAATACGCAAAAGCAGACCTTGATTAGAAAATAAACTGCAGAATCTTACAAAATATTTTTCGAGCGTTAACGAGGTATTACAATTGACTCGATTATAGGGAAACCTTACCGTTTATTCCCTATGCCAGTAAACCCGTTACCGCCTCAAGCGTACACTAAAGACACTTTACAGAAAGCCTATGCTTGGTTGCTTTCGCAATCTGCGTCTGTAAAAGAAATGGCCCAGGATCAGAATATCCTGGTCAGTCTTTATCTTAAAGCGCAACGTAACGGTGATGCGGTTTTAGAAACGCCGAGCATTCAAAATTTCAAACAAGAATTAAAGTCGTTAGCGAACATGATGGGTGATTTCCAGTCGCCGCAACAAATTGCTACGGCTGCGGCTGTACATATGCCTGCAGCCCACGTGCAGGCTTCGCAAACGAACGCAACAGCCACTGCGGCTGCGGTTTCTACTTCGCACGTAACAACGACGACAGTGAGCCAATCGCGCGTCTCTACGGGGCTAGACACCTCAGGTTTTGATCAAAAAACTTTAGAGGCCATTCAACAAGTGCGTGAGACATTTAACTTAAGTTCTGATACCGAAGCTTTGCGTGCGTTGGTGTCTTTAGGAATTAAACACTTTCGTAAATCCGGATTATAATTCAAATTAGAATCGAACATGGGTAAAGCGGACGTTATCCACCTTACCCATGTTGCTTAGCTATTCAATCTCGCAAATATACTTTCTGTTGGGCTGTGGATTCGCTGGCGCGTTTTTCCACCAATAAGTACAACTAATATTTGTGGCAGAACTTAAACACTGACCACTAAAAACATCGCACATCACACCTGCGACTTTACCCAGGATTAGATTAAGTGGGACGGCTGCATATTTTTTTAATACAATCGGACGTCCGTAGAGGTCGTTGAACAAGCTACACTCTGCTTTTAGACCATTGTTAATAGCTACGAAGCAATTCACATCACTGACCGACTCAACTGTACGTTTATTTTCAGGGTCGAACATAGTTGTTCCCATCGCCGCTAGGACGAAGAACAGTTTTTTTGAATCCCCTTCATTGAGTTCACGTGCGTGTGTGGTTTGAGCAAAAGCGACAAGCAACAAACTAACTAATAATGTTTTCATTTATGACTCCTTTATTGCGTTTTTTTGGTTATTGGGTTGTTCAATGACAAAAAAGTCGGGCATTCATTCAGAACACTAACTTTATTGTTTTGATTTCAATCCACGAAAAACTTTGTAATACTCCTTTTCTTAATAGTTACTGTTTTATAGTTACTGTTTTTTGAATGGTTACAATTCTCGGTTCTGTTTTAGCTGTGATTAAATTTTAGAAAAGGTAGATTTTTTTTGAAATGTATTTATTTTTCTGACTCTGAAAATTAGGCCTAGCATGTGGTATCCTGGAATTACCGGGACAAAAGAACACAAGCAGCTCAGTGCGAAAGTCACTGGCTGCAATTATAATCTACTCAAGAAATATTGGTTTTGTGTCGAATCGTAAAAATCGAAACGGGTTTATCGACTTAGTCCCGTTTTTCAACAGCGCATCGGTAACGGCGCGCAAACGGACCATTTTGATCAGACCAGGAGTAAGCACACTGAATGTCCGGCGCTACCACCACACAGACTCCGTCTTCACAATTAGCACCGTTTACATCAACAAGAAAATCGTACAGCTTCTTCGCCACTGATCCGGTTGATTGCGAGCTTTCCCCCTTTAGCTGGTCGTGTATCTGGCAGCCGTAAGCCGTCGCTCCAGCAGCAGATTCTTTTACACAAACTGCAGGCTTTGCCCACTGACGGGTCTGTTTTTCGGCCGGAAAATCTGACTTCAGTCCTAGATCGGCGAGGATATTATATAATTTTTTTGACTGTCTTTCTTTAAAATCAACAGTTTCAGCCTGCGCAACAAGGGTAATGGTAAATAGCAATAAGCTGACAAATAGTGGCTTCATTTTTTATTCTCCTTTTTTTGGTAAAAATCCAATGAACAGCTGTAGTTCATGGCGGACAAAGTGCAACGCACTTCTTCTGCAGTCAAAATACAAGACTCGCCTTCCTCTTCACACTCCAGCGGTACGTGCTTAACCAACACTTTAAAAAGTGAATCAGCATTCTGATTGTACTTCGTAACATCACGATCATGCAGATCATCGTAAAGCGAACAGCCCAACTCACGATCACCTTCCATATTTTCAACGCAGATAATTGCAGAGGCCCGGATCTTTTTGGTCTGGCGGTCGGTCACGACCAGCTGCCACTTAGTCAGCGCGGTAAATAGCACCTGCGAATCGGATGCGTTTAGATCAAGCTTTACCAGCTCTGGCTCTGGCGCAAGCACCGGATCGGTGGGCTCGCCCGGAGGGTCGACAGGCAATTCCTGAGCTGTAATTACAGACATATATAAATTTGAAATTAAAAATAAAATAAAACTAAGGCGAAAAATCTTTAGCATGGCAAATCCTAAGAAAAAAGACTCATATCCTCATAAAATATGAGTCTTTTTTTTGTATGTTAAAATTATAGTTCTGGGTTATTGCGACGAACTTTACAGAAGTATTCGCGGCCGTGATGATTATTGTTTCTGTGATCTTTATCATCCCATTTGTGCCAGCAACGAACTTCATCCAATTGAATTTCACAGTCAGCTTGAGTTCTGTTCGTATTGCAATATGGCTCAGTAATATCTTTTAAAGCTCTGATTAATGTCCATGCTGTTTTACCTGAACGCTCTAATTCATCGTTATGCAATTCATCGTAAAGATCGCACTCGGCTTCTTGGTTGCGGCCACCATTGTATAGATTATAATCACAATCCACATCTCTTACATGAATGCGGGTTACTTGATCGCCTTTATCTGCTTCACGTACGCCCCATTTTGCTAAGGCATAATATAACTCTCTAGAGTCACGTTCATCTAATTCGATTTCAGCGAACGCCGTTGAAGATACTGTCAGCATCAGTGCGATTAATAGTTTTTTCATAAGATCTCCTTTGTTTGTGGTTAATTTCTTTGTGAATAATTTCCAAAGATGGATCGATTCTAGGAAAATTCTGTTTATTGTGAATTTATTTATTTTTTGGACACTGATAATAAAGACTACCGTGAGGAAATCCGGAATTTCCGGGGCGATATTATCCGCTCAGCACAGGTAAAAAGTCGGCTAAAAGCCCAGTTAGCCCTACTCTCAGCGGGACAACTGTGGTAATCTTGTCCCATAAGAATTTTTAATCAACGAGAAGACAGGATACACAGTTCGACTATGCGCCAAAAATTAGTCTATTTAATGTCGATTTCAAGTTTAGTTATCGCTGCAGATCAGCTGACTAAATTATTTGTTCATACAAAATTTCAGCTGCATGAAAGCCGTGTAGTGATTGAAAATTATTTTAATATCACCTACGTCCGCAATTTTGGTGCAGCCTTTGGGATCTTAGCGCAGACTCCAGCCGTGTTTCGTGAGTTCTTCTTTTTAACCATGCCGCCACTGGCGTGCTCGCTAATTCTGTACATCCTTTGGGGGCTGAAAGAAAAACAGACGTCGCAGATTATCGCCTTATCTTTTATCTTCGGCGGTGCGATCGGCAATTACATTGACCGCGTCCAGTACCGCTATGTCGTAGATTTTATCGATTTTCATTTTCACAACCGCCAGACCTGGCCAGCTTTTAATATTGCCGACATGGCGATTGTTTGCGGTGTGGCGGCCCTGATTTACCTGATCCTGACCGAAAAAGAACAAAAGACTGAAGCAGCGTGAAACCGGTTTTAGATTTTGGCGTAATTCAAATCCCGACTTTTTATCTGGTAATTTCGCTGTCAGTGACTTTTATCCTGTTACTGCTCAATTCTGAGTTAGAACAAAATCCTAAGATTAACCGTAAGATCACTTTTGATTTAGCCTTGCTTATCATGATCACCGGTTTTATCGGCGGAAGAATGACCCATGTCGTTTACGAAGAATGGAACTTCTACCGTGAGTTTCCGCTCGAAATTTTTAAATTCTGGAAAGGCGGCTTTGTTTTTTATGGCGGGCTGTTCCTGGCTCTGGCTTCGGTTTCGTTTTATTTAAAAAACAAAAAACAGAGTTTTTACCAATGGGCGGATTTTCTTACCCCGTATGTAGGTTTAAGCTATGCCTTAGGGCGCATTGGTTGTTTTTTTGAAGGTTGCTGTTACGGCACTCACTGCGAGCTACCTTGGGCTATTGCCAATCGCCACCCAACGCAGCTTTATATGTCGTTGGCCGAGATCGTACTGCTGGCTGTTCTCATGTACTGGCGTAAGAAACAAAAAGACTCATTTAAAACCGGCCTGCTGTTTTTAGCGTGGGTGTGCGGTCATGCCCTAAATCGTTTTGCGATTGAGTTTTTTCGCGAAGACGACCGCGGCGCGATGCTCGCAAACCTAAGTATTTCGCAATGGTTAAGCCTTGTTCTTTTTATGGGTGCTTTTTTCTTACTGGTGCGCTTATTTAATGTCGCCAGAAACTGACGAAAATACCGTGTAACCAGATTCCGTATTATTGACGTCCTGGGCGCGGAAGGTCGGTTGTTGGTAAGCATCACCCACCGAGTGAGTTACTTTATAACCGGCAGCTGTTACAGTCGAAGACGCACTCGAAATAACGCTAGTGCTGGTCTTACCCGGAATAAAAACCCCGATCTCATTAGCAATATCCTGGATTAAAGATTGATTACCAAACGGCGAACAGGCTGATACTGCCATCACCGCTAAAACCAGAAGACCGATACGTGTAAATTTCTGCTTTTTCATACAGATAATATATCGGCAGCATTCTGGTTTTTATAAAGGCCCCGTCTCAAAGTGAGACAATTAATTTAAACGACACATTATTTTGCAATTCAGCTTCACCAAAATGAGGCTACACAGTTTCCTATTCCAGGGTGTAGTTTAACCCGGCGCGCACCACGGGGCCATCCACGTAATATCTGTATGAAGACTGGTATTCCTGGCTAAAAATATTCTCAGCGCGGGCAAAAAGATTTACTTCCTGACTGGCCTGGTAATTTACAACTAAGTGAATCAAGTTATAACTTGGAAGTGTCGTTCCACCATCACGCCGACTGCCTGTATGAACAAGCTCTGCTCCGGCAGAAGTTTTATCGCTGATCTCCTGATTCACTTTGAGTGAAGCCGTTCTTAACGGACGACGGGCTAACCAGGTGTTTGTCGTGAAGTCTTTAGGTTCTTGGTAACCTAAAGACAGCTGGGCATTGGTAGCTCGGTCTAAACTGTCATAGTTGAAATAGACTTCAACACCTTTAGTTTCAGTTTTAGCCACGTTTTTATAATAGTAAGTTGTCGGGCTCAGTAATTGAAAAGTGATTAAATCATCATATTTGGATTCAAAGAACGTGATCGCACCGCGAATTGTGTCCGCGAGCTGATTTTCAACTGTTGCAGCTAACGTCGTTACTTTTTCTGGCTTTAATTCTGGGTAACCAAGCGTGTTGAACTGCTGAAATAAAGACGGATGGTTAAATCCGGTCGAGTATTCTAATTTTAACAGATCAGAATATGAAAGACCCACTTGATAAGTCTCAGCGACCGCTTTAGTTCTGTTAAAATCCTGACGGGCACCGGCTTCAGCCACTATTTTTTCAGTCGGCTTAAAAGCGCCTTTAACAAAAATACCTTCAAACTCTTGATCAACATCGGCGATGACTACGCCAGCTTCGCGGTAATAAAGCTCTTCATGACTGAAGCTTGCGCCTGTATCTACTTTAAAACGATTTGATTCATAAGCATTCACATCCAGGCGAATAGCCTGAAGCACGCCTTCATAAAGACGATTCGTTGCTACACCACCACCAGAAGCCGCATCTTGGTCAAATTCACGATCAGTTTGCTGTTGTGAAATTGCCAATGAATAAGAATCTTTCTTACGTAGTACAAAACCATAATTTACAGCTTCTGTTGTGTAGTCAAAATTTTCTGCATCGGCTGGCGACTGCCCTGCGCCGATCGTATTGATCTGAGCTTGGTCATTCGTGTACTGGCCTTTTACTAAAATTTCAGCTTCAGGAAATAAAATATCACGAACCGTGTAATTTAAGTCGACGTTTGTTAAGCGCTGGGGATAAGTCTTCGAAGAATTACGGACCGGTGATTTGTTATGTGCATCTGATAACTTGATGTTACCGGCAAAACCCTGAGCCTCAGTCAGTTTAAACTGCTGAGCCAAGTTTACCTCAGCAAAACGTTTACCACCTTGCACCGTAAAATCAGTCGTCGTTTTAATATCTGAAGGAAAGGTTTCAATTTTAATAACACCGGCCAAAGCTTTGCCGCCGTAAAGTACAGATTGTGACCCTTTAACGATTTCAACTCGTTTGACTGAACGCAAATTCAATGTTGAAAGATTCACTGTGCGCTGAATCGTCGATGGATCATAATAGGGAATACCGTCAATTAAAAATAATACGTGGCTGGTATCACCACCGCGGATGTAAATTGAATTAGGCGTGAAGTTCGAACTCACAACAGCGATATTGGCTTCGGTAGATAATAACGTTGAAAGATTATTAGCCTGTGATTTTTTAATCTCTTTTTCTGTGATCACCACTTTACTTGACGAGCTAAAGCTTTGATCGGCAACAACCACTTCGATTTCTTGAATAGCAAGAGTTGAAAGACTAACAAATAACGATGCAATAAAGACTGTTTTTTTCATGACCAAAACTTAACAGTCACTTAAGAACAATGGCAATGAAAGAACTCAACTGCACAGCAATTGATAAATCACTCAGACGCCCCGATGCCGTCTGAGTGATCGCAAGTATAGTTACGACAATTTGTTTTTCACCAACTGCTCAACCACCGACGGATCTAACAAAGTCGATGTATCACCTAAGCTATCCAGCTGATTTTCGGCGATCTTTCTTAAAATCCGGCGCATGATTTTACCTGAACGGGTTTTTGGCAAGTGCGGTGCCCACTGTAGTTTATCAGGTGTGGCGATCGGGCCGATTAATCGGCGCACGTGTTGAACGAGCTCTTGTTTAAGCTCGTCGCTATAGGCCACGCCGTTTTTCAGGGTCACATAAGCATAGATTCCCTGGCCTTTGATTTCATGCGGGTAACCAACCACCGCAGATTCAGCCACTGCGTGGTGATCGACCAATGCGGATTCAACTTCGGCCGTGCCAATACGGTGACCTGATACATTAATCACATCATCTACGCGGCCGGTAATCCAGTAGTAGCCGTCTTCATCACGCTTACAGCCATCACCGGTAAAATAATATCCCGGGTAATTGCTGAAATAGGTATCTTCAAAACGTTTATGGTCTTTGTACACCGTGCGCATCTGACCGGGCCATGAATCAGCAAGCACGAGCACGCCTTCGCAGGCGCCTTCTAAAACTTTACCTTCTGGCGATAAAATTTTAGCTTCAATTCCCGGAAGCGGAAACGTTGCCGAACCCGGTTTAGTTTTAGTTGTTCCGGCCAATGGCGAAATTAAAATACCGCCCGTTTCCGTCTGCCACCAGGTGTCGACCACCGGACAGCGGCTATCACCGACATTGTCAAAGTACCATTGCCACGCTTCGGGATTAATCGGTTCACCCACCGAGCCCAGCACGCGCAGTGACTTACGCGAAGTTTTTTCCAACGGCATTATCCCTTCCCGCATCAAAGAGCGAATGGCCGTTGGTGCGGTATAAAAAATGTTAACCTGGTGTTTGTCGATCACCTCCCAAAAACGCGATGCTGTCGGATACGAAGGTATACCTTCAAACATCAGCGTCGTTGCCGCATTGGCCAACGGGCCGTACACGATATAGCTGTGGCCGGTCACCCAGCCAACATCAGCCGTGCACCAGTAAATATCGTTTGGCTTATAATCGAAAACTTTTTCGTGCGTGTAGCTTGCGTAAGCGAGATAACCACCCGACGTGTGCAGAACCCCTTTGGGTTTTCCGGTCGAGCCCGAAGTGTACAGAATAAATAACGGATCTTCCGCACTCATCGTCTCTGGGGGGCATTCATCTGAAACGGTTTTAATCTCTTCTTCATACGACAAATCTTTTTCCGTTTTATTAACTGCGCCACCGGTGCGTTTAACAACCAGAACTTTTTCTACCGTGGTAACTTTGGTTAACGCCTCATCGACATTTTTCTTTAATGGCACGGTTTTACCGCCACGGTATCCCTCATCGGCAGTGATCACAAATTTTGAATCACAATCATTAATCCGATCAGCCAAAGACCCCGGCGAAAAGCCGCCGAACACCACCGAGTGAACCGCACCGATACGCGCACAGGCCAGCATCGCAAACGCCGCTTCCGGGATCATCGGCAGATAAATCGTTACGAAGTCGCCTTTTTTTACGCCGTGCTTTTTTAGCACATTGGCCATGCGGTTTACGTGCTGGTGTAATTCTTTGTAGGTGATTGTTTTTGCCGTTTCTGCCGGGTTATCCGGCTCCCAGATGATTGCGACCTTATCGCCGTGTTTTACCAAATGGCGATCAATACAATTGGCGGCCACATTTAACTGGCCATCGGCGTACCATTTAATACTGACCGGCTTGTTAAACGAAATTTCTTTAAGCTTGGTCCATGGTTTAATCCAGGTAAGGCGATCTGCGACTTGTTTCCAGTGATTGTCTGTGTTCATGCTGCGTCTTCTCCAACCCAAAAATCTTATCGCCACGATCTTACCCGGCCAATAAATTACGTAAAATGATGCGCGTCTCACTCTGGGAATCGGCTTTACCCGGTGCCGATAATTCGGAGCTGTCGAGTTTATTGACAGCCCAGATCGTATAAAATTGTTAAAACCCAGGTACGTTAATTGTAACCCTTCAGTTTGTCAGAGGAGTGTTTATGAAACATGTACTTTATGTATTTGGTTTGATTGCGATGGTTGCAGGTCTTTCAAGTTGCCAAGGCAACAATAATAATGACGGCACCGCCAACTTATCATGCCCAGCCGGAACTACATATTATAATGGCGCTTGTTACACAGGCCAGGGCGGTTATGTACAACCAGCTTCTTATAATTACCAAAACGGTTTTTACGCCGACACTTATTCAGGAACATCTACATTACGCGTAGTCAATGGCGCTAAAATGCAGGAGTTCTTTCAGTACGGCATGGGTGTTTGTAACCGTGCAGCTAATAACTACGGCCAAGCTTCATGCGACTCTTGGGTTGGTGGTTCAATGGATATGATTATTCAGTTTCCTCCAAACGGCGGCAACTCACTCCTTGCTACTTTCGCAGCCCAGCCTCGTTATAATCCATACTTTAACTACTCTGCCCAGTTACCATCTGGCTGGGGTGCTTTAGGTATCGCTTTAGGTTACGTGACTGGTATTTACTTACCAGATCCTAAACAATACAACGGTGTTTATCGTAACCCGTTACAACTTGAATTAGCGGTTTCTGCGATTAACAATTCGACTGGTTTTTCAGCGAACGGTTATGGCGATTACTGGTCAGGTTTAAACAGAACAAAAATAACGATCGAAGTACCAACCGGTAAAATCCAGGATAACTCGTTTAACTTTATCTTTAAGATCGGCGATGTCCCTGCGGCGCAGGGCAGCTTCACTCGTTGCCAACGCCCGAACTGTGGTATGTACTAATTAGGTGTCAGATCCAGCTAATTTTACCAATGCCAGACAAATCAAATGCCCGCAATGCGGGCTTTTGACGTTATTCTCCCCGCAAAACCCTTCGCGGCCGTTTTGTTCAGAACGCTGCAAATTAATTGATCTCGGCGAATGGGCCTCTGAGGGCTATAAAGTCCCGGTAGAGCAGCAAACCTATAATGAAAAAGACTTAGAACAATTATACGAAGCCTTAAACAACGAAAATCCTGACGATAAATAACTGCCCCACTGGCCAGCATCGAAATAGTTGCAGGTCAGAAACAACAGGAGTAGGCTTGAGTCATTGCACAAAAGTATTCGAGGCGGATGAACTGCCTTGGGGAAAAGTTCTTAAATGTTTGCTTCGAAAATTCGTAGAATCCTGATCGGCGATCCACTTCACAACTCTCAACAACAACACGAGTTAATTCCTAAATGGAAAGCGTTGGCACTGCTTGCTGCCGATGCGTTATCGTCAATTGCGTACGCGACCGAAGAAATTATTATTCCGCTGGCCTTATCAGGATTAGCCTATGCGACAACATGGTCGTTGCCAATTTCACTGGCGATTTTAGGTTTGATGTTTATTATTACCATGTCGTACCGCCAAACGATTCAGGCTTACCCAAACGGTGGTGGCGCTTACATTGTAGCCAAAGATAATTTAGGAACTGGCGCTGGTTTAGTTGCCGGCGCAGCCTTACTTATCGATTACACTTTAACTGTGGCCGTATCGGTTTCAGCCGGCGTAGAAAACTTAGTTTCGGCATTTCCGGCGCTGGCTTCAGTACAGATTTTTACTGCCGTGTGGATTATTTTACTTTTAATGGTCCTAAGCCTTCGTGGCGTTAAAGATTCTGCAACGATCTTTGCTATTCCGACCTACCTATTTATCTTTTCAATCTTTGCGTTAATTCTGACTGGTTTAATCAAAGGACCTGCTGATACCACCATTCACCCCCACACCGTGGTGATGAATAACCTACCCGACATCGGTTTAATTTTGATGCTTAAAGCGTTTTCTTCCGGTTGTACGGCGTTAACGGGTATTGAAGCGGTCTCAAACGGGATTCCGTTATTTCGTAAACCACAATCAAAAAATGCTAACACGACGTTACTTATGATGGTGCTGATCTTAGGTAGTATGTTTGCCGGCATTACCTACTTAGTAAATTCATATGATATCGTAAAAGTCGAAGGCGTTACCCTGCTGGCAAGCTTAACCAAAGCAGTCTTCGGTCAGAGCTTTGCGTTTTATTTTGTACAGATTTCGGTTTTCTTGATTTTATTTATGGCGGCATCAACAGCCTATGCCGACTTTCCGCGTTTATCGTCTTTACTGGCGATTGACCGCTACGCTCCCCGCCAGTTGATCAGCCAGGGGGATCGTTTAGTTTTCTCAAATGGCATTATTGCCCTTTCACTGGGCGCAATTGCCTTAGTGATTATCTTCCGCGGCCATACCCACTCATTAATCCCGCTGTATGCCGTGGGTGTATTTTTGTCGTTCACACTCTCTCAGGCCGGCATGGTTGTTCACCACTGGAAACTGCGCGAACCGGGCTGGAAAGGCTCAATGGTCTTGAATGCCTTCGGAACCTTGGTTACTTTTTGCGTGCTTATTGTGATTGGCTCTTTCAAATTCACCCAAGGTGCATGGATGGTGATTATTACCATCCCGATTATCGTGTATGCGTTTCACCGTATTCACGTGCACTACGTGATGTTTGCGCGCGAACTTTCACAATCGCACTACGATACCGATATTGCGGCTGAAGTTAAAGATCACGTGGTGGTCATTCCGATCTCTGGCTTACATTTGGGCGTTATGAACGCAATCCGTTATGGCAAGAGCATGAGCAAAGATGTGCGCGTGATCTATGTGAAAACCGATGAACTTTCGGCGCAACGCATGCATGAGGCCTGGGCTGCGAAATTTCCGGACATGCAGTTACATGTTCTGGATTCTCCGTACCGATCAATCTCTGGGCCGATTCTAGAATTTATTGACCATGTTCGTAATGAAAATCCGACTGAGTTTATCACTGTGATTTTCCCGGAATTTGTGACGTTCAAATGGTATCACCAGCTCTTGCACAATCAGACCGCGTGGTTGATCAAACTTTCTCTGATCTACAAAAAAAATGTGATCGTCACTTCGGTAAAGTATCACTTATCCACAACATAATTATGTTCTGCAAACCGCTTCGAAATCCAATGCCGGAGCGGTTAACAATTTTCTGTTAAAACAATAACTACAAAATTATTTATTGACGGCAACCGCTTTTTGTTTTGTGATGTGGGCATCACGGAAGATTAACAATAACAGGATGTAACAACATCGGTCTCACAACACTGTGAGATAGCAACACAGAAAACAACACAGGAGTTCAACAATGAACAAAGCACAATTAATCGAAAAAATGGCTACTGAAACTAAAATGTCTAAAGCTCAATGCGAAACAGTAGTAGATTGCTTCATCGGCAACGTAAAAAAAGCCGTTAAAAAAGGCGATGACGTTAAATTAGTAGGTTTCGGTACTTTCACAAAAGCTAAACGTAAAGCTCGCACTGGCCGCAACCCACAAACTGGTAAAGCGATCAAAATCCCAGCTGCATGGGCTCCAAAATTCCGCGCTGGCGCTGAATTCAAAGCTTTAGTTAAGTAATTACTTAATTAATACTTTTTCCAATTGATAGAAAAAAGGGCCTGGTTTTTCAACCAGGCCCTTTTTATTTGGTAAATTCGCTAGGCCGTTACAAAAAAACCCACGTTTTTAGACGTGGGTTTTTGTTAAAACGAATATAAATGTTACTCAAAAAAGGCCTGGCACCTACTGAGGAAGCACGAATGACGGAGTTTCAGTTTTCATTTTTGCTGCAGATTCTAAGATGAAAGTTTCAAACTTAGAAGCCCACGTGTATTCACCATAAGCGTGGCAGTGAGGCGCATTGGCATGCGGGCCACGGGTGATACCGTAAACATATAATAAACCGTCTTTTTCTAAATACGCCGGACCACCAGAATCACCGTTGCAAGCACCGGTGTTTTTAGTCTGATCAGTAACCAAGATCGCATCAGCGTCGATGATTTTAGCCATTGGCACAGTTACTTTACGTAAAGCTTCTGTGTCTTCGCCGTTAGTGTCGTTAATTACGCCGTAACCAGCAAGTAACATCGGCATACCGATTTCCATTTTGTATTTGTCGCTGATGATGCCAACCGGTTTGTAAGGAGCCGGAGCTGTTTTCGCTAACGCGATTAACGCCACGTCATTTAAGCGGCCAGTGCTACCGTATTTCGGGTGAATAACCATGTCAGCCACTTCAACCATTGTTTCTGGGTCTAATTTATTGATCACGTTGATCGAAAAACCAATACGGATCTGTGATTTACTCTGACCACGTAAACAGTGAGCCGCAGTTAAAACCAGATTTGGAGAAATTAAAGTTCCGGTACACATCGCGTAAGCGTTGTTACCTTGGATGTACTTTAAAGCTACGGTTGAGTTAACGACGATATCGCTCGGCTGCACCACTTCGCCACCAATAATCTGTGCCGAATCAGCGTTGTTGTACATTGTGCCCGCGTTTTTTTGACATGCTGTGAAACTTAAAGCCGCAACAACTGCAAATAAAGCCGATAGATTTTGAACCATTGGAATCCCCTCTTGATATTTGAGCCGCAACCTAACAAAATCAGAGAGTATCCGTCAGTAAAAAACGTACGGTTTATTATTATATTTTTAACGAGATGGGGTCCTATGAAAAAAATAGCTGTTTATACAAGCGGAGGCGATGCCCCAGGAATGAATGCCGCCATTCGCGCGGTGGTCAGAACCGCAGTCGCCAAAAACGTAGAAATCGTAGGAATTTTAAATGGTTACGTCGGCATGATCGACAACAAAATGGTTGCCTTAGCCCCACGGGATATGGCCAATATTGTTCAACGTGGCGGCACCATTTTAAAGACCGGCAGATCGGCTGAATTTATGAAGCCTGAATACCGTACAACCGCCGCTGAAAACCTCAAAAAAGCCGGCATCGAAGGCTTAGTCTGTATCGGTGGCGATGGCTCTTTTCGTGGTGCGCAGGCTTTGTGGGCCGAACACAAAATCCCTGTCATCGGCATCGCTGGAACAATTGATAACGACGTTTATGGAACAGATGACACCATCGGTTTTGATACCGCAGTTAATACCGCTTTAGATGCGATTGATAAAATTCGCGACACCGCTGACTCACATGACCGTATTTTTATCGTTGAAGTGATGGGCCGAAATTCGGGCTTTATCGCGTCCAGCGTGGGTTTAGCCGGCGGCGCCGAAGAAATCTTAACCGCTGAAAATGTCGTGGCCGTTGATAAAATTGTGGATAAGTTACGCGAATCACGCTCTAAGGGGAAATCGAGCAGTATTTTAATCACTGCCGAAGGGCAAAAACCCGGCCGTGCCTATGATTTAGCTGAAGCCATCCGCAAAAAATCAAATCTTGAAGCCAAAGTTTGCATTTTAGGGCACCAACAACGCGGCGGTAGCCCGACAGCTCATGACAGAATTCTCGCTTCCCGCCTGGGCTCAGAAGCGGTCGCTGCTTTACTAAGCGGAAAAACAAACCTGATGATTGGAACACTCGGAAACAAAATTGTCGAAGTGCCGTTAGAACAGGTTACCCAGAATGAAAAACGTGGTGACACAACTCTGATTCAGCTTGCCAGACTGCTCTCTGTATAGGTTTAATTAAACCGTTAATTAGTTAGATCACAGTTCGTCAAAAATTTGATGAGCACACTTTAATTTTTAGACTAAAAAACGGTATTAACCTAAAGGAAGGCACAATGAAAAAAATGTTCTCATTACTTTCAATTGCAGCAGTAGTTGCATTTGTTGGTTGCACGAAAAAAACAGACACAAACTCAAACGAAATTTTACTGGGAAGCTATAGCCCGAACACGGGCGCAATCGCGACTTTTGGTGTTTACCAAAAACGTGGTATTGAAATGGCGATCGAAGAGATCAACGCTGCCGGCGGTATCAACGGTAAAATGTTAAAACACGTTAACTACGACAACAAATCTGACGACAACGAAACATTAGCTGTTGTTAACCGTTTAATCTCTCAGGATAAAGTTGTGGCGATCATCGGTGAAGCAACTTCTGGCCGTTCTAAAATCGGTGCGCAAGTTGCCCAACAAAACAAAATCCCAATGTTAACACCTTCTGCAACTAACCCGGAAGTTACTAAAGTTGGTAACTATATCTTCCGCGCTTGCTTTATCGATCCATTCCAAGGCCAGGTTATGGCTAAGTTTATGGTTGATAACTTAAAAATGAAAAAAGCAGCTATCTTACGTGACGTGAAAAATGACTACTCTGTTGGTTTATCTGACGTATTCAAAGCTGAACTGGTTAAGGCCGGCGGCGAGATCGTTGATGATATCGCTTACCAAGAAGGTGATGTTGATTTCAAATCACAATTAGCTTCTATCAAAGGCAAAAAACCAGATGCGATCTTTGTTCCTGGTTACTACAACGAAGTAGCACTTATTGCCCGCCAGGCTAAAGAGTTGGGTATGAACCAACCTCTATTAGGCGGCGACGGCTGGTCTTCTCCGGATCTTTTCAAAATCGCTAAAGATGCTATCAACGGTTCTTACTTCTCGAACCACTACACGACTGAATCTACAGATCCAAAAACTGTTGAGTTCGTGAAAAACTTTAAAGCTAAATACAACGAAGATGCTGACGTTATGGCAGCTCTTGGTTACGATGCTGTATACATGATGGCTGAAGCGATGAAGTCGGCTAAAGAAATTACACCGGAAACTGTTCGTGCAGGTTTAGCTGGCATTAAGAACTTTCATGGTGTAACTGGGGTTATGACAATGAACGAAAACCGCGACGCCGTAAAATCTGCTGTTGTTGTTCGCGTTCAGGGTCCTGATTACAAATTCGTAACAAGCGTTAGCCCGAACTAATTAATTTTACCACGGAGTAAATGATGCAGGAATTTCTACAACATACGTTAAACGGCCTAAGCTTTGGCAGTGTCTACGCTCTCATCGCCTTAGGATACACGATGGTGTACGGAATTCTTGCTATGATTAACTTCGCCCACTCAGACATCTACATGATGGGTGCTTTCGGTACTTTCTACGTTATTAACTTTTTAAAATTGGGCGAAAGCCCAAATCCGATCACGTTTACGATCGGATTATTGGCCGCGATGTTATTTGCCGGCCTGATCGGCTTCTTGGTCGAAAAATTTGCCTATAAGCCCTTGCGTAACTCGCCAAAGATGAACGTGTTAATCACGGCGATCGGTGTGAGTATTTTATTTGAATTCGGTGGTCAGATTGTTTTTGGGGTTAATCCGAAATCGTTTCCGCAATTAATGTTAGATACCGAGGTTTTTAACTTTATGGATATCTCGGTGCGTTTACTGGATATCATGATCTATCTGGTTACGATCATTTCGTTAGTGTCGTTAAGTTATTTAATCGGCAAAACGCAGATCGGACGCGCCATGCAGGCAGTAAGCTCGCGCCAGGATATGGCGCCGCTGATGGGTATTAACACCAACAAAATAATTTCATTCACTTTCGTGGTCGGTTCAGTGCTAGCCGGCGTTGCCGCCGTACTGGTGGCGATGAAATACCCTAAGATCGATCCGATGATGGGTGTTAAAATCGGCACCAGTGCCTTTGTCGCTGCCGTGTTCGGCGGTATCGGCTCATTACCGGGCGCGGTACTTGGCGGTTACATCTTAGGTTTAGGCGAATATTATCTGATCGGTTACGGTGCTTCGACCTACAAAGAAGCATTGTCGTTTTTATTGTTAATTTTAATTTTATTAGTCAAACCGACCGGCCTTATGGGTAAAAAAGCGAAAGAGAAAATCTAGTTATGAATTTCGTTGCTAAGAACAAACTACTATTTTTTGCGATTTCTTTTATCATCATCGGTATTATTTGCAATTATGCCCTGAACTCATACATTCAGGCATTGATTATCTCGTTTATGATCAATGCGATCATGGCCCTATCGTTAAACTTTATTACCGGTGTAGCGAATCAGTTCTCGTTAGGACAGGCCGGCTTTATGGCGCTAGGTGCTTACACCTCGGCAGTATTAACTAAGGTCTACTTTGCCGATCAGTGGTACTTTATCCCGTTAACCGCACTTGCCGGTGCGATTGTATCAACCGGTGCCGGCTACTTAGTGGCCTTACCGTCGTTTAAACTTCGCGGTGACTACTTAGCCATCGTTACCATGGGTTTTGCCGAGATCGTGCGTGTTTTGTTTTTAAACTGGGATTACGTCGGCGGACCTCGCGGTTACAACGGCGTTGTCAAATGGCCGGATTTTTTAGTTTCGTTCGGCTTTACCGGAGCGGCACTGTTTTTAACTTTTATGGTTTTGTACCACTTAAAGATTTCCTGGTTCGGCCGTAATCTCTGGGCGCTAAACGAAGATGAAATCGCCGCCGAAGTTATGGGTACGCCGATTGCGAAAAACAAACGTTTTGCGTTCTTATTCTCGAGCTTTTTTGCCGGCCTTGGCGGCGCTTTATACGGCCACCACTTAGGTTATTTTAATCCGGCCACATTCGGCTTTTTGATGTCGGTGCAAATTTTAATTTACGCGGTTTTAGGCGGCCTTGGTTCGATGTCGGGTTCAGTCTTAGCCGCAGGCATTTTAACCGCACTGCCTGAAATCTTACGTTCATTACCGACCGGCGGCATCGATATCCGTATGATTGTATTTCCGATTTTATTAATCCTACTTATGATTTTACGCCCGCAGGGATTATTAGGCAGAAAGGAGTTATTCTGATGAGTACTCCAGTGCTAGCAGTAGAAAATTTAAATCTTAGCTTCGGCGGGATTAAAGCCGTTGACCAAGTAACGTTTCATATCAACGAACATGAATTGCTCGGCCTAATCGGCCCGAACGGTGCCGGTAAAACAACGGTGTTCAACATGATTTCCGGTTTCTATAAAGCCGATTCAGGAACAATCAAATTACGTGATGAAGTTATTAACGACTTTTCTCCTGACCAGGTCAACAAAGCCGGTATTGCCAGAACTTTTCAGAATATCCGTTTATTCGGGCAGCTCACTGTTTTAGAGAATGTACTGTTAGCGATGCAACAGACAGAAACCTTGGGCTGGAAAGAAAGTTTACTTAGAACTAAATCGTACCGCGACAAAGAAGCTGTTTTAAAAGAGCGTTGTATTGAATTACTGAAAATCTTTAGCCTGGATCATTTAGCAGAAGAGTTTGCCTGCAACCTGGCATACGGTTTACAGCGCAAATTAGAAATCGTACGTGCGTTAGCGACAAAACCTAAAGTGTTAATTTTAGATGAACCTGCTGCCGGCATGAACCACCAGGAAACAGAAGATCTAAAAAAATTAATCCACTTCGTAAAACAAAAATTCAACTTAACAGTTTTATTAATCGAACATGACATGAAACTGATTATGTCGATCTGCGAACGCATCGTGGTGTTAAACCGCGGTATTAAGATCGCTGACGGTACTCCGGCTGAAATCAAAGCCAACCAAAACGTGATCGAAGCTTACCTAGGAAAGAGAACACAGCTCCATGGCTAATAAAATCAAGGTCGAACATTTAGCTATTAATTACGGAAACATCAAAGCCGTTAAGGGTGTTAGCTTCGAATTTAAACGTGGCGAAATCACCACCTTAATCGGTGCCAACGGTGCGGGAAAAACTTCGACCCTAAAATGTATTGCGGGTCTTCTTCCGGCCAAAAGCGGTAAAGTGATTATCGACAACGGTAACGTGCATCTCGACATCACAAAGATGACGCCGGCTGATCGTTTACGTGCGAAATTAGCGTTATGCCCTGAAGGCCGCGGCGTTTTCCCGAATCTTTCGGTCTTTGATAACCTGATGCTCGGCGCTTATTTAAACAAAGATAAAAAGAAAATCACCGCCTTAATCGAACAACAGTACGAATTCTTCCCGAAATTATCTGAGCGCCGTAACCAGTTATCGGGTACATTATCTGGTGGAGAACAGCAAATGTTGGCGATTGCCAGAGCGTTAATGAGCGAACCGGAGTTTTTAATGCTGGATGAACCGTCACTTGGACTTGCTCCGGTGATCGTTGAGCAGATCTTTGATAAGTTCGTCTTATTAAAGAAAAACGGTTTAGGTCTGTTGGTTGTCGAACAAAATGCAAGCTTAGCTTTAGAAGTATCTGACTTTGCCTACGTGCTTGAAACCGGCGAAATGACGTTAAATGGTACCGGCGAAGCCTTATTAAAAGATTCACGTGTGCAAGAAGCGTATTTAAGCTAACCGGCAAAGTTCATCCCTAAACACCCCGTGGAAAAAAGCACTAAAAAAATACTTTTACTTTCAATCTTCGGCGGCGCGGCCGTTTTAATAGCTGTCGGCTATTTTGCATTTTTACTTTGGGCCTTAGCCAAAGCTTTTCCTAACTCTGACTTTAAAGAAGTCGCAATACGTTTTAAAGACTATGTTATCGAATGCTCGGGTGACTTATCAGATCGTGAGCGCAACGAGAAATGTCTGACCGAATGGCTCTTAACTCAGAAAAACGATACACTTAATAAAAAACGTGAAGAAAATCCAGAATACAATGCCTGCATGTACCAGCAGGAAGTGCTCTTAGAGGCGTTAGCAGCTTCAAAACTTCAGGGCGAAGAACAGTTGCAGCAATATATTTCGCAGTACTGCGATTATCAGCAAAATCCATCGCCAGGCCTTGAAAATACGACCACTTATGCCGGCTACACCGCTTTAAAATTGTTAAAAAATGAACTGGCTAGCCAGGCGATCCTGAACTACCGCTACAGCCAGTATAAAAAGAAAAATTATCTGTTAGAAACCGAAGCCTTAACTGTTTACCATGATCTGGCCAACGCTGCTCGCTCTTGCGAAGATATGGAAGCCGAAATGCTGGCGCTGCAAAAACGCGGATCAGTTTTTGTGCTGGGATCGCTGGCGATTTGTAAACTTCAGAAGTGCCGCAACTCCAGACTGGATCATTGCCCAGAGACCGTAAAACTAGCACAGCAAATGCATTTACATAACGACATCGCCAGCGACTTCATCCTGATGCACGAAGCGGCCCTTGCTGATTCATCGCCCGATAACGAAAAAGTTATTCAGCACGCCCGCCTGGCGCTTGAAAGCGGCTATACTGATGTTGCCGGTGACTTCGATTCAATTCAGGAAGATTTCTATAAAATAAAATTTACTAAAGACAGTCTGGCGTTTAGTGCGGCCCGCTTAGCCAATGCCGCAAAAATTTATGCTCCAGCTTTGAATTGCATCGCGGCTTCGCTAAATAAAGACTGGGAGTTTGAAACCCTGCTTAAATCACCGCAGACTTTCACGAGCGAACAGTGGATAGAAAAGATTAACGGCTGGGCCGGAGATAACAGCGAATTATTGGTACGCCTGGCCTGTGAGGTTTTAACCGATATCGACTCAAAAATAAGGCTTCACGAATACTTCATGAACGACGGATTTGAAGATGGATCAGAATTCGAGGCCTGTAAGGTTATTCAGGATCCGCTATTTAAGGATTTCTGCGAGACTGTGCCAGAAACGACAAATAAGGAAACAACGGAGCGCGACTAACCGCCCGTTGTTATCCAATGGAGTTATGGTTCTATTTGGGAAAGCGAACGGTTAATCACTTAACCGTCCACCACTATTTAAATTAACGTTTTAATTGGATCACTTCGCTTAATAATTCATCTGACGTAGTGATTGTTTTCGAGTTGGCTTGGAAACCACGTTGTTGCGTGATCATATTCACGAATTCAGAAGCTAAATCAACCGTTGAGCGCTCAAGTGATTTCGCCATCACCGAACCACGGCCCGCCATACGCGGACCACCGACAGCAGCTGGACCAGAATCACGAGATTCTTTGAACATGTTACCACCGATTTTGAATAATGATTCAGGCGCTTCGAATTTAGCTAACGCGATTTGCGCTAAGTCTAAAACCTGACCGTTTGAGTATGAAGCTGTTAATACACCTTCATCGTTGAACGATAGACCAGTTACAGTACCTGCAGCGTAACCATCTTGTGACCAAGAAACTACGTCTGAATCTTTACCGAACTGTTTGGTTCCGTCGATACCTTTACCGCCTGAAGCGATATCGTCACCGAAGTTGAACTTGATCTGTTGGTCCTGAGCAGCTCCGCCTTTGAAGTTTAAAGCAGAATTGGTAACTTCCTGAGACTGCAATTTACCGTCTTCAGTAAATTGTAATTTACCCTCAAGAACTATCGCTAAATCCTGTCCTTCTGGAGCATCAGTTACTTCTTTACCGTCAACTAAACCTTTGTACGTCCATGTACGGTCTTCGCCTTTGTTAAAGAATAAGTTTAATAAATGTTTGTTACCCTGAGAATCATACATCTCAACCGCTGTAGAGTAGTGAGAAGTTTTATACGGATCTTTTGGATCGAAAGTTTTAGAGTTCGCAACATTTCTTGAATCTAAGTTAAGATCAAGTTTGATTTCTTTCGTTGCAGAAGCATTAACTAATGCACGCGGGAATTTAATGTCTGAAACTTTATTTTCGATTTTACCTTTTTCATCTGCCTGGAAACCCTGAACTCTTTGACCAGAGTTATTTACCAAGTTACCGGCTTTATCGAATTTAAAAGAACCATCACGTGTGTAAGTAGTTCCTTCAGTACCTTTTAATGTAAAGAATCCGTTACCGTTAACGGCTAAGTCAGTTGTACGATCTGTGTTATCTAGGTTACCTTGTGACATCACCGGAGTGATTGACTGAATACGAGTACCGCGCCCCATTTGGTTACCGCCATCGATTCCCTTTAAGGAACGTGACATTACATCCGCAAATTCTGCTCTTGATGCTTTGAAACCTGTTGTGTTTGCATTTGCAATGTTGTCTGCTGTAACACCCATTGCTTCGCCTTGAGCTTGAAGACCAGTGATACCAGTCCACATTGACGATAGAACTCCCATGATAACCTCCATGTTTTTTAACTTTGAACATTCGTGTTCAAAGTGTTTTTGTTTTTCAAACCTGGTAGTCGACCAGATCTGTTTATGAAGGGCCCCCTCTAGGAGGACCAGCCCTTATTAACTTAAATCAAAAATTCATTCAGGATATTCGACCCTGTTTGAACCATCTAAATAACGATTGTGCTGTCGATGTTGGTAAAAACATTCTCTTTCAAGTTGTTTTTATCCATCACTGTCACCACAGTGTTATTCTTCACGCTCACGATCGCTGCCGAGTCATCCATCAGAACTAAAGTGTCTTTCGATCCTTTAGCTGCGGCTTTCTTTACAGCTTCGTCAAGCTTTGCCAATCGTGATGGATCGTAACTGATCCCTCTTGACTGCATACGCTCGATCGCGTGGTTGGAAAACTTTAAACCGCCTGCTGCATCTGCCTTTGCAAGGTTACCCGCTTTTGCTGGCTCCTGCGCCGGAGTGTTTGCAATCAAACTTTCAAACGTCTCCCGAAACGATCCCGATTCTTTGCTGCCTTCGCTTGAACCAGTTGCTTTGTCGCTTCTGATCTCGCTCGGCGCTTTCGGAATCAGACTATCTATGCGACTCAAGCTGTTCGCAAGCTTCATCTTATCCATCGTTACAACTCCTTACCTGCTGCTGACGGGACAGTGTTGTCAACCATCGCCACATCGCCACCAGCTGCTTTGTCACCTTCAGACTGATGAGCCTGGTAAAGTTCTTTCGCTGCCGAAATTCCTTCCCACATTTCATCTGCCGAAGATTCCATCGCCTTTAGTTGCTCTGGAGTTTTCGTTTCTTCCTTAATCCTAGTTTGCTTCGATGCATCAGCTTTATTCAAGTCGAGGTTTGTAACATCGTTTGATTTCTGGTCGTTGCTCTTAAGACTTGGGTCAGAAAACTGACGAATGTCCTTAAGACGAACAGTCTGTTTTCCCACCTGAAGTACAGGTCCTTCCGGAGAAAAACTCATTCCAGTCACTACTCCCGTGAAGTCGGTTTTTACATTTAACTTCTGCCCGGCGTTGCCAGTTGCTTCAATCTGCACTTTGTATTCGCCTGGTTTTGCTTTATTGCCTTTTTCATCTTCGCCATTCCAAGAAAATTGATTGTCCCCTGCTTTTAACTGAGGAAATTTTAACTTGCGAACAACTTCTTTCTTCGCGTTGAAGATCGTCACTTCAGTTTCTTTCGTATCCTGCGGAAGATTGAATTTCACTTCGTGATCTCTGTCTAAATCCGAACGCGTGATCTTTGCACTATCACCTGAAATTTCTTTGCCAATTAAATTCAACGCCTGAAATTGTTCGATCGGCTTGTTTGCCTGCTTCATTTCTTTAAGCGTTGTATTAACATTCGACATCTGCTCTAAACCTGAGAATTGTGCAAGCTGTGCCGCCATCTCATGATTCTTAAGCGGATTCGTAGGATCCTGATATTTCAGCTGAGCAATCATCAGTTTGAAGAAAGCATCTTTATCCATTGCCGAACTTCCGACCCCGCGCATTTTTTTCGAAGGATCTACATAGTTCGGATCTGCCAGTTTATTTAATGCATCACCAATGTTCTCAGTGCCTAAAGCATTTTTTTCATCCTGCGTAAGGCTGCGAGTATTCGCCTGTTGTTTTAAATCAGGTTCTGCTAACTGTGGATCTCTCCACGTTTTTGTTCCCGCTTTTACATCCATGCTTCTACTCCTTCTTAAGCAACCATATTAATACTGGAACCTTTGTTAGCCGCTACATAAGCGTTAGCTCGTGCCGCAGGCTTTACATTAGGTGCCTGAACTGTCTGATATGAACTTTGTCCACGCTCTTGTTGGTGTCCGCCACGGCCAGAATTTGAATTTGCAAAGTTCTGAAAATTCATTTCTTGCTGCTGTCTGTTTTGAAAACCCGAATTTGACGAGTTCGCATCAGACTGGAACTGAGACTGGTTGTTCGTATCAACCGCAGTTACATTGTTAATCTTAACATGTTCTACGCGCATTTGGTGACTAGCTAGACTAGACTTAAGATCAGAAAGACTGTCTTCGATCATTTTTTTAACCGATTTATCCTGAGCATTCATTTCGATGTTAATTTTTCCGTTTTCCAACGCAACTTTTAACGAAACCTCGCCCATGCCTTCAGGTGTCATTCTGACTGTCATTTCACCGCCACCCTTGGTAACTAAAAACTTCGCTTGATTCATGATCTCGCGGATGTTTTCGTCCTTCATGGCATCTGTTGCCGCCTCAGGTTTATTAGCAGTACCCGCTGCTGCCCCCAGATGTGACTGGAAGCTGCGTTGGTTTGTCTGTAAGGCCTGCACTTGCGCTGCTAAATCGTTTGATCCATCAAACTTATGAACGCTTTGTGACTGGCTCTCACTGCCACCACTATTGCCGTGGTTCTGGCTTTCACCCTGGCGCTGCTCGTTCTCGGCAGAAGATTTTGCCAATACTGCGTTGGTTTGGTTCAACGCGTGGGTTTGTTCAGCTTTCGGTGAAACTTCCTGTTGCACCAATTTCTGTTCTAAACCCGGTGTAGCATTCTCTTTGCTGAGAATATCAAATACTTTGCTTTCAAGCGCGGTTACTGGCTTATCACCTGCAACCTCTACCTGCGCTGCTTCCTGCGGCGGCTGGTTTTGCTTAAGAGCATTCAATTGCTGTTCTTCAGTTGTCTCTACAGGCACGAGCGCTTCTGCCGGCAAAGCGAACTCGCCGGTGCTCAGAGCTTGCTGCTGTGGCTCGCCATTAATGTCCGCCAACAGGGCCTGTTCAGCATTAGTCAGGTGCTGAAACGACTGCGGTTGTTGGACAGCAGCAGGCAAAGCTTCGCCGTTCACTGGCATTTGCGCAGTTAACAGCTGTGCTTGCATGTTTTGGATGTGGGCTTGTTCAGGAGCTAGATTTGCTGGCAGATTTTCTTCGGAATCTGCGATTTCAACTTCACCCTCGTTTGAGACCATGACATTTGAAATCTTTTCTTCAATCGCTGCTGGCTGAACTATTACTTCTGCCTTTGCATCCACTTCAGGTTTTTCTGCTTTGGATTCTTCATCCTCAGCCCGAGCCATCTTCTTTTTAATTCCCCCAGATGACTTCTTAGAAACCTGATCCGAGTCCCGACTTGGTCTTTCCTGTTTCTCTGAACCGACATTGTTGCGCGCCTGTTGCGGCTCTTTGTCTTTGGCCAGAGATTTTAGTTCTTTTTCGAAATCCTTGCGGAAATCTTTATCGAACTTTTCCGGAGCACCAAGATCAAGATCGTTTATCGTACCCTGTGGGGGGCCGACACGTATCAAGTCTTTGATCACTTTCCTCCTTTAGGTTAAGGTTTAACATCCTGAGAAGCTTCAGGTTGTCCCGCTGAAGCGTCTTTATCGGCCTTAGGAATGCTTGATGGCACTCTATAGCCGGCATAACGTTCAGCAAACGCCTGAGCTTTTTCAGTTTTAATCAAATTTAAGATCTCAGCTGCACTTTTCTTTTTCATGCGGCTTAAGATATCAATAACTAAATCTTCATCCATAGTTTCAAAGATTTTAGCGGCCTGGCCGGGCTTCATGTTGGTGTAAACCTGAACCAGCGTTTCAACTTTAGCATCATCCGATTTGATACGGTCTTGAAGCATTGTTGAAATTTTTGAACGGTACTCTTCTAATTCTACTAATTTTTTCTCGATCGCGGCTTTTTGCGCTTCTATCTCAGCTGCTTTTTTATTAAGTTCTTCTTCGCGTTGATCCAACACACGCTTACGCTCAGTTAATTTGTAAATGTAATCTGAATCATCTTCTACTTCGGCGCGGATAGTGCCTGAAACAGTCGTCGATCCCGAAACTGCACCTGCAGCCACTGTCGGCGCGGTATTTTCAGCAGTTGCTGATGCCGGTACTGATTGGGCTTCGGCAACGCCTAAACCAATTTCAACTTTTTGTAAGGTAGATTCAATTTTATCAAAGTTTTCGATCGCTAAGAACAGCCCTAAACCACAGACAACAAATAACACAAACTGCATAACCGGAAATTTGCGTATAGGCTTTTTAGATTTTTTTTGCTGCATATTTTCACGAAGCTTCGCGGCAGAAATAGTTTGTGCAGGTGAAGTCACCTGTGCATTTTTCTTAGCTTCTTTAAAAAACTGATCGTAACCGTTTTTCTTCATTCTTTTGTCGTCCTAACAAAACGAGTTGTTGCAATTTCATCCAACTCTTTAGCTTCTTTATCTCTTACTTCCTGTAAAAAATCGGCTTTCTTTTTCTCTTTAAGCCTTTCCATTATCTTAACCTCAGTCAGGGCATCTTTCAAAATTTCGCGTCTGGACTCGACTACTTTTTCAATTTTTAACAGACGTTCGTTCTGCTGTGCTATGCGGAGGTCTTGTAAAGTAAGAAAATGATTAATTTGACTAACCTGTTCCTGCCATCCGGTTGTCTGACCCGCCAGGCTTGACCTTTGCGCCAATGATTGAGTTTTAACGTCGATCATCTCTTGCAGCTTTTTCTGCTCATCCGCAAGAAAGGCCTGCGCTTCAAGATAATCTTTGCGCGCCAAATCCATTTTAATCTGGCGATGATCCAAAACCTTTTGCATCGGAAACTTGAATTTCATAACTCTAACATCCTGTTAAGTTTATAACTAAGCGCCGGCGGTGATCTGTTGCATGATACGCAGACATTGGGTCATGTTTGCAGAATCATCGGTTTTTTGCTTTAAGAAATCATTAATTTGATCGATCACTTTTACAGCCTTATCGATCTTAGGATTTGCCCCTGATTTGTAGGCACCGATATTGATCAGATCTTCGGCTTCTTTATACGTTGCCAGCAATTCACGGATTTTTATCGCCATCTTCGCGTGATCAGGAGTAGTCACCTGCTTCATCACACGGCTGGCGCTTTGTAAGACATCAATCGCGGGAAAATGGCCTTTTTGCGCCAGCTGACGGGTCAAAACAATATGACCGTCAACGATCGAACGCACACAATCCCCGATTGGATCGTTCATGTCATCACCGTCTACTAATGTTGTATAAAAGCCAGTGATTGAACCGGAGCCTTCAAAATTTCCGGCACGCTCTAATAATTTAGGTAAAGTTGAAAACACGCTCGGTGTATAACCACGAGTAGTCGGCGGCTCGCCGATCGATAGACCGATTTCACGCATGGCCATAGCAAAACGGGTTACTGAATCCATTACCAGTAATACATTTTTATTGTTCTTCGCAAAATATTCAGCAATCGCGGTAGCGACGTACGCCCCACGCATACGTAAAAGAGGCGACTGATCTGAAGTCACACACACAACCACGGTTTTTTTCATGCCGGATTCACCAAGTTCGTGCTCGATAAATTCACGCACTTCTCGGCCACGCTCGCCGATTAAGGCGATCACGTTGACATCAGCTTCGGTATTTTTAGCCATCATACCCATTAACACCGATTTACCAACACCTGATCCAGCCATAATAGCCACACGTTGGCCGCGGCCTGCGGTAATCGTCGCATTGATTGCCCGAACACCGACATCTAAAGACTCACGGATCGGTTCACGATGTAACGGATTAACCACATCAGCATACAACGGAAATTCTTTAAAGTTTTCTATTGGCGCTTGCTCATCAATTGGCAATCCCATGCCGTCAACGACACGGCCTAACAATTCGTCACTGACTTTTACGGTTGCTATTGAACGCGATAAGGTAATTTTACATCCTAGCGATACGCCACGCATTTCATTTAAAGCCATCATTAAAACCTGACGGTCTTTAAAGCCGACAACTTCGGCTAATAACGGTTTTGTCGAATGCGGTGTCTCGATACTGCAGATACTGCCTACAGAGGCACCGGGAAGGTATCCTTTAATTAAAAGACCTGTAACTTCTGTCACCTTACCGCTATCTTCGGTTAAGTGACAGTTTTTGATAATGTCTTCGTATTTATCAAAATTAAGTTTCATCATCTGATGACTCTACCCGGTCTTTTACTTTTGGAATGGCTGCAGATAATTCTGACCATACTTTTTTGAAACGCTCTTCGATACGCGCATCAATGGCGCCGTAGTTGGTTTCTACCACACACCCACCGGCCTGGATCTGATCAGAGGGCTGTAAGCGGATATTCTCAAGAAATTCGTACTTTTCGTTGTCAGAACTTTTATATGACTCTAAAAACTGAACCTGCTCAGGTGCAACTAAAACTGTTACTTCTTCTTCAGCCTGTGCCGTGTGAATCGCGCGGCGGATAACTTCTAATACCACTTCAGGTTTTTGCTCGATATGATCGTACGCCAGTTTTTCGGCGATCTGGTAAATCAGGTTCATGATATGCGATTCATTATTCGAAATTAAATCAGGTTTTAAGTTTTGTACCGAATTTAAAACATCGTGCAAATCAGAAAGGCCACGGTTAATTTCGTTATTTCTTTTTTCTAAAGCGGCAGCGAAACCTTCATCACGTCCCAACTGAAAACCTTCATCGTAAGCTTGCTTCTGAATTAATGCGATACGCTCTAATACTTTTTGCTCGATACGGCTTTCTTCGGATTGTTTTTCGATTTCTTCGACACCGGTCGTAGCACGCAAAACATCACTTAACACGAAGTCAGAGCCCTGCTTCTTGCGCTCTAGGTAATCCAGTGCCGCAGCCGGCGTACCTAGTACGAATTCACGCGGCTGATATTCAAGAACAGTTTTATTCTGTTCCGAATCATCAGTTTTAGATTTGATCAGACTAGACCATCGCATCTTCCGAGCTTCCTCTTGCAATAATTAATTTACCTTCAGCTTCTAAGCGGCGGGCTACGTTGACGATCTCTTGCTGTGCTCCCTCTACGTCTGACAGACGCGCAGGTCCCATATTTGACAGATCTTCACGTAACATTTCTGCAGCACGGGCTGAAATATTCTTAAATACTTTAGCTTTGATATCTTCATTCGCCGTTTTAAGAGCAAGCAACAGACGGTCATTCGGAACTTCTTTAAGAAGCATCTGAATACCACGGTCGTCGATTTTCGCAATATCTTCGAATACGAACATTAGTTTGCGGATCTCTTCGGCAAGTAACGGATCTTTTTCCTCTAAACGTGACATGATAGTCTGCTCAGACGATTTATCCATAACGTTAAGCATTTCGGCAACTGGCTGAACACCGCCAAGGGTCGACTGCTCTACCGTAGACGTTGAAGCTAACTGATTTTTTAAGACCCGGTCGATCTCAGAGATTAACTCAGGATCAACGTTATCTAAATGGGCCATACGAAGTACGACTTCAGCCTGCAGGCCTTCCGGTAAACGGCGAAGGACATCACCTTTTTTCTCTGGCTCTAAATGGGCAAGGATAACCGCAACCGTCTGCGGATGCTCATTCACTAAGAATGTTGATAATGATTTTGCATCAACCATCTCCAGCGACTCTAAAGTTCTGCCGCCGGTTGAAGAAATATTTAAACCGCCCAGGATGCCGCGGGCCCGCTCTTCACCTAAAGCCTCAACGATTGATTCTTTACTTGAAGTGCGCTCAGAGAAGATAAATTCATCAGACTCGCTGATGGTTTCATAGAATTCTTCCAATACGCGTTTAGTTACGCTGACCGGTACAATTTTAAATTTGGTCATTAAATGGATTAATTTACGAATATCGCCGTCATCCATCTTCTTGAACAGAATGCGGATCGCATCCTGGCCTAGGTAATTTACCAGAATTGCGGCTTTATCAATACCGCGAAGAGAGTCGTAATCTAAATTATCATACTTAGCCAGTTTCATAGACTATTCCTTCCTCGCAACCCACATATTAATGGCACTTGATGCTTTTTCTTCATCCTTGTTCACTAAATTCATAATACGGTCTTTCAGTAACTCAGACTCAGCCTTATCAGGATCGACAGAATCCTGTAACATCGGCAACACCCCGCCTAAACCTGGTAATGTGTTATCCACCGCCTGTAATTCTTCCAGCTCTTCAATAGTACGCGGTAACATATCTTCGACAGAATCGGTGAAAGAATCGGTTACCCATTGCATGAATGGACGCACCACTAAGAAGAAGAAAAGCATTAAAGCAAAACCTAACAAGCCCCATTTAAACAATGACTGGATAAGTTTTTTCTTTTCTAAGCTTGTAAGTAAGTTTTCACTCTCGGAAAAATCTTCAATTTTAAACTGGATAGACTCGATTTTTACCGAATCACCGCGTTGAGCGACAAAACCCACAGCTGATTTTACTAAAGCTTCGTACTTAGCAATTTCTTCAGCTGAACGTGGCTCCCATTTCGTGACCGGCTTACCGTCAGCACCTGTTGTTGTCGTCATAGTACCGTCAACTAACACGGCTACGCTGATTTTCTCAACGCCACCGGCGGCTTCACGCACGTTACGTACCGTTTTCGGCACTTCGTACATAACTGTTTTTAATTCTTTTCTTACATCCTGCTTAAAACCAACTTGCCCCTGGTTATCTTCTGAACCCGGAACATTAGCACGTGAACCCGGCACACCTGTAGGGTTAGTGCGTGATCCATCTAACGACTCTTCGTTCGTGGTCATGCTTTTAGTCGCTGTTTTATCCGGATCAATAATCTCTTCAACCGAAGAAACTACTTTGTGGTTAATTGTCGCATCCACTTTGGTTACGATACGGCCAGCACCCACTACTTTAGATAAAATTGAATCAATGCGTTCTTCCAGATCTTTTTCAACCTGTGATTTAAGCTCCATGATTTCATTTGAAGCCCCTAAAGCACCGTCAGATTTTTTTGAAAGCATTCTGCCGTGCTCATCTAATACGGTTACTTTCTCAGGATCCATGCCTTCAACGGCATTGGCCACTAAGTATCTGATACCACGAACCTGATCCGGCGATAATTGGTTACCCGAATTCAGCGCAACAACAACTGATGCTGACGGAGGAGTTGACTCTTCCATGATCGTTTTCTTTTGCGGTAAAGCTAAAATGACTTTCGACTGCTTAACCGCAGTTAATGTATTAATCGCGCGCATTAATTCGCCCTGAAGCGCACGTTGGTAATTAATTTTCTGCGAGTAAGTATTGGCCCCAAAACTTTCTTTTTCGAAAATTTCTAAACCGATGCTGCCCATATTTGTCGAACCGACTTCGGTTGACAACTGCATGAGCGTCGCATGTAAAAATTCTTTTGGTACCGTGATTGTCGAACCATCTTCCAGTACACGGTAAGGAATCTGTTTTGAGTTTAACTTTCCGATAATCACCGGAACCTGGTCAGCAGCAACGTTTCTGAATAGAACTTCGTAGTCTTTGCCTGAGGCCATAAAGAATACAAAACCAACCGCCATAACAACGATTAATCCAGATGCGACAAAAGCCATACGCTTGGTCGGGCCAAGCGATTTATAGAACTCATTTAATTGCGCAATTAAACCACCAAATAACTTAGTCACATTACACCTGCATTCTCATGATTTCTTGGTAAGCATCGATAATTTTATTGCGGACTTGAACCATTGTACGTAATGCGATGTCAGCTTTTTCTGCCGCTAACATAACACCGGCGATGTCATCTGTTTTTCCGGTCGCAAGTTCTTGCGCCTTTACATCAGATGCCTTTTGCAATTCATTCACTTGGCCGATGGCTTCAGTTAATGTGTCGGCAAAAGATTTTCCTGCTTCGGTTGTTGCGTTCGGAGATGCTAAGTCAGCCGTTGAAGAAGCACGTGTGCCTCCGGCTTCAATAAATCTGTTCGCATTTGAGATGTTTAAACCGTCCATGGTTACTCCCAACTTTTAAGGGTCCCGGCAATAATTGCTCGGGGTTATATAATTAATTATCTACCAATTTCCAGTGCACTTAAAGCCATATCTTTAGTTGCCTGTACAGCCTGTACGTTAGCCTCGTAAGACCGTGTAGCTTGTATCATGTTGGTCATTTCTTCCATCAGATTGATATTAGGATAGGCTACAAAACCGTCTTCATTGGCATCTGCGTGGCCTGGCTCATATTTCATAATAGGACCGCGTTTATCGTATATGACGTCAGTCACCTGGACCCGGCTAAAATCTTTTGTCGGATCATTAACCCCGATAACGTCGCCAAACGTCTTACCATCCGGCATCGCTTCGAAAACCACGTCCTTCCGGCGGTACGGGCCGCCTTCCGGCGTTTTTGTCGTATTAATATTGGCAATGTTCGAAGAAATAGTGTTCATGCGCGTGCGTTGCGCCGCCATACCACTTCCCGAAATTCTAAAGCCTGATAAAAAATCTGACATCGTTTTAATCCTTTACTTTACTTAGCGACCTTCGCTAATTGCGTATTTTAACGCAGCCATTTTTTTATTGATCAGTTGTAAAGCCGATTTATACAGAATTGAGTTTTCTGCCAGGGCCGACATTTCTTTTTCCATGTCCACGCTGTTACCATCGTTATTTACCGCTGCTTCCGGATTATCGTATACCGTCGCTGTCACCGGAAGGGCGCCGCCATCAGTGCCATCCAGCTCTAATGATCTGGCCAACGCTTCTTCAAATTCTACTTTCTGAGCCTTAAAACCAGGTGTTTCGTGATTGGCAATGTTACTTGCCGTCACATTATGTCTGATTTGGCGCATACGGATCGAAGTCGCAAGAGCATCTGTTGTTTTATCGAACAAATTACTCATAGGTAACCCTCCTGGCGGTATTGGTTTAGTTTATTTCTTAATGTACGGATAGAAATACCAAGAATCTCAGCGGCCTTGGTTCTGTTCTGCTGGGCAAAGAACAGGGTCTGCAAAATATACTGGCGCTCTACATTTTCTAACTTCAAACCCACAGAAAAATGCAGTTCATTATTGGCCTCCGCTAACGATAAGTCTTCCGGCTCAATTACGTTCTTTTCGCAGGCATTTACCGCCTGCTCTATCACGCGCTCTAACTCAGGAAACTCGCCCGGCCACGTATAAGCTAAGATTTTCTCTTTGGCTTTTTCAGAAATAATGATTTTTCCTTTGCCGTTCATCAATGCATGCACCTGGATATAAAATTCTGCTAACGCGATTAAATCTTCTTTTCTCTCTGATAAAGAAGGCATCTGAATAACAAGAATATCATTATCGGTCGTGATGTCGGCCATATCCTGGCAAATATAAATTTTTTGATCTTCAATAATTGAAAGTTCTGACAATTCAACAATTTCAAAAGCCGCAAAGCTTGCGTACATTTTTTGTAAATACAGCGCCAGTGTTTTACGGCCTGACCCCGCAGTACCAGAAATGACTACGGTCTTATACTGACCGATTGCCGGGTTAGCTAGTTGATTCATTAAGTTAGTCATCGATTGTGAACTGCAGTTCACTGAATTAAATTCAGCAAAACTCATTTTGCATCCTCCGCGTTTTCAGACTTCGACATTGCTGGAATACGTTTTAAGTATTTTTTATTTTCTTCGGACCAATTTGCGTCGCGCATTTTATTCTGTGCCAATTGCGACCAAAAAGCTGATTCATTGCCTTTGATCTCGCCCCAGACATCACCGGCTTTTTTCATTTCACCCTGGTTAAAATACAGCTCGCCAAGTTTATATCTGTATGACGCCAGAGCTTCTTTATTCTCAAAATTTCGCAATAAATTTGAAATCGACTTGATGGCTAAATCCTGTTTTTTCTCGTTTAAAGCGATATCAGACAATTTTTTGTAGGCTTCCAGTTTGTATTTATCAGAAGCGTCACTGCTGATCAGGTCATTAAGCTGGTCAATCGCCTGCTCCGGGCGCTTACGTTTAATTTCAAGATTTGCTAAATGAATCTTGCTTGGTGCCAACAACTCAGCCTTATCACTCCAGATTTTTGTTAGCTCAGTTAAATATCTGACTGCTGCATTTAGCTCGCCCTTTTTTTCGTAAAGCAAAGCTGCATAGTGAACACGGCCGATTTGATCCTGCACCGACAACATATCAGGATTTTTAATGCTTTGCATTTTCTCGTAGGATTCCTGAAAACGCCCTTCTTCATACAGACACTGTGCCTGCATCAGGTTGATCACATCTTCAGTCGGCACTTCCTGGTTGGCACGGATCGCATTTGAGACCGCATCATCTTTTAACAGGCCGATTTGTTTGCGGACTTTATCGTACTGTTTTAACGCCGTATTGTACGAACCTGCCGACTGGTAAGCCTTAGCCACATAAAAGTTAGTATCAATACGCGGCTGCGCTTTTAGCCAAGTATCAGCGTACTTTTTGTAAGACTTTAGCACATTTTGAAAGTCATCTTTTTGCGAGTACTCTTTCATCTGATCATTGATATTGCGTAAGATACGTAAGGTGACCTGGTAAGAATCGGGTTTGTTTGGCTCTTTCTGGTAAAACTGGGTCAGGATTTCAATTGCCCGCGGATATTCTTTACGGCGGGAATAACCATCAGCAATCATTGTTGTTTTAAACTGTTGGATGTCAGACAGATCACTTTTGTCTGCCAACTCGTTCATTTTGGCGATGGTTTCTTTCACTTCCTGCTCTTTCATCACTTTCATACGCGTACTTAACATATGTAAACGCGCAACCACCGTTTTCGGGTTATCACCGTAGCGAAAATGTGTTTCCAGGTAAGCTCCGACTGATTTTGACTGGTCTGCACCTAAGATCTCTAATAACTCACCAACACGGGTTAAAGCATATGGCGCGTACTCATGGGCCGGATACCGCTGTACAAACTCTAACGCTTCTTTATGCGCAAGCTCCGGTTGTTTTAAGCGGAATAACGCTTCCATGCGGTTAAAGTGAGAATTCGGAAATAACTGCGTGTGTTTCGGGTATTTTTTAAAAGCACTGTTAAAAGCATCTACCGCTTCAGAGTATTTACCCTGATGAAAGAAAAAATCACCACGGCGGTAAGCGGCTTCTGCACGAGTCATATCGTTTTTAGTTGTATTTTCAACGTCAGCTAACAGATTTAAACCGTCTTCAAGTTTATTGGCGTTTAACATCGCTAATGCCAGGCCAAGTTTGGCGTAGTCCTGCGAAGGTTTACCCTTATATGCCGGGTTTTCAATATGCGCATTTAATTTTCTGACTGCAGTTAAATAGTCTTTTTTATCGATATTTAAAAAACCTAGCAACAACGACGTCCGTTCATTTAATTTTGAATCGGGAAATTTTGTCATCGCTTTGGTGTACATCTGCATGGCATCGTCGAAGTATTTAGCTTCGCCACTTTCACGCCATAACTGGATATGCGAATCAGCGTTCATAAAATAGATCTGTTCTAGATACTGAGACTGCGGAAACTTCTTTTCGAACCAGTCAGTCGTTTTCTTTAAAACCAGTGTTCTTTTTCGGTCGAACAGAACCTTTAAAAATCTTGCTTGTTTGTTTTCATCTGAGCCGGTCTGCTGAATTTCGTACTGCGCCGGATTTTCTTTCATCGCCGTCCAGAAATTCATTTCGTGGTTTAACATCGGAAAACGTAAGTAATAATTAGATAAACCTTTGATGATGGCGTTTTTCTTAATTTCGATTTCTTTAATTTTAAAGCGGTGAAACTTTTCATCGCCGCCATCAAACAGGCCGGATTTAAGATCGATATCCTGCTGCACAAACGTTAAAATGCCATTATCATCCTCGACTTTTAAAGCATCTGCTGCCGGAAAACGCGATGGACTCTGGAATTTTGAACCTGAGGCCACTTTAACCGGATTACTGCCGCCTTTTTTAACTTTTTTATCTGTTTTTACCGGATTCCCGTTCTCATCCAACTTCGCCTCTTCGGCATAGGCGCCACTGTAAGCAGCGACCGGAGCTTTAATACGCTCTTCATTTTTATAAAAATCGACAACCAGCTTTGACGGTTGATCTGTTAAATAATCAAAAGCATCAATAGTGTCGTTAGCTAAAATAAATTCGATGACCGTAAAACCATCAATTCCTTTAGGAACAACTTTGATGTCTTTAACAAATGGATTTTGAATTGTTTTTAAGTTGCGTGTTGAACTTTCGTCCAGACCTTTGACCTGAAGCTGTATTTTAACGTTTTTACCGTCCTGCACGCGCTTTAAATCATAGTCCCAGTTTTTCTGTCCACTTACTTCAAAGTTCAAAGTATCACCCTGTACGCGAAGACTTGTTTGCATATTTGCAGACCAAGACTTAGGTAATGAAACTCCCCAGATGATAACCGTTGCAGTAAATAGATTTAGAAAATGCTTTTTCATCAATAAATGAACAAAGCATTTCAAATGCCATGCTGTCCAAATCGTGGTTAGCGGTTTTATTTCAGGCTAGGCAAAAAAATCCGCCAACGCTGACAATTCCATGACGCCGGCGTCAGTGTTAACATCACTGGACCACAGCATCGGGATGTTTAACGCACACCGATTTTTGCAGTCCAGCCCGACTAGACCTAAAGGTAGACTCGAGCTGTTTTGCTCTCTATAATTTTGTCAATGAACCTGTTTTCTAAACTGTTATTATCTGTAGTTATTTTACTTTCAGTTCCGGGCTGTATTTCGAATATTTTCAAGGAACCTAAGCCAACTTTCTCTGATGAAGTGATTTTACCGGATCTGAACTCAGATTTTAACAAGTTAAGTGGCAACGTTTACCCTGCCTGGAAGCACAAAGACACAGGCAATGTGATTACAATAATCTCTGACTGCACTGCAGGAAATTTTTCACTAAAATCGATTCACGGACTGATGAGCGATTCACTCGACACCGTCAAAGTCATCGAAGAAAAACCTACGACGGTCAATAACCGCAAATCTTACTCTAAAATCGTGCGTGGCGAAATTGAAGGAAAAGCCATCGAGATCCGTTCTTACTCTTTGCAGCACGGCACTTGCACCTACGTCACTTCTTTGGCGGGAAATCCGGAAAAAATTAATTTAAATCAGGACCAATTCAAAACTTTTCTACAAAAGATAGATTTTAAACAATGAGTGAACACGTAGCCCTGTCGCAAGCCATAGCCAAGCGTTTCCAGGAACCCTTAGAGTTCTTAGGTGGTGTGGCGATCTTATCTAAAGATACGCTTAACGAACTGCGCACACGTCCATTCTACGGAAACCTGTTAATCGACCAAATTTATTTAGTCGGTGTTAAATCATTACCGCTGGTCTTAATCACCGCACTTTCAACCGGCATGGTGATGTCGCTGCAATACGGGTTGGGCCTGGAAAAATTCGGCGGCAAACCTTACGTTCCGCGTCTGGTGGCTTCGACCATCCTGCGTGAAATGGGCCCGGTGTTTACGTCGTTAATGCTGGCCGCACGTGTCGGCGCCGGCATGGCCAGTGAGATCGGTTCAATGGTCGTTACCCAGCAAATCGACGCCATCCGCGCTTTAGGAACCTCACCTATTAAAAAAATCGTAATTCCGCGCGTATTAGCCTGCCTGATCGTGTTACCGCTGCTGGTCAGTATTGCCAATCTGGTCGGTAATTTTGGCGGCCTAGTTGTCGGCTCTGCTGAATTAAACCTGGATGCACAGTTTTATTACCGCCGCGTTTTAGAAACCTCGAATTTAAAAGATTATATTGCTGGTTTTGGTAAAACGTTTTTCTTTGCGATCTTTATCGCTATGCCGGCCTGTTATTTCGGATTAAATGTTAAAAACGGCACAAAAGAAGTCGGTATTGCGACCACCAAAGCCGTAGTGACCGCATCGTTACTAATTTTAGTCGGCGACTTTTTCTTATCTAAATTATTCTGGGTAATCGAATCATGGCTTTAATCGAAGTGGTGAATTTCAGAAAATCGTTCGGAACTAAAGTCATTCATGAAGATGTCAGTTTTTATGTGCGTAAAGGTGAATGTCTTGGTTTAGTTGGCGGTTCAGGGGCCGGTAAGTCAGTTATCCTCAGAAGTTTGATCGGCTTAGAGAAGCCGGATTCAGGCCAAATCCTGATTAACGGTACCGATATCACCCCGCTTAACGAAAAAGAATTAATTCCGATCCGCAAGCAGGTGGCCTACGCTTTTCAGGGAGGAGCGCTGTTTGACTCGATGACGGTGTATGAGAATCTGGCTTACCCGCTCAGAGCCCATACAGATTTTAACGAAAGCGTGATCGCTGAAAAAATTCACCAGCAGTTGGCTGAATTCGGCTTAGAAAAGGCGATCAATCTTTACCCCGGTGAATTATCCGGCGGTATGCAAAAACGTATCGGCCTGGCCCGTGCCGTCATCCTGCATCCGGAAATTATTCTCTATGATGAGCCCACCGCGGGGCTTGACCCGCATAACACCAAAAAAATCCAGGAACTCATTCTTCGTCTTAAAGCGACCGGTGTGACGGCCATCCTTGTAACTCATGATATTCCGACGGCGATGGCTGTTTGTGACAAATTTGCTTTTCTTAAAGACAAAGTTATTGCCGAACAGGGAACCATCGACCAGTTAAAAACCAAAGACAATAGCCTGATTCAACAATTTATAGAAGGTAATCTCTTATGACAAAAATCAAAGTCGGCGCTTTTTTAGCATTAGGTATCCTGGTTCTGGTAGTTTCAGTATTTATGCTGGGCTCAAATAAATCTATCTTCCAGAACTCTTACAGCATCAGCACGTACTTCGACTCGGTTCAGGGTTTAAATAACGGCGCCGTGGTCTCGTTGGCTGGTGTTAAAATCGGTAACGTCGATGGCATCGAATACGATCATGAAAAAAATCTGGTGCAGGTCGTATTTTTAATGGATGCAACCTACGCAAGCAAAATCAAAACCGACTCGATCGTTGAAATCAGAACCCAAGGAGCACTAGGCGATAAATTTTTATATATCACCCCGGGTGTTGAAGGCCAGCCGGTACAAAACCGCGGCGAACTAAAAGCCGAATACGGTAAAGACCTGTTAGCGGTGTTAAGCAAGCGTGGTAACGAAAGCGAAAAACTGTTTGATACGATCAATAATCTGAACGCGATCGTAAAAAGTTTGGCCGAACAAAACAAATTACCGAGCGTGATCAGTAAATTAGATCAGGCCGCCGGAAACCTGAATGAATCGTCGGTAAAAATCAAACAGGCGCTGGCCGGTAACCGCTTAGAAAAATCGATGGTCAAGATGGATAACATCCTTGAGAAAATCGACAACGGGCAAGGCACTCTCGGTGCACTGATCAACGACCGCTCATTACATGACCGCCTAAAATCAATCCTCGGTGCCGGACAAAAGCAGCAACAAGTCAAATCCATCATGAAATCTTCAGTTGAAGAATAGCTCTTGTGGGGTATCGGTCACGAACTCCACAGCAGTTGCCAGTGCGCCATTGACAACCCTCTTAGCCGCTGTTTCTGATACGGGATGACACCTGTCACCTCTTTTTCGTTAAGTTGAATATAATTTCTGACAATCTGATAGGCCCGCCAGCCGTGCACCACTCGCGTAAATGGCCGAAACTTCCAAACTTTCATAAACTTCTTTTTCTTGCTGAGGGTATCGGTCACCTCGCGTACTAACAATGCCTTTTGGTACTCTTGCGCAATTTGTCCAGCAACGACGCGTAAGAAATGGTGTGACATTGCCCTACGCGGAATTCGGATATTGAGATGTATGTGATCAAAGTTAATAGAGCACTGCTCGATCTTGATAAAAAATCTTTTTGCATAGCGATTGATGATTTTTTTAACGAGTTTATAAGTTCGCGGTGAACGAAAATTTAACTTGAGTGCACTTCTATCAGCTTTAAACACAACATGATGTGGCTTTCGTGTAGACAGCGGACGAAACTTTCGCCCTTTTCGTAATTGGCGCAAACCGCCACCGTGACTGTGTTTAAAGTTGTACTTTTCAAATCCGTGCTTTTTTGTGTGACCCATACCCCCGAGACATCGCAAGAAACGCAGGCAGTGGAGTTGACGATTAATGAGGGTATAGCCTCCGGTGAACCGAATTGCGGATAAAAAAAGCTCACGCTGTTAACGTGAGCTTTGTGACCGATACCTCCCAGACCCTGCGTTGTGGCGAGGAAAGGGCTTGTGTATCCTGGCTGATAGCTACTTGATGTAGATATCTGTGTATGTTGAGTAAGTCGGGCGAACTTTTGCCGTGACGTTTCTCGGTGTTAAGCCTGGAAACTTGATCGCCATTTTTACCGGTACACCGTCATCTAATTGCGCTCTGGCCTGGGCGTTATTAGGATCTTTTGCCCATGCACGCCCTAAGTAGAACAATCTCACTACACGTGCATCGTTGTACTCTTTAACCACCGCATACGAGTTTAGGATCTCTCGCGAGCGGTTGATCTGGTTGGCATATAAATCACCCGGATTATCCAAGCGGTTTTCTAAACGCGCCTTTTCAGTACCTTGGTGTTTTCCCGTGGTGTAGGCGAAATTGATGTGCTTTAAGATTTTCTCTGGTGAAGATAAGTCACCTTTGTATGACTTCGGCAAACGGATATTCATCACTAAAGCGTAAGAACCTAATTCCTGGCGTAATTTTTCGTTCTCGTTGTAACGATCAGAATCAAGCTCGACATTAAAGTACTTGTTCACTAAACGCTGGTTACAAGCGATACGGCCGAATTCGCAGTTCGTCAGCGTTTCGATCACGTGTTTAAAATTAGGGTGCTTACAGGTTTCAGGCTTAGCACACTCTTTATTCATGATAACCACGTCAACACCGATGGATTTATCGAAGTTATTGATCCCTTTGGTAATCGCATCACCCACTGGGGCTAATACACCCGATAAACCATCGATCACCGGAAGCACTGTTGCATGCATGTTTTCGACGAAGATATCACGTGACGGAATATTGATATTACGCTGTAAATCCGCGGTGTTAACAAAGCTCGTTTGTAATACCGGTTTAGATTCAAGACCTGGATTTTCTACGTAGTATAAGAAATCTGCGGTAGCTCCCGGGCTGAACACCGGACCATCTGTTTCGCGGCGTTTATGCCCCGAGAATATCGTTACTAGCTGTTCATTAATTTTTTTGAAGTTTTCAGTTTGAAAGTCGTTACAGGTAAGTCCGGCATCGGCTTTACCCAAACACGGAAATACGCCGACAATAGAAGTCCAGCGCGCACGGTATTTATTGCGGTATTGATCTAACATTAAGTGCGAAATACGGTTAACGCGCATTTCGTTGATCACGTCAGATGTTAAACGCATGTGATTCATCTCGCTCGGATTTACATTTCCGACTGACTTCATCACTTTAACCAGACCTGACATTACTAAATCCGGAACTTTTTCTGTATTTTTAAAGATCATGCTGTTTGCAATCGAATTCACCGAAGCACATGTAGCGATCAGCGCATTTTTAATTGCCATGTCGTTCGTTTCTTTTTGAGTATATTCTTTTTTCTCGCCAAACAACGCATCTTTTGCGCCATTGAATATCGTCGACCATAAACCTTTACCTTGTGTAATGGCAACAATTGACGGATCAGCACAGAAAGCTTTGGCTTTCGGTAACGCTTTATGAATTTCTGCGGTGTTGCCGTTTTCTAAGAACGACCAGCCAAGTTCAGCATCTAAAGAACCCCAGTAAACCGGGCCCAGACCAACGACGTTTTCAACACGGGCAACTACGTTCTGCACTTTTTCTGCATCAGCCGCCGAATAAGAAAGCGACGGATGAAATTTAAAGTTAAACATTGAATCGTAGTACCAGGTCATCGCCATCTGGCCACCCATCGAGTAAGCCAAGATAGAAATTTTATCTTCTGGTCCTAATTCAGGCAGTAATGGTTTTTTGCCTTTGTGCCCTAAAATGAAATCTTTATTGAATAAATCAGCGATTAAATGCGGATTCCAATCGATGCCGTTTTTAGAATCGTTGACTGCTGCACCCACCGGGTATGTCCAGTTATGTAATACATATTCGTAAGCAGGATCGATTTCTTTTAACGTCTTTCCCACGAACTGGTGAAATTCACCGTAAGATTCTGCGTTACCGCGCACACCGTGCATGGTAATGACATAGTGTTTTTTGGTCGTCGAACTAGGGCCGCGTAAGCCCAAATACGAACACGACGAGATAAATACAAGCAGCACAAGCGATAGCAATAGCTTCATAGTTTCTCCATGACTTTAATAAAAACTTTGTGCGCGAACTTCGCGCGCTTCTCTATCAGTATATGTGAATGTGTTTTGCTTAACAGTCCAGATCAGGGGCCGGACCTTGGTCTGAACTATTTTTTGATAAACTTTTGCAGATTATTCTTAAAATCCTGGTTACTTTGCTGTGGCACATTTTTGCGATCCATGGTGACACGGATTTCTTTAACCATACCGGCCGCAAATTTTTGATTGATGGTATTTTTTATAGTCTCAGACATAAAATTAATCTGTGTTAACCATGTGGCATTTTTGACCCACAATGTAAGCACACCTTGGTGAAACGATACCGGCTCACAGTGTTGCGCAACCGTAGCTCCGACAACCTCTCCCCAGTTCATCCACAGCTTCCAGCGGGAAAACTGATCCGCCATATGATCAACGCCTGAATCCTGCTTTTTACCGCCGACCGAGCCCTCGCGACGGCCTGAAAGCAGGCTCTGGAGCACTTCTGCGCTGGTTTTAAATTTAGGTTTACGGTCGTTTTCTCTCACACTTCAAACCCTATCCTATCCGCTTGCTTTTTGCGAAGGGAAAGCTTACTTTTCGCGTCTATGCAAAACAAACGAATCACCGTAGTAGGTGCTGGCTTAGCAGGCAGCGAATGTGCCCTGCAATTAGCCGATCTGGGATACAAAGTCGATTTAATTGAGATGAGAGGTGTAAAACAAACGCCGGCTCACAAGACCGATCAGTTTGCAGAATTAGTGTGCTCAAATTCGTTTGGCAGCATGGGTGAAGTTTCAGCGCCGGGCCAGTTAAAATGGGAAGCCGAAAAACTGAACTCACATATTTTACGCCAGGCCAAAGCAGCGTTTGTTCCCGCAGGCCAGGCCCTTGGCATCGACCGCGAGCGTTTTGCTGAAGCGGTAACCGAAGAGGTGGCCAAACACCCAAACATTACCATCAAACGTGAACTCATGACCTCTCTTGAGCAGATCCCGCGTCCCGCAGTGATTGCCACCGGCCCACTCACCGATGAAGCTTTGGCCGAAAGTTTACAAAAACACTTCGGTGACGAGTTTTTATATTTCTTCGATGCGATTGCACCAATTATCGATGCCGATTCAATCAATACTGAAATCGCGTGGAAAGCCAACCGCTACGATAAAGTGGCCGAATCAATCGATGCTTCACGCGGTGATTATTACAACTGCCCGATGGATAAAGAGCAGTACAACGCATTTATCCAGGCCATCACTGATGCCCGAAAAATCGAACCCAAACATTTCGAAACCACTGAATTTTTCGAAGGCTGTATGCCGATCGAAGTGATGGTTGAGCGCGGCCCGCAAACACTACGTTTTGGCCCAATGAAACCCGTAGGCCTGGATAACCCAAAAACAGGTCGTTACCCGTACGCCGTGGTACAGCTTCGTCAGGATAATAAAGAAGGTACCGCGTACAATATGGTGGGCTTTCAGACGCGTATGGCTTACGGCGAACAGACCAAAGTGTTTCGTATGATTCCGGGTTTAGAAAACGCCGAGTTTTTAAAACTGGGCAGCATTCACCGCAATATGTTTATCAACTCGCCGAAGCGTTTAAACAAAGATCTTTCCAGCAAAAACGATCCGCTGTTATTTTTTGCCGGCCAGATTACCGGTGTTGAAGGTTATTTCGAATCGACCTGCATCGGATTATTGGTATCGCGCTTTATCCACCAAAAACTTTCAGATAAGCCGTTTACCCCGCCACCACGCGAAAGCGCTTTAGGCTCACTATTAGAAGCGATCACCGACAGCTTTCGCATCGACAACTTTCAGCCGACCAACATCAACTTCGGTTTATTGCCGCCATTAGATCCTGCAACCTTAGATGAAGACACACAAAAGCAGTTAAAGCGCGACAAAAAATTAAAAAAGACCTTACAAATAAAAAAAGCCCAGGAAGCGTTAACCACCTGGGCTCAAAATTTATAGTTCTTATCTCATCAACTCTGACGGCACGATGCCGTCGAGACAAGGCTGTCCAGGAAGGACAGCTAGCGCAGCGGCCAATTATAACACCTTAAACATATCATCGAACGAGTTCGATAAATCGTTCATTTCTCTTTCTAACCATTGCTCTTCATGATTGTGAGTCGCTTTAGGTCCATTATCATAAGCCTCTACCTGGTTGAACTCTTTGCGGAAGTTTAAGATACGGTAAGTATCAACAGTGATACGTTGACCGATATCGTCGATCGTTTTTAACATTTCCTGAATACGCTCTTTTGAAAAACGAGATTGACGGATATCAAGTGCATTTTTTACGCCTGACTTGTTCGGATCAGCGTGGTTATGACACTCTGATTTTTTATCCCAACGGCAGATCATCGCACCTAAAATCATTTCGTTTTCTGCTTTTAACTGCGCCGCTTGCATAAACGAGTACTCATTAGTTACGTTTTTGGTTTTGCGGGAGTCACCGATGATGCGGTCAATATACTGAGCGTATTCACGGTTAAGGTCATGTGCGTTTCTGATGAATACCGCATTATTTGTATCCATAGCGTATGAACGGGTATCTGCATTCGCAGAACCGATGATCATGTCATCACCTAGTAATGATACTTTCGAGTGTAATGACACGCCTAAGCCAGTGCCTTCGGCTGCGTACTCATAGTATTCCATTGTCGGGAAGAAACGACGCTCGTTATGTTTCTTTGCGTACTGGATCAAACCTTGGTAACGGCTGAATAACTGGTTCATTTGGTAACGGGCAAAAATGTTGATCACATTTAAGTCTGTTGTTGCAAACGAGTTTGTTAATAACGTTACACGTACACGTGAACAGTCACCGTAGTCACCGTTTAGCATTTTAGCTAACTTGTGGATTAAACCAGATGGCATAAATAAGTAAGCTGTGTGCATCACGACGCGTACATCTTTGTTCTGCTTTTCAGACACATAACAAGCATTTTCTAAACCGCGGTACCATAAACCATGGATGTGCTTGTTGTAGAATCTCTCGCCGCCGATTGTAGAACCGGCACGGCGAACGATATCAGAATCTTTTTCAGCTTTTACGTTAAATGAAGTGTTCTCGATGTAATAAACTTCAGAAGTACGTAAGTCGTCAGCTGATAATTTGCCTACATCAGCAGAGTAAGCAACACCCTTTACGTTATCACGGAATTGTTTTTTACCGTTACGCGCATAATTTGAATTATAGTTTTCAACCGAAGCCAGCATTTGAGCTTTTTGGGCTGCAACACGTTGTTGTTGCGATACAAATTTATCCGAAGATTTCATCGCTGACTTAACACAAGCCTCTAAGGTTTGTGTTAATTTTCCTGACTGAGCCTGCGCCATACAAGACGCAGAAGCTTCGCCTAAGGCTTCGTTATTTGCCGATAGATCTAAAGGCATAACACGTTGAACTTCAGCAATCGGAGCAACCATTTCACGGAAGTTAAATGTTCTGTCGAAAGATTTTTCGATGGCAGCGATACCGCCCGGAGCTGTTTCAGCGCGGAAGTCGGTATCCATGAAGATATATTTACCTTTAGGTTTCTGACCAGCAGCTACCGGGATACGAGATTTCATGTGGTATGAATCTTCGATATTACGGCCACCCAACTGGAATTCACGGCCATCAACAGCAACTAACTTGTGATGCGTGTAATCTGTAAGATGATCCCACTCTTGCGCGTGAGTTGTCTTTTTACCCGGAAGAGTTTTTCTCTCAGAAGCTAACGGGATACGGCCAGATAATTCATTAACGATTGGATTTAATTCTTCACCGTACATGAACATCGCGATAGTTAATTTAATCATCGCGCCGATATCCTTTTTAACCTTAGCATCGAAGTAAAGTTTTAAGAATTCCATCATGCGGGCCATGTCTTCTTCAGATGTTTCAGCACCACTTGATTTTAATTTAGCCGGATCAATCTGGCCGCCTAAACCAAGCGCCACTTTCATCGGCACAGCGTTTTTGCTGTAAAGGCCGGCTAAGAATAAGCTCGAGAAGAAAGTCGGTTGAGCTAAATTCATTTTCTCCATTGTAGCATCTTTTGATTTTTTACAAGTGTCTGACTTAGGATTTTGTACGTCAGGACATGGCAAAGTCATGTAGATCGCATCAGCCTGTAATCGGATAGATGGAAAGTTGTAGAAACGCACGTCGATATTGCCACGGCCTTCTTGAACCATCATCTGGAATAAGTCTAATTTCGAGTAGCTCGTGATAAAGTCTACTAATAGGCTAACTTTAACGCCTGCCTGAGCTTTTTTGATCAATTCATGAGTAATCACTGATGAAGAATCATCGTCAGCATAGATAAAGTACGACATACGAATCGAACGCGTCGCTGATTTGATCATGTTTACTTTAGAATCAAACGAAGCGTCGTTATCGATTAAGATTTCACCTTCTGTTAAAGCTAATTTGCCAGAAGTTGCGCGTTTTAAGATATCTTTAGTATCTAAATCACGGGCACGTGTATTGCCGGAGAAATCTTCAGTTTTAGTTCTGAAAAGATCTGCAATATCACTCCAGAAATCGGCTGCGATTTCACGGTCAGGTCCTTTTTGTGCTGATATACAAGATACAACACCCACCGATAGAGCCAGCGATAAACTTGCCAGCGCTAAAAACTTTTTGTTCATAATAAAAATCCCCTTGTCTTATAAAAATAAGCAGACTTTTTTATTCTAGAACAATGTTTACAGGTTTAAAGATCAATATGATTAAACAATACCTACGTCTGATCCTAAGCTGGGCTTAGGTAAGACCTTGATCGTCTCTGACATAATTAACACAGGACTAAAGTGCTGACGGCAACGCGCCTCGTAGTTATCCTGCGAGCCAATTTCAACCTGTGAAGTGCTGCCGCGAAGTTTTTGTGTGTAGCTTGCTAAGTTTCCACAAACGGTGCAGATCGCGCGTGGTTTTGTGACTTCTTCGGCGATGGCCATCAATGTCGGGATCGGTTCAAACGGTTGCCCTTTCCAGTCCATGTCAAGGCCGGCGATGATTACACGAATTCCGCGGCTAGCTAGGTCTCTGGCAATCTGTACAAAATCCTGAGTTAAGAACTGACCCTCATCAAAGCCCACAACCTGTGTGTCGGGTTGGATATGATTCCATACATCGTGGATCGATTTAAGGGGGATAGCTTGCATCATCGTTTGGTCATGCGATGAAACGTTGGTCTCGTGATAGCGGTTGTCTAAAGCCGGCTTAAACATCTGCGTTTTCAATTTGGCAAACTGGGCGCGGCGAACGCGTCTGATCAACTCTTCGGTTTTTCCGCTGTACATGGAACCCGCGATAACTTCAATCCAACCTAATTGTGCGCTCTTAGACATTTAACTTTCCCCTCTTAAAAGACGCTACCATCCTGTCAGGAGACCTGGAATTTTTAAAGAAATTTTTGCACGATGCATCTCAAAATCGGCGAAAAGCCGTATACGCGTCTTCAGTGCCAATATATGCGACAAATGCATTTTGTAAATTTTTAGGGTGCCTTGGGAGAGGGAAATGCACTAGAAACTGCTTATAAATGAAGATTAAATCTTTAGCTTTTACCCTTCTGCTGTTCTTTTCGACATTAGTGATTTTCATCACGAACGGCTGTCACGGGGTCTATTTAAACGAATCCAAAGCCGCCTCTGGCGTGGCTGAGACGACTGTAAGAGTCGGCTTACACCGCGACCGCGCCGGTAAATCGTTAGACGAAGCTTTAGTTAAATCTTTTATCAAAGACTACGGCTTAAAAGCTGAAATCATCTCTTACAGTTCTTTTGATACTTTAAACTCTGATTTCGAAAATAAAAAAATCGATATGGTAATCACCCGAACCTCATCACGCCATACCCGTGCTTTTTCTCTGCAAAGCCCGGCCTACGATGATTTACAGATTTCTTTATTCTGCCGTGGCACCGAAAACATCTCGCAGGTTTTTATTCCGGCTAAATTAGAATTTATCCAGAGAGAATTATTTGCGGCGGCACCCGAACTATCTGACCGCGTGACCGTTATCGACAGTTCATTTGAAGCGATCGCCGATCGTGCCTATCAGACTAAAAATTCGTGTTTTATGGCTGAGAGTAAATTCAGCAATACCAGTCAGGTCGAAACTAAAAAGTATGCGAAAGCCTGGACCAGCGAAAATATTTATCCGCTGGCGTGGCTAATCAATAAAGACGCAAATGACTTAAATAAACTTATCCAGATCTGGTTTCAAAAATTAATCCGCGAAAACAAAATGGTGCGCTTTAAAGATCAGTACGATGCCCCGTTTTATAAAATGTCTTTACTCGAGTACAAGCAGTTTAAAGCCGACGTACGTGCAAAACTGCCGAAATGGCGCAGCACTTTTAAAAAGTACTCAGAAAAATACCAGGTGCCGTGGCTACTTATCGCTGCTGTCGCTTACCAGGAATCACGCTGGGAAGAAGATGCGACCAGCTACACCGGTGTTAAAGGCTTTATGCAGTTAACTTCGCAAACGGCGCAGTATCTGGGCATTGAAGACCGCGAAGACCCGATCCAGAGTATTCAGGGCGGATCGTATTATCTTCAGTACCTGTATGACAAAATGCCGGACAAAATCACGCGCTTTGAACGCTGGATTCAGGCATTAGCTTCGTACAACATCGGCTACGCCCACTTGCGCGATATTCACCGCCTGGCCAAACAGCGTTCGCTCGATGCCTACCGCTGGAAAAATTTAAAGATTTTATTACCTGAAAAACAAAACGTCGAAAACCTGGATATTTTCGTTTATGGCCTGGCCCGTGGCGAAGAAACGGTCGAATTTATCGAAAACGTTCTTATGTACCACGAGGCCTTAACTCATCAGATTACTCAACCGTTACCGACTTCGCGAGATTTCTAGGTTGATCCACATCGTAACCTAAATGATCTGCCAAGTGGTAAGCCATTAACTGCAATGGCACAACTGCCACCAATGGATTTGTCGTCCACAGGGCCGCAGGCAATGACAAGTAAAACTCAGACATAGATTTTAAAGCTGTATTTTCGCCGGTTCCGATGGAAATGATCTTTCCGCCGCGGGCTTTCGCCTCCTGCAGATTAGAGATTGTTTTATCAATCAAATCATCACTCGGAGCCACAACCACGATGGCCATCTTTTCATCGATCAACGCAAGCGGCCCGTGCTTCATTTCGCCGGCGGCATAACCTTCAGCATGCATGTACGCCAGCTCTTTAAGTTTTAAGGCACCTTCTAAGGCGATCGGAAAACTTACTCCACGGCCTAAATACAGAAAACCTTTAAATTCACCAAGCTTATCTGCCGCTTCGTTAAAATATTTATCGTAAGATAAAACTGTCTCCATCTGGCTTGGTACCGCAAGTAATGCTTTTGCAATTTCTTGCTCAGATACCGGCGAGATCACACCGCGGGCTTTGGCGATTTGCACCGCCAGAATATTTAATAACGATAGCGTGCTTGAAAATGCTTTGGTACTTGCCACACCGACTTCAACACCGGTGTTCATGTACATGTGTCCTGTAGCTTCACGGTCAATTGAAGACTGGGCCACGTTGGTAATAGAAAGTGTCTGGGCACCGAACTCTTTAGCCAGGCGGATGGCTGCAAGGGTATCAGCGGTTTCTCCGGATTGTGATACAGTCACCACCAAAGTGTTTTCCGGCAATACCGGCTTGCGGTAACGGAATTCGCTGGCGATATCGGTTTCAACCGGCACCTTCGCGATTTGTTCGATCAGGTATTTACCCACCATCGAAGCATAATAACTTGTACCGCAGGCAATAAAAAACACGCGGTCGATTTTTTTATAGGTTTCTGTCACATCAAAACCGATGTTCTTCATTTCGATGGAATGAGTTTCAGTGTTGATATACGGAGCAATGGCCTGTGCTACTGCGCGAGGCTGCTCGTAGATCTCTTTTAACATGAAATGTTTATAACCGGCTTTTTCAACCTGCTCTGCAGACCAGTCGACTGTGGTGATTTCTTTTTTAATGACTTCACCTTTAGCGTTTAAAAACTGAATCTTGTCGCCATTGATATGCACGATTTCACGGTCATTCAAGTAGACAAACTTTTTTGTGTATTTGATCGCCGCCTGTACATCAGATACAACGAAATGTTCTTTTTCGCCGATACCCGCGATAAGCGGTGGGCCGTCTTTAAAGGCGATCAGTTCATTCGGAGATTTTTCCCACATCACTAAAATAGAGAATGCTCCGACGATTTTACTTAAGGTGTTTTTTACTGATTGCAACAGGTTCTGTGTTTTTTGGATATCTTCCCAGATTAAGTGGGCCACTAACTCTGAATCAGTGTCGGATTTAATCTCAGTGCCTTTTTTTAAAAGTTCGGCTTTGATTTCTAAATAATTTTCGATAATACCGTTATGAACCAGGCTGATTTCGCCGGCTTGGTGCGGATGGGCGTTACGCTCATTCGGTGCACCGTGGGTCGCCCAGCGGGTGTGGCCGATACCTAAATGACCATTGAAGGCTTCAGCAACAATTTTTTCTTCTAGGTTTTTTAGTTTACCCTGCGCACGCACGCGCTTGACCTTTCCGTCATGAATCACGGCAATACCCGCGCTGTCATAGCCGCGGTATTCTAATTTTTTTAAACCATCGATAATAATATTTTTTGGTTCTTTCGGGCCTAAGTAGCCAACGATTCCACACATAGTAATTAATCCTTTTTAGCCTTGTTAAATTTTGCGGCGTAGCCTTCTTTGTTTTCTTGCTTCGCACGTCCTACCGCAAGAGCGCCTTCCGGTACATTTTTGGTCACCGTTGTGCCGGATGCGATGATCGAATCGCTTCCTACTTCTACCGGAGCCACTAATTGCGTGTCGCTACCGACAAACACGCGGTCTTTGATCACTGTTTTATATTTTTTACGATCGGCCGCATAGTTACACGTGATTGTGCCGCAACCGATGTTTACGTCTTCGCCAATATCCGCATCACCTAAGTAAGTTAAGTGTCCGGCTTTTGATTTTTTGCCGAAGTTTACTTTTTTAAGCTCAACAAAGTTGCCGATCTGCGCCTGTTCGCCGATGGTTGTGTCAGGGCGAATACGTGCATAAGGCCCAAGTTTAGCCTGGGATTTAATCACGGCCTGTTCGATATACGTGCCGGCTTTGATCTGAACACCGTCCTGCAAGATAGCTTCAGAAATAAATGCATTCGGTTCGATCACACAAAAAGGGCCGATTGCAGTCTTACCACGGATAAAAACATTCGGGTAAATGACACTGCCTGCGCCGATGACAACAGATTCTTCGATATAAGTCGTATTCGGATCTAAAATTATAACGCCGTCGTTTAATAGTTGCTGGCATTTTTGGGCGTAAACATATCGGGTGGCTTCAGCCAGCTCAGTCTGATTGTTCACACCATGCGAAACATGTTTGTTTTTGGTCAAAATCGCATCAACCGCGCATTTATTATCTAAGGCAATCGAGATCAAATCGGTTAGATAGAATTCGCCCTTAGCGTTATTGTTTTTGATCTGTGGTAAGAATTTCTTAAGTAAAGCCGCTTTCACAACATACATACCGGTATTTACTTCTTTGATCTTTAAAGTTTCGGCAGATGCATCTTTGGCTTCGACGATGGCTTTAAGCTGATTACCCTGGCGGACGATCCGGCCAAACTCTTTGGCGTTATCAAGCTCGATCGAGACAACCGCTAAATCCAGTTTACGCTCGCGAAAATCAGTTAAAAAACCTCTGAGATCTTCTGCCGTGATCAACGGGTGATCACCGTTTAAAATAATGACGTCACCCTCGATGGAATCAACCTGCGCTGATTTTACGGCATCACCTGTCCCTAGTTGTTTTTCTTGCACATAGGTAGCAACACCTAAGGGTTCTACGACAGATTTAACTAAACCCTGCCCGTGACCTACAACCAGACGAATCTCTTCGATTTCGGCTTTCATACATTGGCTTAAAATACGCACGATCATCGGTTGCCCCGAAACCGGGTGCAAAACCTTTGGGAGTGGGCTTTTCATGCGCGTGCCTTGGCCGCCAGCTAAAATAATTGCAGTAGTTTTGGTCATACAATCCTCTTTGAAATAACATCATATTTATTTCGTTGCATTTCGTCAGCCGAATTTTTTTTAGATCTAGGCAAATTGTGACTTTGCAGGCACAGTTAATTACATGGGAATTCGCTCGATAGCCTTTGATTTAGACGACACACTGCTGGACACGACTGGACTACTGGTGCCTCAGGCCTCACAGGATGCATTTCAGATCTTAATTGATGCCGGTCTTCGTTTAGATTTGAAAACCTGCGAGGACTATCGTCTGTCGTTAATCAAAACAATTTCTCATAAAGATGTTTTTAAAAAACTGGCACATGAATACGGGACCGCAGCCACCCAAGCAGCAGTAGAGCTGGCCAACAAAGCCTTTTACCACCCCCGCTTGCCGGATAAACTGGATTTACTTCCGGGGGCTTTAGACAATCTGAACCATTTACGCGAAAAATATAATCTCTATCTGGTAACGGCAGGCTTTCAGGATGCCCAGACAGCTAAAGTTAAATGCCTAGGCATCGGCCATTATTTTAAAAAAATCTTCGTTGTAAACAGCTTAAATTCAGAAAAAAAATTCGACGCTTTCCAGAATATTTTAAAAGCCGAGAACATAAAGCCCGAAGAATTGCTTTGCGTGGGCAACTCGCTCTCGTCTGAAATCAAAGACGCGCGCTTGATCGGCGCCTGGGCCTGTTATTTCGAGTTTGGTGAAGACCGCGGCTCAGTCCCTAAAGAACCAGAATTTCAGCCTCACTTTCACATCAAAACCCATCAGGAGTTAATCGCTGCATGCCAACTTTAGAGTGTCGTGTCGCCGTTGCATCGCCGAATCACGCACTTGATGGATTAATCCAAAATGGTTTTGCTTACTCATTGCTGGAAACCCCGTTGTTAAAATCCTCTGATTACCAGGTAGTCAGCGATATCTTAATTATCAGTGAAAGCCTGCTTCCGGAATTAGCTAAAGTCCGCAACCAATTACGGTTTAATTATTGCTTTCTGGTCTTTGATAACCCGGCAACAAAAATCGATACACATCTTTACAACCAGTTTAAGCCCGACCGCATTAGCGGCAAAACTGAACTCACTGAAAAGCTGGTTTTTGCCCAGCTGGAAAACCTGGATCTGCAACGGCAGAACGAAGCCAAAAAAAGATTAACTTCAGAATTGATCGATCAGGATCAACAGATCAAAGCCTCTTTGCGCCAGCAGATTTTTCAGGACCAACAGGAGCTGATCGATCGCCGACAGAAAATCTTAGAGGTCAATAACCGCATCGAATCCTTACGTAAAATTTTATTCAGTTTATCGGAAGAAAACGATGTTACCCGCATTGAAACACTTTTAAATGAGCTTCTGCCTCAGGCCACAGCCGCAACCTGGATCAAAATTATTCCGGATTATCTCGCCGAAAATTTCGAAAAAGATTTACAGGCGCAGCTACCGAATTTTTTCATTAAAAAACAATGTTCTAAATATTTCATTTACTTCATGAAAGGCAACAACCGCCCGTTTCGCAGTTCGGATAACGAAATGTTTGTGAAGGTCTCGGATGCCCTGCATTTTAATTTACTTAAAGCCGAAACTTTAAGTGAACAGCAGCACCTGGAAAAGATCGTCTCAACCGCTTTTAATTCGACCGCTTACCCGCTTCTGGTTGTCGATAAGGATTACAACATTCTCGAGTCAAACAAGGCCTTTCACCGTTACCCGGTTAAAAATGAAAACCCGAAGTGTTATGAAGTCATGTTTAACCGCGAAAGCCCGTGTACAGACTGCAAGTTTGGCACAAACTTTCAGGTGCAGACGCAGACCGAATCAACGACCACCTTTCATAATGTGCAGTCGCAGCGCCTGGCCGGTTATGAAGACCGCAACAGCCACTGGGTGCACTTTTACGTGGATGTGACCGAAGAAAAAATGCTCGAGCAGCGCTTAAGCCAGACGGCTAAGATGAAAGAGCTGGGCCTTATTTCATCTTCCATCGCCCACGAACTGAATAACCCCTTAGGCGGCATTATTTCTTATATCCAGATCTTACAAATGGAGCTCAGCAAGGATCACCACTTACAGGCTGAACTAAAAGATATGAACATGGCGGCGATTCGCATGAAACAGATCATCGAAAACCTACTGATCTTTTCGCGCCGTCCGGGCACCCAGGAAAAAGAAAACGTGCTGATTAAAGATCTGTTGTCAGAATCTTTAAAAATGAACGAGCTTTCTTTTAAAATCGAAAACATCAAAGTAGTGCAGCACCTGGAACAGACAAGCGCAGCCATTACCGTTTCACGTTCGAATTTCCGCGACTCTTTAAACCTTATTTTTAACTTTTTTATCGAAGGTTTACGCCGCGTGCGTTTACAGAAAAATACCCAGACCGGCCTGATCGAGGTAAAATTTTCCCAAGACCAAATCAACTTCTATTTAGACCTGCAGTCCAATATCGGTCCGCTCAATGATGAGCAGAAGAACAAGAACATCTACTTTCTGGTGATTCATAAGTCCTTAATAGATCAAGGATTTCAGGTTGAATTAACCGAACCAAACGCCTCGTGGGTCGCAATGCGGATGACTTTACCGAAGGCCAGCCACAACTGATTTTGCATAAAATATTCTCACCAAGACTCGGCCTTCCAAAGTCCTGAAATACAGTCCTGGCCTACGTTTTTTTGACACCTCCGTCAAAAATTGGATTAGGATAAATGTATAAAGCCCGCCAGGATGGCGGCTCACGTATCCACGGAAGGAAATACATGAAGACCAGCAGAGTTTTGATTTTAGATGATGAATCAACACTAAGAACCGCCCTGTTTCGCCTACTGGACCGCAAAGGCCACAATGTAGTGACTGCTCAAAAAATCGATGAAGCCAAAAACTTCTGTGCTCCAGATAAGAAATTTGATTTAGCTATCGTTGATCTGAATTTGCCGGATGGCGATGGTATGGAATTCATGACGTTCTTAAAACAATTATATCCGGAAATCCAGGTTATCATCTTAACCGGTTCTGGATCTATTGATTTAGCTATTAAAGCCACCCAACAAGGTGCCTACCATTTTTTAACTAAGCCGTTTAATGTCGAAGAGCTGATCTCTTTAGTAGATAAAGCGTTGGACCACAAGTCTTTACAGCAAGAAAATATCCAGTTACGCCAGGAAATCACATCTAAATATAAGTTCAACCAGATCATCGGCGAATCTGAATCAATCAAAGCCTGCCTTTCTTTAGTAGAGCGCGTGGCTGAATCTGATTCGACAGTTCTTGTCCAAGGTGAGTCCGGTACCGGTAAAGAATTAATCGCCCGCGCGATTCATTACAATTCGCCGCGGGCCAAAGGGCCTTTCATTGCCATCAATTGCGGTGCGATCCCGTCTGAGTTATTAGAGTCTGAATTATTCGGTCACGTTAAAGGGGCATTTACCGGCGCGATCGCCAACCGGGCCGGCCGTTTTGAATTAGCGGATGAAGGAACTTTATTCTTGGATGAAATCGGCGACTTAGAGCCAAGCTTACAGGTAAAGTTATTACGTGCTCTGCAAGAAAAAAAATTCGAGCCGGTTGGCTCGACGAAAACTGTTTCTGTTAATGTGCGTGTGATCACGGCCACAAACGTTGATCTGGAAAGAGCGGTTGAAGAGGGTAAGTTCAGAGAAGACCTGTATTACCGTTTAAACGTTATTCCGATCCAGATTCCGGCGTTACGTGAACGTAAAACCGATATTCCGCTTTTGTTGAATCACTTTTTAGTTAGCTTTAATAAAAATAAAACCAAAACGATCACTGGTTTTTCTCCGGAGGCGATGAATTGCTTAATCAATTACGCCTGGCCGGGAAATATCCGTGAATTAGAAAACCTGGTAGAGCGTTTATCAATCTTAAAAGGCTCTGGTGAAGTGGCACCGCAGGATTTACCGGCTAAATACAAATCAGCAGCGGCTTGTTATGCTGAAACCGGTTCGATTGATATCCCTGAAGAAGGTTTGGATTTTAATAATGCTGTCGACCAGTTTGAAAATGCGCTGATTATTAAAGCGCTGGAAAAAACCGGCTGGAATAAAAATCAGGCAGCGATGTTACTGCGCTTAAACCGCACGACATTAGTAGAAAAGATGAAGAAAAAAGGTCTTAAATCCGGTACTGAAAACTCAGAACTGGAAATCGGAAACGCCTGATGGCGGAAAAAACCGCCACCATGGTTTACCACAATAAATTTATCATCAAAACCAAACTTCCCGTCGACCGTCTTTGGGCGGTCATCTCTGATACATCCCGAATGAACAAAACCATGGGTCTGTCTGCGTGGGATGAAGCCGAGCTCAATGGTTCACGCGTGGTACGCACAAAGATCCTGGGGCAACAACAGGAATGGGTTGAGCCGCCGTGGGTTTGGATTGCAAATCAGGAAATTCGCCACGAACGCATTTACAAAAAGGGACTGATGCAACATCAGACCGGTGTCTTTAAAATCCTTCCGCAAAAAACTTCTGACGGCTTAAATCAAATCGAAATGTCATTTACCTGGACTGGTGGCGCATTACTGCGTTTTCTGATCGCTCCGCTATCGGCCCGCTTTTTACGCGACAAAATCACCTGGTACATCCACGAACAGGAACGCATCTTCTTTAGCAATGCTGAGGCGACAACAACAGCCCTGACACCGCCGCGCGAATTTAACGACGCTGATTTCGGGTTGATCGAAAACCTTCTGGCTGAATGCACCAGTCAAAACCCGACCGTGCTTGCCGCGATCGTGAAACACTTAATCGCCTCTGACTCGTTGGATATTTATAAAATAAATCCCAAAAAATTAGCCCAGGCTATTCAACATCCACTAAACATCGTTGTGCAGGAGCTGACCGTGCTTACCCGGTTTGGTTACCTCGCTTTAACCTGGGATGTGGTCTGCCCGCACTGCCGCGGTCCGCAGTTAGAGGCCTCGAAATTACGCCAGATCTCAGAAAGTACGACCTGTGTAACGTGCGACCTGCAGTTTTCATCGCAGACTGAACAGGCTATCGAAGTCACGTTTAAACCGCAGCGCAAGTTTCGCGACATCAAAAGTGTACTGTACTGCGCGGCCGAGCCGGCAAAAAAAGCCCATATCCTGATTAACTGGCAGAGTGAAGCGTCTAAAAAATTTTCTGCCACAGTTAAACTTAAACCCGGCCAGTACCGCGCCCGCACCGTGCAGGGTAAAAAAGAATGTCAGATCGTAGTTTACCCGTCTCAGGTATTGGGACAGAAACTGAATATCGATTTTTCGCAACCGGTTATTGAATGTGCGCACGGTGAAGTTGAACTCAGTTACACCGGAGCCGTAAAAGATTATTTTGTCTTAGAAAGTTTAGCGTGGAGTGAAGAAAAATTTCTGGCCAGCGAAGCTTTGAGTAATACCCATATCCGCACTCTGATAAATGACGATTTATTAAAAAGCGGCGTTAAATTAGATATTGGTGAACAGATTATTTTATTTACCGATATTGTCGGCTCAACCCCGATGTACAAACGCCTGGGCGACAGTAAAGCATTTGTTGCCGTACAGGATCACTACACTGAAATCGAAGCTATTATCAAAAATAATAACGGCGTCGTGGTTAAATTTATCGGTGATGCGGTGATGGCGGCGTTCACGGATACAAGCGTGGCTTTCAAAGCCAATCGGGAAATTCACAGTGCTTTTAAGCATAATAAAAATGGTTTAGTGTTACGCACGTCGTTTCATATCGGCCAGGTATTGTGCGTGAATATGAACGTCGGACTTGATTATTTCGGGCAAACGGTGAACACAGCGGCCAAATTACAGGGATGGGCGGATGGTTTTGAAACCGCTGTGTCAGAGCAAACGTTAAAAAGGATACCGGAGTCTCAACGTTCGCAGCTTTTAATCAAAAAATCAGGTTTTGATGAAAAGCTTCAGGAGCATGTTCTCGTTTTTTAATCGGCTGTCTTAATTTAAAAGAAAGACCACACTGAGCATCAACTGCGCGAACCAGATGGCCATAGTTAATTTGTGTGTGAATGACGGTTGTGTGTATTTGCTTGTTTTTTGTCGATAACCCATGCGATTTCCCCTTCTTTATTTACATATTTCTTACATATATAAATAACGTGTAAATTAACCACTTGTCTACCCGCTTTTTGACAAAGTTTCAGATCTGGCTCTTGGACTAGACACTTTTAAACATGATTTTCTTAAAGCCTGTTTTTTCGCTAACTTCTTCGACATAAATGCAAAAATGCACTGCGAAAATAGTGTTCCACAGATCTTTAGTCCAGTCATTTCCCCGCCGAAAGTTTAGTGCTTCTACTCAAAAAGCCCTGGGGAGGGACCATGAAAAGCACTCGTCATCAAATCACAAGAAAACTCGTGGCAACGATGGCATTGTTAACTCTAACTGTTGCATGTAAGTCGAAGATGAGTTTTACGCCAACATCGTTAGCCGACACGAATCAAGATTCATTTAGCTCAGAAGTAAATGAGTTCTTTAAACTGGCCGAATCAGAACAATCAATTACCCAAGACTCCTTGGACGAAAACCTGACCGCGATTTCGTTTCAGGTGCGCAAACCGGATGGCTCACTCCTGAGCTCATTACACAAGAACGATATATTCCTGCTGGAAGATTTAATCCCGGTAAACAATTTTAACTTAGCGCAAAACACTTTAGAGACGAAAGAGATCGTCGATATCGCCTTTATCGTTGATGTGACCGGCTCAATGTCAGCAACGATCGAATCGGCGAAAGTGCGTTTAATTAATTTCGTTAACAGTTCACGCGCCGCCGGTTACCACACGCGCATGTGTTTAGTTACGTTTGGTGACTACACCATCCGCCGCTGCGATAAATTTTATGACAATAACCCATCTGATGCATCAACCGTAACCCAGGTCGAAGAATTAATTTCAGAGATCACCAAACTTAAAGCCCTGAAGGGCTCTGCAGATCCGGGCGGTAAAGATCTAAATGAAAATCCGATGCGTGCCTTAATCGATACGGCCTCTGCTGCCTGGGCGACTAATAACCAGCGCTTTGCGATTTTAATTACTGACGATGGCTTTTTATATTCACCGGGTAACTCTGGTGCCGTTGGCAGTCTGGCCCCGCAATATGCAGAAGTAAAATCGGCCTTAGCGGCGTCAAAAGTTAAAGTCTTCGCAGCAACGCCGTCATTAGCCGGTTATAATAAAAATTTCGGTTCTGAAAAAGGCATCGTTGCGCTTAGCCAAGGTGAGTGGTTTAACTTTGCCGACATGATTTCGGGAAAGATCACTTTAGACACCATCTTAAACCGTATCTTAACTAACGTGAATACAACCTTCACCATCACTTATGTGGCTGATCAGATTCCGGGATTAAATCCGTCTTTAGAGTTGGCCTTACGCAGTTTTCAGGTGCAACTGGTAAACCCGGCATTAGGCACGATTCAGTCGTTACAGTTTAACTCCAGTTTACCTTACGGCCGTGCTGAATATAAAAAAGAATTCAGCTTATCGAACAATAAAAAAATCAAAAAGGATTCGTTACGCGTTATGGTTAACGGTGTACGAGTTGATAAGGGTTTTCAGCTTACAGCCGATGGCAAGCTTAAATTTGATAAAGCCCCGGCAGCAGCGGCACAGATTAAAGTTATTTACATCTACGAAAAACTTAAAGATGCCATCATTCTTAAACCGATTGTCTTAGGACAGATCGATCCCCGTAGTGTAGAAGTTTGGTTAAACGGAATTAAAGCCAAAGCCTCGGATATTACAATCGAGCGCACGATGGAAGGCCGCTACTTAGTGGGCTTACAAGACAGTGCTCTGGCCGATTCTGACCCGTACAAAATATTTGCCAACAATGGACTACAGTTTGATGTAAAAATCAGATAATATGGCCGGGTGTTATCTGCCGTTTTAATCGATCATCACGATTCATTTACTTACAATATCAAAGCGTGGCTTAAGTCACGCTTTGCTGTTTCTGTCGTGGATTGTAACGCTGTGGCTTCAGTTGATGCCGCTCGTTTTGATTTAGTGATTATCTCTCCGGGACCGAAATCCCCACAGGATTATCCACAGACCAAAGTTTTTTTAAAGAGTCTACCGCCGGAAAAACCGGTGCTCGGCATCTGCCTTGGGATGCAGATGATGAACGAAATCGAAAATGGCAGCGTGCAGGCATACTACCCGCCAGTGCACGGTAAAACCAGCGCACTGGTGTCGGGTAATGCTGACTACAACGGCCTACAGGTGGCCCGTTATCATTCGCTGAAATGTAGCATGGCGGATAGTTTTGAAGTTCTTGCAACCAGCGAGAATGTGCCGATGCTGGTGCGCCATAAACAGAAAAACTGGCTGGGATTACAGTTTCACCCCGAATCTTTTTTAACCCAAAAACCAGAAACTTTTTTACAGGCGGCGGTCGATCTATGCAGCCGGTAATATGTTTTTTTGAAGAGCAAAAATTTATTCACAGCACGGACTACCGGTTACTATCCTGCAGTGATGACCAGGATGCGCAGCAGTTTATTGCCTCGGTAGAAAAAAACTACGCCGACAAAATGAAGGTCATAAAAATTAATTTTGCCGCTTTTGAAAAAACAGCCGCCGCTGACAATCGCCGCACGTACATTAAAACCCCCAAGGTACAGGTCTTCGTTTTAGATTCTTTTGCTCTGACCACGCAACAGGATCTGGAAGCCATGTACCCCGAAAAAACCACGGCCAGACCGGCGTTTTATCCGACCGTACACGAGACCATGTTTTTAGAAAACGTGCGCTCTATTAAAGAGGACATCTGCCAAGGCCGTTTTTACCAGATGAATTACACCGCAGCACTTGAAGCCCGGGCCCCAGAGCGCCACAGTTTACTAAGCGGCTTTGTCCATACCTCACATGTCGGTGGTGACTACCGTGCCTATTTGCCACTGGGACCGGAAGAAGCAATTCACTGTTTATCGCCGGAGCTATTTCTTAAAAAAACCGGACCGCGCTTGATCACCCAGCCGATCAAGGGAACCTTACTTTCTGGGCGCGCACTTTCGGAGCTGCAAGCAAGCTTAAAAGAAAATGCTGAACTTTCGATGATTGTGGATTTACTCAGAAATGATTTAAACACCTTATCCTGTGATCAGTATAACGACAGTTCGCGGGTAAATTTTCACCGAGAAATTCTGGATTTAAAATACACTGCGCACACCTACTCCGAGGTCGAAATCAATACCTCAAAAAAATTAAGTGAAATTTTGGCTTCGACATTTCCCGGTGGTTCGATTTCGGGCTGCCCGAAGACTGAAAGCCTTAAAAAAATCGCCGAGGTCGAAAACTATCACCGCGATTTTTATACCGGCTCAATCGGCTGGTGGCAGAACGACGACTTCTGTTTAAATATTGCCATTCGCAGCAGCTACCAAAAAAAACGCCAGCTGTACTATTTTACCGGCTGCGGGATTGTCTTTGATTCAGATCCGCGCAAAGAATGGCATGAGTTTTTGACCAAATGCAGTTTCTTAAATTTATTTTTAGAATATACGCCGGTTGTCGATACGCTGGCCTTTACCCGGGCCAGCATCACTTTTTTAACCGAACATATTGAAAGAACTTTTCTGGCCTATCGTGACCAAATGGTGGCTGTTGAAAAATATCAGATTGAAAGGCTATACCAAAAAATCGAAGCCGAACTGCGTAGCCGCATTGATACAGATCAGACGTATAAAGTGCGTCTGGTGTTTGCCAAAGATCTGACCTATCAAAGCGAGCTAACGCCGCTTACGGCCGCGACCGAGCCGGTCAAGCTTGAGCCGGTTATCTCTACAAAGTTTCTGCCGCAGTTTAAAACCACTGAACGCGGCGCCTGGGATCATTTATTAAAATGTAAAAAAGCAGAGGCCGATGACATCTTGGTGATCAATGCCCAGGGTTATGTCGTTGAAACGTCAATCTACAGCGTATTTTATAAAATGGGTGAAGAGTTTTTTACCCCACCATTAAATGACGGCGGGCTGCACGGGGTCTTTCGCGCACACGCAATAAAAAAAGGTTCTATCACCGTGGGTGACAGAACCTATAAATTGTCAGAACGTTCATTAAAAGCCAGCGATTTAAAATCAGTCGATCTCTATGTCGCTAACTCTGTGCGTGGCTTAAAAAAAGCTAGCCTACTTTTCTGAAGTAAGGAGATTTTTGCGTTGGCTTTTCCAAACCTGGACTGTGTTTAAACTTCATAAACTGTTTGTAATCTTTTTTAAATGCCGATTGGTAAGCCATTTCATGCTTATCAAAAACCTTATCCAGCCAAGTGTAGTAAGTTTTATACATGTGATTATTCATAAAGTTGCAATACCACATAAACGGCATTTTATTAGATACCCAGTGTTTTTTCGAAAAAGCGGTGATCTCTTTATTAAAAAAGCTCCACCACTTTACCGCTTCGGGCTTATTGACAAAATTAGAGGTAAAAAAGTTTCTGCCTTTATATGTAAAACCGATCTCATAACCTTTGCCCACTGGTTTGAAATAAGTTTTAAAAAGATTTTTGCCAAGCTTATAGTTTTTTGATTTAGTCATTGAATCCTTCGAAGTTAAGGCCTGATTGCCAGATTAACTATCGGAAGATCCAGTCACAAAACTAAATTTAACTACATGGATTCTTTAAATGGAACGTACTTTTCTGAAACCATCGTATGCACCTGCTTGGCGAGCTCAGATCGGTCATCTTCGGGTTTGGTATAAACCAAGGGTAAAAACTCTAGTTCGCAGACAAGTGTTTCAAGTTGCAACGATCGCCAGATCGAAGTCAGAAAACCGATATCACCATACCAGCACAACGAATCACGGTGCACAAACTTAACCGGCCCGCCGTTGACTAAACGAAAATTAAAAACAAACGGACGAATCGGCACGCCGGCAAGACCAGCGGCCATTATCAGTGTTTTTTTAAATGGCAGCACTTGCTCACCGTTTGAAGCGGTTGATTCGGCATACAAAACCACACGAAAACCTTTTTTTAAAACGCCGATCAGATCTTTTAATTCATCCTGAATTTTCATGCGGTTAACCCGGTCGACATAGGCACAACCCGCCACTTCGCAGATTAAACCAAGCCCCGGCGTATTGCGCATTTCGCGCGAAGTGATAAAGACCGCGGGTACAATCGTCTCCAGACAGAGAATATCGATAAAGCCGACATGGTTTCCGATCAGCAGTGATTTTTCGTGATGCGGGATCGGGTTTTTGCAAATAACCTGCACCCCAAAAATTTTTGCCAGCTTGATCCCGGTGCGGTGGGCATGCTGGGTTAAACGACCCCTGCGGTGATCCGGGTCACGGGTGGTAAAATAAAAAAATAACCCTTCGATGACGTATTTAGAAATAACGAAAACGAATAGCAGAAAACGAAAAAAGGCGCGGACATTACGGTACATGCAGCTTAGATCATACTTAATTCGAATAAAAAAGCCAGCTCGTAAGCTGGCTTTTTTAACTTTAATTACAGTTCGTACCTATTTTTACAGTTTGTTTAAGTAGAAGTATAATTTAAATGGCTCAAGTGTGTATTTAAGTTCTGAGTCATCAGACGATGTTAAGGCTGCATTTGCAGCAGCAACACAGGCTGCATCGGTACTTGCCATACGGCCACTTTCTTTTAATTCAACTAACATTTTAGTTGCTGTGATTGATTTAAATAAAATCTGTGTTTTACGAACCACGCGGCAGAATGTTGAACCATTTGCCGAAGTCGGGATCGTGATGCTTTCTGTTTCTTCATCTTCTAAAGTCGCAGATTTTCCATCAGCAGAGTAATTTAAGATATTCGTAATAAATGCATTTTTCGGACGGCCTTTGAAGTCATCGCGGCTTACGAAATCCCAAGGCGTTAACGCTTGCCAGTTGAAACGGTATTCACGTTCACAACCGCCACCTTCAGCCTGATCACGGGCACGCCAGTAGGCATTGGCATAACAACGGTAACCAGCTAATACGTGCGCTGTTGATGAATTACCCGCAGACGCACATGCATCTCCCGGATTTAGGATGGCCTCTGGGCTCGATAGATATTCGCCCATACCTTTACTTAAAGCCGTCATCGACGGATTACCACCGGCATCAGCAAATTCACCACCGGTGTGTTTACAGATTACATCCATACTGCCCAGTGGGCCACTGCCATCCGGATCAATGCCAGGGTATGTACATTCATTACTTCTGAACGCGGCAGGTAAGCCCACGGCCGTCGTATTTGTACATGTGTTATGAGTGTGACTGATGTTATTCCAGTTTGTTACGTTGACCGGTTTACCCGTAGAAGCGTTGAAACAACCGCCACCTTGTAAACCCACATTCCAACCGATCGTACCTGCTGATACCGGTTGACCTGGCCAAGGACCGTAATAAAGTTTTGCACGGCACGCCCAGGCGTTATGCATTTTTGTGGTTCCCGAAACCAGCATCGCGCGGCAGTCTGATTCATGATGCATTGATTGCGCCAAAGTACCTGAAGTCGTCATCCACGGCTGGTCGTACGGAGCTACACCGGTTCCGCCCCAGTCAGATGAAGTTGACCAAACATACGGGCCGAAATTCATCGCACCTGAAGCGGCTCTAACTGTAGGAAGTGTTGTAATATGAATGCGGCCGTGAGCACGCGCTTCATCAGCAGAAAAACCCGTGTTACCACCGCAGGCTCCTATAGATTTTGCATAATCGCCGCCCCAGATCGAAAGTGCGAAGCGATCACTTGTACCAACTGTTCCGCTTGTTACCGGACATGAAGCTACAGTTCCACTTGCATCTTTTTGGCAGTTGCTGCCAGACGGAGTAAAGTCTTTACCGTCAAAACGAGCCAGCGAAAGTTTAAAGCCGATATGTGGCATGCCTGGATCTTGAGGATCCGGCGCACCAACTGTAAAAGAAGCACCGACTTTTTCGTAAGCATCCATTGTCCACTCGCCGGTCGGATTAAATGCCGTCGCGGCCGAAATAGCGGTCTCTTGCTGGATAGCTGCAACACTGGATTTTGGAACTTCAACAGTACCATCATCTTTTAACGTAATTGCACCTAACGACATGCTGCCGGTTGCAATGACCGCAGAGTCAGATTTTGGGTTACCGTTTAAGTCTGTTTTTGAAGTATCAGTGAATTTAACTTCGCCGACGACTGCTTCGGTAGTTTCGTCAACGAAAGCTACGGTAATTGCTGTACCTGCTGCGTTTGAACCAAGATCGACCGAAAACGTACCGTCAGAATTTACTTCTGCCTTAACTTCTGTCGGTGGTTCGGTTGCTGCGGTTGCAACAACTTCTAAATCATCAAAGTCGATGGCATACATATTTACGCCATCAAATTTACCAATGTTACCCGTTTTTTGATTGGTTGCCATGATCGACGTTGATTGTCCTAAATCACCGCTAATTACCAAGCCGCTTGAACCTGTGCCGCGGCCACCATCACTACTACATGCAGCTAGTGCGATAACTGAAGAAATCAGTCCCGCTTGAGCTACATTTTTAAATGCTAACTTCATTAAATCCTCCGTGTGTTTTTATGAAGACCAAATTAGTTTGATGAAAGATGTTGCGAATTCATATTCAATTTTTTTTAACAAAGACAAACGTCTGGGAATGGTTCATTTTACGTCTCAATGTGCTATAACTAGAGTCGTAACGCTGGATCATCTGTCTCAGAATTTTTAACTGAAATTTTACAGATTTCATTATTTTAACTGGAGAATTGTTTGAAAAAAGAAAATGTCATCTTTATCGCCGTACTTTTTTTATCGAGTTTAGCGTTGGCAAAAGCTGACAACACCGAAAAATTCAAAAAAGCTTTTAACCGCTGGCTACCAAAAATTCAGAACTGTCGTATCGAAGCCAGCAGCGCCAATTTGATTTTAGCCGGAAAAATTGTTGTCGACCTTGAAATCAACGACAATGCTTCGATTAAAAGAATTAAAGTTAACGATGACCAGTCGACGTTAACTGATTTGAATGTGCAAAAATGCGTGGTCGATGTGATTAAGAAAATTAATTTTCCGAAAGCGGCCAAAGGTAAAACCGTAAGCTTCAGCTACCCGATTAGTTTTAAATAATAAGACTTGCTGCCTTATACATTCTATCAAACACACTTTCCCACATCTCGGTATTATGATAAGGCATCTGAATAAAGCATAAGACATCAGGTTTACGCTCGCTCATCGCACGTAACTGAGAATAAAGTTCGCGCGCCGCCTGCCCCGGATCTTTTGGTAAGCTTAAAAAGACGATATTTTTAATTTCGTTTTTTGGTTTAACTATCTTAACGTGTTCGACTTCATCGGGAAGCTCTTTTAACTTAGCATTAATAATCTGGGTGATCTCACTGAGCTTCATTGCCGGATTTTTACAAATCACAAACGGCACTTCGGGCATGTAATGGTGTTTCATATGCCCCGGTGATTCTCTTTTATCGACCGCTTCAAGCCAGGTAAATTTAAGATTGGTCTTTAATAAAGAGGTTAGTAAATCCGATTTTAAGACCGCGCCTTTTCGTAGAATAGCCAGCTCATAAGCATTGTGCTGCGGCCCGCGGAAAGAAACTTTCACCATCAACACGGTTGACTCGATACCGATATCGCTTTGCCCCTGATCGAGCACGTACACCGCCGAACCAAATTCTTTCTTTACGTGTTCAGCTTTGGTCGGACTGGTTTTACCGAACTTATTGGCACTCGGTGCTGCGATCGGCACACCGACGGCAGAAATGAGTTTCTGCGCTAACGGGTGGCTCGGCAGACGTACGCCGACACTCTCTAAACCAGAGGTGATGGTGTCAGAAACAAGTTCTGATTTCGGCATCACCAAAGTTAACGGCCCCGGCCAGAAAGTTTTGGCCAGATGGTCGGCCATCGCATGCCATTCTTTGAAACAGGTTTTGGCCTGCTCGATTGACGACACGTGCACAATCAATGGATCAAAAAACGGACGTTCTTTGGTTGCGAAGATCTTTTTTAAGCCCTCGGGACGATCAATACGTGCCCCCAGGCCGTACACTGTCTCGGTCGGAAAAGCCACGACATCACTTTGATCAAGTAGCTGCACGGCTTTTTGTAATTCGCTTTCAGAGACTGCGCTACTTGCTGTCAACAAGGCCCCCCTCGTTTTTTAGCAAGGCTAAAGGTTGCAATGATCTTAGTGGTTGCATCGACACTTTTAATACTCCGAAAGTAATAGAAACTAGCACTACAATTAAAGACAACATCGAGACATAGTCAAAATATATTCCCAATTTAAACAACACGCTCATGATGGCATACGAAATCAACGAGCCTAATCCCAAACCGACCAGTAAACTTAAAAAAGCAATCAGACTAAACTGCGTAATCATGATGCGGTAGAGCTGATCCTGGGTTGAACCCAACACCTGCAGCAGGTTCATCTCATTTATACGTTCACCCACCTGCGTGTTGATTAAAATAATAAAGATAAAAAAGCCGACAACTAATGCTAAAGCAGCCATAATCTGTAACGCCAGTGCCATCTGATCAATAAACACCAGCGACTTTTCCACACTTTGTTTCACGTTGATAATCGAGATGTTGGCGAAACGGTCAACCACTGCATTTTGTAAATTACGCACCTGATCCTGATTAATCTGCATCACCGCACTTAAATAAACCTGCGGCGCTTCTTCTAAAACTCCCGGCTGAAAAGTAATAAAAAAGTTCGGTTGAAAACTTGTCCAGCGCACGCGGCGCAAAGACTTAACTTTACCTTTGATCTCCAGGCCCTGCACATCAAACGTCATCACATCACCGATCTTGGCACCGATACGGTCGGCATAACGTTCTTCCAGGCTGATCTCCGGAATATCGCCGACGGTAGGAGAAAACCATTCACCGGCAAAGAGAGTTTCTGACTCCTGCAAAGTGGCTTTATAAGTTAAATTTACGCCGCGGTTTCTGAAGCGGGCTTCGTTTTCTGATTCGCGGGTTTTAAAAAAACCCTGCTCTTCAACGCGTTCATAACTTTGATCGTTGATTTTTAGAATACGTGAGCGCACCAGCGGCGTCAGATCCAAGGCCTGGCCGGTTTTATCTTTTACGATCTGCTGCAGTTCATCTTTTTGATCCATCTGAATGTCGAACATAAATACTGACGGAATTTTTGAACTGTGTGCTGGACGAACTTCTTCGATAATTGATTTTTTAATATGCGGAAGCAGCGTTAAGACCACCACCGATAAAGTCATCGTCATAAAGATAAGATCGGTCGATCCCGGCTTTCTGATCAAACTTAAAAATGCATATCTCAAATCAAAACTAAAACGTCCCACCACCAGCGCGGTCGCCTGACGTAGTACCGAAATAAAAACCCACGCAGCCAGCGTTGCAGCGATCAACCCGCCCATAAAAATAGATCCGGTTAACAGCGAATGGCTCTGCCACACGGCTAAACCCCAGAACAACGCACCGACACCGACGGCCCAGCCAATGAACGTCTTGCGCGATAAGTGCGCCTGGCTTAACTCTTGGCGCAGCAGCATTAAGGGATTCATAGCCATCGCAGCCAAATAAGTTGGGATAGCAATGAGCTGCGGCCCAAGTACGACCACGATAAAACTGATTAAAATCTGCAACGGGCTTACGACTAATTTAATCGGAATTTTAAAATATCCGTCCAACAGAGCCTGCAATGGCGCAATCGCAAGCATGACGATGGCAAGAGCAATAACAAACGAACCCATCGATAAAAACAGATTCTTTAGCACTTGCACTTTTAAGATGGCCGTTTCATGCAAACCCAGAATTTTATAGATGGCGATGGTTTTTTTCTGGATCTGAAAAAACCAGTTTAACATATAACTTAAACATAAAAAGCACAGGCCGATCGAGATCAACGACACTAAGCCCAGGTAGTCGATCAGATAACGAAAAACCCGGTTACCGCCTTCTTCTTCCTGCAAAGCCGAGTTAAAGCGTAACGACGGGTCTAAATAGTTTTTTTCTAAATCAGCTTTGTAGGTATCAGCTGCCATCGGGTCTGTTAACTGATAAAGATAGCTGGTGGTGATAGTGCTTCCGGGTTTAACCAGATTAGTTGCGGCTAAATCCTGATCGGCAATCAAAATAAACGGCGCCAGTGCACCTAAACGAAATGTCCGTGACGGGTCAGAAGTTAGCACCCCTTTGACCGGCAAATCCAGATCCCCGATTTTAAGCTTAGACGATGCCATGTCAGAGATTTTTAACTGATCGACTAATTCCGGATCGATATAGACTTCACCACTGGCGACGGTTTTTAAAACTTCGGTGTTACCGGTGGTATTTTTAATTTCTAATTCGCCGTAGACCGGATAGTTACTTGCTACCGCGCGCACCAGTACTAAACGCGACTGTTCGCCAAGCTTAACCATGGCAAAAAAATCACTGGATTTAGCCTTTTTAACGAACTTAAGATTAACTTTCTCTTCGATCGATTTAACTTCATCGTCGGTAATCACGCGCCGGGCAGAGATCGCAATATCACCGCCTAAAATTTCCTGGGCTTTATCTTTGGTTTGCTGGTCAAGACTGGCCTGAAAAACCTGCAGTAATAAAAAACCGAGAAACCCCAAAACCAGGTTAAAGACAAAAAACGCGTTTAATTTTTTCTGCGAAAATAAATCTTTTCTGACAAAATGTAAGAGTTTAGAAAAACTGTGCATTAGATAGCCTGCAATTTTCCGCCGTGTAATTTATAGATCTTATCGCACCGGCGCGCCAGATCCATATCGTGCGTAACTAACATCGTTGTTGTGTTGTGCAGGCGCACCTGTTCAAAAAACAGATTCATTACTTTTTCGCCGGTTTCGCTGTCTAAGCTTCCTGACGGCTCATCTGCCAACAGTAAACTGGGCTTAATCACCAGAGCGCGCGCCAAAGCCAAACGCTGCGATTCTCCGCCACTCAGCTGTGTGGGCTTGTGATCTAAGCGGTGTCCGAGCCCGACTTGTTTTAATAAGTCGGTGATTTCAGATTGCACCACCGGCTTATTCAGAATTTCTAACGGCAGCGCCACGTTTTCAAACGCGGTTAAATGACTGACTAAGTGATACTGCTGAAACACCACGCCGATGTGGCTTGCGCGAAAGTTGGTTAAAGCATTGCCACGCAAAGACTGTAAACTTTTTCCGTGGATCAGAATTTCGCCGTGATCAGGTTGATCAAGACCAGACACCAATCCCAACAGAGTTGATTTACCTGAGCCCGATGAACCCACCACTGCAACGACTTCCCCGGTTTGCACCGTTAAATTTAGATCATGCAGGATCGTCATTTTATCGTTGGAATCGGTGGTTAAGTTGTACGATTTAGAAAGTTGTTGAATTGCGATCATGATTATTTTCCTAAAAGTTTTTTTACGAACGGATAAAGATTTTCGGCGATGACCTGGTGGCCTTTTTCATTCGGGTGGATACCGTCGGCTAAATTGAGCTTTTTATCGCCGGCCACTTTTTCCAGTAAAAACGGCGCCAGCTGAATTTTATTCTTAGCCGCTACTTTGCCGTAAACAGCCGAGAATTTTTTCTCGTAGTCTTTGCCGTAGTTCGGCGGCACATGCAATTGCCCCAGGGCAATAGTGATATTGTTTTTTCTAGCCCACTCGATAGTGTCATTCAGATTTTTTTCGGTCTCTTCGACTTTTAGGCCGCGTAATCCATCGTTGCTGCCCAAGAGCAACAGCACGATGTCGGGCTTATCCTTGGCGATCCATTTAATACGCTGCAGTCCTGAAGCCGAAGTCGACCCACTTGAACCCGAGCTGATCACTTTCCAGTTCAGCTTATCCGCATCGATTTTTTTCTGTAACAAAGCAGGAAATGCCGCTGTTTGCGCGACCCCATAACCCTCGGTCAACGAGTCACCAAGGATGACAAATTTTTTCTGAGCATATACAGGAAGTGAAAGAAGTACGATTGTTAAAAACGTGTAAAGCAGTTGCATGCAGAAACTATAGCTCAAAATAAAAAACCCACAACGGATTACGTTGTGGGTTCAAATTATTAAATTTGGTCTAGCTTGACGCTATTAGTAAGAGTTTCCGCCGCCGCCGAAACCGCCACGGCCACCGCCGCCACCGTTTCCACGTCCGCCACCGAAACCGCCACGGCCACCGCCGCCACCGCCACGAGGACCACCGAAACCGCGACCACCGCCGCCGCCACCAGTGCGAGGCTCTTGTGGTTTAGCTTCAGAAACGCGTACTGGGCGTCCACCGATAGTTTGACCATTCATTTTTTCGATTGCTGAATCTGCGCCCGCATCGTCTTCGATTTCCACGAATCCAAAGCCTTTGCTACGACCAGACATTTTATCCATTACTACACGTGCTGAAGTAACAGTTCCAAAAGATGCAAATGCTTGTTGTAATTCGTCATCTGTGATTGAGAACGATAAGTTCCCTACGTAAATTTTCTTTGCCATTTTTCCTCCGGGCAATTTTTGTGCGGACCCTCGAACCTTGAACCTTATGCCTAGGGAAAAACTCTTTCGGACACTCGAACTCTCGATAACTCTTGGATCTTTTTTCTGTTCAGCTATATACGCTAAACAAAATTCTTATTACTAAGCCTAAATTATGACCACCATCTTGTTCAACAGGAAAATCAAAAGAGCTAGCCTTATGACGACCTGCCGATAAATCTTAACAGATTTTTAGTGATGGGCGTGGCCGTGTAAGCCGTGCGCATGGCCGTGAGCAATCTCATCAGCCGTAGCTTCACGAACCAAAGCCACTTCAATATCAAAAACTAAATCAGTACCCGCTAATGGGTGGTTACCGTCTAAAGTAACGTGGGTATCGCTGATTTTAGAAACCTTAACAATTTTCACACCTTCGCCTAATTGTAACTGTAAGTGTGAGCCAATTTCTAAACCTTGTAAGTGAGCCAACTCTTCTTTAGGTACGTCCATTAACATATCCTGACGGAATTCGCCGTAGGCCTGGGCTGCAGGAACCGCGATCTTCTTTTTTTCGCCTTCTGCCATTTTAACGATTTCAGACTCAAGTCCAGGGATAATTTGCTGTTTGCCGGTTAAAAACGGCATCGGCTGATTTGGTTCTGAAGCGTCGATTAAATCGCCGTTATTGTTTTTTAAAATGTAATTAAAAGCGATGACCATTGGTTTAGTGGTTGCTGTGTTTGACATAATAGAGCCTACTTTCGGGATAAAACTGGACCTTTGGTTAGCCTGTCTCAGAGGGATATACAAGCAAAAAAACCGCTTATTCTAGACATAAAGTTTATTGATGTTGCTCTGGGGCATTTCCCCCTTATACTTTAAGTATGGTCGCACTGGACGCGGTTTCTGTAACAACCAAATCCCCCTTAGCTGAGATGAGCACGAGTTTAAAAGCTTTAGTGCTGAATGCCAGCTACGAGCCTCTGCGCATAGTTTCATGGCAGAAGGCGCTGATCCTCTGGTTTCAAGATAAAGTCGAAATTTTAGAGTACCATAAAGCCTTTGTCAGATCGGTGTCGACCACCTTTGATTTACCCAGTGTTTTACGTCTAAAAGCTTATATTAAACCTAAGAAAATTGATGGCGTGCGGTTTTGCCGGGAAAACGTCTATATTCGCGATAACTTCACTTGTCAGTATTGCGTTAAAAAGTTTGCCCAGAAAGACCTCACCATCGACCATGTTTTACCGGCCTCTCAGGGAGGACCTAAAATTTGGACCAATGTGGTTTCGGCTTGTCGTAAATGTAATCAGACTAAGGCCAACCGAACCCCGGAAAAGGCCGGAATGCCGCTACTTCGGCCGCCGCGGGTGCCGTCATGGTTACCGGTTTTAGAGCATGAGATTCTCACCGAAAAGATACCCGGCAGCTGGAAAGATTATCTCCGCTTTAAATAAATCACCTATCCCGCATTTTTTTGTTACCCTTCTTACATGCAAATCACAATCGAACATATTATGGCCGCCCAAACTATTGATCTACGCACGCGTATTTTACGCCCCGGTCAACCGGTCGAAGTCTGTCATTATGCCGAAGACAATTTAAGTTCGACATTTCACTTAGGAGCGTTTGTGACTTTGGATTCTGGCGAGCGGGTGATTGCCGCCAACGGCACCTTTATGAAAGATGCACATAAGTTTTTTCCCGAAGCAAAAAACCCGTACCGCCTGCGCGGAATGGCGACCGATCTTCAGTATCGTGGTTTGGGATTAGGTTCGCAGATCTTACAACACGGCGAAATGCTTTTGAAAGTTATGAACTGTGACTTGTTATGGTTTAACGCACGCGAAGTGGCGTTTGCGTTCTATGAAAAAAACGGTTTTACCATCGTCGGTGAGATGTTTGATATTCCCGGCGCGGGCCCGCACAAAGTCATGTACAAGTGGCTATAATCCCATTAACGTAAAGGGATGATAGTATCAATCACGCACAAATTATTAGTTAAAGAATTTACTGAAATCGTCTCTGAAACTAACGGCATCACCTTAACCGATACGTTAGATTTACTTTTATCTTCTTCATTAAAAACAAAAAATGCCGAAGCCTATGAATGTGTTGAAAGTTTCAAAGAACTTTTAAACCAATTCATCACCAACCAGAAAACGATTCATGACCTGATCAAACACCCTTTTTCTTTAGTACTTGAAGAATTTTTTAAACGCTTTCCGTTAAAATACCGTGAAGAACATATTCACTTAACCGGATCACTGACCGCGGGCTTTTTATGGTCGAAGTTAAAACCTTTACTTGAAGGCCCGCATGCATCGATTTACGAACAAAAAATCAAACACGCCTACGGCCCGGCCGCTTGGCCGATCAGATCGGCGGCTGATGTTGATAAACTGATCCGACTTAAAGAAACCGAAGGATTTTCTGAATATTTAAAGATTTTATTCTTACCGAAATTGATTTTTACTTCGCGCGAAGTGCATGCCGAAGCGGCCTTTAGCATGGCCGAAGACCTCTATACAAATTTTAACGTGGGCCACATCCGCTTAAAGTTTTCTTTAAGCCGCTCGACTTCTGATGCGGCCGAACAGATCCCGGGCGCTGATTCAGTAACGGCTGATGATGTGGTGATGGGCTTATACGATGGTTTTAAATCATTCCAGGATAAACACCCTGATTTTAAATTTATCCTTTCGCCGTCGTTCAGAAAAGAGCCGAGCTTTTTTGATTCGGCAAAATTTTCAAACCGCAAAGATCACTTTATGTACCAGGTCGATGAAATTTTAAAACTCATCGCCAAGTACCCTGAATTAAAAGATGTGTTAACCGAAGTTGATACCGTCGGTGACGAGCGTGAGATGTACACCAAACAGCACTTTTTTGAATTGCAGGCAGGTTTAAGAAAGTTACAGTACAAAGGTTTTAAAATCAGATCGCATCACGGCGAAACATGGCACACCCTTCGCCACGGTATTCAGGCGGTCGATAATGCCATGAACATCTGGCACATCGACACTTTAGAGCACGGTATTTCTTTAGGGATCAATCCGAACAGATACTTTCACCGCTTATACCAGAAAGTCATTAAAGCTAATCACGAAGGTAAAGCGATTTCTAAAACCTCGCATGACGGAAAAGAGTTACTGGATCTTGACTGGGGCAACCACCAGAACGTCTTAAACAAATTATTCTCTGGCGAAACACTGACCGAAAAAGAGCGTACTCAGTTTTTAAAAACTAAGTTCCATACCGCACGTGAAATCGAACAGTATCAGCATGATGTTTTAAACCGTCTGATTCAGAAGAACGTATCGTTAGTGGCCCTTCCGTCGTCAAACAACAAGCTGACCGGTAAGTTTGAAGATTACAAAGACCACCCGTTTTCTTGGTGGGAGAAAAAGAATGTACAGTTAGGTGTGGGAACGGATAACTACGTAACCTTAAACACCAACTACATTCAAGAGATGTTAATCTTATTATTAACGGATCCTATGAATCTTAAAATTACCAAACTTTTAATGGTAACCACCGGCGAAACCCGCCGGGCTTACTTAAGTCAGCTGTTATGGCAGATGCGAAAGGATATTAACAAAGATGTGGTTTAAGAAATTATTTAATCGCAAACAACTTGCGATTTTACTACTCGGTTTTGCATCAGGTTTACCACTCGCTTTAACAGGACAATCACTACAAGCTTGGCTTACAACCGATGGTGTTGATATTTCAACCATCGGTTTTTTTACGCTGGTCGGTCTGCCATACACCTTTAAGTTTTTATGGGCACCTTTGATGGACCGCTTTGAATTACCGTTTTTTGGCCGCCGTAAAGGTTGGCTGGTGGTGACTCAGCTTGGCCTTGCCGGATCGTTATTTTTAATCTCGATGTTTTCGCCAAGCCAGAATGCGCAGGCCGTAGCCCTGGTTGCGGTACTGATTGCATTTTTATCTGCTTCGCAGGATGTGGTGATCGATGCCTACCGCACCGACGTGCTGGATTCTTCTGAGCGCGGTTTTGGTTCTTCACTGACCGTATTTGGTTACCGCTTAGCGATGATTTTATCTGGCGGTATTGCGTTTGTCTGGGCCGATACAGTTTCAGGAAACGGCTGGGCGTGGTCAAAAATCTACACCATTATGGGCGCAATCATGGCGGTATTCTCACTGATTTCACTGGTGTTTATTCCTTCGGTTCCGAAAACTGCAGTGGCACCAACGACCAATGCTAAAAATGATGTGATCGGTTTCTTCGCGGTGGTTATCGCGGTGGTCATCGGTTATCAGTTTACCACTAAACTTGCGGCCCCGTTTGCTAACTCGGTATTAGCCCCACTGTTTCCGGCACTTGAAGAAGGCAAAGCCAACCCTGACTTAAAAAAATGGGCCGACATGGTTTCGTTATTATTAGGTTTGGCATTTACCGTACCTCTGGCGTGGTTTGCTGCGAAAAAAGCGAAGTTTGAAACCTTAAATATTTCTTTGGCAAATTACTTCTCGATGAAGGGTGCCGGTGCGTTTCTGGGGTTGATCATTCTCTACAAACTGGGTGATGCCTTTGCCGGAGCCCTGCTGACTCCATTTTTATTAAAAGGGGCAGGTTATGCCCAGGCCGAAATCGGTGTGGTTAATAAAGTGTTCGGAATGTGGCTTACGATCTTTGGCGCCATTGCCGGTGGATCAATGATGGTGCGCTTAGGGTTGTACCGTTCGCTATTAATCTTCGGAGTACTGCAGTTATTATCTAATTTCGGTTTTTACTATGTCGCCGTTGTCGGCAAAGGTGTGTGGGGCGCTTTTGAGCTTCCGGCCTTTGATATCGTGATTGCTTCGCTAAAAGAAGCGACCAACGTTGACCTGTTATTATTGTTCTCGGTGGCGTTAGAAAACTTAACCGGCGGTATGGGAACAGCCGCATTTGTCGCATTTCTGATGGCCTTATGTAACCAAAAATTCACGGCGACCCAGTATGCGCTTCTTTCGGCGTTTGCGTCGGTTGGCCGGGTTTGGGTCGGGCCTCTGGCCGGTGTGCTGGTAACCAGCATCGGCTGGCCTAATTTCTTTTTATTATCGGCAGCCATGGCGGTGCCGGGGCTATGGATGATCTTTAAAATGCGCACCATTATTCGCGGCTTAGAAGCTCCGGTCGGCGCCTCTTTGGCAGATGATTAAATTCAGTTCAAACTGTGCAAATAAAAAAAGGGACCTTATGGGTCCCTTTTTTTATTTCGAATTATCGTAGTTATTACTTAACCAGTTTAGCTAATTTTTTTGCTTCGACTAAGTGTTTGCGTGCTTGTTTCATAATTGTATTGGCCTGGGCGTGACTTTCAAACAACGCAGATCCTGATTGCTTCTGCATTTCAGCAGCAAGCATGACGAAATCGGTTCTTAATTCATCGGTCATATCGATTTTTTCGCCTAAAGCTTTGATCACGCCTTGCGAATCATCAACCGTGATGCCTACTTCTTCCTGCAGATCGCTGATTTTTTTATAGATAGCATCTAATTCTTTTTTCATTTGGGTTAGTTGACCATAAGCTGCAGCTTCGACTTTAGCTTCTTGATGTTCATAGTCGTTCGTTAGATCAAATTGCGCCTGTGCGAAAGAAGTTGAAGATAATGCCAAAACTACTAAAACGGTTTTAAAAATATTTGCTTTCATAACAATTCCCTTTCGCGTGCTTTAGTGCACGGCTTCCCTTGTTTAAGAAGAAGTAATGAAAGAAACGTTCCAGATCAGATAGGATAAAACAGGTATGAATGTATCACATCAAGATGCCCCTGTCAGACTGCCAAATTTGGGCTGACAGGTCCTAATAATATAAAAGATGTCTCAGAATAAGATTACTTTTGCGCCTCAGTGCGCTCAGCCTGATTGCCAACTAAAGGTGAAGCTAAGTCATTGCTATCGCAATTAAAGCCCGGGCTTAAATAACTGTCGCGGATATCATCGCCGGCACCATTGCCTGCCGGGTTTCTGAAGTTACCTAAAATATCAGAACCTAAATCTTTGGCCTGCGCCTGTAAACAGCGATTAAATCCATCAAGCGAAGTGACCTTAACCTCGTCACCATCCAGTTTAAATGTCATGAACAGATACGTCAGATCCGGCTGCCCCATGGTTTTTCTCGCAAACTCCCCCTGCGAATCGACCTTTACGCCTGCTTTGATTTCTTTATCGTTAACAAGGCCAAACATCTGAATGAGTTCAGCCTGGCGGCTGTTTTGATTAATCTTTTTAAGCCACAGGTTTAAATATCCCAGGTTTCTGGCGTTTACTTCGCGGGCCATCTGGTTTAGCGCCAGCGCCATAATGTACTGCCCTTTACTGTTTTTCTCGAACGACTGTTCGTGGCCAAACTTGAAGATAGCTCCGCGCTCAGCCAGGTACATTAAAAAATCATTGGCAAACTGAAAACGCTCAACCTGCACGCGATCCGGTGAATCAGTTAATATTTTTCCGAAAGTCTCAATCGTCGGAAATTCAAAATTAGTTTTTATGATATCTTTACCGATTGATTCGGCCAGGCGGCCTTCACACGGCAACTGGGTTTTATAAGTCACTTTACCGCGCACTTCGGTCATCACATATTGCACGGACAGAACGCTTGCGCCGTCTAAGTCTTTTTGCATCTGCACCTGGGCCTGATCCCCTTTTTTAATTTCAAGCACATGAAAACGCGAGAAAAACTCAGGGTGCTGGCGCATGTAATTTAAATAGACTGATAATTTTTCAGACCAAAATGGATTTTCGAAACTACGGCACTTAAGATCAACTTCGGTTTTTTCTAAATCAACTAAAGCTTCAGGCGAAACCACAAATAACACGTTATTCTGAGCGGCCATCATCAAGCTTTGCTGAAGATCGGTATTTTTATAAACTTCGCTGGCGGTCGCCGGCAAACGCAGTTCCTGAGATACGCAGCCATAAATAGAAACAAAGGATGCGAGTACCAAATTAGCTAACAAGATTTTCTTTTGGGTCATGCAATTATTATACGGAAAAAATCGACGTTTTTGAGGTCCATTTTTGTTTGGCACGCAGATCGCTGGTCTAAAGACTACAAGCTTTTTCATTATTTTCTTGGTGAAGGAACTTCGATCATTAGGGGGGATTTAAATGGTCTGGGGGAATTTTTTACGACAATTCAGCCGCTTTTTTGTGCTGGACCAAAGTTCAACGCAGTTCATGTCTGCCGTTTTTTGGCCGACATTGATTTGCCTAATCTTTCTTTTTTTCACAGTCAGGTCGTATTCGTTCGAATCAGAAACTTTACCAAAAAAGATTTCTACCTCGTCGATTAAGATGGGCTTTATTTCGGGCTTGGACCAACGGTTTCAGGAAGACGGTAATCTGGTAAAACTTAAAGATTACAAATCAATTGAGTTTGATGCACCGACATTAGCTAAATTTAATCCGCAGGCTTCAACACTAGTGCAAACACTCAACCGCTTTGGCCTATATAATGCCGGTGATCTATTTAATCTAGGCACGTTAGAATTTGAAACCAATCCAACCATAAAATATATAGCTCCGGTTTACGCCTACGGAATCCGCGACAACTGGACCGTAGGTATCGGCGTGCCGGTGATTCAATACCGAAACGACGTGCAAATGAAGCAGTCGTTATCAAATGTTGATTACTACAACCAGTTTCGTGGTTTATCCGAAGATTTAGATGCTGCTTTAGATACGGATCTGCGCGCGGCAACGCAAAGTACGCTGGCGCAAAAAGGATATCTTCCGATCGAAAACCGCGAAGAAGATTTTTTAGGTGATATCCAGTTGGTCAGCGTTTGGAAAATGTTTGACGGCGGCGACTCTAAACTTGTGCACCAGGCAACCTTAACTTTGCCGACAGGCCCTGAATACAACGCCGATGATCTCTTGGCGTTAAATACGTTTCACAAAACCAGCTTAGAAAATTTGATCGGTTACGCCAAGGTGGTCGGAAACTTTATTACCGTAGCGCCGTTTCTAAGCTTGCGTTACGTATTACCGGAAAAAATCACCGTGCGGGTGCCGAAAAATTCTGACGACACTCTGCCTGACCAGGAGTCAAAAGACGAAGTCACCTTGTCTGAAGGCCTTACTACTGAATTAGGTACGCAGTTTGATTTTGACCTGTCTCAGGATTTTAAAATCAGTACCGATTATAAGTTTGGACAAAAACTTGCGGATAGATACTCGGATTCTTTTAAAGGCGATACGTCCGTGTTGGCTAAAAACACGAAAGCAGTTTGGCAAAAAGTAAGTCTGAGCCTTAATTACTCAACCGTTAAATCGTATTTAAAGAAGCAGAGTTTACTGCCTATGAGCCTGTCGTTTATGGCCTTTGATACGATCAGCGGTAAAAACGTAGAACGCAGAACCGGCCAGGAAATTTCAATTGCCCTATTTTTCTAGAGGAAAAGTTATGAATACAACAACTAATCAATTTTTAAAGTTTGTTATTTTTGCCTTTGTGGTTTCGGCCTATGTATTATCTTGTGCACCGAAAGCGCAGGAGGCAGAGCGTGTTAAGCCCCAGGTGCCGACAGTTATCACTAATGATGTGAATCTTATTTCAATGCATAAAAAGCCGTTCGCCGATTTTCAGTTCAGCGAAAAATATTTAACCAAAACGTCGAGCGATTTAAAATCAGACGCCCTATTGCTGATGAAAATCGGCAACGTGGTCGGTGATGAAATCGCTGTCGATACGGCAAAAGTTCTATACAACCAGTCCGAAGACAAAGCGCTAGCCGGTAAACTCAATATGGCTGATAGCCGCTATTTATTACTGATCGAACAGCAATCTGGTGCGGCTTTATCGTCTGGTTTAAATGAAGCCGAACAGACCGTGTTAGCCGATACGGAAAAAATTAATCAAATTATCGACCAGAACAGCGGCCCGACTTTGACGGTTACTTCGGCTACCGCTTTTGCCTTACAGCTATCATTAGCAGACCAAATGATCGCCAATGTCTTACACCAGATCGAAAACACCGAGTTATTTCCTGAATTAAAAACTCAAGTTTTAGCCGAATTATCCCTGCAGACATCAGAACAACTAAAAGCACCGAAGCAGTTATCTGTAGATCTGGCTAAGGTAGAAACGCTGACCCAGGCAATTGCGATCTTAAAGAATTATGTCACAGTTAACCAAACCGTTTTAACTGCTGAAGATGTGCAGGATTTAGCAAACGCCGAAAAACTGGGTAAATTGACTGACCAAATCCATGATGGTGAATCTGCGCTGGCGGCTTTAGCCATGGCCTGGTCAATGTTAGATGCCGAGGAACGTAAGGTAAATTTTAAAGAAGCCAATAAGGATCTTTACGATTTTTTACGTAAAAAAGACGATGAAGAAATTCAGTGTCTGATCCGTGAAAAAAGCTGCGGCATCTTTAAGAAAATCGTTCTTAAAGTGGGCGTTTTTCCGGCGTTAAAAGACTACGGTCTTGGCAACATCCAAAAAGATTTAAATGCTGGCGGTATCGCGGGCGTCACTGCGGTAGTACAGACACAATCGGCCCTGCAGATCACAACCCTGGGCACACAGATCAAAGAAAAAATCAAAGTCAGCATCACCGAAAAACTGACCGGCTTACATGAATTTAAAGCCAGATTTAAATTGATTATCGGCGAAGGCCTGGCCAACGCCATCGGCACCAACACACCGAACCTTTTTGAAAACGATGATTTCGAACAGATGTTTAAAATGGCCTACAACCAGGCCGAAAACCTCTCAGCGAAAAACTTAGAAACGCAGTTTATCTTGGTTGAAAAAATGCTGCAGTTTATGAAACGTGGAACCCCGCTGACCTCGGCACCACAAAGTGAAGATATTAAAACCGTGCTTAAAGCCAATGAGCCGCGTTTTTATATTCACCCGACACCGAATGCCAATGGCGATGTCATCACCCGCGCAAAAGATCAGGCGTGGTCACTGATGTTCTATTCAAAGATGATCCAGCAACTGGCCGACTGGAAAACCACGGCCTACGATAGCGGCATTACCAAATATGTGGCACAGGATTTTATCACCGAATTTCAATCCGAAGAATTAAAGAAGCAGTTGTTTCCAAAAGCAGAGCTTGTCGGTATGGCGCTGTCTTTAGCGGCACAAACGCTTAAACAGATGTACACCGAAAAATCACCGATTTATTTATTGGATAAAAACAATAACCGCGTGTCGATCCAGAACTACTTACAGGAAAACTATGATTCAACGTCGAATATCGTAGTGCATGCTGCCGTTTCAGATTTACAAAACGGCGTTCTGGTTGATAAAGCCAGACTTACCGATATTACCCTCATGATCGAAGCAATGAATCTATTTTATCGTGCGACAGAAGGCATTGATAAATCAGCCTCTGAAAGTCTGAAAGACCCCGCGTTGCGCACCGAAGTACTAAACGCACGTAAACAGATCCGCCTGGTGATCATGACCTTGGGTAACTTTATTTCTAACCAACTGGTCGATAAAGAAAAAAACCTGTATTCAGAACTTAACTTTCAGAACGAAGAAAAACTGACATCAGAAAAATCGTCAGATTATGCCCGCGCCATTGATGCGTTACTTACGGCCTACAACCTAACCGGTATTGATATTTATAAATTTACCGCTATTGAACTGTATTACACCTTAAACAGAAAATTCTACTCACCGACGATTAAATTTTACCGTGAATCGGTCAAAGTTGAACAAACCCGCGTACAACGCCAGCATGTGCTGGAAATCATGTCTTCAGTGATCGGTTTACGTAAGTACTTAGGTATTACCAGCCAGATGCAATTCGATAGAATTTTTGAAAACTGGTACGCGAGTATTTTGATGTAGATTACTGGCCTTTAGCGACCAGGCGGTTAAGATCAGCCTCGCTCGAGGCTGTCGATTCGCCATTAGCTAAAAAATTAAAAGCCCGGGTTACATTGGCATCGCATTTGGGCCCCAACGATAGGAAAAGTGTCGTATTTTGATTAGGTGAAAATTGACCTTCTAAATTAGAACAAGTATTCATCCAATCAACAAACTTTTTAGTAGCATGTGGATAATCCCCGGCCAAGATAGTCATTTTAGAATCCGTAGCAGTCAGAACCATATCACCGGCCGCAGTAGTAACAGCATAAATGCCGTTTAGGTTATAAGTCGCAATGACATTACCCAAAGTTGCCGAAGTAGCGCATGAACTGTCATAAAATGTGAACGTCACCACGAAGGACATGTCATCGTTCAGCGACGTATTTACAAGCATTTGATTATCAGAAAGCTCCGAGCTAAAATTGCTGCCACAAAGAATGTTTTTGGTATTCATCTTTAAATTCTTTACCGAAGGAATAGTGCGTGCATCGGGTAAGACCGGCGTTGCTGGAGTTATTTCTACGGGAGCTCCACTACCACCGCCTGAACAGGAAAAAATACTGAGTGAAGCTAAATATATTGCAAATAGCATTACGAACTTTTTCATCACGTCTTTATCTCCAATTAGTTATCCGAAAATATAAGAACCACAAAACCATTCGAGCCATTTGTGCCGTTTGCACTTTGTCCACCGGCGTTTCCACCACGACCAGATGTGCCACCGGCCGCAATGTAGTCTGCATCACCGGTATTCGGAGCTGTCTGTACCGCTGTTGCGCCATCAACGATTGTAGTCGTTGCTGCATAAAGTGGATCAGCATAACTAGCACCACCACCACCGCCACCGCCTGTATTGTTGGCTGCAGAGTTGGCCGCACCGCCACCGCCACCGCTGTAAAAATAGCCGCCACCGCCGCCACCACCGCCGCCAGTAGCCACAGGAGCTGTTGTACTGGTAAAATTACAACCACGTCCACCGGCTCCTCCGCCTGGTGTTCCACCGGTACTTGCTGTACCGATCAATGCACAGCCACCAACTAAGACTGAGTTGGCACCAATTCCGCCACCGGCTGGGCCACCTAGGCCACCTGTAGCACCAGTGCCACCAGCACCTGCAGCTCCTTGTGAACCCGTCGTTGCGCCAGTACCACCGGTTGTTCCGCCAGCAGCATTGCCACCATTTCCTTGTGCTTGCGCACCGGCTCCCACAGCTGATTGGGCGATTTCATTACAGTTCCAGTTTTGCGTAGAGCCACCGCCGCCACCGCCACCGCCACCGCCGGCGGCTGCCGCTAGTGGTGTTGCAGCACCTGCAA
>NZ_JBJKJG010000009.1:0-129610 GCF_056175625.1 Bdellovibrio sp. SBM16 | reverse complement strand
CCGCCGCAGCACCAGCTACGGTTAATAATGAACCCGGTGCCGAGGTACCGATTCCCACTTTACCCGTGTCATCAATGCGCATTCTTTCTGTTGAGCTCGTGCTAAATGTTAAAGGATAACCTGTTTGATAGGCCATGAAAGAAACGTTCTTAGCACTGCCTACCTATCGGCAAGATTTTTGGATTTATTGTGCTTTTTCTCGACATTTTTTAATAATTATTCTCGAATTTGGATTAATTCGACACGATCTTAACCACTGCTGCTCCTCTCCAATAAAACGGCACTTTGTAAAGGGTTTTTACAGGACTTTAACCCTGGCCCCGCCTAATTTTTCTTAAAGTGAGGCACTCCTTTCGCAGGCAAACAAAAGCATGCGCACAGTAGTTGTAGTAGTATTTTTGTTTATTGCCTCGCCGCTGTTGGCGGCTCCTACCCCGCAACAGATTGCACGCGCCCATGGTATTTTAAAACAATTTGTCCTGCCATCGCAGATTATCCGCATGACACCGCAACAGCGAAAAACCTACATGAAAGAAGTCACCTACCAGCAACTGCGCGAACGTGATCTGCTGCTTACAACCGAAGATCACAAAGTTGAAACCCGAAAAAGCTCACTTCAATATTACAACCGCTACGAAGGCTTCAGTGCCGACAAATATATGACCCTAAAAAAAGGCGAGCTGCTTCAGATCATCAATTACCGCACGAGCAATGAAGTGCAATTTGACCCGAAGAAGAATTTTTCCGGTGTCGAAGGCTCGTACGTCGATATCCTGGAAGTCTCCGTCACCAAACTTGATAAGAACTTACGTCCCGTTGGCGAACCGTTTTATCTCGATGCGCAGGGCAAGCTTGATCGTAAAGTTCCGGGAGTTGAACGCTTTGAAGGTGGTTTTTTATCCCGTCACGGCTCGGTCAGATTCAGTCACGCTGGCCTTGGCGATATCTTATTCAATGCCAACGTGGCCAAGACTACAACTCATCAAATCATCCCGCCCTATACGGCGGCGGTCATAACCAAAATCGAACGCACCCGCATGAAGTGGACCATTGCGAATTATAACTACGTCGTCACACTTTATTTATTAAATTGCCCGAAGGAATTTCAGGCCCAGAAATGCGAAGTAAAAATCAAAGGCACTAAATCTTATCACGACCCAAACTGGGCGCATCACATCATAGAAGAAAACCGCCGCGTGATAAAATTTTTGGGCGGCGAACTTCATTATTAATTAGCGGGTAAAGTGATTAGTCCACTCTAAGAAAGCCTGTGTTGCCGATAATGTCTCTGGCGATGTCGCAAAGCTGTGTTCATGACCGCCGCTGTACTGATGGCGCATTTTATTAATTGAAACAAAACTTACACTGGCACCGGTGTACATATTGTAATGGGTAATTTTATCATCTTTACGGTCTGTTGCCAGCTCTTCGATAGATGCAACCGCCGAATCATTTAACTTCTGATCATCTAATAAATCAAAAAATCCGAGAAATTGTTTTAAGACCAGTTCATTGCTTTTTGCCGTCGAAATCAGGTCATGGGTGCCGGAAAAAATAATTACGGTACTTAATTTTGTTTTTTTACGGTGATCACCGCAATCGTAAGCCCAGCTGGCCAGTTTTTCTTCGTCATCGCCGAATGAAAATAAGCTGTTTACGTATTTGTATGGCGCCCCAGAATGTAAAAGTGCACCTTTAAAAACATCCGGATAACAAACAGAAAAATGCGTCGCTAAAACTGAACCTGCCGAAAAACCACCGACATACACTCGGTCTGGATCGACCACACCCGATGCAATCAAGTGCTGGATTTCACCGACCAACGAAGACATTAATCGCTCACGCTCCTGCAAGCTTGGTAAAAACCAGTTCCAGCATTTGGCCGGATTGGCGAAAATACTTTGTTCAGGGGCCAAGATCAGCGGATTCACAAAACCGGTGATCTCTTTGATCTGCGATTGTTCGATAAATTGTTCGGGCGTTTGTAAACAACCGTGAAGCCAGAGCACCAGTGGTCGTTTTGGCTCTGTTAAATTTGTCTTTTTCGCCAGTGCAAAGTTTACGGATGTTAGCGTTAATAAAAGTAGAAGTGCATTTTTCACAAATTGACCTGTCTAAACCCTTCGTAGATCGTGATCGCAACAGCTGTAGCCAGGTTCAAACTTCTGACTGGCCCTGTTTGCGGTATCATATAGGCACGATCTAGATTACTATTAAGCAAATCCGGGTCCAGACCTTTTGTCTCTTTGCCAAAGACCAACCAGTCACCTTTTTGAAATTTAGCATCGTAGATAGTCTGCTCAACTTTGTTTTCGATATAAAAAATACGGCTTTTATCTTCGACCGAATTGTACCAGTCGTTAAAACTTTCATGAATTTTCCACGAAAGATGTGGCCAATAATCCAGACCCGCACGTTTTACCTGCGTATCGGTGATTTCAAAACTCATGGGTTTAATCAGGTGTAACTCACAGGTCGCCCCTACACAGGTGCGACCGATGTTGCCGGTATTCTGCGGAATTTCCGGTTCAACAATAACAATGCGAAATAATGGGTCGATTGGTTTTAAGTGGTCCATTAGGTGCCAGGTCCTGTTTCGTGCCAGGCACTAAACAGGACCTGGCACCTAGTTATTAAACAAGATGGTTATAAACCTCTTTGCCTAGCGAACTCAATGCTAAACGGCGGCCTTTATCCACAATCAACTCTAACTTCATTAACTCGCGATAAAGGGTTAAGTCGTTGATCGGCACGATATCACGGCCTTTGACAGCTCCTAATTTAAGCACATAGGTCTTTTGCTTTTCACTTAACTGCATCGGCAATGGCTGCTGAGCTTCTAAAGACTCTTTCCAAAGGCCATCGGCAATAACTGCTGCTTTTGCCGTCAACTTTTTTGGATTGTAGAAGTAAACTTCAGCCGTATCGGTCTGGCCCGAAGCTTTAGTCACTGTTGCCTGTGCCCGGTAATGCAAGCCCTTAGCGGGTTCGGTGGCCTTTACCCCCTGTAAAGTGTCCATTAGCGCCAATAACGTCGGATCAGACTTCAATTCGATAAATTGTCCGTGAATAGTGGCTGTTTTCTCTTCGGTGATTACGGGAAACCCTATAGGTAAACGATAAGCTGTTGCTTGGATCGTTGCGGGCTCGTAAGACACGATAAACGGCATTAGTTTTTGGAAATGGAACATGCCCTCGGTCCAAGAACCGATCATAAAAAAACGCATTGTCGTCATTCATCCCCCTCTGACTTGTGACTGGCAATTAGTTATTTCTCTAAAAGTTGGTGTGTTGTAACAGACACATTTGTACAAAGGCAATTTTTAAAATTTGCGTTAAGAAAATTTTTATCTTTTTGTCAAAATCCGCCAAAATTTGACCCTATGAAAAAAATAGTTAAAATGAATTTATCTTAAGCAGAAATAGGAAATTATATGGCTGGAAAAATTAAAAATTTTAATCACAACCTTTGGTACTCAGAAGAAGACGGTATTGTTACCATCGGCATAAATGAAGACGGTTTAGGAGATATCACAGAAATCAACACCATTGATTTACCTCCTGAACAAGAAAAAGTAGAAGCGGATACAGCTTTTGGTTCTGTTGAATCAGACGACGGAACAATCGATATCGTTTCACCGTTTGACGGAACAATCATCGAAGTCAATTCTCAGGTTGTGGATGATCCAGCTGTTCTTATGGAAGATCCTTATGAAGAAGGCTGGTTAGTGCGCGTAGAAGTTGCCGGCGAAATCGACGATGAAGAAGAAGACGAAGATTACGACGACGAAGACGATGAAGAAGAAGACGAAGATTACGACGACGAAGACGATGAAGATGACGACGACTACGATGAGGACGAAGACGAAGATTCTGTCGAGGAAGATGAAGACTAACACTCTTTATTTTCTTACCTGCGCCATCATCTGGGGATTAACCTGGATTGCGATCAAGTACCAGCTTCCCTACGTTGATGGCACCGCAGCTGTTTTTTACCGGTTTATTTTTTCAAGTGCGGTCATGTTTGTGGCCTGCCTGTTTGCCAAAACCCATTTATTTAAATTTACCCGTTCACAGCATCTGCGTTTTGCCACGCAGGGGCTTTTTATTTTCTGTTTAAACTATTTGTTAACCTACTGGGCTACGTCGATGGCAACTTCGGCATTGATAGCTCTGGCATTCACGTCACTGATTTTCTTTAATATGTTCGGTGCCAAGATTTTTCTTAATCTTCCGTTCGAGAAAAAAGTCGTATGGGGCGGCCTCTTAAGCCTGTGCGGGATGGGTTTTATCTCATGGAATGAATATCTGCATATCGGCTTGCACCCGAATTCACTTTGGGGTTTTTTGATCGGCTTACTTTCGACAATCTCGGCCTCTGCCGGAAACTTAGTTTCGTATTTGAATAAAAAAGATCAGGTTTCAACCGCGGCCAATAATTCGTGGAGCATGTTGTACGGCGCCGGTTTTTCGCTGTTAGCCTGTTTAATGATGGGAAAATCCCTGCACGTCGAGATCACCCAGCCATTTGTGATTTCGTTTTTCTATCTATCAATATTCGGAACCGTAATTTCGTTCTGGGCCTATTTTAAACTGATTGAAAATGTCGGCCCGGCCAAAGCGGCGTTTACCAGTATCGCTTCACCGGTGATCGCCCTGGTTGTTTCTACTTTTATGGAAGACTTAAGCTGGACCGTGTTTTTAGCGATCGGTTCACTGTTTTGCATTATGGGGAATTTTGTGGCGCTGTCTCACTGGCCTCGCCCTGGGCGTTTTCTACTGTCTCGTGCAGCGAAGTCCCGTTCATAATTTTACCGATTGAAAACGCCAGCTCGGCAATGATCGGCCCCAAGAATAATCCCGAAATTCCGAACATGGCCAGCGCACCGATGAGTGTTAACAGCGATACCAGCGGATGCATTGCTTCTTCTTCAGACGTCAGAATGTAAGCGCGGATCACGTTGTCAATACCCCCGGCAATCCCCAGAGCCACTAACATCACGACACCGTCACCTACTTCGCCCTGTAAAAAGCTGAATATCGCCAGCGCTCCTGATACCGGAACCGATCCCACCACCGGCAGAAACGACATAAAAAATGTCAGGATAAAAATAATCATTAAATTACCGAAACCGGCAATCGAAGCACCGATGGTGACAATTGCTGCTTGCACCGAAGCGACAATGAGCGTTGAAAAAACTACGGTGTAGCAAACACGCTGTAACAGGACCACTAGCGTATTTAATGACACCGGCGATAAAACGCGGCGGTCTTTGAACCACTCTAAAAATTCGCGGCGTTTTAACAGGAAAAAATACAAACTGGTTACAAAGATAAAAAGTTGCAGCAAAAATTCAGGAAAATTCGTCACCAAGGCCGTAAGCCACGGAATCACGAAACCCAAAACTCGCGGTAAAATAGACTGAATATCAAAATCTTCACGCAGGTTAAAATTAAATCTCTCTGAGATGTCGCCGACAAAATGCCACATCTTATTTAAGGTTTCCTGAATATTCTGGTACACCGGCAGCTGCGCGATGGTATCCTGCTGCAGCTGGGCTAGATTTAAAATCCCTTTGGTCACAATTAACGTCACCGGTGCAATAATGATAAGAATAAGACCTGTCACCATTGCAAAAATTAACAACTTTTCTTTTTTGGTTTTTTGCAGCCAGCGGTTTAATAGCGGTGTCATCGCCATCGCAAATAATGAAGCCAGCAACAACGATGTTTTAAACGGCCAGAACAGTAATAAGAAGGCCACATAGACAGCCGTCAAAATCGTGTACTTAAAAATCAATTCTCTGTCGTTCATTCGACCTCCCGTTTACTGGCTTATAACTTTAACATTAAAATAGCTGCTTTGGGAACGTCCTAAATTATCGCTGACTGACACCGAATAGCGTCCGGGAATATCGGTTTCAAAGAATATAGGGTCGTTTTTAAACGATCTCCCTACATAATTTTTATTTACGAACCAGTCTAAGTATTGACTGTCGGATTCAGAAATAGCGCGCAACTGAATTTTCGGCTTTTTGAGTTTTCCCTGCTGTGTCTGAATCAGGTAATCGATATTTTCCTGCGGACTGGTGATACTGAGATGCCCGGTCCGCGCCTCGCCGGCACAGGAAAAATTTTTATCCGAAAGCGAAACTTTTTTTAATCCGGCTTCTTTATAAACTGCCAGCAGGTCATCCGGCCAGACTTCCACCACCCGGCTGACAAAACCGGGCTGTGGCTGGCAGGAAATTTTCTGGCTGTATGGATCAACAAAGACTTTGCGGTGCAACGTGCAGGTTTCAATCGATGAAACGGCCGGAATAAACAAAGCTTGCTCGTGACGATGGCCGCAGTTTTCACTGACTAATTTTTTTGAAACACTGCAAACCTGCACGGTTTTGATATCAAGCCCTACCCGCGAATCCCACAGCGGGTTTTCATGGCCGTTAAGATATTTTGGCTTGTTGCGAAGAAAATCATAAATCTGAAAGTAAAGCGGTGCTGCCACATTACGGCCGATCAAAGCCGGATTCATTTCACGATCGTTATCACCGAACCAGATGCCGACGACATAATTTCCGATTAACCCCATGGTCCACGCATCTTTGTAGGATTTAGATGTTCCGGTTTTCCACGCCAGCGGCATCGGGGGCGTCGTTAATTCATGCAAGGTTGTACTTTCGGTGCGCGGATTTTTCTTTAGCATCTGTAACGTGATGTAGACCGACTCCGGCGTTAAGATCTGCTGTGGCGTTTGTTTTTTAGCTCGCAAGGTTACGTTCAGGTCGGCGTATTTACCCTGATGCGCAAGAGCGGTGTACAATTTAACTAGATCGAGCATCGTCATTTCAACCCCGCCGAGCGGCAGGGATAATCCGTAGTGTTTTTCGTCTTTAAACTTCAGCGTACTTTTACCTTTCATGAATTCGTAAAAGCTAGGCTGTGAAAGTCGGCGCGCCAGATCCACTGCCGGAAGATTACGGCTCAGAATCAGCGCCTGATCACTGGCAAGAGGCCCTAAGAACTGTTCATCAAAATTTTCTGGGTTGAGACCGGAAAAAGTCATGCGCGTATCTTTTAACAGGGATTTCTCAAAGATCACACCCTGTTGCAACGCCAGCGCATAGATAAAAGGTTTAAGTGTTGAACCCGGTGGTTTTAAGGATCTGTTGGCATCAATCTGTCCTTTGATGTCTTCATTAAAATAATCACCTGAGCCGATATAGGTCATGATTTCATTGTTGCGGCTGTCAACAAGAACCAGCGAGTAATTTTTAATACCAAAGCGGCGGATCGAGTTAAAATAGGTTTGCGCAAGCCTTTCGATGTTTTGCTGCAGATTAAGATCAAGCGTTGTTTTGACCGCTTTGTCTTCTATTCCCCGCTGCTTCAGGTATTCGATAAAATGCGGCGCCTGAAAACTTAAGCCCTGCTTTTTCTCGCTCGCCTGTTTGGTGAACTTCTGTGGGTTTTGCGGGATCTGCACTAAAAAGTTTACTTGGGCTTCGGTCAGCTTTTCACAGGCAGAATTAAAATAAAAAAAACAGGCGGCCCCAACGCCCTCAATATTTGACCCGAAAGGAGCCCAGTTTAAATAAGCCGAAAGAATTTCTTCTTTACTGTACAGGACTTCAAGCTTTACCGCCTGCACGATCTGCACTAATTTACCGGAAATCGATTTCGTTGTTTCTGGGTACAACAGCCGCACCACCTGCATAGTGATTGTCGATGCCCCTTGTTTACGACCGTTGCTTAAAAATGTTTTATAAAAAGCACGTGTTAGAGCAACCGGATTAACACCGGGATGATAATAAAAATACTGATCTTCTTTTTGCAAAAAGGCCCGAGTAAGCTTGGGATCGATTTCTGGAGTGTTGGTAAAAAACCGGTATTTTTCATCACCCGACAAAGTCAGGCGCAAGAGTTTGCCGTTACGGTCGTAAAACTGCTGCGACCAGGTTTTTTCCGCAAGCAATTGACCTGAAAAAAAATACGGCAGCGCTACGGTTAAACCGACCACTGCTGCACCTAAAATTAAAAAAGAAATTTTTTTATTTAACTTCAATTTGCCCCGAAGCACTTTGGCCGGTTAAATCCGTGCGGTATAGACCTTTAGCGAAAATGCCCGGAACTTTAAACTGCCCTTTAGAAATCGCTTTAATACGGTACGAATACTCGACCATATCTTTGCCGATCAGCGCATAAATATTTACCCGGTCTTCTCTGACATCGACCAGTTGGGTCAACATCGGCGTCATACTCGATACCTGGGCGTAGGCTTTGTTGAGCATTAACTTAAGTGGCCAGTAAGATGCACCTTCGCCTTCCGTATCGCCTTCACCATTTCCTTCATCCTGATACGATGGCGGATCAATGTTTTCCTCACCCGGAGTGTACGAATCAGAATCTAACGGTTTGCGGATTGAATCCATCACCACTTCAAATCCTGCCGGCAGCAAATCCGTAATGACAACTGACGACAGATCATCGCGCGAGGCACGAGCCCTGATCTTCACCGTGACTTCCTCACCAATTCCCACCGAATTTACGATTTTGCCGTCAGCAGTCTCAAATGTACGTGAAATTTCTAAGCCTTTGTAATCCTGCTTCATGGTTTCATCTTTGTTAAATCCGCCATTTACGTAAGTCATCAGCACCGGATTACCAGGGTTTTCGATGACTAATTTTTTATAGCCTTCCAGCAGATCAATTTTTTTCTGTCCCTTGAGATCTATTTTTTTATCGCCGCTATTAATCGCGGTGAACTTAATTTTTTCAATATTCGCTGCCGCGGATCCTGATTTCATTAAGGTATCCAGAGACATCAACAGATAGCTTGCCGAGTACGTATTCATCTGCCCGCGGTTGGCAAATTCGATCACATTAAAAAAAGCTTTTGAGGTGAAGACATCATTGGCTTTATCCGGAAAATGTTTAACTGATAAGGCGAAATTTTCAAACAACTCTGACTGCGGAAAAATGTAACTGTTATCCAGGCTAACATCTTTGTTTTCTTTAACCAGCGCCAAAGTCTTCTGGCTTAAGTCATCCTGTAAAGCCACCTTGTAGCTGGCGGCAAGATACTGCGCTGCAATCGGTGAAAAGTCTCTTTTCGCCGCTTTGTCTTTAACTAAGGTCGCCAGGTTTTTCAGATCTTCTTTCGGCACATACTGCGAACGCACCAGGATATAGACTGCTTTGGCCTTACGGAATAAATCCATCTTAGACTGCGTCTGGTTGTAATCGGTTTTAAGGCTGGTTAAATAGCGTTTCCACATATCCTCAGGAACCGGCTCGCCTTTTTCCTGCATATATAAAAAGATCATGCCTAAGTGCAGTGACACATCCCAGTTAGGCTGGCTATCGTTAGGGTACAGCGAAAATGCACCGGTTGCCTGCTGACGGGCCCGCAACAGAGCGATCAACTTATTAATTTTTAAGTTTTCATCCTTATTACGGTCAGTTTTTTGCACTAATGCGGTTAACTGACTGGCAATCTGCTCCGAACATAAAAAATCATTTAATTCATAAAACGCATTAAATGGTTTAACTAAATCTGTAATCGATGTGTGCAGCTGCACATAGTTCTTTTTAAATTCCGGCTTTTTATCATCCGCCACTACCAGCTCAACCGGCTTATCCTGCACAATCATCCAGTCGATTTTTTGCTGGTACGGAACCGCAGGCCGGTTAGAAACCTGAATTTCAATCTTGGCTTTTTTAGCTCCGATGCCGGCGCTAACCGTAATCGGATATGAACCTAGTTTGTCTGTGGCTTTAGCACGAACATTCACACTTTTTTCTTTATTCTCCGGAATCACGATTTTCTCAACACCTTTATCCACAATGCTAAACCCATCGCTGCCGGTAACAATGACTTCAACCTGCGCATCCGCACCACTGCCTTTGAGCTGATTGGCGATAATCAGGTTTACTTCAAATTCATCATTCGGTGCCGCAAAAGTAGTAGTCGTTGCGTTGATGATAAAATCACCGCGCACATTCACATCTAAGCTGTCCGAACCCAGTTTTTTATCGTCAGCGGCAACAACCATCACTTTTAAGTTGCCGTTAAAATGATCCGGAACTTTGTACTGAAAGCCCGACCATTTATCACTAAGATTGACTACCCCGATCCAGTGGGCCGTTGACGGAAGATTTTTACGCTTAAACGGATTAAGGCTGCGGCCTAAACTTGCGCCTTCGTCGCCCCCTGCCGCTTTTGGCAGAACCGAATTAAAATCCGGCATCACTAAATCAAGAATCTGATAGGTGTTTACCTGCAGCGCTTTTTTCTGAAAGAAATAATTTAACGGAACCGGAAGTTTATAGTTGGCCACCTGTAAAATTCCCTCGTCCACTAAGTAAACCGCCGCCTTGGTCGCCTGATCGGATTTAACTTTGAAGGCCAAGGTATCCCCCGGCTTAACGACTTCGGGAGCGCTTATTTCAATTTTTGACTTGCGCGCCTCTAAATCAATCGCAAAAGTTGCGGCCCCATAGGCTAATGGCGAAGTATAAATTTCTTCTGACTTTGCATCTCTCAGCATGGTCACGACAATGTAAGCCTGACCTTCTAACCCCTGCGGGATCTGAATCTTTTCAACCGTACTTTTGGCATTGGTTTTAAACCACTTACGCGCATATACTTTATCACGCTCAATCGTGATCAGGCCGGCGCCGACATACGGTGATTTAATTTGCACTTCGATTTCTTCATTTGGTTTATAGTCTTTTTTGTTAAGGCCAAGCTTTAACACCGAAGACTTTTCCAGGCCACGCTCGATGTCGGCTGTACCTACGACGTTAAAAGTCAGTCGGTTTAATTCGGTTTTCTGGTCATCTTTAAAAACCAGGATATATTCACCGACTTTATCGGTTTCAAGTTTAAATTTGCTCGGCTTTGCCGTGGTCGCCAGTGTATAGGTTTTTAAAACAGTTTGTTTGTACACCGTCTGGTAGGCATAAGTGTCATTCGGAAGTTTCATTAACACTGATGTTGGTTTTTTCTCAACCAGATCAACTTGAATAGTGCTCACTGCGACCGGTGCCAGTTTCGGATCAACCGTTAACACTTCGATCTGAGCTGCTGAATCTTTTTTGATAAAAGAAAGATCCAGTAAATCTGAACGATAACCTAAAAGAAAATCCTGTTCTGAAACCAGCTGACTTAACTGGGCTTTTACACTTTTACCGCCTTCAGTTTCAAAAACTTCTGAATCAATGGATAAGCGGTATAACGATCTCTCTAATTGGTCTAAGCTTAGGTTCCATTCGGCTTCACCGTTTTCGTTGGTTTTTACATCCGGTAATGAATCATTAATTTCAATTTGTGTGGGCTTTGGCACATTGAAATAATAGTCTTTCCATTTTTTAAAATGTACATCAGTTGCTCTGATGCGGATTTTCGAACGTGCGGTTCTGTCTGCGGCTGGTTTTCCGTATAGATTAAAAGCCGAAATACTTAATTTTAGATCCTGTGGCTTAACCCAACCTTCAAGTTCGGTCTGTGAAAGGCTCGTACGCACTTTAATCTGATCGGGCTGAAATTCTTCCACCTGAAAGGTGGTGCTACCGATCATCACCGTCGACTTATCCGGCTGTTTGATGTAGGCGTACAGATTATAGCTTCCGGTCTCAAAGTAATCCTCGGTTTTAAAGCCGATACTTTCGATCGAATTAGAACTTACTTTGATCGTTTGCTTGAACACCTCTTGTCCCGTCGGGTTCTGAATCACGATATCAACCGGGATCTGGGTAAATACTTTGCCCCAGCTTTTTGATCTGACGATCAGACCAAAATCGGCTTTCTCGCCCGGACGGTAAATGCCACGGTCTGAGAACATATATGCATTTAACTGATCAGACTCAGAAGAATCACGTGCCCCGCCGATATCAAACGATGTTAAATCCAGCTCCCGCGAATACGAGTTAAACGGTACAAACGAAATGCTCTCGCCAAAAACTGCTGTAAACGCGACCGGCTCTTTATCGTAGTTAAAATCTTTTAAGTTAGGAAATTCAGCATAACCTTGCGCATTGCTATCAACACTTAATACATTGATGCCGTTTTGTCCCAGCACACTCACTTTCGCACCGGCCACCGGAAGCCCGCTACTTACATTTTGCACGAACACTTCGTAGCTGCCGGCCACAGTTTTTTTAACGATTAACCCTAAATCAGATAAAATGACAAAGCGGCGGTCATCAACATAGGAGGCCGAATCTTTTGATTGAACTGATACCAAGAACAGGCCTTTTTTTCCGGCAGATAAAAAATTTCCCAGATCAATCGAACTGAACTGTGTTTTCTGCGGGTTTTTATTAATTAACGGGATATCGCCGGTAAAACGTTCGGCGATACGGTCAGGTCTGATTTCGTAGATATCCGGATTGGTAAATTCATAAACCAGTGCCGGAATTAGATGGTTCACGTGTTCCGGGCGGATCTGATGCAGCTGATAAGTAATTTTATTTAAGTTTCGTGATACTAACGACAGTTGTCGGCTTCCGGTTAACGGTAATAACGAACCCTTACCCATAATCTGTAAATCCGACGGGTACTGCGGCACCGTGATCACCTTTTCAAAATCATCTTTAAGTTTAAAGCCGCCAAATGAAGTCGTATCGCGCGGGATCCGCACATACAGACCGCGCCCCGGCGTTGAAGTAAACTTATAAGAATGTTCCAGCGACACCAACTGCTCCGACGGGATGGTGGTGATTGTTAGCTTTTTTGAACGCTTTAATTCGGCCTCGGTCACTTCTGAAGGGCTTGCCCATGGGTAGGGCTGTTTTTTCTTTTCCGCCGGATCTAACTGTAGTGGTAACTCATACACCTCGATGGCTTTAAACAATTCTTCTGAGGCAATTTCGGCGACGTTAGCAAGGCGTAAAATTTGTTCGGATTCAAATTTTTCATTTCTGGCGATGACGATGGATGCACCGGTAATTTTAAAATAATCATACAATGAGGGCACCCGCACAGAAGCATCAGTCATATCTGGTGCCTCACCGCCCAACGGTGAAGTAAACCCTTTAGCGACAACATAACGGTAGGTCATGTTGTTTTCACTGATTTTTAAATTCGCAGAATGTACATACATATGTACCTTGTGCTCATCAAATGAAACCGAAAATTCTAAATTTGATTTTTTTTCTAAGCCGCCGTCGGCTTTTTCCATTAAGCTTAAGCGTTTTTTCACAGATTCAGGGTCGACTGGATAATTAAAACGAAACGTCGCAATGACTTTTTTGTTATCGGCAAAACGCGGGTCCTGATGAAAAGCTGAACTCTCGCGGAAAACTTTTAAGTTATCCACCTGAAATTTAAAATCGTAATCTTTAAGAATAATATTCGGGCCAAGAATTTTTTTAGAAATTGAACCTTCGAATTTTTGCCCAATCGGCCATTCGATTTTGCCTTTTTCCATGACCGGGGTAAATTTAAGCTCTTTATCTGAGACCCATACCCACTGACCTTTGATTTCAGGTTTAAGCTTTATTCCTTCTGTGATCGGTTTGCCGACCGACTCAACGGATGCCGCCGATTTACTGAACGTAATAAACAGCGAACGCGCTTCGGGTTTTTTATAGTCATACAGATAAATCTGACCGACACGAAAAGTGACAGCATCTGGCTTTGGTAAATTATCGTAATAATTTTTCGCTAAGAAGGCGCCGGCAACAACAACACCTGCTGTCGCAACTGAAATAAAAATTTTTTTAGTTTGCTGCGGATTAGCCTGAAGCTTCTCGGTAATTTTGCGCATCCAGTTTGGCTGTGTGTAATTGACCTGGCCGAAAAGAGCAGCGAACAGTTGATTCAATAGCTGAATAAATTTTTTCATGAGAGCACCTTGCTGTATGTCTATGCTCTCCTATTTAATAATAAATTTCGGGTTGAAGCTATCACCACGCATAGCCAAGAGTTGTTTAATTAACGCACGACCATCGTCGAGTCTAGTGCTGAGAGCGCAACGTCTGTTCGGCCTTCGGCGAAAGTTCTCCGAAAGTTCGGCGATGCGGTCCTTCGGCAATTTCTTCGATCAGCTTTTTACAAAACGCGGGAATATCCGCCGGTTTTCGGCTGGTCACTAATCCCTGATCCGTCACCACTTCTTGGTCAACCCACTTAGCGCCGGCATTGATCAGATCTGTTTTTAATGACGGCCATGAGGTCACCAGGCGACCTTCTAAAATATTAGTTTCAACTAATGTCCACGGGCCGTGGCAAATAGCGCCGATCGGTTTTCCGCTGTCGGCAAACTGACTGACAAAATGCACAGCCGCTTCATTCATTCGCAAAATGTCAGGATTTATAACTCCGCCGGGAAGAACTAAAGCATCATATTCTTCAGCCTGTGCATGCGGCACAGTGACATCGACCTGAATTTCATCGCTCCAGTCTTTGTCTTTCCAGCTGCGAATTGTTCCATGCTTTAATGACACGATATCAACAATGGCTTCGTGGTCTTCTAAAATGTCTTTGGTTTTAGTCAATTCTGAAAATTCGACTCCATCCGTTGCCAGAATGGCGATTTTCTTACCTTTGATTGAATGCATAAAGACCTCCTTGTGCTTAAGTTCCACAAGAAAGTCGCAAAACTTATGCCAGAGCTCTAGTCGGCAACAATGTTACACCCGGTGCGCGCATTCGTAAATTTAGCCACAACCGGTTTAAAATCCATTCCCATAATGCCTGATGAAACCATTTTGTTTGCAGCATCAATTTTTACCGTAAAAATCTGCGGCTCTACTTTACTGTAGTTGATGCAGTAGTCTTGGTTCATCTTCATGACATACAAACAGTTGCAGGTATGAAAGGCGCGGTAACGGGTCGCTAAAAAAGCCAGCGGCGTTTTGTAGGGTACGACCGCAGCCGCCTGGACAGATAGCGAACAGACCAGCACCACTAAAAATGTTTTCACGGTTTTACTCCTTGGTGTTGTTCAACTGCACGCACGGCTTTTTCTATAACCGTAATCAAATCAAAATCCGTGGTTGCATCCTGGTTGTTTCCCATGCGCACTAGAACCATTTTTAACGACGGAATTATCACCAGATACTGACCCCAGTGCCCGTTTGCGATTAAGGAGTCAGGAATTTTTCTGGCCTGGGCAATTTTCGGGTTCAACGTCCACCAGCTGCGTTTTGAATGAAAGGCCAGTCCGCCGAAAACATTAACATCAAAGGCCTCCGGACGCTGATTGGTGTAATCAACCCATGCTTCAGAAAAAATTCTTTGCCCGTTCCACATTCCGCGCGCTAGATACAGTTCGCCGATTTTGGCCAAATCGCGCGGGCTTATATAGACTGACGAACCACCACCATAGTTACCGGCTAAATCCTGACCGAAAGTGACATCAATTCCGAGCGGATCAAATAAATATTTCCAAGGATAAATCTGCTCTTCAACGATCGGTACCGCCGCTCTGGCCAGAGCCAGCAAAAATGTCGAATCTCCGGTCGAATAATTCCATTCGTTTTTGCCCGGTTGTTTTGATGGGTGGGCCAAAACAAAATGAGTCGTATTACCGATACCATCACCGTACAACAACTGTCCCACAGAAGACTGTTCGCGGTCACCTGACGGGTCTTCATAAAGTTCATTCCAGATTAATCCTGATGACCAATTTAAAAAATCCGCGGGACGCAGATCACAGTGCTGGTATTTTTTTGCCTCGGGAATATAATCGCAGATCGAGCGCTGGATATTAATCTGTTTCTGATAAACCAAAGCACCGATTATAGCGCTGGAAATGCTTTTAGAAACCGACCAGGCCACATGCTTATTCGCAGCGGTGTAGCCATTGTCATATCGTTCAAAAAGAAGTTCACCTTTTGAATACAGCAGTAAAGAATCTGTTGCGGTTTTAGGGGCAAAAGCAATTTGCTCCATTTGCTGAAGGGGTGTATTTTCGGCTGCAAAAGAAGCCACAGCAAAGAGTGAAACGATAAACAATAAATATTTATTTTTCATATGAGCCACAGATAACGACACAACTAGGCCTTTGTCACGACCTAAAACGCTATGGATGTTATAACGCATCTGTGGTTAAATAAAAGCATGAAAAAGATCGACAAATCAGCTTTAGTTCAAAAAATTCAGACCGAATTACAGGAAACTTTTGAAAAATTAAAGTCTGCTGCGTTAGCTACTTATGAAGATGCCACCCATGAAGAATCAAAACCAGAAAACGAGTATGACACCCGTGGTTTAGAAGCTTCATATCTTGCCGGTGCCCAGGGTAAACGCCTGGCCGAGGTTGAAGAAATCTTTGCGATGTATAAGTTTTTAAAATTAAGACAGTTAACTGCAGAGGATCCAATTCAACTATCAGCGTTGATCGAAGTCAGCCACAACGGCAAGACCTTATATATATTCTTAGTCCCCAAAGGCGGAGGCATGACTGTACAATTTGAGGGGCTTAATATCCAGGTGGTGGCCAGTGGCTCACCGCTCGGTGAAAGCTTATTAGGACTGTATGTCGGCGACGTTGCATTCGTCGAAAGCCAAACACGCACACTTGAATACGAAATTATCTCTGTGCAATAGCCTAAATCACCTCCTGACGCGGGGACCTTAGCCCCGTGGCATATACATTGCTCGTACAAGCATTCATATTAATTCAAAGGAGGAATTATGTATCTACAGCAAGGACGTGTACTCAGACTGTTGACGCTGACCACACTGTGCGCCTCAATGCTGACCGCTTGCAATCAAAGTCTCTTTCAAAAAAAAGATTCACAGCCAGCAATCGTTCAGGCTTCAGCACAGAAAAACGTGATCAACTCGTCTAAAGTGATTGATTTTAAAATCATCGCGACGCAGAACATGAGTCACGGTGGAACGCTATCATTAACTGATATCGCCAAACAATACCCACAACTCAGCGACAACGCCTTAATGCTGGCATCTGTTGATCAAGTTTTAGAAACTGATGCGGGCACATGGGAGTTTTACGCTAACTTTAAGTTACTCTTCACGCTGGCTTCTGATGACCGCGTAAATTTACAGGTTATTAATAATTCGGATCCGATGTTTAGCGCCGTTACCGTTAATCTAAACGCGCGCACTAAAATGACCGAATCGATCCGTTTTAATTTGCTCGATTGCCAGTACGCCTCAACAGCTGATTGTGATGTCATTGATGCTGTCATCCATGTACATACCCGTCCGATGTTAAATGGCGAACCGCGTACCGATCAAGATCAGGATCAAACCCAGGATAAAGATCAGGATGTGACACAAGATAAAGACCAAGATGTCACTCAGGACAAAGACCAGGATAAAGACCAAGACACTGACCAGGATCAGAACCAGGATGGATCTGATCCGACACCGACTACTTAGAACTTTTATTAACTTAAATCTTAAATAAATCCGTTGTTAGAGGCGCGTGAATAACTTAAAACGCTATTCACGCGCCCCTTTTTGTAATTATCATTCATATCTTAATTCGAAAGATATTTAACGATATCAACATCCGGCGGATTGGCAACACCTACTCCAGGTTTAGGCCCGGTCAGTTCAGACAAACTGTAATCCATACGCACGTCGTACACGCGGTCAATCTGGTTACGCAACCAAACTTCGCGTTTATACCATTCGCGTTTGTTCGCATCATCTTTACAAGTCTGCAGTTCCTGGGCAGTCGTTGCTCCCCAGCGTAATTCCGGGCAGTGATACGGATCAAAACTCAGCGCAAACAATCTTTGGCGGACAGTTTCTAAGTTTAACGTTACCGCAGTTGCATCTGATCTTTTATATGTAACTTTGCAGGCCTGTGCGGTTTTTAAATATGAATTTAACATGTCTGCTTTAATGTTAGCGCCGCTGTAGTCGATTTGCGGATCACCTTTTTGATACATTTTAAAGATCTTTTCTACGCGGTCGCGCAACTCTTTAAACGATGTTTTAAAACGTGCATCACGCGAAGGTGTTGAGTACTCTTCCCACTCTCCGCTTGTACCGTAGATATTAAATGGCAATCTTTCAGGATGAGCTTTCTTGTGAACGCCGGCGACAATTCCGCCTTGCACTGAATCGACACGGTCAACCGCACCCGAGCAAAGATCCGCCGTTAATGCACGAACTTCTTCGACCGGATTGATTTTTAGATTACCTTTAGACATTTTCGCACGTAAGTAATCGTAATAATCTAACTTAACACCCGCTAAAATAAACGGGCCATCCTGCCATTTCGGAATCACTTTATTATCAGTGCCGTACTTTTGCACCAGACTGTAGTCTTTGTGCGCGTTCGCCGGACTTACCACAATTTTTCCGCCCACATATGACCCTAATTTAGAATCAAACGTTGCACCGACTAATTCCTGCTTTCTGAAGTTTTTAAACCCGGCACCTTGCACAGGACGGCTGCGCACAAATTTAGTACCGTACATACCGGTCGTTAATGAATTATCCGGATGGGCGTCGATAAAATAAATTTTTCCGTCATCAGTGATTTTATAAACGATAGCTACGTGCCCTGCCGGATCGTAGATGTTTGTACCGGCACCGATCGCTTCACGTGAAATATCCGAAGGATAATAATCTGATTCTAAACCAGGGCGGTTTTCAGATTCATCTTCAAGACGAAATACTGCCGTGTAAACCGATTTCATTAATTTACCGGTGATGTAGGCCGGACCATCGACCAATTTCGATTTTGCCGGAAGCATATTTGAACGCGCATAAACGACGTTGCCGTTTTTAGTGTAACGGGGATTATCTTTTTTGTCGGCTTCAGCACGCGCAACGACTGCGCTCACGTGCGAAAAAGGTAAACCGTTCTTCCAGGCAAAGTAAGCACGCATCGCGTATGATAAACGGGCGCAGTCGACATGGATATCTAACTGGCCAGCATCGGTGCCCTTGTAGGGATTGCTTGGATGCTGGATACATTCTTTAAATGACTTACACTCCCGTTTTTCAACAGCTTTACCCATGATCGCGATAAATTCTGAGTACGCACGCTCATCGGTTTCTGACCATGTGGTCTTTTTGATCTTCCACGTGGTATCTTGGGCCATTGCCCCGGCTACTGTAAATAAGCTGGCAAAAATAATTAATACTGTCTGTTTCATTGCATCTCCGATAGTTCTAACGGCCGTAGATATATCCGGTTTTCGGATCAAACAAAACACCCTTTGAAAAAAGGTGAATAACCCTGTGTTTTCACAGCGAAAAGTGTCGTTTCTAGCCCACAGCGTTTTATCATAAGCAACCAATTCGATTTCATGCCGTATAAAGTGTTGTACCCCGATTTAAGCTCTGTATATGATTTAACGACCGCAAAAGCATTTTTACTCATTCAATTCAATCCAAAGGAAATTTATATGAGCACATACGTAGACGGATTTGTAATTCCCGTTCCAAAGAATAAAGTTACAGCCTACAAAAAAATGGCTAAGCTCGGATGCAAAACCTGGATGAAGCACGGAGCTCTGGCTTACTTTGAATGTGTAGCCGATGACATTAAAGCACCGTACGGCATTAGTTTTCCCAAGCTGGCTAACGCTAAAAAAAATGAAACTGTGATTTTTGCTTTTATTGTCTTTAAATCAAAAGCGCACCGCAAACAGGTCAACGCCAAAGTTCACAAAGAATTCGGTGAAATGCCGGGAGCTGAGAATTTCACAATGCCGTTTGACGCTTCAAAAATGGCTTATGGCGGCTTTAAAACTCTTATTCAGGGTTAAGACGAGCGTATTTTTTTCATGCCCCGGCAGACTGTGGCTCATTTAAATTCCTAAAAGAACATGACACCTTTTTTAGAGGTATGTTAAGAGTTTTCCCTTTAAGGGGTGTTTATGCGTTTGTTATGGTTAGCCGGTTTTATACTTACTCTTACTCTTTCTCTAGCTCAGGCTCAGGCTCAAAACTGTCAACCCGTCATTGATATCACCAACGCCGCTATAACCACGGTGAAAGAGGGCCATGACCGCAAGATTCAATTGGTAGATGTCGCGGTAGAAATGGATCGCTACTGTCCGGGTGAAACAGTCAAAATGACTTTACTCGTTTTAAGTGAAAGCGCTGTTGTAGGAGAGCATTTACAAATTGCTGAAATCAACACGCTCATCATCCCAGCCGGGCAAATCAGCGCCGGGCTCTCAATTGGTATCATAGGTGACGATGACTGGAATGAAGATCGCACTTTCAGTGTACGCATTATCAATCCAAGTCATGGCCATGTGAATTTAGCGCAAGCAAGTTTTGTAATCACAAATGATGATCCCAAAATTACCATGATCGTTCCTTCTACAGTTAAAGAACCACGACTGGGCAAAAAAGATATTCCCCTACGAGTTGAACTTTCTATGCCAGCTGATCGTATAATTCGTGGCGAGATTGAAATCCGCGGACTCAGTGCCGCTCAAGGTGATGATTTTGCATCAGCGCACTCAATTGGATTTGAGCTACTTCCGGGCGATACGAGCTTTGATTTTTTACCAAACACATTTCTCGTTTTTAGTGATGATCTCAAAGAGAAAAGTGAGCGCGTGACATTCTTCATGAATACCGTCACGAATGCCAGTGCTTATCCTCAACAAGTGAACCTTTATATTGAAGATCCGGCAGCTCAGTACCGCGCGTACATTGAGTCAGTCATTACTGGTGTTGACGGCGGTCAAGTGGCAATGATCTCGACTTACAAGCACACAATTGAATTGAGTGAATCTGAAGTTACACCTGGACTGTTTGAATCAGAAGTATCTGCCCCTAGCTATACTCATCGCTTAATTGGTGCGCCGATTGCTCCGGTCTCGCGTGCAGGCTTACTATCGGTAAGTTCGGTGATCAACGGCGGGACTCTAGAGCGCTTTCGTTTGGAGTTTGTTGAATCACCCTTAGAGATTTACCCCTACTCACCAAATCCACTTTATATGTTCATGTCATCGTTTGGTAAATTGCATGAAGATGAATTTATCACTCTGACAAGCCCTGGAGCTTCCTCTTACCCGGCTTTTGACATTAAACAAATGAAAAAAACCGGCGATAACAAGTGGGAAGCACGCTACCAGCGCAGTTTAAGTGAGGCTGGAAGTGAAGCTTTGCGAGAAATCACCACTCTTAAATTAGAAGAAATCTAACTAGCCAAATAGTGTAACTTACTGTTTAGCCAAAAGCTGCCGTTGTAATGCTTGAAAAGTGGTAGGGGGCGAGGGACTTGAACCCCCGATCCCAGTGTTATGAGCACCGTGCTTTAACCAACTAAGCTAGCCCCCCACCGGATATGCGATAAACAATGTCTTAAAGACTAACAAAATAAAAAAGGGAGATCAACCGATCTCCCTTTTGCATATAAGCCTAAAAAGTAAGTTATTTTAGTACTTTACTGAGCAGCCATAGGCTTTTGACGCCGAAGTTGTGACGGTTTTGCCAGCCATCGCCTCATCTAACGCCATAACCACATAGTTTTTCGACTTGGCTATCACCTCAGGACTGGCCGAATCCTTGTCATCAATGGCTCCGGCATAAACCACTTTACCCTGCGGGTTAATGACAAACATATGTGGCGTTGTTTTCGCGTCAAAAGCTTTTCCGATTTTTCCTTCAACATCCAGAATAACAGCTGTCGGATTACCTTTGTTTTCTTTAAAGACTTTATTTGCTTCGTCGGCAGTCATATGTCCCTGTTTACCTTGCGCCGAAGAAACAACCGTTAACCACTGCACTCCTTTACCGGTGTAAGTTTTTTGCAGCTTCTGCATGTTGTCGCTGCCGTAATGTTTTTTTACATAAGGGCAGTCTTTATTAAACCACTCAAGCACTACCCATTTACCCTTAAAATCTGAAAGTTTGTGCACCTTACCGTTGCTGTCGATACCTGCAAACACAGGCGCATCTTCACCCGGAACCGCTTGCGCTAACACCGGGACTGGTAATGCCATGATGGCTACGGTTAAAATTGAAACTAATTTTTTCATTTTTTCTCCTTTAGTTCTTCTATCATTGTCATTGTTAAAATTTGTGGAAGTAAAACCGGGGCCGAGCCATCACTCGGATAAAATGCGTACACCGGAACTGAACTGCGGCCCAGTTTTGAAAGTGCGTTAGTGATGACTGGATCATAACGGGTCCAATCGGCACGCATAATAAGAATATCCTCATTTTTGAAAATTTCCTGCGCTTGCTGTGTGTCTAACACTGTCTGTTTGTTCACCTGGCAGGTGATACACCAAGCTGCAGTAAAATCGACAAACACCGCACGCTTTTGCACCCGCGCTTCGTTGAGTTTTGTTTCGTCATACGGTATCCACATGCCTGAAGCCTTGCCCGAGAACACCACACCTGGATCAATCTGTTTAAGTTCTTTGCCAACGTAAGCTAAAACGACAAGCGTAAGGATCCACAAGATTACCGCACCGGCTTTTTTAACATATTTGCCCCACCAGATCGCAAGCGATACGACTAGCAGCGCCGCACTAGCCAGCAACCAACCTTGCGTGTGTGTCTGCTGACCTAAAATCCAAAGTAACCACAGCACCGTTGCAAACAGCGGAAATGCGAAAAATTCTTTTAACCGCTCCATCCAAACACCGGGCTTTGGCAACCAGGTCAAAATCACCGGAAACAGCGCAAATAAAATAAAAGGCAATGCTAAACCCAAACCAAGCCCTAGAAAAATCAGCAGCGCACTCACCGGCGGAAGTGTGACTGCGGCTCCCAGGGCCGCTCCCATAAATGGGCCGGTACAGGGAGCTGCGACAAACACTGATAAAACGCCGGTTCCAAATGAAGATGATTTTTTTAAAAACCGGCCGGCAAAATTCTGCGTACCCTCACCGATTGTAAATGCACCTAAGAAATTAAGTGCCATTAACCAGAACAATAAAATTAAAAATAAAATCACCACCGGCGATTGCAACTGAAAGCCCCAGCCAACCGCAGCCCCAAGAGAACGTAAAAATAGAAATACGCCGCCTAAAAATAAAAATGTCGTCATTACCCCCAGAGCATACTGTAAACAGTCCTTAGCACGGGCTTTACCTTCGGTTTTAAGAAGTGAAAAGGCTTTGATCGAAATCACCGGAAACACACACGGCATAAGATTTAAAATAAATCCGCCCAAGATCGCAAACAGCAGCAGTGACCAAACCGATTCATCCGGTGATGTGTCGTACATGCGCAGCCGCACATTATCCAGTTGCCATGCTTCCCCTTCGTAGCTGGCCACAAAGCTAAGGTTCTTTGGCGCTTTCTGGCTGGCATTGGTTTTAAAAATAAATTCGTTTTTTTCAGGCACCCGCTGCGGTTTCTCAGGATTGACAAAATCATCGAGCGGAAATAGATCAACTTTTGCAAAATCCGGAGCACTGATTTTTACCATCAGCCTATTCTGCGAATACATCATCGATTTTATATGTACCGGCCCAAACTCTGACGGCGCCGGAATACGTCTGGCAAATTTCTGTAAGCTGGCCTGATCGGCGTCTTTCCACAGCGAAGACCCGTCTTTTACCGCGCGTTTTAAATTTAATTTGGCAAACCCCGGCAGGCATTCAACCTTACACACCAACCATTCAAGATTAAAATCAATCATCACATCTTTAACGCCGGCTTTCGGTTTTACCGATAATAGATAGGCGACTTCGCCTTCATAACCAAAATTAGTTAAGTGCTCAACCGGCAGACGCTGCGGGTACGGCCATTGCACCTCACCGAGTTCAGCATTAACACTGGTTAAGTTAAATTTCGGTGCAGCACCTGAATCCCCCGGGTTTTTCCAGTAGACATGCCAGTGTTCATCGGGATGAAATAAAATACCGATCAGCGTTTCTTCGCTGGCTGAAAAAATCTGCGGCGCCAGCACACGCACCTTCATATGTTCTGCCGTTGCAGATTCGGCGGCACCAGCCGCACTAAGATACAACGAAAAAACTAACAGCAAAGACAACCATATTTTCATAGCAAGATAAGCGTAACAAGCCCCCCTATTGCCGACAAAGAAAAAGACCAATTTCGCAACAGCCCTAGGCTTAAATAACTATTATTTACTCAATGTATCAATCGGCGCACCGACCCGTTCACATTATTATTTTATCTTACGCCGTTTAATGCAGTAATTTGTAGATCAACACTTTTCGTATGATGCTTAGCGCGACTTTACAAAAAATGCTCGCTGACATCAGCAGTCATAGATATGTTCTATAACTAAATATACATTTACACGCCTAGCCTATCGTACTTACCCCAAACAGTGTTTCAATAACTGCAAAAGGGAGAATTTATGTCAAAGTGTCCATTTAATCACGGCGCGATAGTCACCCAGGATGTTCAGTCGAACAAACATTGGTGGCCGAAACAACTCAACTTGTCTATTTTACGTCAGCATTCAGCTAAATCTAATCCTATGGGAAAAGATTTTGACTACGCCAAAGAATTTAAAAAATTAGATTACAAAGCTTTAAAAAAAGATTTGCAAAAATTAATGACCAGCTCACAGGATTGGTGGCCCGCAGACTGGGGACACTACGGCGGATTATTTATTCGTATGGCCTGGCATAGTGCCGGCACATACCGCACTTTCGATGGACGTGGCGGTGGTGGCCGCGGACAGCAACGCTTTGCTCCTCTTAACAGCTGGCCCGATAACGGTAACTTAGATAAGGCACGTCGTTTACTTTGGCCGATCAAACAGAAATACGGCAATAAAATTTCATGGGCCGATTTAATGATTTTAACCGGCAATGTAGCTTTAGAATCGATGGGCTTTAAAACTTTCGGCTTTGCCGGCGGACGCCCAGATGTCTGGGAACCGGATCTCGATGTGTACTGGGGGTCAGAAACAACTTGGTTAGGCGACAACCGTTATAGTGGTGACCGCCAGTTAGACAACCCCCTTGCCGCAGTACAAATGGGTCTTATCTATGTAAATCCAGAAGGCCCGAACGGTAATCCCGACCCAATAGCTTCTGGTCGTGATGTACGCGAAACTTTTGCACGTATGGCCATGAATGATGAAGAAACTGTAGCTCTTGTCGCCGGTGGACACACCTTCGGCAAAGCCCACGGCGCCGGAGATCCCAAGTTAGTTGGTGCAGAACCTGAAGCTGCCGAGTTCGAACAAATGGGTTTAGGCTGGAAAAATAAATTTTCTTCGGGCAAAGGTGGCGATACGACGACAAGTGGTATCGAAGGCGCATGGAAACCAAACCCGACAAAATGGGATAATGGCTATCTAACCATGCTATTTAAATACGAATGGGAACTTACAAAAAGTCCGGCAGGCGCCCACCAGTGGCAGCCAAAAAACTGTGAGCCACAAGATCTAATACCGGATGCGCATGACCCATCGAAAAAACATCCGCCGATGATGACAACGGCTGATATGTCATTAAAGCTTGATCCGATTTATGAAAAAATCGCACGTCGCTTTCTTGAAGATCACGAAGCCTTTACTGATGCTTTCGCCAGAGCCTGGTTTAAGTTAACTCACAGAGATATGGGACCGCGCGCCCGTTATTTAGGTCCCGAAGTGCCAAAAGAAGAACTCATCTGGCAAGACCCCTTACCGGTAAATAAATCAGTCTTAACTGACGCTGATTATACCGCTTTAAAAAAACAAATTTTAAAATCCGGCCTGACTGTAGCACAATTGGTATCCACAGCCTGGGCTTCGGCCTCTACGTACCGTGGTTCTGATATGCGCGGCGGTGCTAACGGGGCTCGCTTAGCTTTGGCACCGCAAAACAACTGGCAGGTAAATCAACCGGTTGAGCTAACTAAAGTGTTAGCAAAATACGAAAAAATCAAAGAAGCTTTTGATACAAAAAATAAAAAGAAAAAAGTTTCATTGGCAGACTTGATTGTTTTAGGCGGCAGTGTCGGCATCGAAGAAGCCGCCCGTAAAGCCGGTCATAAAATTAAAGTGCCATTCGCCGGAGGACGAGTTGATGCTTTACAGTCACAGACCGATATAGAATCTTTTGCCGTTCTTGAACCCATGGCGGATGGCTTTAGAAACTACGCGAAACCTGGCCTAACAAAGTATGGCGCTGAATTACTTATTGATAAAGCACAGCTGTTAGGTTTAACCGCTCCCGAGGTAACAGTGCTGATTGGTGGATTGCGTGTTCTTGGCGCCAACTATGGCGGTTCAAAACACGGTGTTTTAACCACGAGAACCGGCACACTAACCAATGACTTTTTTGTTAACTTACTTGATATGAAAACCGAGTGGCAGACCTCAGCAGCTGAAGGTGAATACATCGGTATTGAGCGCGCGACTGGCAAACAAAAATGGACAGGAACCCGCGTGGACTTGCTGTTTGGATCTAACTCTGAACTACGCGCTATTGCCGAAGTTTATGCGCAGGACGATAGCGAATCCAAGTTTGTAGCTGACTTCGTCAGTGCGTGGACCAAAGTCATGAACGCGGACCGTTTTGATTTAAAAAAATAGAACCAATCAATAATTAAGAAGGAGAGATCAGCAGTCTCGCCTTCTTAATTTCTCGGTCGGATCAGCCGACTTTGCCTTGCCCCTCGCGGCGGTAGGTCGCTTCACGCAGGTTCAGTTTTACTTCTTTGATAAAGCTTAGCTGCTTTTCAACCATGGCATCGAATACCTCCAGCAAATGGTCATGCTGGCGCGGCACTACCTGCGGCGCATGAAACAGATCCAGCGTATGATGAATCGCTTCGATCGTCGAATAACAAAAATCTTTAGGTTGTTTGCGGACGCGGAAGTTTGATGGCTTGGTCGGGCTAAAACAGATACGCGGAAGTTTTTTTAAATTTTCGCTCTGATTCAGCATCTTCCGGGCAGTGGCCCAGGTGCCATCAATGACCAAAATTCTTAATTTTTTTTCAGTCAAAAAATTCTGTGCTCGCTGTTGGTAAGATAGGTCTGAAAGATTCACCGCCTGCTTTCCCGGGTATAAGATCACCGTCTGGTAATCGGGATCAGCAATTAAAGCCTTAAGTTCATCATTATCAGTGTAGTTAATGCCCTTGATCAAATGTGATCCCTTAAGACAAAGGTGCGCCATACGTCCCGTGGCAATCCGGCGCTTGGCTTCAATAGGGTGAATCAGAATCACAAAGTTAATCGCACAATCAACCGGCTGCACAATCTGACAGTAACACCCAAAATCAGGCTGCAGACAGGTCATACAAAGATTTCTGTATTTCGGTGCTGCGGCTAAGTGTTCGTCTTTTTTGCGGCGATAATCGGTTACGTTCATAATGTTAATTATAACAAACATAAACCAACAGCCTAGCGCTGCCCGGTTAAGGGTGCATAAATAAGACTATGGTTGAGTGCTCGCTAATGGCTTTTATCAAACGCCGGAATATCTTTTTTACGGCTCTTTCGTGGTTGCTCGTCAGGCTCGTAGTTAATCCCCATTTCAACTTCTAGCTCTTGATCAGTCGCCGTGTCACCGGGACTGTCCCGCTGGGGAGACTTCGGAATACGTCCGGCCGTCTTTCTTGTGAAATCTTCTTCAGTAATTATATCTTTAGGCATAACAGACCTCCGATGATTGAAGCCTGCAATTTGCTACCCCGAGTATAACAGGGCAGCTTGGGAACAACGATTCTTAGTTTACCGAGCAGATAAAAAAAGGGAGATCAAACGATCTCCCTTTTGCAATTTTGATTAGGATCTATCTGGCTATCACAGCTGGCGATAGCTTAGCTGTCGACAAACGTTTTAAGTTTGTTGCTGCGAGATGGGTGACGTAATTTACGTAACGCCTTGGCTTCGATCTGACGGATACGCTCACGGGTCACGTTAAAGTCCTGACCTACTTCTTCTAAAGTATGATCTGACTCTTCACCGATACCAAAACGCATACGTAAAACTTTTTCTTCACGCGGAGTTAACGTCGATAACACACGACGAGTTTGCTCAGCTAAATTTAAGTTCACAATGGCTTCAGCAGGATTGATCACTTTTTTATCTTCGATAAAATCACCTAAGTGAGAATCTTCTTCCTCACCCACCGGCGTTTCTAACGAGATTGGCTCTTTCGCGATCTTTAAGACTTTGCGAACTTTATCAACCGGCATATCCATACGGTCTGCGATCTCTTCCGGAGTTGCCTCGCGGCCTAATTCCTGAATCAATAAACGCTGTGTTCTGACAAGCTTATTGATGGTCTCAATCATGTGAACCGGGATACGGATAGTACGGGCCTGATCCGCGATGGCACGCGTGATCGCCTGACGGATCCACCAAGTCGCGTAAGTCGAAAACTTGTAACCACGGCGGTATTCGAACTTATCAACGGCTTTCATCAAACCGATGTTACCTTCTTGGATTAAATCTAAGAACTGAAGACCACGGTTGGTGTATTTTTTCGCGATCGAAACAACTAAACGTAAGTTCGCTTCAACTAATTCAGATTTCGCTAAATCCGCTTCGCGCTCACCTTTCCAGATAGCTGTGTAAGTTTCTTGAATCCAGCGGAAATTCATTTCTGTATCGTCGTGTAAACGTTTAAGACGAACTTCAGCTTCTTGCGCCTGCAAGGCATAAGTACGGAAACGGCCGTAGCTTAAGCCCGTGTCGCGAGTCATTTTTGTTAATTCTTTTTCATTTGTTTCAATTAATTTTAAACGCTCAACTAAACCGGCCACGTCTTTAGAGAATGTTTTCTCAACACCGTCTTTGATACGTTTACGTAACGTACCCATACGGTTAACTAAGTTTTTAAACTTAATAACAACGCGGTTGATTGTTTTACGGTTGAAGTTGATTGATTCAAAATTCGCCATCAACGCTTCGTTGATTACGCGGGTTTCATCAGTCAGTTTCGCTTTAAGATCAGGCTTGATGTTTTCATCGCGTAAAGCGGTGAAAGCTTTTTCCGTGTCTTTTTGGTATTTCGTAACAATACCGATCAATTGGTGAATCTTTTCGATGTACTCTTTTTCGTCGTATTGGGTGTCTTCATCTTCTAAACCACGGAAGATCGATTTAACTTTGATACGGCCCTGATCAAGGCGTTTACCTAAGTTGATGATTTCCCATGTGCCCAATGGCGACATTAACATCGCACGAACGATTTCGCGCTCACCTTTTTCAATACGGCGGGCGATCTCAACTTCACCTTCACGGGTCAGTAACGAAACTGAACCCATTTTGCGTAGGTATAAACGAACCGGGTCAGAACCCTTTACGTCTTCAGCTTCTTTTAATTCTTCTTCGTCTTCTTCTTCCTCATCAACTTGTGACAGGAATTCATCTTTATCATCTTCGCGAGCCGCTTCAGTGTGCTCTGTGATAACCACGCCGTTAGCTTCAAGGGTTTGCATTAAACCATCAAGAACGCTAGCCGCGATAATTTCTTGCGGAAGAGATTCATTGATCTCTTCGATTGTTAAGCGGCCTTTATCTTTAGCCAGCTTTAACAATTTTTGAATTTCTTCTTTTGCCAAAACTTCTTGTTCGGCAGCAGTTAAAATTCTAAGTTCATTTTTGTCTTGGTTATTCGTCATCTGTCCTCAGCTACTTGTCGCTTATTGCTAAGCCACATTTTTAAAAATAAAAAACAAAAACTTTTTTGATCTGCGTTCCGCAGACCGCGTGAGTTTACTTTTTAGATTCGCTTTTCGTCGAGCGACGCTCGCCATTGCGAATCTCAAGACGGCTTTTCTGCAACTCAGAATACTGTCTGAGTTTTTCGGCGTCCGTTGTGTTTGCTTTGAGATCCAACGCCAGTTTTTTTGCCTGATCTTTTATAAACTCTTGCTGAATTCTAGAAATCAAATCTACGATAAGTTTTTTTTCTTTTTCCTCGTCGAATTCACCAATTTGGGCGATATCGAGTTTAGAGTTTTGAAAAAGCAACTCAGGTTTATCAATTTTATCAATCAGCTGACTGACTAACCTATCAAATTTTGTCTCGTCTTGTCTATAAACTTGCTCGGCATTTTCAAGGATTTGTTTTACACCTAAGTGTTTGATTTGGCTTAATAATTGCGTGAATGAAAGCGGCTCTTGCAGGTCGCTCATCAGAGCGAAATTGGCACGACTCTTGAGGGTATTTTGCAACAACATCAGCTCAACTTTAGAGGCATCTGAAATTTTAATTTGCGTATTTTCTTCGGTTTTTGCTGTTTCTACGCCTGCCGAAAGCGCAGGCGCCACCGCTTCTGTCACGACATTTCTTTGATTATTTTGGTTATAACCCGCACTGTAACCCTGGCTGCGCCCCGCGGCATTACCCTGAAAAGAATTCCTAAGCCAGTCTTTATTGACTCCCATAATCTGGCAAAGATCATCCGCATACAGGCTTTTAAGGCGCTGATCGGCCATAGCATCAAACACCGGTTTAATTTTATCAACCAGTTTTACTTTGTCAGAGGCCTCGCCCCGGTATTCGTTCATCCATGATTTCAGAATGACTTTAAACAGGTCAGGCGCTTTTTCGACTTCTTTTTTTAATGCTTCTAAGCCGAACTTAATAACAAATTCGTCGGGGTCTTTGGCTTCGGTCAATATAATCCCGCGTGGGAACAGACCCTGCGAAAGTAAAATCGGAAGACTGCGTTCTGCGGCCATCTTACCTGCCTCGTCACCGTCAAAAAGAACAACCACGTTGTTCGTTAACCGTTTGATGAGTTTGGCGTGCTCCGGGGTTAATGCGGTTCCCATGGTGGCTACGATATTTTTTAAGCCCGCCTGATAAAGCGAAACTAAATCCATATATCCTTCAACCACGATCACCAGATCTTCAGAGCGGATATGTTTTGCCGTCTGGGCAAGACCGTAAAGCACGCTGCCTTTGTGAAACACCGGCGTCTCAGGAGAGTTTAGATATTTGGGCTCACCCTGCTCGATGATACGGCCGCCAAAGGCCAGCACTTCGCCGGTCGGCGAATGAATCGGAAACATTAAGCGATCACGGAACAGATCAAAATAACCTGATCCCTCTTTGCGTTTTTTCAGTAACTGCGCTTCTTCAGCAACAGTGTTCGGAATTGAACTGCGCGTGAGCTGATGGCTTAAGGCTTCCCATTCATTCGGGGCATATCCGATCTGAAACTCTTCTAAAGTTTCGGGATTTAATTTTCTTTTTAAAACGTACTGGCGCACCGGCGAATCCGTGGCCTGACGCTTTAGCGATTCGCGAAAAAAATCGGCGGCGATTTTATTCGCATGCAGTAGCGTTTTTTTGTGGTCTTTGTTTTCAAGCGGCTGATCCGGGCGGTTGTTTTCATAACAGTCATCAGTGATCACAATCCCGTTGCGTTCGGCCAAGTACTCAATCGCTTCACGGAAATTCATGCCGTTAAAATCGCGTAAGAACGAAACCACGTTGCCGGATTTTTTACAGCCGAAACAGTGGTAGACACCTTTAAATTCACTCACCGAAAAAGAGGCCGTCTTCTCCTGGTGATCAGGAAAAGGACAACGCCCCATATGGCCGCGGCCACTTGGCTTTAGCGTAGTGTATTGTGAAATAATCTCGACAAGGTTTGATGCCTGCGTAACCTTGTCGATGAAGTCTTGCTTAAATCCCAAATTAGTTCAGTTTTGACTTAATCACTTCGCTGATTGTTTTACCGTCAGCGGTTCCGGCAGTTTTAGCCTGAACAGCCTTCATGACAGTGCCCATATCTTTGATTGATGATGCGCCTGTTTCTTTAATAACGTCAGCCACAACTTGTTCAATTTGCTCACGAGTCATTTGCGCCGGAAGATAAACTTCCATAACTTTTAACTCAGCAGTTTCTGCATCAACCAGGTCAGTACGGCCTGCCGTTGCAAATTGGTCGATAGATTCTTTACGTTGTTTAACTAATTTTTTCACAACAGCCATCACATCATCCGCAGTTAACGGATTCGGGCGAGAGTCGATTTCTTTTTGCTTAATAGCCGCGTGTAAAAAACGAAGAGTGTTTAATTTTACTGAATCTTTGGCGATCATTGCCGCTTTGATATCAGCCATGATCTGATCTTTTAGTTCCATAGGTACTCCCCAAATAAAAAAGCTGCCAGAGGCAGCTCTTTAGAAAAATGGTCTGTCGAAGACAGATCAAATTAGCTCGAACTAGTCTCTGTCGCGGAATCCACCACGCGTTTTTTTGTTAGCGCGTTTGCGGGCAGCGATAGATTTTTTCTTAGCAGAAACGCTCGGTTTTTCGAAATGCTCGCGTTTTTTTACTTCAGAAAGGATACCTGCTTTTTCGCAAGATTTTTTAAATTTTCTGAACGCTGATTCGAAAGATTCACCGTCTCTAATTTTAACTAATGCCATGAGATATTCACCCGCCTTCCGGTATAGATTTTTTGGACTTTTCCAAAATGAATAGAAAGTATTAACAACCAGCGCCTGTATTTACACTTATTGACTGCCTGCGGCAAGACCATTTAGTTAAAAAATCCAGGGATTTATACTAAGAATGACCTCAGAGATGGATCACTTTAGCGCCCAAGACCGTAAATTCATGCACTTAGCCTTTAAATTGGCTAAAAGCGCCCAAAATAAAGGCGAAGTTCCTATTGGCGCCGTGGTCGTCGATGGCAATGGTCGGGTTATCGGTAAATCCGGCAACAAACGCGAACAACTAAATACTGTTTTAGGCCACGCTGAACTGGTCGCACTTCATCGCGCCTGCAAAGCCAAAAACTCATGGCGCTTAATCGACTGTACTCTCTACGTAACGCTTGAACCGTGCTACATGTGTGCCGGCGCTCTCGTGCAAGCCAGAATCAAGCGTGTGGTCTTTGCCACTCACGATCCCAAAGCCGGAGCCATGGGTTCACTCGAAGATTTATCAAAACATGCAAAACTGAATCACCGATTTCAATGTGATCACGGTCTAATGCAACTTGAGTGCAGCGATTTGCTAAAAAACTTCTTTAAACAAAAACGCGCAGAAAAAAAATAATCCGACCTACTTGATCGTAGCTCCAAGACCAAACTTCTGTGGCGCCGCCTGATATCTAGCCTGAGCCTCCGGCAACCAAGACATTAAATTACCACGACGGCGCTCATCCGAAGGATGTGTCGATAAAAGCTCTGGTGGCTTCCCACCGCCGGCTGCCCCCATACGCTCCCAAAGTTTGATTGATTCGCTCGGATCATAACCGGCATCGGCCATATAGATCTGACCTTCTTTATCCGCTGCAGATTCATCTTCACGCGAATATTTCATATTAAAAAATGTGACGGCAAAACCACCAGCGATCCCTCCCAGCTGAGTCCATTTTCTGCAGGATTCGGTTTCGCATAACAGCTGGCCACCAACTGTTGTAGCGATGGCAATACCTACGCCCCATAAATTGCTCTGTTTCGCGCGCGCATAGTTCGCCATCCCGTGCTTAAGCGTTGCGTGCGCTACTTCGTGCCCCATAACCGCAGCCAATGCCGCTTCGGTTTTTACCACCGGTAAAATCCCGGTATAAACAGCCATTTTACCGCCCGGCATACACCAGGCGTTCACCTCAGGTCCGTCGATTAAAATAACTTCCCAGTTGTACGGTTTACCCGATGCTAAAGCGATACGCTTGGCCACGCGATTTACCATTGCGGTCCATTCTTGATTGTTTGAGATTTTCGATTTGGCTTTAACTTCGGCGTAAGCCTTGGCCGCTTCAGCATTGATTTCTGCTTCGCTGATACCGGCAGATTCAGGAGAGGTTTTACAGCTTGCGATCAAAAAAGAGAATACGACTAATAGTAGCTTTGTAGTTTTCATGGCTACAATACTAACTAAAAATTTATACGGAGATCAATCCCTGATCGGCCTGTAGCATTTAGCCCCGTCGTCGATACTATGGTTTGCAATCTAAACGGTAACCAAAGCTTGGGACTGCCGTAATAATGCCCTGAAACCCGTCTATTTTCTTTTTTAGATAGTTAATTTGCGAGTCGACATTTCGCGGTGTCACTTCGAAATGACCCCACACTTCTTCCATAAAAGTGCTGCGCGAAACCAGATGGTTCTGATTTTCGATTAATAATTTTAAAATTTCGAACTGCTTCGGCGTTAAGGTGATTTCGCGGTCATTTACATACACCAGGCGTGAATTCAGGTTCATTTTTAAATTGCCGACAGCTAAGGTCGACGTATTCATGTTGGCAATCACCGCTCCACTATCAACTGGCGGTTTTACCGTGTAACCCTGAACTCGTTTTTTCAGACGCAAAATTAATTCTTTAGGGTGAAAAGGCTTGGCAATAAAATCATCGCCACCCAGCTCAAGCGTTTCGACGCGCTCATCTTCAGTTGCCACGCCCGACATAAAAATAACCGGGATATCTTTGGTGGCCGGGTGATCTTTTAGAGTCTTACATAGCTCAGCCCCGTTTACACGTGGCATTTGGTAATCCATTAAAATGATGTTCGGTTTGAAATCTAAAATTAAATCCATCGCTAAATGCGGTTCAGACGTAGCTTTACATTCAAAATAAGGACTTAAGATTTCAGAAATAACCGTGCAGCTATCAACCAAATCGTCGATGATCACTACTTTATTCATTTTATCAGACCCCTTTGTACTTCATGGTTTTGACATCCAGTATCTTTTTAATCGCTTCCCGCTTGTCACCTTGAATCTCAATGCAGCCCCTATCTTCTTCGATGAAATAACTTCCACCGACCCCGCATTTCGCTTTCAATTCTTTTGTAAGTTCTTTGAGGAAGGGATCGTAAGCCGGTAATTGATCTAAGATAGTCACCGTCTTGCCGCCGCGACCATTTTTCTCGATTCGAAAAACGATCACAAACTTTTTATCAGCGATTTTGGCTTTTTGTTGGTCCTCGAAAGCTTTTTTCTCGAGCTCACCTGACATTTTCGCCTGATCCTTGGGATCATCACTGTAGACTAAGATGCGGTTTTTATTTTCCAGCCAACGTTCCTTCTTCACAACGGGAATACCTTCCCCTTGACTATTTATCTTACACTATTTTGTAAAATAGCTATGCGAAAAAATGAAAATTCGTTAATCCGGATCTTGTTGAAACGAAATGTTAAGTTTTCTTAACCTTCTGAATCTTTTCGAGACGGCTCAGATTGAGAACCCACATCTTTTGCTAAGCTGTGTTTTGTATATTCCTTGCCGTCAAATCTGAAAAGCTGCGGCTCGTTATCCATAACTGTAATTATATTTACCGGCCGTTGCCACAGTTTATTTAAGTTTTTCATCGTTGCGTCCATATAATTAGGCTGGAGATCCAAACCTTCATGCACATGTCTTAACAAAAGTTCGCCGCGATTTTCGAAGTTCGCATTTTCGATTTTGATGATCGGCTGGCCGAAATTGGCCAGCTGGAACAGGAGCTGGGCCTTGATAGCTTTAAAGTCACGGGTATCGACCTCAAATTTGCCGGTCTCTTTATTCATTTTGTAGACGAACATTTTGTTTCGGACGCAGAAATCCTCTGTTAAAAACTCGTCAATAAATGTCACGTCATTATAAAGCTTACGGACCTCAAAGATCTTCTCGCGCCCTAAATTTAGCTTACGGTCCCAATTTTTCCGCTCTTTAACATCGTCACACTCGTCCCACTCGCGGCCAAATTTTCCTTTATTCCATCTTTCTTCGATATCACGCATAAGCTCGATACCCACTTTGTAGGGGTTATACCCCCCCATTTTCATAAACATGGTGCCGGCGTGGTGGTCGGCAAAGTCGATAATTTCTGAATCATTTAAGATATATTTGGTCATGATGTGCGAATGCCAGTATGACGCCCAGCCTTCGTTCATCGTTTTGGTCATCCCCTGCGGAGCAAAGTAATAGGCCTCATCTTTGATGATTGATAAGATATCCTGTTGCCATTCTTCCAGCGGCGCATAGTGGATCAAAAAGGTCAGAATATCACGCACCGGATCTGCCGGAAACTGCGCCTTACCCTGCAGCTTCTGCATTTGGTCTTTCTTGAACTCCTCAACCACATCCGGCGGGTTGATATAATTCTTCATATAGGATTTTTCGACCTGGAACACGAAATCGGATTCGCGCACCTGCGGCTTTTTCTCGCTAAACTGAGTCGGCCCGTTTAAAATCGAATAACGGTCGATTAAATTTTCCAAACTTAAACACGTGTCGATAAAACGTTCGACCTCTTCGTAGCCATAGCGGTCGATATAACGGCGGATACGGGTGGCGTGATTGGCCATCTGATCCATCATTTTGCGGTTGGTTTTAGAAAACCAGATATTATTCTTAAAAAAATCGCAGTGGCCGTAAACGTGCGCCATAACCAGCTTTTGATCCATCATCGAGTTGCCTTCCATCAGGTAGGCATAACAAGGATCCGTATTGATCACCATTTCATAAATTTTAGATAAACCGTATTCGTAAGATTTAGAAAGTTGTTCGTACTCCATCCCGAATTTCCAGTGTGGATATCTCACGGGAAAACCGCCGTACGAAGCAAACTGACTGATCTGATCGTAGCTGATCAGTTCAAAAATAGTTTCAAAACAGTCAAGGCCGACAGATTGAGCTACTTGGCAGATCTTTTTTCTTTCTGTTTCAAGTTCTAGAGTTAAATTTGCCATCTGGCCCCCACCGACAAAGCTTATTTGCCCTTACCTAAGAAGTCTTTGATTGAATCTAAAATTTTATCGCGCGATTCGATTTGGCTTAATGTCACCTGCTCGTCTTCACCGAATTCTTTTTGCAGGTCTTTTAAAAATTGACCTGAACCATATTTACTTTCGACCTGACCGTACGAAAATACATTCACCCGCGGTAAAAAATATTCTTTGATCAGCTGAATGCACAGTCTTGTGTCTTCACCTGACCAATTATCGCCGTCAGAAAAATGAAACGGATAAATATTCCACTCATCGGCCGGATACTCGGCATCAATAATTTGCTGGCACATTTTGTAGGCCGAGCTGATTAAGGTTCCGCCCGATTCAGACGTTTTAAAGAAGGTGTTTTCATCAACTTCTTTGGCTGCGGCATCGTGGATAATAAATCTGGTATCCAAGCCTTTGTAATGTTTTTTTAACCAGGTGTTGATCCAAAAAGATTCTAAGCGCACGATCTCTTTTTGCTCTTCACCCATTGAACCCGACACGTCCATCATGTATATAACGACCGCTTTGGTGTGCGGCTTCTGCGTTTTTTTGATGGTACGGTACTGGTAATCTGAACGGATCGGCACAATCACCGGATCATTCGGATTATAGGTGCCCGAAGAAATATAGCGGGCTAAAGCCTTTTTATAAGTTTGTTTAAATTTACGTAAGCCCTCAGGCCCAACCGGCGCAATCCCCGAATACCGCGTTTTCTCGGTCACTAAATTTGCCGTACCTTTTGGCAAAATACGCGGCAACTGAAGTTTTTCACCCAAAATATCGGCTAATTCTTCCAAAGAGATCTCAACTTCAAGCATGTGTTCGCCGGGATTTTCGCCAGCTTCACCTTTGCCAGAGCCCTGTTGCCCCTGACCCTGCGCCTGTTGCGGATCACCGTCGCCATCACCCTGGCCGACCCCCTGCTGATCCTGCTTGGGACCGTAACGAAACGTCGGAATATCAATCCGCGGAAGCGGGATTTTTACAAATTCCTCTTCGCGCTTACCGATCAGCTCGCCATTCGTGACGTATTTTTTAAAGTCATCACGAACTTTGCCTTTGATAATACTCTTAAATCGGTTTTGGTCCTCGCGAATCGGCATAGTTCAGCTCCGCTCCCAGCGCGTCCGCGCTACTTATTCTTCACATCTCCGCGGGCGAAGATGCTGGCTACGTAATGTAACACGTCAGTCGCCGAAATTTCGTCATAACCGAAGTCTTTAATAAGACGTGATTTAACGATTTCGATTTTCTCCTGAGTGTCTTTGTCTGTGACTGAACTTACTAAAGACGTAAGCTTAATACTGTCTTTTTGGTCCTCAAAAAGCTTTAGTTCTAAAGCTTTGTGAAGACGTTCGTTCATTTTATAGTTAAATTTCTTACCATCTAACGACAATGCACCGATGTAATTCATGATCTCTCTGCGGAAGTCGTCTTTGCGTGATTCAGGAATTTCGATCTTCTCCTCGATCGCGCGCATTAAACGCTCATCTGGATCGTCATCCTGGCCGGTAAACTGGTTACGGACTTTTTCCTTCTGCGTGTACGCTTTAACATTATCGATATAGTTGGCGCATAAACGCTGTAAAGCCCCGTCATCGGCGCTGATCGCACGCTGAACTTCACCTTTAATGATTTCTTCGTACTCTTGTTTTACGACGCTTAATAATTCACGGTATTCTTGTTTGCGCTCTTCATCAGAAATTAACGAGTGGTTTTTTAAACCGCTCTCTAATTCATTCATCACCATAAATGGATTCACAGAACCTTTGTTCATCTGCTGGGCCATCACAAGCGCATTTGATAATTTATCCTGAATATAACGAGGAGAAATTCCGTCTAAACCTTCACGTAAAGTTTCTTTACGTAATTCTTTAACGTTATCTTCTGTGTAATTCGCTAATGTTTTACCGTTATATAGTTTTAGTTTTTGTAAACGAGTCAGATTTGCTTTTTTAGGCTTTTCTAAACGGGTCAGAATCGCCCACATCGCCGCCATTTCAATCGTGTGCGGGGCAATAGAGATACCGCGTAATTTTTGTGAATTGAAATCTTTTTTATAGATATTAACTTCTTGTTTTAACCTTGTGATGTACGGAATATCCACTTTTACTGTACGGTCACGTAAGGCTTCCATGAATTCATTATCCTGCAATCTTCTGTACTCTGGCTCATTAGTGTGGCCGATAATCACTTCATCAATATACGTCTGCGCGAATTTTTTAGGTTTGATTCTGTGCTCCTGTGAAGCCCCTAATAAATCGTATAAGAAAGCCACATCAAGTTTTAAGACCTCGACAAATTCGATCATTCCGCGGTTGGCGACATTAAATTCACCATCGAAATTAAACGCCCGCGGGTCTGAGTCAGATCCGTATTCTGCGATCTTACGGTAATTGATATCACCGGTTAATTCTGTTGAATCCTGATTTTTTTCATCTTTCGGCTGAAAAGTACCGATTCCGACACGGTCAGCTTCTGAGATAAACATACGTTTTACCCGCACGTGGTTTAAAACCTTAATCAGATCTCCCTGGTAGTAATCCATAAGACCTTTAAAAATAAAACGCGATGGCGGGCAAAGTTCGCCGGTGATTTTTACACGATAATCACCGTCTTGTGAGCGGTTGATTTCATCAGCCACTGTTTGGCGCATATCCTCCGGAATTAACCACAGCGGATCTTCATTCATCGGCGTGTGATATACTTTCACATCTTTACCCAGCAGATGTTGGATTTTTGAATCTTCAATCACCCATTCAAACGTAAACAGCGCCCCCTGGTCCGTGTGCGAATAATCTTCTAAACCTTTTTTTAAAATACGGCAGATCGAAGATTTTGCCGAACCCACCGGGCCGTGAAGTAAAATAACACGTTTTTCGGTACCGTATCCTAAAGACGCTGCTTTTAGGATATTGACGAATTTCATCAACTGAACATCTAAACCGAAAATAGCGTCTTTACCGTTATTGGGTTTATCATCAAAAAACTTATAGCGGATCACATGCTTTTTAAAATCCACGTACTCTTCGGTACCGGCCTCCATGATCATGTCATACATGCGCTGGTAGGCGTTTCTGGCCAACTTTGGATTTTTTTTCACCAGGTCTAAATACTCATGAAAAGTACCAGTCCAATGTGAGGCCGTTTTCTTGTTGCTGGCCTGTTGGTGCTTTTCAACCAATGAGCGAAGATTGATAGAAGACGACATAGTGATTCTCCTCCATAAGTGCCCCACTTTAAGACAAAAGTGGTAGGCTTCTTACTTAGATTATGCCTCTTGTTATTTCGGTTAGCGAAGTAAAATTATTTTATAGTGATTAGACGATATTCTTCTGGCTTATTCAGGACAAAGGTCTCGTTATAGGACTTATTATGTTTCCTAATCGCTTTATACAGCCAAACAAATTTTAAACTGGCATTTTCGATGGTGATTTTCTTTAATCCGCTGTCAGGCTTTTCACCCAATTGCTGAACGGTCACCGTAACCCCTTGGGTAGCTCCGCTTCCTAAACATGTGCTGGTTCTAGAAACCAGGTCATTACAGGCAAAACCAAACCCCCGTAAATCGCGGTCAAACACCACCGCCCAGATTAACCTCGGATCCAGCTCCTGACGAAACAACGGCTTCATGGTTCGGCCGGTAAACGGGCCTTCAACAAAAGCTTTCTGCGGGTGTAAGGCATACGCTACTTTTTGCTGGTTCATCACTAAACTACCAAGACGGTAACCTAAGACGGCGGTCACCTCCATGCGAATGGCATCATTACTTAAGAAGAACAAATCTATCGAAGCAGAATTTGAAGTTTTTTTGGTTTTGTCCTCAATTAACGCCTTACTTGCAACATATTGAATATCACCGGCCTGCGGTTTTTCCTGCGTACCCGCACAACCGACGGTAAAAAGCGCTGCAAGACCTACGAACAACAAAACATGGTTTGTGAATGAATATTTTTGCATATACACTTTAGTGTAAATGAGAGAATTAAAAATAAAACATTATTCTTTATTTGCCGCGAGCTTTCTTTTGTTCTGGTACGCTGATATCCCTGGCGGATCGCTGTTGTTGATTCTGGTCTGGCAACAGATGGCGATCTATTTATGGCAAACTGAATTTAGTAAAACTTCGCAAATTCACTGTCTCATTCACACGCTGACGCTATTTCCGCTGTTTTTCTTTCTCGGCGCCGTGGTGTCTTTCATGCATATCCACTTAAAAGACTTTAATCTGCCACTATTGGCAATCTCAGGCAGTTTAAGCTTTGTCATGACCTACGTGCTGCTGGTTTTCGGGATGTCTTTTTTCTGGGATTACAAAAAAGGGGCGGATCTAATGAGCGTTTATATGCAGAACGTTCAGCAGATCAAGGCCCGTAAGTTTTATTTTTTAAAATTAACAGTATCTTTTGTCATTGCAGCAACACTGCTGCAACTGTTCAGCGTAGATTACGCCATCGTTGCAGCTTTTGTATTATGCCATATTATGGGTAAAAAGTATCAGCAGCAGCTGGGCTACGCTGAGAACCCGCCGCCTGCTCAAGCGACGTGATTTTTCCGTCTAAAGCCTTCAGGCGCGCCAGATCCTTTTCTTCTTTGCGGGCTTTCAGGTAAGCATTACGTGCTTTATCATCTTTTTTAAGCTTAAGATAAACATCACCTAAATGTTCGGCGATTACCCCGACATCCGGTGAAAGTTCATGCGCTTTTTCTAAGTAAGGCAAAGCTTTGGTGTATTCACCTTTTTTGTAGTAAACCCAACCCAGCGTATCGATGATAAAGGCATCATCTTTTTGTAAAGCGTAGGCTTTTAAGGCTAACTGCTCGGCCTCATCTAAATCACCGCCCAGTTCTGTGATTGAATATGCGACATAGTTCATCGCCTGGTGATTTTTTTCGTCGTAGCTTACTGATTGGCGCATATGCTTTAACATCTGGTCTTTTTTCTCTAGGCGATCGTAAAGAGTACCTAAGAAATAATGTACCTGTGTATTCTTCGGAAACTGATCATCAGCTTTTTTCAGGGTAGCAATCGCCTCCTCGTATTTGGCATCGTCTTCCTGAAGCTGAGCCAGCATAAAATGCAGTTGTAAGTTTTCTTTTTTATTAGCTACTGCTTCTTTCATGGTTGTTAATGCCTTACCTAGTTGTTTGGCATGTTTTAACAAGAACGCAGCTCTGACACGCGCATCATCGTAATGATTGCTCGATGGCTGGATCATTAAGTAAGTTTCAATGGCTTTATCAGCCTGTTTTAATTCTTCATAAACAGCCGATAAGTAAAATTTCACTTTGTCTGACTCAGGAACAGAAACATTTAGCTCTTCTAACTTAGTCAGCGCTTTGGGATAATTCTTTTTATCGATCAGGATTAAAGCCATTTTAAGTTTAACCTGAATTGGATCTTCAGTATTGGCTTCCATAAATTCAAGCTGTTCGTAGGCTTTATCGTATTGGTCTTTTTCAATATAGTACTGCGATAATACTTCGGCCAAACGGACTACCGGACCGTATTTTTTCTGATAGTCGATATAAAATTTAAAGACAGCCTGCTTACCTTCGGTTTTTTCGACAATGCTAGAATAAACCTGGATGGCCTCTAGAAACTCAGGCTTTAACTCGAAAACTTTTACTAAGTCTTTTTTAGCTGCGCCAAAAAGAGCCTTATTGCCTGAATCTAAAATTGATCGTGCGCGGTAGTAAAACGGCAGATGTTTCGGCTCATAAGTGCCGATCGTAATCACTTTAGAAAAATAGTTATGAGCTTTGGTAAATTCATTTTTCTCTGAGTGCAGCGCGCCTAAATATAAAAACGCCTCGGAATCCTTTGGGTATTGCTTAATGATTTTATTGTACGCCACTTCAGCTTTGTCGAATTCTTTTTTGGCCATTAGCATCGAACCGTATAGCAACAGGTTGTCTTTTCTTTTCGGATCTTTTTCTAATGCCTTCTGGATCCAGTAAATGGCATCGGTCACTTGGCCTTTTTTGTAATATTCAACTGAAAGTTTTTGCAGCAGCACGACCGAATTCGGATCGATCTGAATCGCTGATTTTAAATTTTCGATCGATGACGCCTGTTCGCCATCTGCCGATTCCAAGTCAGCTTTTAAAAATAAATAATCGGCCTGTGCTTGTTTTTCGACTTTATTTTCATCAGCTTCTGACGCGGTTTGCGGAACACCTAACGATGCCGGTGCACGATTATGATCATTTAATGAAGAGTCAAAGTATGGGTACGGCGTCGACACACACGCTGTGATGAAAAGTAAACTGATTAAAAAAACCAACCGACCACCCGAAATTCTGAGAACTTTCATGTAGACTCCTATTACAGAACTATTCGGCAGAAATGGCTCTGGTGCTGGAGTCTAGAGCGTTTTATTATGTGACGATTTCGCAAAACTGGACCTCATTGGACGAGTCAACGCCTTTTAAGATGAATTTAAGAAAAAACTAGACTACTTTTTATTTGTTTATAAGTACTTGAAATCATTATGTTTTACTGTATCTCAAATAGGTGTTTTTTAAACTTAAAAATAAGGCAACTGGACTCATTTTGTCATTTAACCGAATCACTGAGATAAACTGTCGACCTACTTGACATAGGGTGGCGGCAGGGCTAACTTGCCAGCGAATAAATAGGCGAAAAGCTTCAGTTTTAGGCTTAATAAATCTTCATCTTGTTTAGACACTAAAAGACTAAAACGGAAGTAATAAGCCAGGGCAAATGGAGGCCGTTGTGATGAATCAAATGGATAATTTGAACACAAAACCAAGCACGAAGGTTAAAATTATCAAGCGTTACCAAAACCGTAAGCTTTATGACACAAAACAAAGCTGCTACGTGACACTTGATGATATCGCGAAGATGATTCGCTCTAACGAAGAAGTGATGGTTATCGACAATAAGTCGAAAAATGATATTACTGCAGCAACTTTAACTCAGATCATTTTTGAATCTGAGAAAAAAGCTTCTCAGTACGCTCCGCTTTTTACATTACGCGAAATCATTCAACACGGTAACGGAAGCATCTCTAGTTATTTAGCTAAATTGGGCGCTTTCCCAATCGACTACATGACTAAACAAGCTGCTGTAACTGTTAATGTTGAAAGAGCATCAACTGATGACATCAAAGCAAACCTTGAAAACCGCGTGGCTTCAGCAGCTCGTTTAAATACGGCTGACGCAACTTCTAAAGTTGTAGCTGAAAAAGCGACTGTTCTTCCGGGCGCTAACCAAGAAGAAGAAACACCAAATCTTCCTCTTCCAAGCAGCAACCAAAATTTTAATCAGTAATAACTAAGCCGGGCCAAAACCCGGCTTTTTATTTTTTCCGATTAGAATTTTTCCCAAGCTATGTTTATTCGAAGTTTTGCACTTCGTAAGCTTTTCTCGCGCTAAAATTTCAAAAAATATTAAGAAACTGTGAATAAATTTGGTCTGTGTGACCAGAATTGTGATTTTGCGTTCTAATCTCATCCTTTTGGCAGGACGCCAAAAGGCGTCCGTCCAGGATGGATAACCCGCGCTGCGGCTGAGTTACCGAAATACTAACTACAAACCAATAGTTTTCTTCTTAAACTTCTTACGAATTTCTTTGTGGTTAGACCAAACTTTAGTGTTTTTCTGCAAGTTCGTTAGGTTCAACGTTAACTTGTAATACACCGTTTTATCTTTATCCACCTGTTGTGTGATTGAAGCGATACGGCCATCGATGAAGTAATCTGCACCTGTTTGACCGCCCGGGCCTTTTTTAGTTTCGCTCGATACCATTCCCGAGTTTTGATAATTGTACTCTTCGGCTACGTCTTCACGCGCTTCTTTATTTACGAATACGATTTTACCCGTATTGCCTAATTCAACCGCCATCATGTCGATAATACTTTGCGTATCGATATGATCGCTGGTGTCGTTTTTAAGTTTAGTGAACATAACCACTGGCGGAGTTTTTGCGTTCGCGATAACCGGGTGTGCCAGCATTGACGCCACTAGTTCTTTCACCATCACTTGCATGTCGGTTTCAGACCATTGGTCGTTTAATAGATTTTCTTTTTGCGGGTCTTCATAAGTACCTTTAACAAAGGCCTTCGGGCCGCACGATAAAACTGATAACGAAACAAGAATGAGTAAAACTAACGTTTTCATGATGTACCTTTCGACAATGATGTCTTACGTAAATAATAGACGATCCGGCCTGAAACGAGAAGCGATCTTCCGGACGATAATCAAGTGCGACAAACAATAAGTTACCCCTACTTTAGGTCACGCTGTTGCTAAAAAACCATTATGACCAATCCCCCTAAAAGTCCGGATGCCTCCGCTAAACCCCTACAGATTATCGATAACGCCAAAACGGTCTTTCAACTTTTGGCAGCAAACTACAACCCATATGCCGAAGAGTTTTGGGGTGTGTACTTAACGCATCAGATGGAGCTGCTCAAAACGGTCATGGTCCACAAGGGAACTCTGAACTCCTGCAAGATTCACCCGCGCGATTTATTCCGCGAAGCGGTCCGCGCCAACTGCTTTGCCATCATTATCGCCCACAATCACACCAGCCAAAGTGTTGCCCCGTCGTTAGAGGATATCCGCATCACCAAAAAACTTTTAAAAGCTGCCAAGATCCTGGAAATTCCAATTCTCGATCACGTCATTTTCACCGGTGAAACCTACTACAGCTTCAACGAAAATAAGCTGTTTTGATCTGCCTCTGGCAGACCCTATTCTAAAGGGCCAACCTCGCGGTCGTCCTTAGTGTTAGAATCGTAGAATTGTATTTATTAATATTCCTGATCGGAGTTTTGATTAGCGTCGTAATCGTTCTTTGAATTTTGCGGTTTTCTGATCGGCGTAACGCTTGTCACTTCTAGATCGTCATTGACGGTGATTTCGTAACCGTTCTTGCGCGCGTTTTCTTTAAATTGGCGGATGTATTCTTGTTTGTCGATTTCGCCGGTATTTTTCTGATTCAACTGCTCAGAAAAACGCTGATCCAATGGCTTTTCCTGTTGTGGATCTTTCCAGATTTGCTGCTCGATCGGAACCTGTGATGGATCTGTTTCGACAACTTTAGGTGGCGTTGGATTAGTGGAATCCGCAATGGCTTTTTTAATATTAATTTCGGCTTTAAGTTTATCTGCGGCCAAGTTTTGCTGTGCCTGCTGTAGATATTTATTGGCCAAATCCTGCGGATCTACCGGCTCTTTCTCAGAACTTTGTTCGGCAACATGGCTAATAGCTCTTACTGACTTATCATTTTCTACTTTTGCCTGATAGAAAAAGTAGGCCATAACCACACAGCCAAAAACGATAACAATGTTAAGAAATTTATTAATACCTGCCACGAAATACTTATCGGCACAAACCAGACTGAACTTAAAATCGTTTAATTGAAACGACAAGCTGTCTCGCGCTGAGACGGCATTTATGGCTTGAGACTTTTTGGCGGACTGATCGGAATGATGACCACAAATTCAGTGCCCACACCTTTTTGTGAGCGCACTTGAATTTCGCCGCCGTGATTTTGAATGATACCATACGAAATACTCAGCCCTAAACCAGTGCCCTGTCCGACACCTTTGGTGGTAAAGAACGGTTCAAAGATTTTTTCCAGTGTCTGTGCATCCATACCCGAACCGGAATCTTGCACCGAAATCTGTACCCGGCCGATTTGATCTGCGCCGGCTTTTAACGGAATAGTCGTGATCCAGATTTCACCGTTACCCTGGATAGCCTGCAGAGCGTTTGAAAGGATATTCATAAACACCTGGTTAATCTGCGAGGCATAACACAGAACCTTCGGGATCGGCTCATATTGTTTATGAACCACGATACGGTTTTTAATATCGCTGCGTAAAATTTCAAGCGTTGTATCCAGCGATTCCTGAATATCGATTTCTTTTAACTGCGCTTCTTCCAGGCGCGAGAAATTTCTCAAACCCAGAACGATATCACGGGTACGCTGAGCACCGTCCTGACACGATTTAATCAGACGTGGTAAATCAGATTTTACAAAATCGTAATCGATCTCTGCAATCTTTTTGCGGATATCCTCGTCTTTATCTTTGACTGAATCAATCACACTAAAAAGATTATCGGTATACTCTTTTAAATGCGTCATGTTGCTGTAAATAAAACCGATCGGATTATTTAATTCATGCGCAACACCCGCTACCAGCTGGCCTAAACTTGTCATTTTTGCCGAGTGCACCAGTTTCGTCTGGGCTTCAACTAACTCTGAATTGGTTTTTTCGAGCTCTTTGATTTTTTTGCGCAGATCCATACGTGCCTGAAAAACTTTATAGCTCATCTCATTAAATGCTTCGGTTAACAGGCCGATTTCAGTCTTATTATTAACCGGCAACTGGTGCAGCTGTTCACTGCGATCAAACATTTTAAAACCGTTAATTAAACGTTCTACTGGTTTTAAGAACCAATTGGTGGTGATTAAAATCGTTAGAATCAGAAATAATGAAACCACTGAGACAACGGTAACGAACGCAATGTTCACGTTTTTCAGAATGGCCTGCGAATCTTTTTTCAGTGTTCCGAGACCGATATAAAACTTTGAGCGGTCCCAGCTTAGCGGGTACAGAATAAAGCCGTAATTTTGCCCGTACAGGTTGTAATCGACCAGCTTGTCATCAATCACTTTACTGCCTGCAAGTTTGATATTACGAAATTCATTACGCGAAGCCGCGATCATGTTTTTCTGGTCAGAAACCAGAAAGGATTCGATTTTTAAGCGCGAACGGATTCGGCTTAAGAATAATTCTTTAAGTTCAATAATCTGTTCAAAATAGCCGACGTGCTTACCATTGGCGTTTAAAACTTTAGAAAACAGAATCAGAGAAACTTTGGTTTTGGCTTCATCGACAAAACCCAGATCTGACTTATCTTTCAGATTTGAAAGATATTTTTCATTAAGCAGGATTTTTTCTGCTGTTAGCTCAAAATGACGGATCTGATTTTTATCATCGCGGTAGGATGTCGTGATCAGACGGCCTTCGCGGTCATAAAAAGATAATGACGTTATCGGGCTGCGGCCGATCCATTCGATTGAAAGACCGTTTAAAGCACCGCGGTCAGCCATGGTTAATGCCGCTACCACGCGGGCATCATTGGCATATTGTTCTTTCTGGGTCTGAACAGCACGGTAATAATCGGCAATGATGGTTTCAATTTCTCGGCCATTACCCTGAAGACGCTGTGACACTTCCTGATCAAAGGCTTTTTCGAATTTAAAAACAGAATACCAGCCGACAAAAAGCAACGGGATAATAGAAAACAAAGTAAACCAGACAATCAAGATTGATCTCAGTGAGCGATAGTTTTTACCTAAAGATAATGGTTTTTTCTTACTCACCTTTATAGACCTCGATAATAAAACGGCTTTGGCCTATCGGCAGCACGCGCGGGTGCGCCTCGAATTTATAGTTTAATTGGCCGTACTGCTGGATAAACGCCACCAACTCTTCACGTTTTTCTGTCGGAAAAATAAAGTGAAAATAACTGATGTTTCGGTTTTTAATCCAGCCTAATTCAACTTCACCCGCTTTTTTTCCGCCGATGGCGATGATCCGGTCACGGATAATTGAGGCTACTTGGTCAAAATCAGTCACTGTAATCTGGCCGCGGTAAACCCCGGTCGCCGGCACTTGTTTAACCGGCTCAGGCGGCAGCGGTGGTTTAACTTTGGCAACAACCGGTGCTGAAACTACGGCAACAACTTTGTCGCTAACAACAATCGGTACTGACACCGTCGCCACAGAACTGACGGTAACTGCAGCTTTTGCCTCTGACCCGTTAAACACCTGTCCCTCGGGAGCTTCTTTTTTAGAAATCGCAACTTCTTCCAGGATCACTTTTTTAGCTGTCGTATCACCGATCGGCGCTTTGAGAAATGTCGGACGCAGGAACAGTCCAGAAATAATAATGACCAGCGCCAACAGGCCGATCGCTATTTTTTTCTGTTGTTTGATTTCTAACTTTTTTAAATTCTGTAATTGTGCTGAATTACCGAAGACCTTCATCACATCATCAAAATGATGACTTGCATTTAGATCATTAAGCTCGGCTTTGAACTTAAGAATTTCGCTGCGGTAATCGTTGTAGCGATTGTTGTCTTTTAGCCTGCCTTCCATCTTTTCTGAGATCGCAGGCTCAGTCAGGCCAAGCACATATTCGATAAAATATTCGCTAATGAATAAAGTCGACACGTCCTCACTGTTATACTCTTTTAACTTAATATCTTTTTTCTGTTCGAAGCGAAGCGCCGGAGATGCTATGATTTTTTTTACGCTTTGGTTGAACAGGTAGTTAACTTTGCTGAGCGGTATTTTAGTAATGCGGGAAATGTCTTTAAACGATGCCAGCTCCATAAGGGCCACCATCACGATAAAAGTTTCGTCTTTATTGCATTTTTGCAGAACACGTTTCCAGTAGTTTAACGGTGTTGCGGTAAATTCAAAATTACTTGAGCCGGATTTAACCGGATCACGGCGCTTATAGATGCGATAGAGTTTCTGGATGCCCTGAAAAACCTGCCCGTAAGCAGATGAAGAATGATCAATGCCGGTTTCAACAATCAAGCCGAAAATATCGCGCGCTTGCGATGGGTTCGGATAAAGTAAGTGACAACTTACCCATATTTTTTTGAAGGATTCAATCGGCATTCTTCAATTTTAATCAATAGTTAGCTGACTGAGTAGGTCAATTTGGTCTAGGACCTTACCCGAACCCATCACAACGCAAGTTAATGGGTCCTCAGCAATAGAAACCGGTAGTCCAGTTCTTTCTCTGATTAAGATATCCAGGTTGGCTAATAGCGCTCCGCCGCCCGTTAACACGATACCGTTATCCACGATATCCGATGCCAGCTCCGGTGGCGTTTTTTCTAAAGCCGTACGAACAGCATCAACAACTTCAGCCAATGGATCCATAAGTGCATCGTTGATCTGTGTACTTGTGATTTCGATAGTTTTCGGGGCGCCGGCAACGAGGTCGCGGCCTTTAACTTCCATTGTTTTTTCTTGTTCAAACGGAAAGGCGTTACCGATTTTTAGTTTAATCGCTTCGGCCGTTCTTTCACCGATCAGTAAGTTAAACTGACGACGAACGTAGTTGACGATCGCTTCATCGAATTTATCACCGGCAACTTTAATTGATTTACAGTAAACAATACCGCCTAAAGAAATAACCGCAACACCGGTGGTACCACCACCCATGTCGACAACCATGTTTCCTGAAGGCTCAGTGATCGGAAGACCCGCGCCGATAGCGGCTGCCATCGGCTCTTCAATTAAGTGCACTTCACGCGCACCAGCAGACTGGGCTGCCTCTTTTACCGCACGTTTTTCAACCTGGGTAATGCCGTAAGGAACACAGATAATAATTCTTGGACGAACCAAAGATTTTTTCTCGCCGATAGATTTTTTGATAAAGTAACCAAGCATTGCAGAAGTTACTTCGAAGTCAGCGATAACACCGTCTTTGATCGGGCGGATAGCTACGATCGAACCTGGTGTACGACCTAACATTTCTTTGGCTTCTTTACCTACGGCTAACACGCGGTTTTGCATGCCACGATAGTTTTTTTGAACTGCAACGACTGAAGGCTCATCTAAAATAATTCCGCGGCCTTTCACATAAACCAGCGTATTAGCGGTTCCTAAATCAATCGCGATATCGTTAGAAAAATAGTCTGCAAATTTATCAAATAATCCCATTAAATATTCCCAGGCGTAGCTTATTTCGAGTTGCTATCTTTTAAGTCTAGGAATTTAAAAAAAGATGGTCAATCCAGATATTTAACGCATTAAGACGACAAAAGGGCCTGGTTATCCAGACCCTTCGTTTGAAGTTGATAAAATTTTAGGTCAAAAGACCGGGAACAAATTCTTATTTTACCACCGGTTTACACTCTAAATTCAGACGGTAGCCTGAGCGGGAAACGCTGATTTTTGTCGGCGTTGTGATATTGGCTCTAGTGCTAACCGAAGAGTCAATCATCCCGTAACGCGCGATTTGCTCATAACTTGCTGAGCCTGCGTCTGTAGCTAATGAACCTTCAGTGTGTAATTTCACTGATTTGGTCACATCGTAAGACTGATTCATTAAGTCTTCAGAATAAGCACTGGTGTAGTCGATCGCAGTTGTATTCTTTCCGTCTTTTTCTTCACCTTTACAGTTATAACCAGTATAAGCTGCCGCATTTCCTGTGGTTGCGCCTTGCGCCTGACATGATACTTCGATTGATGTTGCGTCGCTGTATTCATCTTGTGGAGCAATCAATAGTTTAGTTTCAGAACCGGCAAAACCAGTTACTGACGCATTTAAATCACCGTCAACACCAGTAGCTTCAAGTTTAATCATATCCGCTTTACCAGTTTCTTTCGTGTAGTACATTTTAATTTTCGCCAATTTTTCTGAGTTAGAAAATTTAGTACCTGTCACGTTAAAAATGCCTAAGAACTTTTTGCTGTAGGTCGCGTTTGTAAATGCAAACATATTTACACCAGAAGCGCTGTTTTGAATAACTTGCACCTGCATTAAACCGGTATCGCCGATCGCATTACCTTTTTTAACAGCTAAACGGCAAGCCACTGTTTTCATATCCGGATTATTGATAATTGTGCCCGTACCAGTGCCCGGAGTAATGATGCCTGTGTTGTTCACACACACACCGTTTTGTAACACTTGACCGATTCCACAAAAACCGTTGTTTTGTGCGCCGGCACATTGTTCTTGGTACATTTGCTGGCGAGTCATGCGCGCCACAAAACCATTGGCCTGATCATTTAATAAGATATCGCAGAAAGTTTGCAGGCTAGAGTACCCGATCGCGCCCATCGTGCGGCCCTGTTCAGTACACGTATAGGTGTTGTCGCCGTTGATATTACAGCTTTGACCTGGATACATACTATATTGTCTAAGCGTTACGCCCGGTACACTTACCACCTGTGGGTTGTTATTACCGCCGCCGCCACCTTTATCACAGGCAGAAAAAGCCAATAAGGATAAAACAAGCGCAGCTTTAACGTTTAATTTTTTCATATAAAGTCCCTCAATTCGTTTTTTATAAACCTCAACGAAAGAAAACAAAGCACGTCTTAAGCCAAAAATACGTCTCATTTTAAGAGGGCTAGACGACCAAAATCCTGTCAAAGTTATAGTCAGTGACCAAAAATTGTTTCAAAATGACGTGATATACGACACGAATATTCTTATTAAATATTCACTCTGAGAACACCGATAAATTAGGCGTGGATGGTATTTTAGTTTTATTAGGATTAATCGTTAAAATCACGATCATGGGTTTTGCCACTTTTATCGTGCTGCATGTTCTGCGCAGTATGAAAAAGCGCACCCTACGCGACGACATTGCCAAAATCGAAGCCAAAATGGCCGCTTACCGGATCAATTTAAAAAACCGTGTAAAGAAAAAAGCCAAACGTTTCAGAGCTTCCTACCCGGCAACCATTACGACCGGCGAACCTATTGATATCTATTTAACCCAGTTATCTGAAATCAGCTTTGAAAAAAACTCGGATTTTCAGGACTACATCGACATCAGTAAAAAAATTAATAACTTTATCGACCTGGCCAATATCGATAAAAATTCGGATGCAGCCCAGGCCAAATCATTAGACATCGATAAATGTGATTTTATGGGTGCTGACTTCAAAAATGAAATCAATATTGTGCGCTTAATCAACGATATGGTTTCGGTCAGTAAAGCGCTTTCTAAACAAGTCAGCCGCTATAACCACTTTGACCGCCGTGCAAAAATGCAGGCAGCAGAGCCAATCAATTTTGCCTCGTTTTTTGAATTACAAAAAGTTTTTAAAAGTAAAGAAAACCAAGATGAACTTAATGACCGCCCTGACGACATGGCGAAGTCAGCCTAAGAAGGAACAAATGATGAAAACAACCCTTAAAACCGCACAAGTCTTACTAGCGACATTAACTTTATCAGCCTTAGGCCTAGCCGGTTGCAGTAAAGAAAGTGAATTAGATACCATTAAAGATGCACAGATGTGTTTGAATAAAGCTACTGCGGGCAATGGCAGCGCGCAAACTTGCGTAAGCAAACTGTCGGCGATAGCCACACCGCAAGCCAATCAGTTAAAATGTGCGGCTTACTTTATTGATGAAGGTTACGGCACGCCTACTAAGTTAATTGAAGCGATTGAAGCCGCTGAAAGTGGTGGTGGTTCAAGCTCAATCAATATGATTTCTGAACTTAGCTTTTCAGATACAACTCAATCGGCAGCCGCTTTTGAAGTTTGCAACACTTCAGGTATTGCAGTCTATTCGCAATTAAGTTCATTAGTGCAAATTTCGACGTTAGCAAAAGGTATTAATCCGGCAGCTTCGACGCCAGCCGAATTTGCAACAGCTGTCAGCAATATTCCATCAGCTGCGCTGGGAGAGCTAGTTACAGAGACTTACGCGAGCAGTTGTACGTCGAATTCAGAATCAGGCGAGGCTCTAAATGAATTTTGCGATGAACTAGGCGCAGCTCTGGTGACATCTAATTCAACGCAAATTGGTGATTGTCTGAAATATAAGTTAGGCGCCACAATGGTTAACCCAGGTAATGGCTGCCCTGCCAACTAACTAAAAATTCATTCCGAACTTAGCAGCGTAAATACGGCTTTCAACTTTGGTCGAAGAAGTTCCAACTTCTTCGCCGTACGTTGCGGCTTCAATATTAAAGATACCTAATAGTAAGGTCGTACCAGCTGTGTAATAACCCTGGTTCATACCCGCTCGGAACTGAGCTTTAAACCAGCCACTTGGTGAATAATCAAATTCAATACCGGCGTGCGTGGTTTTTGCCGTTGTAGTCGCTAATTTATGATTCAAATTTTTAAAATCCAGCATCGCACGTAATGTAAGACTTCCGAAAGTCGCAAATTCGTACTGAGAACCAACATCAAATACCTGCTCTAATTTATCCGGTGCCATGGTTGCTTCTTTATTAACTAACTTTTGCTTGGCGAAACTTGAACCCAAAACGTTACGAGCAACAAAAGACAAAGTTAGCGGGTACGTCTCTTCCTGAACATCTACCATTTTAGACTCTTGCTTTTCTTCTTTTTTAACTTCTTCAGCTTTTACTTCGGCTGTGCCGGATGCCCCAGGCTCGCCATCGATGGTTAATGCAGTCTCAGAAGCGCCGGAATTAACCGTTAAACTTAAAGCATCAGCTTCTTTTTTTGGCTCTTCAGCTTTGGCTGTGGCAGTCTCAGTTGCGCGTGCTTTAGCTTTTTTGACTTTGACAGTTTCAGAAGCCTGGGCCGGTACACGGCGAGTTACGGTTTTACTGAACCAAGATGGTGAATATAGAAGCCCGATATCACCGTCAAAGGCAAAACCTTCAGACGCACGGTCTGCACTGACTAAATCTGGCTCAGTCGCTAATTGTAATGCCACCAGTTTTTCTGAAACCTGCAGACGGTGAATACCTTTTAAGGTTACACCCCAAGATAATTCTTTATTAACTTCGCCACCGCCGCCGATAGCCAAGGTAGAATCTTTGATCACATTAAGATCTACGGTCGGACCTAACTGTTTATCAACTGTTACATCTAAAGATAAATCCACCGGCACTAAAGCAAAACCCCAGTGTTTTCTGATCCAAAACATTTCTGCGGCCTGCAGGCGAAGACCCATTGTGTCTCCCGCATATTTGTCGATCACGCCCGAAATTGCGTTGGCTTTATCGGTATCAGAACCTTCTGTGTCTGAAGCGTCTTGAACTTCTTTGGCAAAGTCGACGGTCTTTTTAACTCCACCGGCTCCCAGGATAGAAAACTGAATCTCATTATTTTTCTTCTTAGCAAAACCGGCTGGATTGTAAAAAATCAAAGTGTAGTCGTCAGCCACTGCTGTGTAGGCATTACCCATGCCCAGAGCTCTTAGTGAAACGTATTGATTGTGAATTTTTGTGCTCAGTGAATTTCCGGCAAATACAGCTTGCGAAAAAGAAAGCAACGCCAACGTCAGTAATGATTTCATATCAGATTCCCCGCTAAATAATAAAGCAGCTTTAAATTTATAGTGAATCATTCTGACTATCAAAATGATATTCTTATCCTAAAATGAACTGGATATTTAGCGTAAGACTTTGGTCGATGAAATAGGTTTTTTGTCGAGGAGAATCGAGGCCAGGATCGAGGTTGTTAAGATCAAAACAATTATGAGCAGCGAAAGCCAGATTGGAAAATGACCGTCAAAGTAGTTATTTAAAAATGTCATTTTAAGGCCGACAAAAATTAAAATGCCCGCCAATCCGTATTTGATATAACGGAATTTATCCACGGCCCCGGACAACAGAAAGTACATCGAGCGCAAACCTAAGATTGCAAAAACATTGCTGGTAAAGACAATCAGCGGTTCGTTGGTAATGGCAAATATTGCCGGAACTGAATCAATGGCAAATAGAATATCAGAAAGTTCTATAAATATTAAAGCCACGAATAATGGGGTCAGAAAAAATTTTTTATCTTTTTTTATAAAAAAATGATCGCCCGAAATCTTATGGTCTATATTAAACATGCGGTTTAGCTGGCGCAGTAAAAAATTTTTACTTAAATCAGGCTGTTCAACTTTCTCGATAATGATGCGAAAACCGGTCACCACCAAAAGCACACCGAAAAAGATAACCACGGCCTGGTACTTCATAAGTTCTGCACCGGCTGCGATAAACAAGGCGCGAAAGATCAGGGCCCCGAAGATTCCCCAGAACAAAACGCGATGCTGATAGACCCGGGGAATGCCAAAGTAAGAAAACACCACGGCAAAAATGAAGATATTGTCTATCGCCAGGGCCTTTTCGATTAAAAAGCCCGTCGTAAACTCCAACGCCAGATTTTTCGCAGTGAGTTCGGGGTCAAAGCCCGGAAGCTGCATCAATGAAGCGCGCTCGGATAAAATATAAAGAGCATATTTATGAAAAAGAAGATTAAAAATTACAGCGCAGCCGACCCAGATCCCCGTCCATGCCGCTGCTTCTTTAACTGTAACAACGTGGGCTTTTTTATGAAAAACACCTAGATCTAACGATAAAACAAAAGCAACAAAGGCAACAAAACCTAAATAAAACCACCAGTAATCGTAGATCGTAAAATAAACCATCAGGAACACTATCCTTATATGGCTATTGTCCTACTTTCTTTTTGTAAACAATAGCGCGTAAGTTCCAGCCATTTGTTTCGTAGAACTTTTTACCGCGTTCGTTTTCAATGCCGGTGCAAAGACGCAACCCAGTGCATTGATTGTCTTTTGCAAACTGTTCGGCGTACTTTAAAAGTTCTGCGCCATAACCTTTTGATCGCTGCTGCTCGGTTGAAACTAAATCATCGATATAGCAATGCTTACCATGCACGTAATCAAATAATATGCGGTAACCCATGATCGCCAGGATCTGGTTGTCCTTGGTTAAAGCTGCAATTTCATAGCCTGTTGTCTTGTTTGACTGATAGTAAATATCTAAAAAATTTTGCAGAGTGATATGTGGGCGTAGCTCCTTCATCAGCGGATATGCCTGCTCTAACTCACTCTGTGTTTTAAGAACGGTGATTTGCTGCACAGATACTCTATTCTGCTTCTAAGCTACCGCAGCATTTTTTAAATTTCTTTCCGCTGCCGCAGGTGCATGGGTCATTTCGCCCGATTTTTGCCCCTTCGCGTACCACTGTCTGCGGTTTGTGGTGATGGTGTGGATCTTCACCTTCACGATGCGTATGGGCATCGCCATCGATAAAAAACCATTCACCGGATTCTGATTTGCGAAACTGCGAAACTTCATGGTGATCTAAACCTTCGCCGTCCTGTTCGTAAGTGGCGATAAATTCAACTGTACCTTTAGTGTCTGTTTCCAAACCTTTCTGGGTAGAAATAATTTTTAGTCCTTTCCATTTTGCACTTTGAGCCCATTTTTTTGTCGTCGCCACATCAAAATCATGGCGTGACTCAGGAGCCAGAGTAGTTTTTAAGTAGTCAATATTTGCAGTTGCGTACGCCGAATAACGTGAGCGCATGAGTTTTTCTGCCGTCGGTGCATTCTTTTGGCCGGTTAAAAATGGCTCGCAGCACTGATTAAAGCTGATATTTGATTGGCAGTAACAATTCATAAGATCTCCATTGCTAAATTAGATGTTTAATCTTAAAAAGAAACACAGGATGATTCAAATAATTTCTCCGTCACAAGCCAAAGATCTGTTGCTCAATGCCCAACGTCTTAACTCAACTCAACCATTTGGGTCAGGCACAAAGGCCGTTGTAAAAGCCGTAGCGCATTTAGGCTATGTGCAGATAGACACTATTAATGTCATTGAGCGCTGTCACCACCATATCCTGTACACGCGCATCCCTAACTATAAAGTCGCCGATCTGCACCGCGCCCAGACTATCGATAAATCAGTTTTTGAGTATTGGACACACGCCCTGGCCTATGTCCCGACCACTGATTACAAATATTTTATCAACGACATGAAACACCGGGAGAAAAATCCAGGGAGCTGGTTCGGCAACGTCGATAGCAAAGATTTAAAAAAAGTTTTCACCATGATTAAACGCGACGGCGCAATTTCGATCCGAGACATTAATGACGATGTCTTAGTTGAAAAAGACCATGCCTGGGCCAGCAAAAAACCGTCAAAGCGCGCACTGCAATTGGGATTTCACACCGGTAAATTAACTATTAGCGAGCGCATCGGAATGCTAAAAAAATATGAACTGGCTGAGCGCCATTTCGACTGGCCGGCAACACCGCAGGCTGCAAGCAGCGATGAGGTCAATAACTACATGATAGACCGCGCCTTACGCTCGCAGGCACTGGTAAATATTGAAAGCATCTGTCATCTCGAAAAAGCCGATAAAAAAAATGCCGTAAAAAAACTCTTGCTCGAACGAGTGGCGAAAAAAAAGTTAGTGCAGGTCGCAGTAAAGGGCCACGAAAAATCCCTTTATTATGCTTTACCTGAATTATTCGAACAGCAAGTTACACCTTCAGAACTGGTGCATCTTCTGTCGCCGTTTGATCCTTTGGTCATTCAGCGCAGACGCCTGGAGTTTTTCTTTAACTACGCTCACCGCTTTGAAGCCTATGTGCCTAAAAACAAACGAATTTTTGGCTACTTTGCCTTACCGGTGCTGGTCGATAACGATATTAAAGCGGTGATCGATTTAAAAACAGACCGTGAAAAACAAAAGCTGCGCATCCAACAATGGACTTGGGTCGGGAAATTCAAAAGTGCAGCGACCAAACAACGGATTGAAAACGAGCTGGATCGATTTGAAAAGTTTCAACTAGCCTCAGTAAAATAATTTAAGCTAAACTTAAAAGTATGAAAAAAGCAGCTAAAATCACCGGTATCGGTGGCTATGTTCCATCACGAGTTATCAAAAACACTGATCTAGAAAAAATGCTGGATACCTCGGACGATTGGATCCAGCAACGCACCGGAATCGTTGAGCGCCGCTGGGTCACCGAAGACCAAGCGACCTCTGATCTTGCGGTCGAAGCTGCTAAAATCGCCATTGAAAATGCAAAAATCGATGTTAAACAAATTGATCTGATCGTGGTGGCGACCTCAAGCCCGGACACAGATATTCCAGGGTGTGCCGCATTTGTTCAGGCAAAACTGGGCCTACCCGGTGTGCCCTATTTCGATATTCGCCAGGCCTGCTCTGGCTTTATTTATGGTATTTCGCTGGCCAATCAGTATTTATCGAGCGGCATCTATAAGTGTGCGCTGGTCATCGGCGCCGAAGTGCAATCAAAAGGTTTAGACAAAACGCCAAACGGTAAAGGTGTATCGATTCTGTTTGCCGATGGTGCAGGTGCGGTTATTCTCCAGCAAACTGATGTAAAAGATGAAAAAAAAGATCCGCATATTTTAACCACAAAACTTCATGCCGACGGTTCGGCGGCGACTGAATTATGGATGCCGGCTCCCGGTAGCGCCTTTGGCGCCGAGCGCGTGACCAAAGAAATGATCGAGAGCGGAAAAATTTATCCACAGATGAACGGACGACTGGTGTTCACCCACGCCGTGACGAAAATGCCAGAAGTTTTAGGCGAGGCCATGCAAGAAACCGGTGTCGCTCTAAATGAGATAGATATGCATTTTTTTCATCAGGCCAATACACGCATTAACCAAAAAATCTGCGAAGACTTGGGAATTCCTTTTGAACGTGCACACACCACAATTCATAAATTCGGAAACACGACAGCGGCCACAATTCCATTAGGGATGTACGATGCCATGCAGGCCGGTAAGCTTAAAAGCGGCATGACGATTTCAATGGTCGCTTTCGGTGCGGGTTTTACCTGGGCCTCTGCGATAGTTCGCTACTAGAAATTTAGACTGATATTAAATATAACACCGCTTTTACCTTTAAAGCGGTTATCTTTGGCAAAGCCAAGAAACGGCTGTAACTGAAAATCCAGGATATTACGGTATATATTCTGGTGCCAGGTTACAGATACAATATGCTCGTGCAGGTGGTACCTTTCACGGTTATGTGAATTAAAAATCCAGCTATAGGTAAACGCGGTTTTTTCGGAATAATCCTGACTCAGCGCCAGACCGTTGGTCACAAAAAGTTTGTGAATCTTTTCCTGATATTCACCTTCGTTGATGAACGTGATGGCCCACACCGGGGTAAATTCGTAATTGAAGTTCACCGCCTGAAATGTTCCCGTACCTTTATCGGCATCGGCGAAAAATTCCAGTTTGGGATTCATCTGAAAATTTCTGAGTTCGGCAACACTTTCAAAACCCAAAGAATGCGATACTTTTAACGGGTCTTGTAATTCAATGCGTGGCTGAAAAGTTGTTCGTACGTTTCCCAGTTTACGAAAAAAACCCAGCGTAGCCCCGTAGTTTTTACGACGTTGGGTTTTACGCAGGTAACCGCTCTCAACACCACGGCCGTCTTCTTTTTCATCGTATGAGGTAAATTTAAGCTGCATAAATTCTTCGAGGTTTGGCAGGCGCGGACGAACAGAAATGCTCGTCGTGTTATTGAAGTTCTCTGATTCAGTAACTGTTGTCGTGTTGTCGATACGAAAACTGGATTTGTTTTTGGCACGGGTAACTCTTTTGCCGACCAGAAATAGATCGATCCCTTCGGTAACACCGTCAAACCAGGTCGAGATATCCCGGTTACTCTGGATAAATTTTTCTTCCCAGTTGGTTTCTTTTTCCGGCGCGGGGTCTTTCGCATCAACCGGCTTTTTTTGGGCATTAGCCGGCCAAGCGATATTGATGCAAATAAATAGACTTAATAACCTGATAAGCAAATATTTTCCCCGTAAGTTTTTGAGTGTACTTTTACTATCATCAACCGTAATCTTGCCATATGACAAACGTAAAAGTTTTATTTCTGCTGTTTTTCGTGCTTGGCCTTGAAGCAATGGCCTATGAACCACAGGAAGGAAATGTAACCGCCACGATCGGATCGTTTGTCAGCCGCACCGATTACCCCGGATCCGACAGCGGGTTTAAACCGCCATGGTACGGTGATGTTGGTCTGATCGTACAGGGTGACATCAATGAGTATGGCGCTTTAGAGATAGCCATGTTTCATATGCAAAAAACCTATGTTCGCCGCAGTGGAGCCTCGATCGTCGCTGAAAAAACTGAGCTTATGCATATTACTATGGGTTATCGCTACTGGATCAGCCCTCTGTATTCGGCATCGCTTGCATTTTCTTCATCATACCCGATGGGTGAGCGCCGTATTATACACAATGAATTCCAGGGCACCGAAGTCATCGATACTTCGGCAGCAGATACAGTTGATTATGGTTTTGATTTTTCGCTGGCCGCTGAACTATGGAACAGCGGCCGCTACTCTGTGATCGGTGATCTTCGTTATGGCTTATCAGTTACCGATAAGCAGGACGAAGAAGGAAGCCATTACGGCATTATGCTTGGGCTGAAATATCTGGTCCAAGAAAAATTTCCAAAACTGACGAAAGAAAAAAACTAGTTTAAAGTTTTTCGGCTAGCTGTAACCAGTAAATCAGCAAGCTCATTGGCATGCTCTTCTTCATCAGCTAAGATTTTTTCCAGCAGTCTGCGCGTTGTCGGATCATTGTGGCCGAACCATTCAATCATCTGACGGTACACTTCAATCACTACACGCTCTGCAACCAGGTCTTCACGAATCATTTCAGTTAAATCGGTGGCGGTGCCATACTCGGTTGCAGACAGTGCTGCGACTCTTGCAGGGCTCATTTCCGGATTGCCGCCCAGCTGATCAATACGCTCTGCCAGTGCCCAGACGTGTTCATCCTCGTTGGCTGCATGCTCTCTAAATTCAGCGGCGACTTGCGGAAAATTAATCCCTTTGGCAATAACCGCATGATGACGATAGCGCAGGACACAGAGAATTTCTGTAGCCAGAGCTTCATTTAAAATCTGGCACGCTTTTTCGATATCCAACGGATAATCCCCGGTGATGGCCCCGTTATTAATGGCGGTCATGGCGTGACGACGAATTTCTTCAATATTAAATAAAGACTCGGAAGCTGTTTTTTTTGTTTCCATAATTCTCCCTATAAACCCGGATCGACAATGAGGTTGTTTACCACCTGCTTCACACCGGGAACTTTGTTTGCAGTTTTAACAATGTCATTCACCTCAGCCTGGGTTTTCACCCGGCCTTCGATGGTTACGCGGCCAGTTTGCGAATAAATAATAAAGTTTTCGCTGTTATAATTACGCACGCTGGTTTTTAACCGGTCGTGCACACGCACCGTGGTTTTTAAATCTTCTAAACCCTGATACGGCACAACGACTTTACTGCCGTCAATCGCTGCGCTGGCAGGTAACACAGGAGTTAAAAACAGACTTAGGATTAAATATTTAAGCATCGCCATCTCCCTGTTATGCATTTTTGTTTTTACCAATATGATTCAGTCTGCAAATTATTAACCACTAAAAGCGAGACATAGTTCCCCGGTTCGACGCAGGTCTTAATGTTGCAGCGCTAAAACTTAACAGCTGTTATACTTATCAAAAGCAAAGGAGGGTGTATGGACAAAGATAAAGATGCACGCTATTCAAAGCCGGACAATCCCGACTCGCTTTTCTCGCGCTTTTTACAGCGTCAAAGTCATCAACCAACCGAATTACAACTTGAAAAATGGGAAGACGAAGGCGGTGTGGTTCCGGAATACAATGCAGAGTATGGCTGGTATGAAAACGAACCGTTGAGCAAAAAAATAAAACTGTTTGTTAAAAAGATGCTGGAAAAATTCAGCGCAAATGTTGCTCCGAAACACTTACAAACTAAAGCTTCGCAGCACCACTACTAGCTATAAACGCGAAGGCTTCAGCGAAGCCTTGTTATGTGCAGCTATTGCTTCGAATTGGCGTGTGAACTCGCGCCCCAAAAGAAGCTGCTCTTCGAGCGGAAGCAGGTCCTGAACAAGTCTTAAATAACTTTCTTCTTCCGAGCTCATATGACCTTCGACAACTTCGGCTAAGGCCTTCGCCTTTTGTTCGATATCTAAACTCCAGGTTAATCTGAAGTTTAAAACCTCAAGCTCGTCAATTAAAGTTTGCGCGAGGGCGTGTTCGGCTAATGCGGCAGCAATTTGTTTTTGCATTTGCGCTGAAAACATCACTTCATCATACAAAGCATTCTCTTCAGCCTGGGCATGGGCTGTCCACAGATAAACAAATTCAAGCAATGCGGCCTGTTTTTCTTCTTTATGCCAATGCGGGTATTTGAGTACCGCTGTCAACTCACGTAGTTGCCGGTGCTGATCAACGATGATCGCCACAATCGAGTCCTGGCGGGGAATGTCTATAAGTAACGGATGATAAGGCGCATCGCCCGATTCATCCTGCGGACGGTAGGTCAGATTTTTATCCCGGTCAAAATTGCGGCCGTGGCCAAGTTTATTCGCCATATAAAAACTAATCTAAGCAAGAAGCTTTCCAATCAAGTTGCTGGCTTTCAACTTGCAGAAATATCCATTTTTACTAAAGGGAGGGAAATATGACTAAGAATCCAAAAAAACATCCACGCTCACAGGAGCGCGGTGAAAGAAAAGCGGCGCACGAACAACAGACTTCGATTATGGGCCTTTCACGCCTTAGAGTAATGTCAAAAAGGTTCCTCCACAATTATGTAATCCCTATGACCCGAACTCTCGAGCACCGGTTGCAGAGACTCGAACAATCACTGTAATTTTTTTGCAGTTTTAAAAGCAATATACGTGTTAAAGGTGCCTGAAACAGATACGTTCTTAGGCACCTTGGTGATTTTTGCCCCGTTTAAAAAGAATTAACATCTTTTTTTTGATCCGAAATTGGCCGTATGTGAAAACTAGTTCGATTTTATGGCTAAGTCTTTCTTAAAAAATACATTCTCAGTTTTCTTCGATAAAGAAATTTTTACTGCAATTATTGCCGGCCTTACGATTATCGGCTTTATCTCTTGGGCGCACGTTCAGCGATCTATCCAAAAAGATGTCAATCACCGTCTCGAGTACCAGGCCGAAAGCGTAACCGCGGCTTTAACTAACAGCCTTAATACGTATGGGCTTTCGTTATCATACTCGCGTGCTTTTTTTGATACCCACCAGAATCAAAAAATCGAGCGAGAAAACTTTCGCACCTTCGTCGAACGTCTACAGGCGCAGTCGACCGCCTATAATTTACTGAGCCTTAACTTTGCCACCAAAGCCGAGTTAAAGACGCTCGTCAACAAACTGCCTAACTCACGCAGAAACGATATTTTACAGGCATTGACAGCAACTTCGACCATTCTGACCTACCCACTTGATAGTAAATCCGCTCGTCCATTTGCACCGACCGATGAGTTTTCGATGATTTTAGCTATTCCTTACTATGGCCAACAGAACACCCCTGTAACTGAACAGGAACGTGCCGCCCGGGCCAGGGGCCTGATTTATATTCCGGTTTCTTTCAGACATTTATTTACCCATATGCTTGGCCAGCCCAATAGCGCCAAAGAAAACGTTAATTTCTCGCTCACCTATATCGATCCAGACACTAAAAAAGAGATTGTCGCCTATACCCGTTTTGCGGACCATGACAACGATTTAAGCCTGCAACGCACTCATGAGATCGACCTATACGGTAAACGCTGGAAGATTGCGGTCATGGCCATGCCGGATTTTCTATCGATGAGCGACCGGTACTTGGGAAATATTGTTGCTTTGGCCACGGCTTTGGTTATTGGTTTATTGCTGAGCTTTTTTAAACAATTTGAAAACGCAATCAACCACGAAGCGAAAGAAAAACAGCTGCTTGAAGAATCCGGTCGCATGAAATCAGCCTTTTTAGCCAACATGAGCCACGAAATCCGCACCCCATTAAACGCCATAACCGGCTATTCTGAAATCCTGAGCCGTACTGACAGCCCACATGAGCGCCGCACCCTGATTGAAAATATCCAGAAGAACAGTACCCACTTAACAGGAATTATCGATAACATTTTAGCTATTTCAAATATTGAATTTGGGAAAACTGCAATTAGTACCCAGCACATTTCAGTGCGCGAACTTTTCTCTGAAACGCTGGTCACGATGTGTAACCGCGCGCAGGACAAAGGCATCGAATTTAACGTGACTGCCGAAGGCCCGCTGCCTGAATTTATCGAGACCTCTGAGGCCCGGGTTAAACAAATCATGACCAACTTATTGGGTAATGCGATTAAATTCACTGATATCGGCAGCGTCAGCATTACATTTAAGGCCGAGGGTTCGGCTAACGGAGATAAATTTCTCATTATTTCAGTGGCTGATACCGGCATTGGTATTTCTAAGCATGACCAGGCCGATTTATTTCAGTCGTTCGCCCAGGCCGATGTTTCCAGCACACGCCGATTTGGCGGCATTGGTTTAGGTTTGGTTGTTTCCAAGCGCATGGCCCTGCAATTTGGTGGCGATGTCATTCTGGTTGAGAGCCGCTTAGGCCGTGGTTCAACCTTTATTGTCAAAATTCCGTGCGGCGCTAATCCTGCAATAACTTGGAGTGAGAATGTTCTCTCAGACGTTATTAAGACAAAATCCCCGATGCAATACCACAACTTCAGCCAGCTTACCGGTAAAAGAATATTAATTGTGGAAGATTCTGAGGATAACCAGGATATCTTCAGGTTTTTTCTGCAATCAGTCGGCGCGATTACAGATGTTGTTGATAACGGTGTTTCGGCCGTACGCAATGTGCGTGAACATGATTACGATCTGATCTTAATGGACATTCAATTACCTCAGATGGATGGCCTGGAAGCCACCCGTCGCCTGCGCATCGAAGGTTTTAAAAATCCGATTATCGCACTTACAGCGCACTCATCACCGGAAGAAAAAGCCAGTTGTATCGAAGCCGGGTGTGTTGGATTAATCACTAAACCGGTCAGTCAGGATACATTAGTACAGCAAATTTTAACTCTCGTGAATGACTCAACCAAAGACGTTTCTCCGCAAAAAGTTGCATTAAAACGTAAGGAAAATTATGATAGAAACTATGCAAGTTCCCGTTGAAGCCCGCCAAAAATATCTTGAACGCCGTAAGCAAGATGTCATTGCCAGCAAAGAGGCCTTGAGCAAACTTGATTACGCATTTTTGGAGCGCTTAGGCCACCAGATTAAGGGTAATGCCATTACCTTTGGTTTTGATGAGCTGACTCATATTGCCGTGGCCATCGAACAAGCCGCAAAAACTAAAGATACCGCCCAACTCCAAGAGCTGGTTACCCGCTTTGAAGCAGCCATTCTCAGCGCCCGTTTATAATCTTAAATATCAGCCATAAAAAAAGCCCTTAAACGTTATCGCTTAAGGGCTTTTTATTTACCGATCAGCGCGGGGCACCCTAGTGCTCCAGCTGGTGTCTTTCGATCTCACGCAGGCGGCGGTAAAGCGTTTTACGGTCGATCTGTAAATCACGGGCCGTCTTTTCTTTGGCGCCATTATTTAACTCTAAGACATGCTGCACGTATTTATTGACCAGTTGTTCAACCGTTAAGACCTTGCTGTTACTACCGAACACAGGAAAGCGCACACCAGCTTCTTCTTTTTGTTCGCCGCCCGTACGGTTTTCTGTGCTGCACACGTCTTCAAATCGGATCAGTGTCGAGTTTGAAAGCACGATAGCCCGCTCGATGGTATTTTCTAACTCGCGCACATTGCCCGGCCAGGGGTGGCTCATCAGATAGTCGTGAGCATCTTTACTAAACTGCTTCACTTTAGTGTTATTTAACGCCGAGTACTTTCGTAAGAAAAACTCAGAAAGTGGCAATATATCCTCTTTACGCTCGCGTAATGGTGGAATCCAAATCGGGATCACATTTAAACGGAAGAATAAATCTTCACGGAAATTTTTATTAATGATTTCCTGGCGTAAATTTTTGTGGGTAGCTGATAAAATACGGACATTGACGTTGCGGTACTGGTTTTCACCGATACGTTTAATCTTTTTTTCCTGCAACACTCGTAGGATTTTAGCCTGTAACGGTAAGGTTAAATCACCGATTTCATCCAAAAACAACGTGCCGCCATCGGCCTCTTCAAAAAGCCCGGCTTTTTTATCAGCAGCGCCGGTGAAAGCTCCCTTCGAGTGACCGAACAATTCAGATTCTAATAGATTTTCAGGAATAGCCGAACAGTTTATCGCGACAAACGGTGCTTTTTTACGGGACCCCATACTGTGGATAGCCTTGGCGATCACTTCCTTGCCGGTACCGCTTTCACCGGTAATTAGAATATTCGCATTTGACTGCGAAACACGGCGGGCTAGTTCAAGTGCGTTTTTAATGCCGGCACTTTTACCGATGATTCCTTCGATGCTGTTATGACCTTCCTGCAGCTGAACCACAGTTTTAAGAGTCGAATTTTCTTCCTCGACACGGGTTAAGTATAATGCCCGCTCAACTGAAACCAACAGTTGCGGAAAGTGCAGCGGCTTTACGACAAAGTCATAAGCGCCGGCGGCAATGGCTTCGACAGCGGTTTCAACTTTTTTATTGGCGGTGATTAAAATAATCGGAATTTCGCAGCCAAGCACCTTTAAGCGCTGGGTGAATTCAATACCTGAAAGTCCCGGCAACACCAAATCAGTGATGATCACATCACACCTCACTTTGGCGCTGCTGATTTCCTCCAAGGCCGATTGGGCGTCGTCATAGCAGACAACATCGTAGTTACGAACTTTAAAGAAACTCGTGATAAGTTCCTGAATGTCCTTATCATCATCAATCATTAAGATCTTTGCTTTTCTCATCTTTACTAAATCCCCTCTTATTTAGGGGTGATCTAACATACGTAGATTTTTTCCCCAAGAAAAAAGTAGATTAATTCCCCGATTTTCCTAAACATCCTATTATTTAAGCGAAATTCAGTTAAGATTTTTTGATAGCTGCGGGTTTCTGCCAGAGGGCTTTGCAAAGTTTTGCGAAAACGCAATGGCCTCGAGTTTGCTCCTCGTAAAAACTCAAGATTGTATCCGTCTTACAAGGAGTAAGTTTATGAGAAAAGTTGCACAAAATTTTTTAAAACGCCGTTCAAAAGCAGGCTCAGCAAGCAAAGCAAAAAATAAAAAGCCAAATGCACAGATTCGTAACCCGTTGGTTGAAAATGCACGCAAACTTTTATCCGGCGATATTAACTTTTTTAATAAACTTAAAGAAAGAAATATGCGCCGCAGACTTACGACGGCACCCGTTTAAATATAATTCACTGCAGTTTCAGAGATAGCTAAGGATAACTTAGCTATCTCTGATTTCGCGTGACCCAAATTACAACTGAACTTTTAATTTACGCCCCACACACCCGGGGCGTTTTTATTTTAAAAATAATAAGTACGATCTGATGGTGGCACCGGCTCTGCATTGGTAATTTATGTCAATGTGACATGGAAGGCAGAGATTCATTAGCTCGCTTGGCGAAATAATGGTGTCAATGCCTCGCAGAGACAATCGCGACTACTTTGACTGATACTCATAGTAACCGTGAAAGGGCCAAATACGAGATGTCTAGTATCTGGCCTTTTTTATTTTTACCGGCACTCATATGAAAACAACAGCGTTCGCGATTATTCTATTATCAAGTTTAGCACTACCATGTGGCGCCGCAAGCCTTGCAGAAAAAGTGACCGCCGAACTGCAATCTAAGAACGGATCCCAGGTCTCGGGACAAGTCGATTTTTTTCAGGCTGGTGACGGTATTGAGATCAAATATAAAATTAAAAACTTACGCCGTAACAAAGATTACGTTTTACGTATTCATGAGGGTCCGGAGTGCACCGCTACGATTGTGACAAGCACATTGCCTGTTGTGACAAGTAACAAGCGCGGCTCTGCTGAAGGCACTATGATCGCCAAAAATTTATCGGTCAGTAAAGACACTCCCAGTACAACCCGGCTACTGGACCGGACCATCACAGTCCACACGGCAACTGACACTCCGTCAGGTACCGGCTTAGCCTGCGGCAAAATTAAATCCACAGTTAGATAAACTGTCAGTTAAAAGGAGATCCTATGGAAATGCAAACCTGTGAAAAATGCGGCAACCAATATGATAAGGCCTTTACTGTCTTGATGAACGGCGAACAGCATGTCTTTGACTGCTTCGAGTGCGCGATTTCAAAACTCGCCCCGCACTGCGCTCACTGTAACACCCTGATCATCGGCCACGGGGTAGAAGCTGAAGGTGATTTTTACTGCTGTGCCCACTGCGCCAAAGCGCATGGGCATTTCATGATTGATCGTCCAATCCAGGAAAAAGTACAGCACGTATAAATTTTAGTGGTGCAGATTAATTTTTTCGTGATGGCCTGCAGTCATAGGCTTATCACCGACCATCGACTTAAAAAAGCCCGCAACTTTTGTGACCGGTGAACTTGGAGTATCCCAGTACTCAACATCCTGTAGCTCGATACGTAACAGCACCAAATCAGCGGTCTCTAGTCCCTGCGGAAACCAGGCTTTCATCATCGGTGTCCAGATCTCACTCATATGGGCGCGATCAAACACTTCGTAAGCCAGCCCGGAAGCCGACACAAATTTTTCTTTGCCTGCAGAAAAAGTCAGTTGCACATGATGGTTATGGCGGATTTCAGAAACTAAATGTGAATTTGAAGACGTAAAAAACCAGAGATTGCCATTGGCATCTGCTTCTTGCGTGTACATCGGCCGGCTACATAGCCCACCGGCATGATTGTGTGTCGTCAACATGCAGATCGCTGCGTTTTCGATAATCTCACCGATTACCCGCAGATCTTCAGTGGTTGATTTTTTCATTTCATTTTTCATAAATAACCCTTTCGTTAAAACTTTCCCCTCATAATTTTTGCAAAAAATATTCCCAGACAATTTTCCCCACACTTTCAGGGAACAACATTTGCACTTCGCTAGACGTGCCGTATTGAAAATAACGTAGAGAGTAAAAAAGGAATTTTATGAACCAGTTACACCCAGGCGAAAGCCTTTCTGCTTGGTTAGATACACATGATATGCCCACTTTTGACCCGTTGAAGGAAAATATCAACGTCGATGTCTGTGTGGTTGGCGGTGGTCTTGCCGGGCTGACGACCGCCTACATGTTGCAGAAAGAAGGAAAATCCGTCTGTGTTCTGGAAGGCTTCGAGCTGGGCAGCGGACAAACCGGCCGAAGCACAGCCCATGGTTCCGCTATTTTAGGTACCCGTTATTTTGATCTGGAAACCTATCACAGCGAAGAAGGCACGCGTCTGCTTGCCCAAAGCCACACCGCTGCAATGGACCGCATTGAGCAGATCGTGAATAAAGAAAGGATCGACTGTAATCTTGAACGCGTTTCCGGCTATTTATTCTACGGCGAAAATTCTGAACCCGATGTGCTGATGCGTGAACACGCTGCGACCCATCGTGCAGGTTTAATCTATGTGCGCATGATTGATAATGCTCCACTTACCCAGTTTAGAACGGGTCCGTGTCTGACGATTCCCCGCCAGTTACAGCTACACCCGGTTAAATACCTCGCTGGCCTTGCTAAATGCATAACCGAAGGTGGCGGCAAAATATTTACCCATTCGCAAGCCGTCGAATTTCATAACCGCGATTTTGCGGCCGTAAAAACACAGAACGGGTCTATTGTTACCTGTTCATCGCTGGTGGTTGCCACCAATACACCGGTAAATGATATTTTTGCGATCCACACAAAACAGGCCCCATATCGTACCTACTCACTGGGTTTTCATGTGCTCAAAAACAGTGTGGCCAAAGGACTTTACTGGGATACCTCTGATCCTTACCACTATATCCGCCTGGAAAATTTAAACGATAAATATGATTTATTAATTGTCGGCGGTGAAGATCATAAGACAGGCCAGGAAGAACATCCGGAACATTGTTATCAAAGACTTGAAGACTGGTCGCGCTCGCGTTTTCCGACCATTGTTGATTTAGTTTACCGTTGGTCTGGTCAGGTTATGGAGCCTGTCGATGGCATCGCATTTCTGGGGCACAACCCGTTAGACCGTGACAATGTGTTTGTAATTACCGGAGATGCCGGTAACGGGATAACCCACAGCACGATTGGCGCGATGATCGTTACAGACCAAATTATGAATCGCGAAAACCCATGGGAAGAACTCTATAACCCGTCACGCATCAGTTTGCTTTCGACTGCCAACTACTTCCGTGAAAATTTGAATGTGGCCGGTCAGTACGGCAAATGGTTATCGTTAAGCCCCCGTCCGGATCTTGAAGATTTAAAATTAAACGAAGGGCGGGTCTTCCGTGATGGCGTATCAATGGTGGCCGTTTATAAAAACGAAACCGGCGTCGCCCATTATATGTCGGCAGCCTGTCCGCACTTAGGTGGCGTCGTATCTTGGAACAGTGCTGAAAAATCCTGGGATTGTCCGTGCCATGGTTCAAGATTTGATTGTTACGGTAAAGTTTTAGAAGGACCTGCCATACAGGATTTGAAAAAACTCGATAGCGGTGATTTTGTCGAGCCGGATTATATTCCGTTTGAAAAACAATATCCCCGCATAACCGATGTTCCGATCATCTAAGGAAAATACATGGCAACGACGACAAAGACTTCTACAACAACCGCGCAGGCTGCGATGGCGCAAAAACTGCGCGATCAGGAAAAGATACACCGCTCGATTATTATCAACCGGTCACCGGCAGAAATTTATACTTTCTTCCGCAATTTTGCGAATCTTCCTTACTTTATGAAGGATTTAGTTTCGCTGACCGTGCGCTCAGAAACGATTTCACACTGGGTCGTGCAACTGGAACACGGTCCCGTCGTTGAATGGGATGCCGAAATCACCGAAGAAAAATATGCAGAAATGATCGCGTGGAAAACCGTGGGGAAAACCGAAGTGCAACAGGCCGGAACAATCTGGTTTTCAAATGCGCCCAAAAACATGGGCAGTATCGTGCGGCTGCATATGACTTACACTATACCTGCGGGACGAGTCGGAAAAATAGCTACCCAGTTGATCGGTGAAGATCCCGATTCGATCATGCTGACCAACCTGTGCCGCCTTAAAGCGTATTTAGAGACCGGAGAAGTGCCGACCACCAAAGGGCAACCCAGCGGCCGAAGCGAGGATCTGGCACCGGAGTTCAAACACTGATACGGAGAAAATTTTATGAAAGCACTATGCTGGTTCGGAAAACACGATGTGGCCCTAAGAAACGTCAAAGAACCGACCCTAATCAATCCTCATGATGCCATAATCCGCGTGACCAGCTCTGCCATCGGCGGTTCTGATCTGCATATTTATAACGGGGCAATTCCCAGCATGCAAAAAGGCGATATTCTAGGACATGAAACTATGGGCGAAGTGATGGCCGTCGGCGCGCTGGTCTCCAAAATTAAAATCGGCGACCGAGTTGTTGTGCCTTTTAATATTTCCTGCGGTAACTGCCACTTTTGCAAATCCGAAGAGTATGCCTCTTGCGATAATACCAATCCAAATACCGCCATGGCCGACAAGCTCTACGGCCACTCAGGTGCTGCACTGTTTGGTTATTCACACCTGTACGGTGGATACGCCGGTGGCCAAGCCGAATATCTGCGTGTTCCGTTTATCGATACCAATTCACTTGTAGTTCCGCAGGGTGTTGCTGATGAAAAAGTTTTATTTTTAAGTGATATCTTACCGACCGGTTATATGGCTGCTGAAAACTGCAATATTAAACCCGGACAAACCGTGGCGATCTGGGGTGCAGGACCGATTGCACAGATGGCAATCCGCAGTGCTTACCTGCTCGGCGCCGAACGCGTTATTGCCATCGATCATTATGAAAAGCGATTAGCGATGGCCGAAAAAGCCAACGCTTACCCTATTAATTTCGAAGACTGCGACAGTGTTCTCGAAGAGTTAAATTATTTAACTGGCGGCCGCGGCCCTGATGCCTGCATAGATGCGGTCGGTATGGAAGCTCATGGTCACACCATCACAGCCACTCTGGATCGCGCCAAAACGGCGGTCGGCCTGGCCACTGACCGGCCCGATGCTTTACGCCAGGCTATTCAGGCGTGTAAAAAAGGCGGCACAATTTCTATTGCCGGTGCGTATGGTGGCTCGCTCGACAAAATTCCGTTCGGTGCAGCTTTTAATAAAGGACTGACTTTTAAAATGGGCCAGACACACACTCAGAAATATATGCAGCCGCTACTGCAAAAAATTCTGAATAACGAACTGGATCCGACATTTGTAATCAGTCACCGTATCGGTTTAGAAAATGTACCGCAGGCTTACCAGCTATTTAACGATCAAAAAAATGAATACATTAAAGTAGTGATTCAAATGCACTAAGGAGAACAAATATGGCACACAAACACTCAATGAACCCGCTTTCTGAATCCCGTCCGCTGGCCGTAATCACCGGAGCATCCAGCGGATTTGGTTTTGAAATTGCGCAAGTCTTTGCAAAAAACAATTTCGACTTAGTCGTTACCGATTATAATCCGGCCATCGTTGAAGCAGCCGAAGCATTTCGCGCCTTTGGCGGATTGGTTGAACATATTCAAACCAACTTAGGGGCATTTAAAGGGGTCGATGGGCTAATTCAGAAAATCGAAAGCCTGCACCGCCCTATTGATACCGTGGTCTTCAACGCGCACGTAATGACAAGCGGTCCGTTTGCTGAAATTCCCATGGAAGAGGAGTTAAACGCTATCCTGGTCAACGTAACTTCGGTCGTTCACTTAGCGAAGCACGTCGTTAAAGAGATGCAAAAAGAGCATCACGGAAGGCTGTTTTTTTCTACCAGCCTGCCGTTGAAGAATGCTGAGACCTACCACACCGTCTATGAATCAGCGAAAGCTTTTGTCCATACATTTGCAACCGGCTTAAGACATGAACTGAAAGACCAGGGAATCATTGTGACGTCAATGCAACCTGTTGCCGAAGGCCAGAGTTTTTCTGAGTATTCGCTTAAACTCGACGCCGAGGCCGTCGCGATTCAGAGCTTTCAGGCGATGATGTCCGGCAAGAACTACGTCGAAGACCGTATCCTTTAGTTTTATTTTGATTTTAGAATTATCGGGCGCTCTTTCAGAGAAAAAAGATCAATAAATTTTTTAAATGTCTGCTGGCTTAGGTTCAGTGAATTTTGCAAATAAAGCGCCGTATCGGCCTGCATTTGCTCGGCGCTGACCTTACCGTTACTGGCAAGAATATCCTGCTGGTTTCGCGGATTATTTAACCAGCGCGAAATCATAGCGGCATCGACCTCAAGATGAAACTGCAATCCGAAAACCTTAGTGCCGTAACTAAAAGCCTGAGCCGGGCAAATTTTCGAAGATGCGAGATGTTCACAGGATTTCGGGATATCAAAGGTATCCCCGTGCATCTGAAATATTTTTTCTGTTTTTTTAAAGTGGGACAACAGCGGTGAGTTTTCTCCGGCTGTGGTCAGTTCGATATCGTACCAGCCCATTTCTTTTTCCGGAGCTTTGCGGACGTCAGAGCCAAGCACGTGCGCTACTAACTGGGCCCCTAAGCAGATTCCTAACACCGGCACATCTTTTTTAATCGCCTCTTCAATCAGTTTCAGTTCGGTTTTAATATGGGTGTACTGGTCTGCTTCGTATACCCCCATGTATCCGCCGAGCACGATCAAACCATTGTACTTGCCAATCGACGGTGTCGCATCTGGGTCACGCTCAAAGTTAACGTAGCGGATATTTAGCCCCTGTTGTTTCAAAGCTGGATTTAAGGTACCCAGAATCTCATTGGCGACATGTTGAAAAACAAGAACTTTTCTCATGATAACTCTTATTGTAGTCAAAAAAACCTCAATGTCAGGTCTGGTTTTCCTACTCTGAAACAGTGGGCTGAATCAGCTTGAGAAAGGTGGGTATTTTTCAACACAAAATAAACACATTTGTTAAAATTAAGTCATGCGGACGTTTACAGGTGTATTAGTCATATTAATGTTATCTCTTTCCACGGTTTTTATTTCCGGCTGTTTAACTGAACCCACAACCGGAAGCGAAAGTGGAAGTACGGTAGTCTCTGAGCCAGACGACACTCCGCCTTCAAATCCTTCAGCCAGCCCAGAACATACAGTCTGTGATCCATTTAAAACCAATTCTCCGCAGGCCCGTGACCGCGGCTTAATCGGTAACTTATTTTTTCTATCAGATGATCAGCCCCGCTATAACAATCTAGCCGATTTTATGGATAACGCCCATGTCGCCGAAGCCAATATTTACTTAGACCGCTTGTTTATTCCGACCCGCCCGTTTGACCGTGGTTTTTACACGCAATCGGGATCGTTGATTACCAATGCCAGCGGCACCACACTGTATGAATATTTCGGCTTACATATGGAGTCGCAACTGCAACTGGCAGCCCATGAACCGGCGGGTTATTACCAGTTAGCTACTCTTGCCGACGACGGTGCGATAATCAAAATTCCGGATGGTCATGGCGGCTGGAAAGTGATTGTCAACAATGACGGAACTCACGCGACTAAAATGGCCTGTGCTACAGAGCCGATCTATCTGGATCACAATACCAAAATTCCGGTGATGATCGATTATTACCAGGGACCGCGTTATCATATTTCATTGGTCAGCATGTGGCGCCCTTGGCCGGATGGTGTAAGTCAGACTGTGGTTGACCCGCTTTGCGGCAAACAAGGCAACAGTTTATTCTTTGATTCAACGAAAAATCCGGTTGAACCCAAACAGCCTTTCTATGAACTGTTGGCGCGCGACTGGAAAGTTTTAGAAAATGCGAACTATTATTTTCCGGATCAAGCCGAAAATCCCTGTGTGCCAACCGAGCAGCCTTTGGCGATCAGCAACTTTACAATCTCGAATGTACAGCGCGACCGTATCACATTGGTATGGACCACAAATATTCCGTCAACCAGCCAGGGCTGGTGGAAACAGGTTTCCACCGGCGTTTCCGGAACGAGCGCGGTTGATGCAACTTTGGTCCAGCACCATACTTTAACAATTACCGGTTTAACGGCGAATACCCTTTATAGCGTTAAAGCGATATCAACTACGCCAGGAGGGCAAAATGCGGTCAGTGACGAGCGCGCCTTCAGGACTCTACGATAGTTTAGCCCGTAAAAATCACCGAATTTTAGGTTTTTCCTAAGTAAATTCATCGGCTTGGCCGATAAGAAGTGGTCTTTTACGGAGATATAATGAAGGGCTTTTTTTCAATACGAACCAAGTTTCTCGGTGTTATGAGTGCGTTACTCATGGCCTGTCTCGTGGTGTATCTATTGATTGCCGTAGAAGTTTTTAAAACCGATAAGACAGAATTAGTTTTCGATTTAAATCGCAGCATGGTGTCTAACTTAGCCGCTGAAATTGAAACTGAATTTAAAGGCGTCTCTGACAAGTTCAGATTGTTTGCAACCCTTTCAACCAATCCGGCGACTAAAACCTATGCCGATCAGGTTTTCGGCGAAAACTCACCGGTCGTTTTTGCTTCTCTTTACCGTCAGGAACAAAGTATCGCGATCAAAACATACAGCGACAAAAAGTATGCTGAGACCTATGGGCTTGCGAATGATTTTTTCACAACGACGCTTTTAGGCCAGCGCGCTGTTCCTTTTAATGAAATTTTAAAAAACGGCGAATATTTCTGGAACGCTTCAATCGAAGGCGGAACGCCGCTGATCGGCTACGGGCGTAATGTGGTTATCGAAGATCAAAAAGGAATTCCGACAGATCATTTAGCCGTGGTCGGTTACATACAGGCGGATAAAATTTTAAAAATTTTAAACGTCGTTAAAATGAGCGAAGTTTCAATCGTCGACAACTCGGGAAAAATACTGCTGCATTCAAATTTTGACTGGATGAAGCAGGCGAAAAATTTACAGAACAATGCCCTGTTTCAGAAAGCCAGAGAGGCCAAGGTCAATCTCAGCGTTGCTGCAACCCAGGATGACGGCAAAGAGTTTCTTGGGGCTTTTGCAAAAACTTACCAGGGGCAGATCGTTATTCTATCTAAAGTTTCCAAAGATCATGCATTTTCTGCGGTGACTGAGCTGGTTTCGCGGTCATTATCGTTTGCTTTGATCGTTATTACGTTATCTCTGTTATTTGCGTTTTTATTATCACGTTCGTTAACCGAACCGATCTCTATTCTGGTGCACGGTATGGAAAAAGTTTCGACCGGTGATTTATCCACACAGATTAAAGTAGATACCCGGGACGAAACCCGTATGCTGGCAAGTTCGTTTAACCAGATGATTTCTGATTTAAAACAATCCCGCGATGAGTTACAAGAAATCAACCGCGAGTTAGACCGCAAAGTCAAAGAACGTACCTTACAATTAGAAGTGCAAAATCAGGCAGTTAAAGACGCACAGGAGGCTCTGCTAAAGACGACCCGTCTTGCTTCTGCCGGTGAAATTGCCGGCCGTGCGGCGCATGAAGTGTTAAACCCTCTGACCGGAATTTTAGCCCGCTTAAGCGGTGTTGAAAGACGTCTGCATAACCAGATCCAACCGCAGCTCGATTTAATGAAAGATATTTTTACCTCGTGGAAAAACGACCATAACAGTGGCGGCTTTGAGGCCCTGGCAACGGCCTGGCAGCAGCCATCTCAGGTTGATCAGGCATGGACACTTTGGCAGGAAGATATGCACAACCTGGATTCAGTGCACGAGGCCTTTACCCAATTAACCCAGAATATCGAGTCAGATACGCAGTTTTTGATCAATGAAAGTCGTCGCATCGGAAAAATCGTCGATGGCATGAGAAAATTAAGCCGCTTACATTCAGATATTAAAACGTACTCTGCCCGTCAGCTTGTGAAGGATTGTAAAAATATTATGGCTGATCTTTTTATGCAGCAGGATATTGATGTGATTGAATCCTATGCCGCCGGCTACGACGAAGTTTCAATCGATCGTGATGAATTTATTCAAGCAGCTACCAATCTGATGCGAAATTCACTGCACGCCATGTTAGGTAAACAGCACAAACATATTTTAAAACTTTCAACTGAGTTAACAGATGAAAATATCATTATCTCTATTACTGATAACGGCAGCGGGATTTCAGAAGAGCACCAGCCGATGTTGTTTGAAAAACAATTTACCACTAAATCCGCCGACGAAGGCACTGGTCTTGGCCTGGGGATCAGCCGCCGTTTTATCCGTGCACATGGTGGCGATATCGCTTTTTACGGATCAGTGCCGTTTAAAGAGACTACTTTTAAAATTCTATTACCAATTAAATTAAAGAAACAATTAGACATAAACGAAATTAAAGAAGGTGCTGCATGAGTCAAGCTGCGAAAAAACTAAACATCGTCGAACTGCCACAAGCCAAGAAAGATTACGAATACAATTGGCGCGTGCTTATCGTCGAAGACGAACCGGCGATTGCTGAGGGAATCAAATCAATTATCGCTCCGGCACCGGCAGCTGTTGTCCCGATCAACCGGTCCAGTCGCTCGGCACCTCCGAATAAACCAGCGGGCACACCGAACGACGTACAAAAAGATAAATTTGAAGTGGTGTGGGCAAAAAATCCGACCGAAGCTTTGCATCACATCAAAACTTCGATTTTAAACGGTAAACCATTTGCGATGGGTTTTTTCGACGTTTTATTGGGTAGTGAAATTGACGGTATCGAGTTGGTCCGCCAGATCCATTTAATGGACCCGAAAATTCACGCCGTATTTGTAACAGCTTATCATGACCGTACCGTAGATTCGATCAACCAGATTTTAGGGCCAAACAAATCCGACCGCTGGGATTATATGAATAAGCCGTTTACTGACGGGGCCATTCTGCAGAAAGCCCGTAATGCCGTTTCGCTCTGGAATTTAAAGGAACAAAAAAAGCTTCAGGACGAACAACTGTCTGAAGCCTCACAGCTATTACGCCAAAATGAGCGCAACAGCACCGTTGCAGCAGTTGGCCGCAGTGTTGCGCACGAATTCGGTAACTTACTGATGCATATCGTGGGTCACGCTGAAATTGCTTTGATGAAAGGCGATCTTGCACAAATGCGTACCGCTTTAACAACAATCCTCAAAGCCGGCGAAACTGCTTCGAGTGTGTTGTCTAAGTTTAAAAAAATGAACAACGTCGAAGTTACTCCGGAGCTGGCAAGTATTAAATTAAATGCCAGTATCGATGAAGCACTTGATTTAATGGCGCATGACTTCAGTAAAAGAAATATTAAAGTCACTAAAATTAAGTATCATCAATGTGAAGTTGAAGCGAATCACCATTCACTGGTACAGGTATTTATTAATTTATTTACGAACGCGGCTTATGTGATGTCGCCGTCTGGCCAGATTGATATCTCGGTAGCAAAATGCGCAAATCCCGAAGGTAACCAGCCGGATTCATGGGTTGAAATTAAGATCCGCGATCACGGGCCGGGTATTCCGCAGGATGTATTACCGTATGTTATGAATCCGTTTTACACAACAAAAGGCAACAAAGGCACAGGCCTTGGTTTACCGATCTGTAAAGAGATTATTGAAGTTGAACATCTGGGTGAATTTTCGTTAAGCAACCACCCTGCCAAGGGCGTTGAAGTAACGATCAAGATCCCGATTAAACAAGAGGGAGATCATGAGTAAGGCTCATATTAGTCGCATGACTATCATGATCGTCGATGACGATGATGAAGTCCGCGGAATCATTAAAGACTACTTAACTATGTTTGGTTTCCGTAGCTTTATCGAAGCGCGTGATGGTGCTGAAGCTTATCGTTTCGTCTTAGATACGATCCAGCGCATTGATTTGATTATTTCGGACTGGGAAATGCCACGTACCGATGGCCTGTCGCTGCTTAAAGCCGTGCGGGCCCATAATACCCGCTATGCAACACCGTTTATCATGGTGACCAGTCAGCAATCGCAAGAACGCATGAAGATCACCAGTGCCAAACGTCACGCGATTGATTGTTATATTATAAAACCGTTTCGCTCTGAGATTTTACGCGATAAGGTATTTCACGCCTTAAAACTTACCGAGGATTCGGCCCAGACCGGATAGATTTTTATGAAACGCTTAAGTTGGCTCATCTTGTTTTTTTCACTTAGCGCCAATGCCCGCGTGATCAACGAATCATTTACTTCAACAGCGAACAAAGACAGTTCAACACTGGTCTGGAATACCGAATTGGGAAGATTACATCCCAGTCCTCTTGTTTATGACTATGGCGCTACAGGAACCAGTCATACCACGTTCAGTGTCAGCGATGGCAGTGATGGCGCATTCGAACCCAGTACTTACGCGCAGTTTGGAACCGTTGTTGGCAATCACATTACAGTTGATGCCAATCAGTTTCCGGTCTTAAAAGTTACGCGTTTTCATCTTGATGCTAGCCATACTTTATCAAGTATTAATGGCCCCTTAGTCATTCACAGTTTATCGACTGTGATCATCGACGGCGTTATTACCTGTAATGGTAACAATGGCAGCAGTGCCGCTGGTGGTAGCGGCGGTAGCGGCGGTACTGGCCGCTGCGGCGGTTTTTCCGGCGGTGCCGGTGGCGCAGCAGGTGCATCCGGCAATGACGGGTTACCAACTACGGGAACAATCACCGGCGGCCTGGGAGGACTTTTCAGCGGCGCTGTTTCCGGTGCCGGTGGCGGCGGCGGTGGTTCATACTATGATAGCAGCAATCAGGGCGAAGCAGGATACAACGGCACTATTACAAATCTCGGTGGCGCAAACGGAGCCTGCACTAATGATGATGAATTTATAAATTTTAATGGCAGTGGCGGCGGTGGCGGCGGTACAGGATCCGGCAGCGAAGGCGGCGGTGGCGGCGGCGCCGGTGGTGGCACTGTTGTCATTCACGCCGTAAGCAGTGTTGTTGTGACAGCTGGTGGATCTATTCTTGCGACCGGCGGTGACGGCGGCAGCGGAATTTCCGGCGGCGGCGGTGGTGGTGGTGCCGGTGGCAACATCAGAATACTCACACCCGCAACTCTTGATGTCCAAGCCGGCGGCACGATCTCGGCCAGTCACGGACTTGGCGCTAACAGCACGTCGCAGGTTGCTCCCAATGGTAAGGGCGGCTTCGGCGCACCGGGACGGACATGGCTTGGCGTAGGAACTTTGATTAACAACGGATCAATTACCAACAATGTGATAACATCGGATGGATTGGCCGGCTTCGTCTCGGGTACGGTACAAACGGCAACCAGTAGAAGTTTTGATACCGGCTCAAATCTTGTTAGTTATCAATCTATCGCTGCTGATTCTGCAAGTTCAGATATCACCATTCAGGTGTCCGGAAGTGATGATAATTTCGTTACTGATGACTCCGGCTGGATTAATGCCGCAGCAATCTCCGGCATCAGCAAAAAACGTTATATCAAATTCCGCTTAAGTCTGAATAATTCAGATGCTTTAAATCCAACCTTTGTCGACGACGTGAATATCACTTATGACCCGGGAATTCAGGAAAACTTCAGTTTTAAAAGCAGCGGCTGCGGCCTGGTTAAAAATATGCCGCCCGATTCTTTACCTTGGGTTGTCTCTCTATTATTAGCACCGCTGCTGCTCGCGTGGCAGTTAAGAAAACCTAAAACTGTTCGAGCCCGAGCAAGAAAATAACATCACTCTGTAAACCGCCGCCATCGTTAAAGCTTTGATTTACGACCTTGCCACCCACGCCCAGCAGCCAACGGTAGTTATTATCCGGCTGCGAAAAATATATCTTAGTCTGCGCATCGAACATCACCTCGTGCATTTGGCCTGAGCTCAATAGCGAAATTCCCAGATTATTCTGCCAGTGCTCAGTGACGTCGAATATACGTGTGGTGCGAACCCCGAAAGCAAGTTGCGATTTAACTGCAACAGTTTCGTTAGATAGACGCTGCGGAATAAAAGTTTCATGGGCAATCACACCCCAGCGCATTTTTTGCTTTAAGCTTCCGCGGTCGAAAGTAATGATCGACTCCCGGATTTTTAGATTATCCTGCAGCGGATAATCATCGGCAGGCTGCGGTTTCCAGGTTTGCGTGCTGGTCCACAGATTAAAGTGGTAATTGTGTTTGTTAATCCAGGACGACTTATAGCTTAGCTGGACACCTAACAATACCGCCCCTTGTAAATCTATATTCGTCTCTTGGGCGCCGGAGGTCTTTGCATATTTAAACCCCGGCGCAAAAGCAAAACCTAATCCCGACGGAATTTGCGGCAATACCAATTCAACCGGTGTTTCACTGCGTGTAACATCTGCTTCGTTCACAGCTACCGGCTCTGCCGCGGCTGGTGCGTCGATTACTGACTTTTCCACTTCAACTGGCTTAGTGACCATCGCTTCTACCGGCGCCGTCACTTTGATTTCATCCAGTTGCAGTTCCATCGGCTCTGAAAACAGACCCATGCGGCCTTTGACATTTCCCGAAGCCACACGCCAGTAGTATTTTTTATATTTTACATTTTTCCACAGATACGAAGTTGCACTTAGCGTTTTAATCAACTCAGGCTTACGGAAATCTGGCGTTGACGACACTTCTAAAACATATTGATCCGCTCCGGTAACCGGCTCCCAGGCAAAATTAACTTCGAAATTTTCTTGTCTGGCCAGTGCCGGCGTAAAAACGGCAGCGGCCAGCCATTGCCATTTGTAGCGGTGGCTTGCGCCAGCTGGCAAAGTTTCTTTTTTGACATCCGGTGTTTTTAATCTCGGGGCCTGCAGCGGTTCATCACGCAGATAGATTTCATTGTGATATAACGGCGGAATCACAAAACCGTCTTCATCTTCGCCTTGCACCTGCCACTGCAGATCCTGCTCTTTATCAAACTTTAACGATTTAAAATTCTGATCAACAAGCTCGTGGTGCGCAGGCTGACCTTTTGCTGAAAACTGCACACGGTAGGTTTTTACACCGCTTTCTGTTGTCCAGATAAATTCATGGGCTTCGTTGGTTTTTAAACGGTCGCGCGGAAGCGGCTTTTTTAAATAAATACGCGGGGCTTTCCACACTTCAACAGTTTTTGCCTCAGAAATTCCCTTATTATTCTTTAGACGAATTTTATAACTGCCATGATCCAGTTTAACCGAAGCCGTGTTACGGGCCTGACCAAGCACTTGGTTTTTTTCCTCACTGCCCGATTTATTGATAACCATCTCTTGGGCATCACCAGTCCACTGTAGCGGAATATTTGCCGCATCATCAAGCGTGTAAATGCGCACCGGCTTTTTCTCGGCCCATTGTAAATCTTCACTTTTGCTGACGGCTTCGATTTGTTTATCGTTATTAAGTTTAATGAGTTTATCCTGAGTTAAGTTCTGCTGGCCACTCTGTGTCTGTAAAGTTGCCGAGCCGGAAACGACTTCAAATTCATACGAATCCTGATCTTTACGAAGCACGATATCTGATCCCTTATCAAGATTTACCACCCAGTCATCACCGACAACCGAGGTTTTATAAGAAGGATTTCTGGCGCGCAGATCACCGCGTGCAAAGCGCAGGCGAATTTCTGATTTGGTTTTATCTTCCGGCTCTTCGAGTGTAACCAGCGTATTTTCTGAAAGCTCGAGATCAGTTTGATCTTTAAGATAAAGCTTGGCCGAACTTTGCGATAGCGTTAATACGGAGTCATGGTAGAACAACGTATCTTTAGGTTGGGTGTCTTCCCAGATAAGACTATTTGCCCCGCGACGCTTTAAGTCTTTTTTGCTGGTGATAATGTAGCCGGCTTCGGTGGTATTTGGCGTCAGTTGTTTTTTTGTAAAGAACGGAGCTTTGATCACCTGCAGATCCATTAATAGCCACAGCACTTCTGCAATCAGCAAAATCACTATGAGTACGATCCATTTACGGTCTGCGTTGGTTTTTATCACAGTGCATTTATCGGCATTTTCAGAGCGAAAATGTACCGTTTTAGGACTAAAGCCGCGGTGTAAAGTTCAACTTTTTTTTCAGCAAGTAAAAAGTGTCAGATTTGCTTTTTATCTCGAAAAATTTATGCAACACCGTCCAAAATTTCCGCGAGCATTTTGTTAAAACATAAATGTATATTTCTTTATTCGCACGCGTGATAAAAATAGAATATGGACGAGGTTCGCGACAAAAGCCTTAAAATTCTGATTGTAGAAGACAACCAGCTAGACCAACTGCTGGTCCAGCGGGCCTTAAGTAAGTCTGATTTAAATTACACCTCGATCGCCATTGATACTCGTATTGCGTTTCTTGATGCTCTTGAAAACTTTAAACCCACGATCATTTTGTGTGACTATTCAATTCCGCAGTTTGGCGCATTGGCGGCCCTGGACATTCTGAACGAAAAAAAACTGGCCATCCCGCTTATTATCGTCACTGGTACCCTTTCGGATGAAATGGCTGTTGAGTGTCTGAAAAAAGGCGCCGTTGATTATGTGATCAAAGACAAGATCGTGCGCTTGCCATCAGCCATTAAAATCGCTCTTGATCTGATGCAATCGCAACAGCAAAAATTCGTTGCCGAAGAACGCCTGCGCCAGAATGAAAAGCAGCTAAAAGCCATCACTGATATCTTACCGGCCACTCTGGCTTACATCACCCCTGACCTGAAGTTTACCTTTGCCAACAAAGTCAGCTCAGAGTGGTTTAATAAAAATCTTGAAAACGAAAGTGTCGAAAGTATTTTCGGAACACGGATTGCTGAACAGATTAAAAAATCTCTTCCTTCACTTAACAGCGGTGAACATATAAGTTTTGAAAGCACGCTCAACAATTCGTCCAGTAAACGCTACGTTAATCTGACATTGGCACCAGAAATCGAAAACAGCTCGGTGCGCGGTTATGTCTGTCTAATGACTGACATAACCGAAGCAAAAATGTACGAAGTCAAATTAGAAGAAGCAAAGCGAGATGCCGAAGCAGCTAATAATGCCAAATCACAATTTTTAGCCAACATGAGCCACGAAATCCGTACGCCGTTAAATGCAATCATGGGTTTATCAGAATTACTGCAGACCAATTACAAAGATGAGAAGGACAGAATACTTTGGTTAAAAAAAATTACCCGTAACAGCCAGCACTTAAAAAAAGTTATCGATGAAATCTTGGACCTGTCAAAAATTGAAGCTGGTAAGTTACAATTAAAGTTTACGCGTTTTTCTGTTCCGCAGGTGATTGCGCAGGTGAAGTCGATTCTCTCACCGCTGGCCAACGAGAAAAAGCTTGAGCTGAAATTTGAAGTTGAAGACAAGATTCCGTCGATGATCACATCCGACTCCACGAAACTTCAGCACATTCTGCTTAACTTATTGGGAAATGCCATTAAATTTACCAATCACGGCTCTGTCACCCTTAAAGTTAAAATAGATCTGGCTGGAACCGATGCTGTCATGCAGTTTATTGTAAGCGATACCGGCATTGGCATGTCTGAAGAAGAAATCAAACATCTCTTCGAGCCTTTCACACAGGTCGATAGTTCTATGACCCGCCGCTTTGGTGGCACCGGCCTTGGACTTACGCTGGCAAAACAATTGGCGCAGGCTCTTGGCGGTGATGTGTTTTTAGCGACAAGTAAGCCCGGTGAAGGCAGTACATTTGTTGCCACAGTTAAAGCCGGCGATATCGCTAAATCCCCGACGATCAGAAGCTTTACAAACTTACTGGCAGAACCGGTGGATCTTATTGACTCAACCCCGCAACCGCCGCTGCCTGAAGCGATCCTAACTGATTTTAAAGTATTACTTATCGAAGATTCGCTTGATAACCAGCTACTGGTGCAAAACTTTTTAGAAATGGAAGGCGTCAAAGTCGATCTTGCCTCAGACGGCGAAGAAGGTATGAAAAAAGCTGAAAGCGGCGACCATGATCTTGTTATTATGGATATTCAGATGCCGGTTATGGATGGATATACTGCCACGGCCAAATTGCGCAAAAAAGGCTATAAAAAACCGATTATCGCATTTACAGCGCACGCTTTTGAAGACGAAAGAGAACGTTGTCTGAATATCGGCTTTACCGACTTTCTTTCAAAACCAATTACTAAACGCGCCTTGGTCGAATGTATCGCCAGATACCGTGCGACAGATTCTAAGCGCCGACCACCTGAGCCGGCGTCCCCAACGTAAAGTAAAAAGTTGTGCACTTATCGACTTCGCTTTCAACCCAGATCGTTCCACCATGGCGGTGGATAATCCTTTTGACACTGGCCAGTCCGATGCCAGTACCGCTAAATTCACTTTGTGTGTGCAACCTTTGAAACGGCGTAAAAAGCTTTTTCGCGTACTCCATATCAAAACCGGCACCGTTGTCCCTTACAAAGTAGACTTCATGACCGTCTTTTGACATTTTTCCGAACTCAATCTTAGCCACTTCTTTTTTAGAACTGTATTTCCAGGCATTGCCAAGTAAATTCTCAAGGGTAACTTTCATTAACAGCGCATCGGCCGAAGCTTTCATCGCTTCATGGATGTTTACTTCAACTATTCGCTGTGGCTCCAGATGACGAAGTTCGGCGATTATATTTTTTGCCATTTCTGTTAAATCCACAACTGTGATCGTCATCGCTGTACGGGTCAGCCGCGATAGGTTTAATACGGCATCAATTAATTGGCCCATTCTCTGAACACCTGCACGGATGCGCTCAAGGTGAATTTTCGCATCACCCTGTAATTGATCACCGACATCTTCTACCAGGGCCTGGCTGAAGCCATCGATTATCCGAAGCGGCGCGCGAAGATCATGTGAAATCGAATAACTGAAGGCTTCGAGCTCCTGATTGGCCGCACTTAAAGCCAAGTTTCTTTCTCTGACTTCGTTTTCTAAGCGCTTTCGCTCAGAAATATCTTTAATGACACATACACGTAAATTTGATGGCATTTTTGCCTGCTCATGCAATGAGGCAACCGACAACTGCACTGCGATTTTTTTTCCGCTGCGGGTAAAAGCTTCGGTTTCAATATTGGTATTCGGTTTCAATAGCCGCATATCATCATGCAGAATCTCATATACAGATAGGCCGATCAGTTCAGACTTTGAATAACCGAACGTCTGCACTGTCAGACGGTTTACCGTCATAATTTTACCGTTTTCATCCACGACCAGCACACAGTTAAGCATCGACTCAAGAATATTTTCAATATAACTTCGCGAAACTGTACTCTGTTCAAGATTGGCCGCCATTGCATTAAATGCCTGTGCTAAAACACCAAACTCATCGATATCATAAATCGTAGCGCGGGCCCGTAGATTGCCCTCAGAAAGTTGCCGTGTACTTTGGATCAAATTGATGATGGGTTGGTTAATTCTTTTTTTTAAGCGCGAACCTAACCACAGGGCAAACAGCAAAAACACCACCGCAAGAACCAAAGCTACGGTGAGTGGCACAAACCGGTTTTCATATAAATGCAAAAAGACGTTTTCAGAGTTATCAGATAAAACCAACTGAACTTTTCCCAGCGAATCCTGCGCTTCGAGAATGAGCTGATCGACAATCACCGGCTCAAATTTCTTGTTCGGATCACTCAGCATATCAAGTGAAAGCGCTCTTTCTTCCGCAAGTTTTTGTTTGGCCTCACTAATAAGGGCATGCACATCTTTATGCCACTGGCTTAACTCGAGACAGAGCTGAAACAGGCCGTGCATCTGCGCTTCAGCTTTATTTAGGATAACCGCCTCTTCAGCACTTAACTTATGATCGCTGGCAAACTCTTTTAAAAACTGGGTGCGCGTGGCAATAACCTGACGGAGGTTTCGCACTTCATTAATCACATGTATCGTGCGGTTCATCTCTGATAAAGCCTGTAGCGAATTGCGGCTGGCCAGCCATATTCCTCCGGCTTCGAACAAAAGTAATAACGAAATTCCCACAATGGTAATCGTTAAACTTCTGGTGATGGATTTAGTCTGCGTCAGTGAGTTAATATTAATCTCCTGGCATCTCTATTTTTATTGCCTTTACGTTCTTTTTTAAGACGGTTGCTTCTGAGACGTAACTGATGCTTCCTTTGAGTGCGCCTACAAAGTTCATGGTTGTCGAATCAGAGCTTTCTTTAATCGGTGCGCTGTCGCCGGAATAGAGTTTTTGCCCGATCCAGTGTAATTCGATATCTGAGTTAGATCTGCCGATAAAATCTTTTAAAAAAGCATCTCGCAACGGCCCTGCCGTTCGATCCATAAAGCGAACACTCTCACCATCAGGCCAGCGACGCTTGCGTTTAAAATAGTAGTCACGCAGTTCAGTAACCGTTATCGACTCGGCTGCATTGTCGCTATTAACAATAAATACAACCTTCCCCGCCTTTGCCCGCGCCAGTTGCAGGCTGAACAACGCCGTAAGAATAAGAATAATGTTTTTTACAATCATCATCATTCCTAAAAAAGCTTCAGCTAGTGTTTTGGGGTTGCAGACTCTGCCGATGGCGCACGATTGATCTGTGCCATGTGTTCAGTCTGTGGTGGTTTTGGCACTTCATTAAGAAGTAACCAGTATAAACCCAGATTGCGTACTGCTTCGCTGAAATCATTAAAATCCACAGGCTTGCGAACATAACTATTTGCTCCGAGACTGTACCCTTCAATTAAATCTTGATCTTCTTTTGATGAGGTTAAAATAACCACTGGAATTAGCTTAGTTGCTTCGTTGGCCCGCAGTTGCTTCAAAACTGTTAAGCCATCAATCTTAGGCAAATTCAGATCCAGCAACATGACTTGCGGCTGGACAGAAATATCACGATCAGCAAACTTTCCGCGGGCGAATAAAAAATCCAAGGCCTCAACTCCGTCGCGGGCCACAACCACCTGATTGCTGATTTTGTTCTTTTTAAGAGCGCGCAAAGTCAGCGCTTCATCGTCAGCATTATCTTCGACCAAAAAAATAAAATGGCGATCTGTCTTCATCGATTACTCCGAATTAATTAAAAAGCTGCAAAAAATTAGCCATCGACAGAGGTAACTGCCTTGGAATTCAGAAAAAAAAGCGAAGCATTAATCCACGCGGGTGGCTTATTTCCCCAGCTTTAAAAGGCTACGGCCATTGACAAATCTATCGCTTGGTAATCGCGTTCTTGTCCGGCAATAGAATCAGCTTCATCGATGTAATCATGAAAAAGATAAACTACGCGAAAACGGGCATTGGCGATCGGCAACCAGTTAAAACCGGCCGCACAGCGCCACTTTTTAACCGGATTGGGTATACCGGTAAAATAATCAGTTCGCGCCGGAGTGTCGATATATTCAGTATTCAAAAAAATAACCCACTGCTCGGTCAGATTCATATACGGTTCGATATAATATATTTCATTATCCAATACGCCGTCTGAGTTTCTCGAGTACGCGTATTCAGAAATAACTCCGAATTGTGCAAATCTGAGATCAATATCAAATCCGTGTGACAAATACTGACCAACCGGCAAGCTACCGGTCTGCACTGATGTTCCAATGGTTGCGTTTTCCATTAATCGGTACCACAGCCGCGCACCAACACCGACAGAATCCACAGCATGAATTGTCGTCAAAGAGTACAGATGGTACCCGCTATTTTTTGCTTCAGAAAAGCTGCCATAAATATGCAAACCGGTCCAAATAGGCGACGCAATACCGATAGTCGACCCATCGGTGAAATCATACGCCAGCATCTGCGAACCACCGCGCAAGCGGAATAATTCCGGTTCATAATTAAGATACATGATGCCAAACGGAGTAAATCCCAGCCCGACTTGCACGTTGAAGTAATCATTCAACGCATATTCAAAATAGCCATGGGCCGGTACCGAAAAATAGTTTGCACCTGCAAACTGGCGCTTCGGCGGATTGAGGTTGGGATTATTGTCAACATTGGCCAGCGGAACTTCAAGACGAGAAGACAATTGCGTGACAAACTTCATCTGCTCATTAAACGGTGCGGTTAAGTTTAGCGCTAACGTGTGTGAATTTACAGATGTTTGCCGCTTCATATCCGGCCCCTGCAGGTGCGTAGCGGCTGTTTCAAAATAGCCACCTAAGTAAAGCGACTGAGTCAACAGCGGTGACACCCGGCCTTTACCGAGCACGTAATAATTAGTGTACCACTCGTTTATCGACTTAAGCTGCTCTTCAAGTTCATTCACCCGCTGTTCAAGATTAGCATCGGTATGATTTCTAACCGGCTCTGCGGCTTGCGCCGACGCTGAAGCCTGAAGAAAAACAAAGGCAAGACTGAATACTGCAGAAATTTTAAATAAACCTAACGGCATGATTGCTCCGACCCACCAGTTAGTGCAATCACGCCGCCATAGGGATCTGAGGAATTTTGCCCGATCTAGAGAGTGGCTTTAACCCACGATAAAAACTGGTGGTCTGAATGAAACTGCTTATGCCCAATTGTGCACACTTCATGCTCCCAGTGCGGGTGCCAGCTGGCCCGCACTGAAAAAGCTCCGGCGGCAGTTCCGGCCTGCACGTCGCACTCGTGATCACCGATCATCACCATTTCTTCAGCGGTACAGTTATAAAGCTGTTGTAAGCGATGTAATCCCTCAGGGTTTGGCTTTTTTACCGCTACACAATCACCAGAGATTAAATGATCGATGTATTTGGCAAGGCCGGTTGTCTCAACGGTAAATTTAGCTGAGTTAAGATCGCGACTGGTAAAAATAGAAATCGAACAGTCTTTTTCTTTTAAATACGACAGTAATTCATCAATCGCTGAGAATTTCTGCGTATCCCAGGTGTCTTGTAAGTTGATTTTTTTAAGCTCCAGTAAAGCTGCTTTGGCTTTTTCTTCGCCCAGGTGATGTTTAAATAAATCCGAAGCATGTAAACTTACACAGTGTTTACGTTCGTCTGTGGTCATGGTTTTACCCATGATCTTTTCTACGGTGGTAAAATAAAAACCGAATGAATCAACTAATGTGCCGTCTAAATCAAAAACCCAGTATTTCATAATGAGCGTATGTGTATCACCATTTATTTGGTCCCGATAGCAAAAATTTTCTTTTTGCTTTTTTGTCCACTGACCAGTGCAATCAATGACTTGGGCTGCCTGAAATGTTCTGATAACAGTTCAATCACCCGCTCGTTGGCCTTGCCTTCAACCGGCGGCGAGTTAACACGAACTACATAAGAACCATCTGCCTGTAGTTCGACAGATTCTTTTTTGCTGTTGGGCTTAACGACGACGGTGATTTTCATTTTCTAAGATTGGCATCGCCAGGAAATATTGGTAGCAGTTTATTAAACCGCTACCAGTAACTGGAAACCGCCCATTAACATTCTTTTTTCGTCCATCATGAAAGCGATTTTTGCCATTTTTGGATCTTTCATCATTTTTGTAAAAACCTGTTCGCGGTGCTTTTTTGATTTGAATTCGGCAACTGCGTAAATCACCACTTCATTTTTCTTTAATTTTACCGCTTTACCAAAAGGAGCGGTTAATGAAGTGGCGTTTTTATCTTCGCCGACATAATCGCGGCTGGCTAAAGCCCCGTGTTTAATTAAAATCTGCCCGATTAACTTAGTCGTCTTACGGTAAGCGGCTAAGTTTTTTTTCGGAATCGGCTGAATACAAATATCAATATACTTTGAAGCTTTAGCCATAGTGTTTCTCTCTAGCAGGTCTTATTGCCAAAAATTTTATTATCAAACGAAAACTTACCCGGGCCGATTAAGATAAACATAATCGATAATGCCAGATACACTGTGGCCAACTCATAACCGCCAACAAACGGGTCGCCTTTCATACCGGCATGCACGTAAATCGCAACCGCCATGGTACAAGCCAAACCGAACATCGCTAATGAAGTTAATAAACCAATGATCAGGGCGATGCCGCCGCCGAACTCGGAAAGAGCGGCTAAGAATTGTAAAACGCCCGGAACCGGTGAATCAGGTCCCATCCAGTTAAACGGGGCCTGGATTTTTCCCCACCCGTGCAAGATCATGGCTACACCCATCACCAAACGAACTATTAAAAGCGCGGTTGATGCACAGTTAGGTAAAGCGTAAGGCTGCATGAAACATTTTAGTTTTGCTGTCATAGATGATATCTCCTTGTTGTATTGATATCATATTAAGCAAAACTGCATATCGACAAGAACTTTGGTGGCTTAAGCTTTGCAATCTTTTTGCTGAAACCTCTAATTGAACATACGGAAAGGATTCCCCATGCGATTAAACAGTTCAGCATTTGATGACTATGGCAAAATACCTCAACGCTTTACAGGTGATGGCGAAAATATCTCGCCGGCACTAGAATGGTCAGATGTACCGAGCGGTTGTAAAAGTTTAGCCCTGCTGTGCGAGGATATTGATTCGCCAAAAAAATCGCCGCAAGACCCCACCTTTACGCATTGGGTGGTCTACAATATCAACCCATCAATAACAGCCCTGCATGAAGGTTTAGAGAAAAAAGAAGAGCTGCATGACCCGCTTCGCATCGATCAAGGCGTAAATTCGTTCGGAAGCATTGGCTACGACGGCCCGAAACCGCCGTCAGGTGATCTGGCTCACCGCTATATATTTACGTTATTTGCGCTAGATATCGAAAACCTGGGACCGGCACGGGCCGATCTTAAAACCATTCATGAAACTATGAAAAATCATATTTTAAAAACTGCGCAGATTACCGGCCATTACGAGCGGCAGCGGCTGACACAAAGACAGGGCGAAGAACACCGTCCTTCGCCTTAAGACTTTTTATAATTCGACACAGCGGAAGTTGTTCGCGTCGTCGTCGTATTCAAGCAGATGGCCTGATTCCAGATCAAAGTATATACCCATCAAAGACAGGCCACGTTCTTCAATCGCTGTTTTCACAAACGGAAATGTTCGTAAGTTATTTAACGAAGTTACGATCGCTTCAAGTTCTCCGTGACGGCAAAGACTTTCATCATCTTCACCCTGATGAGCTGCCAATACGCGCTCTTTCGCATCTTTAGCGATACTCACCCAGCGGTTCACGAAACTCTCGCCTGGATCAGTTAAGTCATTTAACATCAACGCGCGGATACCGCCACATTGACGGTGACCAAGCACAATAACATTTTCAACTTTTAAATTTACCACTGCAAATTCAATCGCCGAACTCACCCCGTGAAATTTACCGCCCCGTTCAAAAGGAGGTACAAGATTTGCCACGTTACGCACGATGAATAGCTCGCCTGGCGAAGCTGAGGTAATTAAGGCCGGGTCAACGCGTGAATCACTGCAGCCAATAATTAACGTTTTTGGTGTTTGTCCGGGGCCAGTGAACGAATTTAAACGTTCATAAAGTGGATGCTCTCCTGCGAAATATTTATCGCGGAATTTTTTAAAACCAGCCATTAATCTGAGAATCTCTATTTTTCCCATGGCCATGTAATACCCCAGAATGCCCCGCTTGGGAATGCCTAATTTTCGCCTTACGGCACCCAGTTTGCTTATTAAATACCCGAGTGCACAAGGATGTCATTTTACCTCAAAAAAGGAGTAGTTTATGGAACTTACAGCAGATGCCTTAAATTCGTTTTCACATGTTCTACCGTCGGGATTTTTTAATAAAATCAGCGAAACGTTAGGCATTCCGGTCGATAAAACCAAAGCAACAATGATGACCGCAATCCCTGCGGTTTTTAGCGAAATCCAAAAAAAAGTTCGCGGCCCAGAAGGCATTCAAAATGTCGCCGCCGCCATTCATGACAGTGGTTTTGACAACCCTGCCAGTGTGACCAGCGACGCCTCGAATGTAACTCTGCAGATCAATAAGGGTCAGGATTTATTAAATCGCGTACTGGGCGGCAATACCGATTCGCTGCTTGGAAAAATCACCAGCGCGGCAAGTGTGAACTCTTCACAGGGTTCAAAACTCTTAGGCGCAGCAAGCGCTGCTGTCTTTACTTTTATCGGTTCAAAAATGAAAGGCGGAACCCTTGCGCCAGCGGCTTTTGCCAATATTCTCGGCCAGGGTAGCGGCATCATGCCGGATCTTTCAGGCGCCGCCAAACAGTTTGCCACACAGACCGGAATTGATGTGCCAGGTACGGCTGACAGCAAACAAGGCCAAAGCACCTTAAGAAAATATTGGCCATGGTTATTACTTGCCGTTGCGATCGGGATTATCTGGTGGAGCCAGGGGAGAAACACCGCTCCCGTCATCACAGCCCCGCAGACAAATATACAAACCGTTCCGACTCCCGAAGGTACCACAACTTTCGCCGCCAGCGACCAATCAGTCATGGGGGAGCTATCGCAGTTTCTTGCAAACCCCGCAGCCGTAGCCCCGCGGGCGTTCTCGCTGCGTGAATTAAATTTTCCGACTGGTTCTGCAGCCATCAGCACCGAGGGATCAGCAACAGCGACCGCGCTGGCGGCCTTATTAAATCAATATCCAACTGCACGCATTCGTATTGTCGGTCACACCGATAATGTGGGAGTGGCCAGTGCAAACCAAAAACTTTCTATGGATCGTGCTGAAGCCTTAAAGCAATCACTTGTCGGTCAGGGTATATCCGCTGATCGCATCGAGGTTGCCGGCATGGGTGCAGCACAACCGGTAGCTGATAACGCTACTGAGGATGGTCGTAGCCAAAATCGTCGTATCGATATCGAAGTTATCCGCAGATAGTTTTATAAAGAGACAGGCGGTCAAAGTTTTAGAAAGGATAGAGGTCAAAGTCTATCCTTTCTTTTTATTGTCTATTAGATAGAACAATGAATTTATATTATACCATCTATTCAAACACCCTTATTGTGCCGTACTATAGGTACAAACAACAGAGGAAGTTTTTATGAAAAAAATATTACACATCCAACGAAGCGACACTCCTCACTGGGTGGGCGACGGATTTCCGGTTCGCACTATTTTTCACTATCAGGATCTGGCCAAATACATGTCTCCATTTTTATTAATGGACTATGCAGGTCCTGCCGAGTTTGCCCCGAGTGAACACCGCCGCGGTGTTGGCGAACATCCGCACCGTGGTTTTGAAACCGTTACGGTCGTTTACTCAGGTCAGGTTGAGCACCGGGATTCAGCCGGCGGTGGCGGTGTAATCCAATCCGGAGACGTGCAATGGATGACTGCGGCTTCAGGGCTGGTGCACGAAGAAAAGCACGGTGAAGATTTTTCTAAAAGCGGCGGCCTCTTTGAGATGGTACAGCTGTGGGTGAATTTACCGGCTAAAGATAAAATGAATAAACCCCGTTACCAAGGTATTAAAGACGCGCAAATTCCCGCAGTTGATATTAACGGCGGCAAAGTTCGCGTGATTGCCGGTGATTATTTAACGGCTCACGGTCCGGCACTGACTCACTCGCCGATTAATATGTGGGACCTGCGTCTAAATAAAGGCAGCAAGAATACTTTTACCGTTCCTGCCGGCCATACCGCATCGGTATTTGTGTTAAGCGGCAGTATTAAATTAAATGACGATAAAGTTATCGGCGCAGCCGAGCTTGCGTTAATGGAAACTGCCGGCAGCGAATTTACCATCGAAGCCTTAGAAGACACGAAAATGATGTTCTTGGGCGGTGAACCGTTAAATGAGCCGATTGTTGGTTATGGTCCGTTTGTGATGAACACTGAAAAAGAAATTCGTCAGGCGTTCGATGATTTTAACAGCGGTAAAATGGGCCGCTTAACCAACCCGATGTAAATAGCCCGTTGCCGCTATGGCAGCGGGTCTTCCGGTAACGGAATATAATCAGACTCCTCGGCCACTTGTCCGAGGAGTTGTTTTTTCCACTGCTCGGCTGCTTCTCTGATACGTTCTCTGCGTGACGAAACAAAATTCCACCAGATATATCTGGGCTCAGCAAACGCTTTGCCGCCGATAAAAATCAGGCGTGTATTTTGCGTGGCCTGAATTTTAATTTCGCTGGGGTTTGCAACCAGCAATAAATCATCTGTGGATAATTCCTGGTTATTGACCGTCGCTTTACCGTTTAATAAAAACACGCCGATCTCTTCTTCCGGAATGTTTAGCACACTATCAACATCGTTTTCCACAGTGATATCGGCAAAAAAAGTCTGCGAATAACATTTTACCGGCGAAGTTGTATTTTTATAATTGCCGATCAAAAGTTTTCCCGAAAAATTTTCAGCCAGCGTAAAAACCGGCAAGGTCTCTTTCGGGTAATGGGTAAAGTTCGGCTCGCACTCTTCTTCTTCAACCGGCAAAGCCACCCAGATCTGAATACCGTGCATGGTTTTTTTAGGGTGAGCGGATAAATCCTCAACCGGGGTTCGCTCAGAGTGAACAATGCCGCGCCCAGCGGTCATCCAGTTCAGATCTCCAGGTTCAATGACCTGTTTTGAACCCAGGCTATCGCGGTGCAAACCACGGCCGGAAAATAAATAAGTCACTGTCGAAAGGCCGATATGCGGGTGCGGGCGCACACTCATTAAATGTTCGTGGTCGACCTGCAAAGGACCCATATGATCTAAAAACACAAAAGGCCCGACATTACGGCGTTTGATATTAGGTAAAGTGCGGCTCACGATAAATCCGCCCAGATCTTTTTTCTTTCCGCTGATTAAAATATCGTGATCTAACATGTTAGGCTTCTTTCAGAGTTGTCGTGATCTGTGCCCCACGCGACAAAAATTTATGAATCGGGCACTTATCGGCGATCTTCATTAAATTGTCTTTTTGTTCCGGTGTAAGATTTGCCCCGATCAATTTCACCCCGCGCGAGATCGCATTTACTTCACCTTCGGCGGTGATATGAATACTGACGCTGATATCTTCTAATGGAATACCTTTTCTTTTGGCGTACATCATCACGGTCATCGATGTACAACTTGCCAGAGCGATTTCCATGTATTGATGCGGGTCAGGAGCTGTGTTTTCACCGCCCAGTTTTTCGACCACATCGACGTTAACGGTAAATTCGTGTGATTTTACCGCGAAAGATAATTTACCTGTTAAATGCGTAGATTCGACTGACATTAGAGCACCGTAATATTGTCTGATAAGATGGTTATATAAACATGAGTCATTTTATCTGATTTAGGAATTTTAATGGTTTCAAACCATACGCTGCTAGCTTTGGATTGCTTACAATCACCGGCGCGCGCGTATATATGCAAGGTATGAACTTCACCGCCCACAACCTTTTGATTGGTCCTAAATTGTTCGACCCAGAGTTCGCTTTTGGCGTCGGGATTACATTTAATGGCCTGAATTAAAAACGAATCTTCGCGGTTAGCCAAAAATTCACGGTAGATAAAGCGGGATTTTTCTGACGCCTGCAACGGCATCGGTTTACTTTGTTGTGTCTGCGCCGGCAGATGTTTAGGTGACAGCGTCTGCGTGGCAAAGGCTGTCGATGCAATTAAAGTTATCAGTAAAAAATATTTCATAAGCATAATGGTCGTCTGAGTTGGTAATAATGTCAGCTAATTTCTGTTTTTAAAACCTGCAAATACTCTTGCATAAACTGAATACGCGCCACCCCTTCAATTTGCCCTGATTTGGTTTTTAGGGTTTCAGCAGTTTTGAAAAGTTTTTTGTAAAAATGATCTAGCGTATAATGCTGATCATCCGGGGGTCTGTTGTCACAAAACGGATCCTCACCTTGGTAGAATGCACGCTTCATTAACCCAGCGGTGGCAAAGCAGCGTGCAATACCGATCGCCCCAAGTCCATCCAGACGGTCTGCATCCTGCACGATCTGGGCTTCCAGTGTATTTACGGCGATATTGGCACTGAAACTGTGTCCTTCGATTGCGTGCGCAATATCATGATGAAATTCAGCGGGATAATTTATTTCTCGTAAAAACTCGATCGCTTTTTCGGCCGACATCTTTGAGGCCTGACTTCGTAACGGCGAGTTTTTTGGCACAATCACCAGATCATGCAACCAGGCGGCCGGCACCACGACTTCCATTTTACCCTGCTCACTCTGACACAAGCGTTTAGCCATACTCACAACCCGCTTAAAGTGATTTAAATCGTGCGCCGGATCCTCACTTGAGGCTACTGTTGCAATCTTTGCTTCGAATAATTTTTCCCAGGTTAACATGCATGCCTCATTTGATATATGTTCTTGTTTAATAAATAATATAAGCATGAATAAACACACTGGTAAATAGTAGGCAAAGTGTGTAATTATGCGCGCATGCAAGATAAAAAACTCTACGCGCTGTTAATCTTAATTTTAGGTTCCCTTGAGGCCTTAACGCCTTTTTCGATAGATATGTATCTTCCCGCCTTCACTCAGATCGCCAAGGATTTACAGACAACCACTGCGCAGGTTTCATTTTCGATTTCGACCTACTTTATCGGTTTTGCCTTAGGCCAGATTATCTACGGTCCGCTGTTAGACCATTTTGGCCGCAAAAAACCGTTATACACCGGCTTAGGCATTTATATTTTTTCGTCGATCGCCCTGGCTAACTGCAACTCGATTGAATGGTTTTTAGCACTTCGCTTTTTACAGGCCATCGGCGGCTGTGTCGCTTCGGTCGGTGCTCTGGCCATGGTACGGGATTTTTTTCCGGTTGAAGACAGTGCTAAAGTTTTTTCGATGTTGATGCTCGTCTTAAGCGTATCACCGCTACTGGCACCGACCATCGGCGGCTATATGGTAGAAGCTGTTGGTTGGCGTACGATCTTTGCTACCTTGGCCGGGCTTGGGTTACTTAATTTTGCCCTGGTGTATTTTATGCTGCCGAATAAGTACCAACCCGACGGCAGCACTTCGCTCAATTTAAAATCTATCTTATTGGGCTATAAAGAAATTTTAAAGGTGCGCCAGTTTTCAATTTTTACTTTTGCCGGCTCGTTTTCATTCGCTGGATTATTTGTGTATATCGCGGGTTCGCCGGCCATGTTTATGGAAGGTTTTAAAGTCAGTGCCAAAGCCTACGGAATCATTTTTGCAATCCTCGCCGTCGGCATGATCGGTGGCGGACAGTTAAACTTATTATTTACCAGAAAATTTAAAAGCCCGCAGATTTTTAAAGTGGCCCTGTTCTTTCAGGTCATGATGGGCGCTATTTTTCTGACCGGCGTTTACAACAACTGGTTAACGCTGGTTCCGACCGTGGTTATTTTATTTTTTCTATTGTTATGTGCCGGCATTACTTACCCGAATGCCGCAGCCCTAGCTCTTGAGCCGTTTGAAAAAAATGCGGGTGCAGCATCAGCCCTCTTAGGATTTTTGCAATTAGGTGTGGGTTCAGTAGCCAGTGCCGGCGTCGGCATGCTCAATGTCAGCGGCAGTCTGCCTACCGCTGCCGTGATGTTTATCTCGTCTTTGATCGGGTTACTTATCGTACTGTCGCAGCGACACTAGATAGTCTTCTGAGATCTCTGATGACCCGCCCGTGATTATTTAGTGCATGTCTCTGTTTGAAATAATCATTTTCTCGTGATCAGTGTCGGCCAGCGCATTTTTAACCATCGCCAAAGCGACATTTTCGGCCTGAACCGGCTCATATTTTTTCATGAAGCCAGAAAATAAAAATCTGGCATTTTTATAAACAACCGTAGCTAGCTCTTCGCCAAAACGGCGCTGCTGCCCCAGTTTGTCGCGTGGGCCGATCAATAAGCTGGGCTGGTAAATGCGTAACTTTTTTAAACCCAATGCGCTCACATCTTGTTCGGCCTCACCTTTAACACGCGAATAAAAATTAGCCGAGGTTAGCGCAGCACCTAAGGCTGAAACCATGTGAAATGAATTGGCGTTACATTTTTTTGCGATCTTGGCAAAACTCACCACATAGTCATGATCGACTTTGCGAAATGCCGCCTCGGATCCGGCTTGCTTGATGGTGGTTCCCAGAGCACAAAAATAGTCTGCACCATCCGGAAACACCTGCTGCTCAAGCAGGTCAAAATTTACAACGACCGGTTCAATTTTTTTGTCTGCAAATTCAATATGCCGGCGGACGATAGTAAATATTTTATTGTAATTCTGGTTAAATGATAAAGCCTGCACCAGTTCGGTTCCGACAAGACCGGTAGCACCAATAACGACTGCGGTTTTCATGAAATATTTCCCACCCATGTGCCACGTACCTGAAACGGAAAAGTGACGCTGTCTGAAAATTGCTGTTCGATAACTGACTTAAGCTCTTCCCGCACCAGGAAATAAGCCTGGCCTTTTGGTTTTAATGAACTTTGCATAAAGCGGACCAACGTCTGCCAGTCAGAATCCACAAAAAAGCGGCAGCGGTTCTTAAAGTCATTCGGTGATAACTTACCGGTGCCGACCACAAAATACGGCGGGTTAGAAACAATTAAATCATATTTTTTGCTGTCTATGCTGGTTGCGTAATTTTTCTGAAGCCAGTTAAATTTAAGAGCCTGCTCTGGAAAATAACCCTGCATGATTTCTTGGTTCTGGACAAAATGACCGTGATAAATCTCCTGCACTTCTAAAAAATCGACCTGTCCGGAAAATGATTTTTCCTTCAGTTGGTGAAAAACCAGATCCATACCGACAATGCCACAGCCGGCACACAGATCCAGAATCTGCACATCGCCCTGGGTCAGCTGTTCGCCGTGCCGTTCAAAGACTGCGCGTGCGAGAAAAACAGAATCATGACTGAAGTGGTAATCAGCCGGCTGCGAATAATTAAAGGTAGGATATTTATTAACCGAAGACATTTTAGCTCATGGTAATACAATATGCCCCAAGTTACCACAGTCTTTGCCGCTAATGAGCAGCTGCGCATGGAATAAAAATTGAACCTTAATGACGTGGCATGCAAGATGATCAAACAAAACCATTTAAACCTGGCGATAATAAAATGAACTTCGGCATCATGTTTCTGGTTTTAATGGGCGTTATTATCTTTAATAACATCATCTTTCGCAGCCGGGCCGAAACTATTCCTTACAGCGAATTTCTGCAGCTGCTGGATAAAAACCAGATCAACAATGTGGTGATCAGCGAAAGTTCGGTCAGCGGCGAAATCAAAGCCACCGCTGCCAATGCTGACCCTAAAAACACCAAATTTTTTTCGACTAATATCGTTCCTGACGAAAGCTTAGTGCAGAAACTGCATGATAAAAATATTACTTTTCGCAGCGAATTCAAAGACCCCTTCTGGCGGGTCGCCTTTGCCTGGCTGATTCCGATTTTATTTATCTATTTTCTCTTTAGCCTGGCCGCCAAGGGCATGACCCGCGGGGCCGGCGGCATACTTTCACTGACAAAATCACGCGCGAAGATCTACATGGAAAAAGGCGTTAAAACCACCTTTGCCGATGTGGCTGGTGTCGACGAAGCCAAAGAAGAACTGGCCGAAGTCGTTAACTTTCTACAGGACCCGCAGCGCTACACCCGCTTAGGCGGCCGCGCCCCGAAAGGTGTACTGCTCGTCGGGCCGCCCGGCACAGGAAAAACTTTAATGGCCAGAGCTGTCGCCGGCGAAGCTAAAGTTACATTTTTTTCGATTAACGGTTCAGAGTTTGTTGAAATGTTTGTTGGTCTCGGCGCCGCGCGGGTCAGGGATTTATTTGAACAGGCCCGTAACCAGGCCCCATGTTTGTTATTTATTGATGAAATCGATGCCCTCGGAAAATCACGGGCTCTCGGTGTCATCGGCAGCGGCGGTAATGATGAAAAAGAACAAACGCTGAATCAGCTGTTGGCAGAGATGGATGGTTTTGACAGCTCAGAAGGTGTGATTATGCTTGCAGCTACTAACCGCCCCGAAATTTTAGATCCGGCGCTGCTGCGGGCCGGGCGTTTTGACCGCCAGATCTTGCTGAGCCCGCCTGATCAGCATGGGCGCTTACAGATTTTAAACGTGCATGTAAAACGGATCACGCTTGACCCGAAAGTTGATTTAAATCATATCGCTTCACTCACTTCAGGATTTTCCGGCGCTGATCTTGCCAATCTTGTGAATGAGGCGGCCATCGTGGCCACTCGTCGCAACGCTGAACACGTCAGCGAAGATGATTTTACCCTGGCCATCGAGCGCCTGGTCGCTGGCTTAGAGAAAAAAAGCAAAGTGATGAGCGAAAAAGAAAAAGCACGCATCGCTTATCACGAAATGGGGCATGCCACCGTTGGTCTCGCCTTAAGCACGACTGAAAAAGTTCATAAAGTCAGTATCATCCCGCGCGGTATGGGCGCACTCGGCTACACGATTCAGCGCCCGACCGAAGATCGCTACGTGTTAGATGAAGATGAACTGCTGGATAAAATCGCGGTTCTTCTGGGTGGCCGCTGTGCCGAAGAAATTTTCTGTGAAAAAGTTTCGACTGGCGCCAGTGATGACTTAGCCAAAGCCACAGACCTGGCTCGGTCCATGGTTACACAATTCGGTATGAGTCAGAAAATCGGTATGGTCGCTCTTGAAAATAAACGCGCTGTTTTTTTGCAGGGACAGTTTGAAGGTAGCGGTAAACTCAGTGACCGCACGGCTTCAGAAGTCGATCAGGAAGTGCGCAGTATATTAGACAAGAGTTTTACCCGCGCAAAAGACTGTTTAATCCGCAATAAGGCCTTTATTCTTGAGGCAGTCAAAATCCTGCGGGAAACCGAGACTTTAAACGAAGCCAGCTTAATGAAATTATGGACTCAGTACGGAAAACCACGCCTGCAGTCGCAACCGCTGCCATTGCCTGAGAGCACTCTCGATCATTAGCAAACTTACAACGCGCAGTCTTCTTCGTCAGTTAAAAATCTTTTTTGTAGCGGCGTCATGCGCTCTTCGGGAAGATTATTAAAATCAGGTCTGACCCATTTCGGATCCTGCACCGTCATCGGCGTGGCATTTGCGATTAATCCGGTCTCACGCCATAGCTGATTTAAGATCAGCGCCGTCGTTGCTGCGGCATCGGCCATACGTTCTTTGGCTAGTTCTAACTGAATCGCTGCCCCGTTTTTATTACGACCGTATTTATCATCATTTTGTAAGACCTGATCACGTTTTTCGACCGAGCGTTCGATCTCAAGCAAAATGGCATCCATCAGGTTACCGTTAAACTGACTTAAAAAATTCGGGTCACGCAACAGGTTTTTTGCACGTTTTTCCACATCAGCACGGATTTTTATTTCATCTTTAATTATACTGGCTTCAAAATATGCATGAATTCCTTTGTTGCCGGTGTGCTGTCCATCGTAATTTTCACTGACGTGTAAAGGCTGCGACAGATCGCCGATGTAATGGGTCATGACACCGACATACTCGAGGGCTTTTTTCATGTCATTATTGATAAAGCTTAAAAAAGCCAGTTGATACAACTGACGGATACGCCACGGGGCAACGCCGTTAATAGCGATCATGTTCTGGCCATATTTGGTGACAGCGTCTGAGTAACTGCTCGGAAAGCGGATGATCTGATTGTAATCTTGTGGTTCGTAGTAGGCGTCGACCTGAAACCAATGCGTATTAGCTTCTTCATTTTTAGTCGCGGGTGCTTTCCATACACGGTCGGGAACAGTCGTTAATTTGCGGAGTGGTTCAAGATTGGCCTGCCAGAAAGGTGCGCCGTCCGTGGTGAGATTTGCGCCAACGTAAGCCACGATCTGATGACCTTTAGCTCCCCAGCCGTAGACCAGATGACTTGAAAACAATATTAAAAAAACGCTGGTAATGTTTTTCAACATTTACATTCCTTCCGTGGAACTTAGCTGTTGTCTAGACGCTAGCAAGTTTTTCGCAGCAAACGAAATTAGAAAAACTTTGGTGACCCATAACCTAGACCTTTGATTAGGATTTGGTTTGGCTTGCTAATGTCACCTCGCGCCAAAGAACTCACTTTCTAAAGAGCTGCAGCTGCGAAATTCAGACCATCTTCAGAGTTTTTTTGACCATCGCAGAAATTTGGGCCGTTTAATTGCACCATGATCAAAGTTCTAACAGATGGCTATATGGGAAGAAGCTTATACCTCTATATTCTGATCACCTGCTTTTGTGCCCTGGCGCATGCCCAGAATGACTCATTGAATTTACCGGTGCATGTCACAACGAAAGAAAAAACCGCTAATTTCTTAATGGTCTACGCTGCGCAGTGGACGTATTATTTGGTGGTTCAGAAAAAAGAAATCGAAAAATACGGCGAATTTGGAAACTGGCTAAATTACCCGCGTAACCCACACTACGACCGCGACAGTTTCGAGTATAATCTCTACCGCCACACGCTGGCCGGTCAGTATTATTATTTATTCTACCGTTCACGCGATTACTCTGAACAAAATGCCTTTATCTGGTCGGCCATCTCTTCTTTTGCTTTTGAATTTACCATTGAAACCGTCACTGAACGTCCGAGCTATCAGGATTTGTACCAAACACCCGTTTACGGTACGGTCTTAGGCGTTGGCGTAGAAAAATTATCACAAGCTTTGCACAATAGCGAAACCTGGCTCGGACATTTAACCGGTTATATTTTAAATCCGTTTACCCTACTGCCGCCGACTTCAGAAATCATCGGCAGTGTCGAATATCATTCGGACTACATCGCTTTACAAATCGGCTGGGAGTTTGAATGAAAAAGTTAATTTTACTTTTAATTTTTATTCTGCCGCTGCATCTCAAGGCGCAGCTGCTTGAAACCGGCGAAGAATTTTTAACCGATGATTGGAGTGAAGGTTTGCATATTTTTGCCGGCTTCGGCATAAATTCGTCGAACTACCAATCCAACTCACGCCGTGACGATTTAGGTTTGGGTGTAAATTTTAAAACCGATGTCGGTTGGTTTTTCAGCCATGACTGGGCCATTGAATCCAGTGCCAGTGTTAAATTTAACCGCCTAAATTCAGATTTAATCTGGGATACACTGCTCACGCTCGGGCTTCGCTACCGCTTAGAAGATTACTACTTTCGTGCCTTCGGTGGCGCCGGTGTTTTGGTCATTGAACTCGGACAAACCGAACCCACTTTCAGTAAAGACACGGCCCGCCTGCACATGGACGGGCCAGCCGCCGGCCTTGGTTTTGGGCGAATCTACCGCACCAATAAAGGCAAAGTGTGGTTCACCGAATTAAACGGCACGGCCCAGTGGATTAAACACCGGGACGATGTGATGGTCGACGGCGAGACGCCGGTCGCCATCAACAGCCAGGCCGTAAAAGATAATTCAACTATTTACAGCCTGCAGGCCACAGTGGGGATTTTATTATTTTAGTATGCTTGAGAAATTTTTAGAGTTTGATTACTCACTATTTTATTTAATCAATACCACTTTAAGTAATGCGTGGTTTGATGCCTTTTTACCGGTGTGGACCAACTTTCATAAACTTAAAATATTTTTATATGTCATTGCGCCGTTACTATTGGCTTATGTCTATTGGCAAGTGCGGTTAAGAGGCGTGTTCTTGGTGCTGGCTGCGGTGGTCTTTACGACCGGCTTAGATCATTTGGTGCGTGCAATAAAACCGGCGTTTAACCGCCCGCGTCCGTTTAATGCGGAACTGCCGTTTACCGTGATTCTTCGCGGTGATCCGCAAGGCGGGTTGTCGTTTCCTTCAGGCCATGCCGCTGATGGTTTTTTTATCGCCGTGTTCTTGGGTTTTTATTTTCCCAGATTACGCTGGCTGTTTTTTACTTTGGCGGGCCTTACTGCGTATTCACGGATTTACTGTGGTGTGCATTACCCAAGTGATGTTATTGCCGGTGCACTGCTAGGTTCAATCTTAGCGTGGTTGGCTTATCATCTTATTAACAAACTGCGCGCCACTAAAACTGTGGTGTTAAGCCGCTTTGTTTTTTTTGCGCTGCTTATTTTCAGCGGTAAAAGTTTTTCTTTTGAAGATCCTACCCAAGGTAAGCCGTTTTTACCGTGGCTGTGGGAAGATCAGTTTAAGCCCACACTTAAGCTCGGTCTTGATTCTTCCGGGTACACCATTTTAGGGGTCGGCGCACTGACAACCGTCGTGGCCCACCACTACGATCACGATGTCATGCAACACAATCAGCGCGGTCACTATCTGTTGATGGACCGAAAAACGTCGTCCGATTTTGCCAAAATCGGCAGCGGATTTTTGGGTGTAGGCATTGCCGTTGGCCAATTGTTCTGGGATGCGGAAAACGGCTTAATGCATGCACGGGCCTTAGCTTTCACATCCTTAACTCATGTGACCTTGTCATATATTTTTCAGCGCAACCGCCCCGATGACCGCGGGGATTATTTACCGTTTCCGTCGTCATACCCGTCAGGGCATGCTTCATCGGCCTTTGCCTCGGCGGGCTCATTGCTGTACGCCTACGGGTGGAAGGTTGGTGTGCCGGCTTACGCTGTCGCCACCGGAATTTCCATGTCGCGCATCGCTGAAAACGCGCATTGGATTAGTGATATCACCGCCGGCATTACTCTGGGTGTGTTCTGGGCGCGCGCCAGCTATATAAAACACAAAAAAGATGTGTGGCAACCAAGCTGGATGCCGATTCCAACTTCTGATGGTTTAGCCATCTATTTTCAATATCAGTTTTAATTTACAAATTAGTATTACTTCACGGACTGTACTTTTTCTAGATCATAATTTTTACGTGCTAACTGCTACACTAGTTCTTCATGCGTCATATTTTTTTACTATTTTTACTTCTGCCTCAACTTTGTTTGGCAGACACCGAAAGCAAACTCAGCAAAGAGGATTCATTTTGGCAAAACGTCGGTAACGATTTTATCTCACCGTTTGTAAATCCCACCGGGCAAAAAGTTTTATTTGGCGGTTTTGCCATTACCGGCGGTCTGCTGTTAACACGCGAATTTACGGTCGATCCGCTGCAGGAAGACACGGTCAGAAAAAAGCCGATGGGTGGTTACAGCAAGTATGGCGATATCTCAGGGCAGTTAGTACCTAACGCCCTTTATTATTTTGGTATGGAAGCTTACTCGTATTTCGCCGATTCACCCGAGGCCCACGAGTTTGCTGTCGTGATGCTTAAATCAACGTTATATTCAAGTTTACTGACTGAGACTCTCAAGCCCATCGTGCGCGAACCGCGTCCACATGATGCCGGCGATAAAACTTCTTTCCCTTCAGGGCATTCAACCCGTGCATTTGCATTTGCCGCCACGGTTAACGAATTACATGGCTCAACCTGGGGGATCCCGGCCTACGTTCTGGCCACAGCTGTTGCTTACAGCCGCATGAATGATAACCGCCACTATGTACATGATGTCGTGGCAGGGGCCGCCATCGGTGCAAGTTACGGCATCAGTATTTCTCAGCGCTACCAAAATAAAAAAACCAACACCGAAATGACGGCCATTCCCACTGGCGATGGCATGGCCTTAACCTTTAGGTATTCGTTTTAAGACAAAATAATCTATACATTTCAAGTACTTGCAATTGTAGGCGCGACTGCTATTGACTTTGGCACTCGAGTAGCCGATATTTAACTAAATGGTTAATTAACCAAAAGGTTTAATATATGTTGCAAGATCATCTGTCGCAGACATTTCATGCTCTATCTGACCCGACCCGTCGGGCGATGTTGGCGCGTTTATCGCAAGGTGAAACTAATGTTTCTGATTTAGCCAAACCATTTTTAAAAGAGATGAGTCTGCCGGCCATCACCAAACATTTGAAGGTTTTGGAAAATGCCGGCCTGGTGACAAAGTCCAAAGATGCGCAGTGGCGCCCGTGCAAGATCAACGGCGCCCCACTTAAAGATGCCACCGACTGGATCGAACAATACCGCATCTACTGGGAAGAAAGTTTAGACCGTTTAGGTGAATATTTAAAAACTGTTACCGCTAAAGAAAAACAATCGAAAAAGAAAAAAATCGCGAAGGGAAAAAACCATGGCCGCAAAAAATAAACCCAATGAGTTATACTTAACACGTGTTTACGACGCTCCATTAAAAATGGTGTGGGATGCTTTCACTGATCCAAATCAGGCGGCACATTGGTGGGGACCACGTGGTTTTACGCTTACGACAAAATCAAAAGATTTAAAACCTGGCGGACAATGGGTCTACACCATGCATGGGCCGGATGGAAAAGACTGGCCAAACATTGCTACTTATCATGAGGTCGAAAAATACTCTCGGTTAGTCTATGATCACGGCGCAACGGAAACCACTCCTCCCTTATTTCGTGTCACGGCTGAATTTAAAGAATTAGGCAAAAACAAAACTCAATTCGAAATGACGATGGCTCTTGCCACCGAAGAAGCTGCTAAAGAAACTGCAAAATTCATTAAAGCCGCTGGCGGAAACTCAACCTGGGATCGTTTCGCTGAATATTTAGAAAAAGAACAAACGAAAAAAGAAATCTTTGTGATTAACAGATCTTTCAACACAGATATCCACACGATGTTTAAGGTCTGGACCGAGCCTGAGCACTTTTCAAAATGGTTAGCACCGGCCGGTTTTGATATGCAGTTTATCCGCGCTGAAGTTAAACCCGGAGGCAAATCGTTCTATAAAATGTTTAACGATCAGGGTTTTACTATGTACGGCACTGTTCAGTACAAAGAAATCTCCCCGACTAAGCTTGTGTATTCACAACAATTTGCTGATGAAAAAGAAAACATCTCTCGCCATCCGGGCGCACCGATTTGGCCCGAGTCTATGTTAACTACTGTGATGTTTACTTCTGAAGGTGAAAATCAAACACGTGTAACTATTCAGTGGGAAATTGAAGGCAAATTCACTCCAGAAGAACTTCAGGCCTTTATCAAAGAACGTGGCGGCATGACTCAGGGCTGGACAGGCTCGTTTGATAAGTTGGAAGAGTACTTAGCCCGCTAGGGGCATCTCTCCCCGATTATTCAAGAATAATATTTGCAGCTCTTCTGAATTTTTAAGCGCAGGAGAGCTTTATGCATTACATTGAAGTCGGTAAAGACAATTCAGGAAGCATCGATTTACATTACCAAGATTACGGCTCGGGAAAACCAGTCATATTATTGCACGGCTGGCCGCTGAACGAACAATCTTGGGAAGCCCAGATTCCGGTTTTACTCTCTAGTGGCTATCGTGTGATCGCTTACACCCGCAGAGGCTTCGGCGAATCAAGCAAACCCGAAAAAGGATATGACTACGACACCTTTGCCGCAGATCTGCATCAGGTTATTATAAAATTAAATTTAAAAGATATCACACTCGTCGGATTTTCCATGGGCACCGGCGAAGTGGCCAGATACATCGCTAACTACGGCACTGAACGAATCGAAAAAGCGGTCTTTATCGCCGGCATTTTACCGGCTCTGTTAAAAGCCGAAAACAATCCCGAAGGTGTCGATCGTTCGGTTTTTGACGAAATGATCAGACGGTGTATCGAAGATCGCCCAGCCTTTATCGCCGGCTTTTTAAAAGATTTTTACAGCCACGCCATCGCCGGCCGAAAAGCCGTCAGTGATGAGATGATCAGATTCAGCTGGAACCTGGCCATGCAAGCTTCAAGCTTGGCCACGGTAGAGTGTATTGATTCATGGTTAGAAGATTTTCGCGAAGATATCAAAAAAATAACTGTACCGAGTTTAGTCATCCACGGTAGCGCCGATAAAATCACGCCACTTAAAGTGTGTGGTGCCCGTCTTAAAGAAATATTACCCGGCTGCCAGTACCTTGAAATCGAAGGCGGCCCGCACGGTTTACTTGCCAGCCACGCTGAAGAAGTCAATAAGGCCCTGGTAAGATTTTTAGGTATGGCTTCACGAACCGAATACACCGCAACAGAAATGCGGCATTAAGATAATTTACCGCAGAACCAGACGTAACATCGAGGGCTGACCAGGCTGTGCATCAAGCCTGTCAGAGATCACCACAAAACCGGCTTTGGCCACTTCACCCATCACCACGTGTGACGGATAAATACGGCGCTGGGCACACCAGGCCTGACCGTTTAACTCAATGGTTCCTTTGTAATCAGCGGCTTTGGTTTTGTGCCAAAGAATATAGTCTTCATCAAAACGTAATGGTTCAAAACTCTGCACCAGATTATGTGGCTCGTTCGGCACCACCATCGTATCCAAGATAAACACACCACCCGGAGTTAAGGCGTTTTTTGCGCCTGTTAAAACTTTTTGGCGGTCGTCTTCAAAAACAATACAGTGCAGGCAATGGCTATCGTAGATCAGATCAAATTTTTGCTTAAGCTTTTCAAGCTGCAACACATCGGCTTTGGTAAACTGAATCTTCAAATTTTGCTGCATAGCTAAGTCTCGGCCCATCTCGAGAGCCGTCTCCGAGATATCGACGCCGGTCACATCCATACCCATACGCGCCAGCATAAATGCGGTCGTCCCGGTACCACAGCCAAGATCCAGGGCTTTTTTGCCCACAGCTTCAGGAAAAAAACGCTGGACTGTATCAACCAGATACTGCTTTGTGACAGCATCGCCTAAATCATTAAGCGATTTGGCGTTACCCCAGCCTACGTAACCGTTGGATTTTATTTGTTGATAAGCCGATTCATGCGCATGGTAGTACGTTTTTTCCATATATAAAAATCGTACGGACTATTTTCCTGTTTCACAACTGAATATGTTTTGATAATCTGTTATTTCTCTGCCCCTGAAGCAGAGACTTATGAGAACAGCATAATAAAACCTATTTTATTTCATTAAATTTCACCCCTATCTTAAGGCGCTTCTTGAGAAGCGTAAGGTTATTTTATGCTTGCAACCGTAATCTTTAATGCGGTTTCGTTTGAACTTCCGAACGGACAACCGCTATTTAACAATTTAAATTTTTCACTGAGCTCGAGAGTAACAGGTTTAGTCGGCCCTAATGGCATTGGCAAAACCTGCCTGGCAAAGCTGATCGCCGGAATCTATTCCCCGTCCGGCGGCGCAGTTAAAACCAACGGTCCGGTCACCTATCTGCCACAGCGGGAGGTGCCACCGCCAGAATCGGTACACGACTATCTCGGGCCAGATTACACATGGCCGGCCCTGGGCGAACGTTTACTCAGCGAAATTAACCGCGACAGCCTTTGCACCACTTTAAGCGGCGGCCAATGGATGCGGGTACGCCTGGCCAAAACGTTAAATGATCAATTTCTGGTTTTAGATGAACCGACTAATGACTTAGACCGCGATGGACGCGAAATGCTCATGCAGTTTTTAAAAAAACGCAGCGGCGGCATTTTATTAATTTCACATGACCGCGAAGCTTTAGCCCTGTGTGACGAAATTTATGAACTTTCGAATAAAGGTTTAAATAAATTCGGCGGTAATTTTTCTGACTACAGTAAAGCCAAAGCCGCTGAACAGCTAAATCTACAGCACCAGCTAGACATAGCCGAAAGAGAGCGTGAACAGGCTTATCATGAACGTCTGGCGAAAATCGAACGGCAGGAGAAACGTAACCGTGCAGGTGTTAAAGCCGGCGAACGTGGCGGTATGCCGAAAATTCTGATAGGCGCAAGAAAACGCAAAGCCCAGGTTTCAACCGGAAAAATCGACAAAGACTCTTATCAGCGGGCGCAGGCGGCCGTGACTGCCGCGCACACGGCCTTAATTGAATTAAAAATAAGTCCCGTGATGTACGCCGACCTGGTCGGAGAAAAAATTCCGGCACAGAAACTGGTGGCCGAAGCGGTTAACTTTAATATTTATTTCAGCGACTGGCTTTACAAAGAGGATCTGAATTTTTCTTGGCGCGGAAACATCCGTTTAGCTATCAAAGGTGGTAACGGCTCTGGCAAATCTACCCTGCTTAAAGCTTTGCGCGGCTCTAACTACCACAGCCGGGGTGAATTACGTTCGGGAAACCTGCGTACCCTTTACCTTGACCAGCGCTGTGAGATCTTAAACGAAACAACATCCATCTTTGCCAATATCCGAGATAACTCAAGCTTAAGTGACAGCGATATCAGATCTAACTTAGCCAAGTTTTTCTTTATTAACGACGATGTTTTTAAAAGTGTCAGCACCTTAAGCGGCGGCGAACGATTAAGAGCTGCATTGGCACTGGGATTATTGCAAACCGAAAAACCCGAGTTGCTGATTCTTGATGAGCCTACGAACAATCTGGATCTCGAGAATATCAAATTCTTAGAAAAACTGGTGAGCGAGTTTAACAGTGCGTTGATCATCATTTCGCATGACGAAGTGTTTTTGCAAAACTGTAAAATCGAACAGGAGTTCAGGCTTTAAAAATGTTTTTGTAAAAAACCATCAATGCATGTTTCCAGATAATCAATGACCCGCTCAAATTCTTCGGGCCCGAAATAATAAGGGTCCGGAATATGCGATATCACTTTACGCGGATCGTAGTGCGCCATCTTTTCTAATTTATGCAGTAAATGCGGCGGGCACACCGCCGAAGCATTGGTGTAGTTCGAATCATCCATGACAATCACATGATCAAAAAGTTCAAAATCTTTAACTGCTAACTGACGCGCTAAATGCGTCATTTGATAACCACGGCGCTCGGCATGTTTGATCGAACGTAAATCTGAGGGCTCGCCGATATGGTAACCTGCCGTTCCGGCAGAATCGACATAAATACTTAAATTCAGCTGCTTGGCTTTTTGCCGCATGATCGCTTCTGCCGTTGGCGAACGGCAGATATTACCTAAACACACCATTAACACTTTTTTTTCCATAGTTTAGCTCACACCTACAAATTCGCCGGTCATCTCGCAGGCCACCCGGCCATCATCCAGAACGATCTGACTTTTTAGCTCTATACGGGCTTTACCTTTTTTTGTGTAAGCCTCGGTAAATTTTTTGACCTGCTCCGGAGCCGGAGCGCGACATACCGCCCGCAACTTTTGTTCGACCGGGTAAATAAAATTCATTGAGGTATTTTTTAACAGCACATGCCCGGTTTTATGAATAATTTCGAAAAGTTGACAATACGCAGCTAAAACCATCATCGTCGCCAGCGATCCGCCAAAGGCGGTGCCGACATGGTTATGATTCGGGGCCAGATCACATTCAAGTTCGATCTGTTGGGCATCGGCACGCACGACTTTAACCTGCATAAATTTGCTGAGCGGAATTTCCTGGTGAAGTTGGGCTTCCAGAGCTTGGGCATTCATGCGGTTATTATAGCGCTGCGCCAAACGAAAAGCATGGCAAAGCTCTACGCGTCTAAGGTCGGTTTGTTAAACTAGCCATTGTTGGCCTTGTTGAAGAAACATTTGTCGTAAATAAAATTTTAATAATAAGATAAGTAACCATCATTTTAAGGAGAATCACCCCATGAAAAAAATCACACTCGCATTAAGCATCTTAGCTTTGTCTGTAAACGTTTTTGCAGCTGACGCTAAGAAAACCGATAAAAAAGCAGCGGCAGCGGCGGCAACCGAAACTTACAAAGTTGATACCGCGGCCAGCACCATTGAATGGAAAGGCACCAAAAAGCTTGGCAGCTTCCATAACGGTAACGTTAAAGTTCAATCCGGTGAATTTATGGTTGAAAACAACGCCCTTAAATCAGGTAATGTTGTTGCGGATATGAAAACCATCTCGAACATCGATCTTAAAGATGCCGGTAAAAACAAAGATCTGGTCGGCCACCTATCTAGCGAAGATTTTTTCAACGTTACTAAAAACCCAACGGCCACTTTTAAATTAACTTCGGTTACTCCAGGTAAAGGTAAAGACGAAGTCGTCATCAAAGGTGATTTCACCATGATCGGCCAAACGCACCCGATCGAGTTTCCTGCAACTGTAACTTTTGCCAACGGCACGGCTACCGGCAAAGGCACTGTTAAAATCGACCGTACGAAGTGGGGTTTAAAATACAACTCTGGCAACGTATTCAAAGATTTAGCGGCTAACAAAGTTATCAACGACGAATTTGAATTAACGTTAAATATCGTTGCTAAAAAATAGCTTTAAAAACTGATTAAGGGTGAGTAGAGAAATCTGCTCACCCTTTTTTTATTTTCGCTTATCCGACCTGAAAGAACTCTTCTTCGGTTAACAATGGGGGTTCTTGCGATTCATCAATTGGCTCTTCGAAACCAGTTTGTTCGTCGCTGCTATCTATACCATCACTGGTCGCATCAACAGTTGTCGATCCGCTTACAACGTCAGATGACGTATCACTGCCACCCGATGCAGTATCACTCGTGTTGCTGTCATTGCCGTCAGTAATTGGCTGCTCGCTAGCTTCTTCGCTGCTGTCATCATCGCTGTCTTTGCTTGTAACTGTTAAGACTTTAAGAACAGGCTTTAATAAACACTCACCGTTTCCCTTAATAACAACAGATTTTTCCGCATCAAAATCCATAATCATTGAATAGTCTTTGCCTTCTTCAATGACGAAAGGTGCGCTTAAATGAACCTTAATACCTGATTGCTGTCCGCTTGGCGTTTGCATTTCACAACGTTCGTCGTTTTTCTTGATCGCGTGATTATCATCGCCTTTGAGTACCAAACGGATGCCCGTAATTTCGACCCCCTCAGGAAGGCTATAATCTTGCATGGGTAACAACACGCCATTACGCAATGTCAGTAAATCCACTAACCCTAAATTCTGGGCAACGATTATACGACTGCTTTTGCCGCCGTTACTTACCAATAATTCGGCGTGAGCCACATTTACAAAAACGCTTTTTAAATCTTTCGATGGAGCATCTGTCATACTCACACGCAAGTTATCCGTTTTTTCCTGTGGGTAACTACTTAAATAAGCATTACCTGATGTATCTATAGAACCTTGTCTTGAACACGCCACCACCGCGGCAGCTGTTGAAATGACCATTATCATCCGTAAATGATTTTTCATACCCGACCTCCTGTCGATCATTAACTTGATTAAAGAATAACAATGGTCAGAAAAAAAATCTAATTTTTGCAATTAAGTGAATATTAATGAGAAGACGGGAAATATCGTAAAAAAATTATCCCAGTAAATAGATAGATCTTAGACAGTCTCTCCGGAGATTCGCATTTTGAGATACTTAGTGTTCACCTGAAGCTTCGTGCATTTTCTTTAATACGATAGCAATAGTTTTAGGTTCAACACCCGCTTTTTTCATCAAAGACTGAGCCTTGCCGAAGTCGTCAGTATCTATAGCCTCCATAAAAGCATCTACTTTATTTATTTCTGCCATTTTTTCCAGAACTAATGTGCCTTCGAAGTCTTTTTCGTCCATGATTTACCTCTGCTTCTAAAAAGGTATTTGAATTAACTGTAAAGTTCAAATATTTTGAAAGCCATGAATATCCAGCCTACGCTATTAAGCGAGCTTTTAGAAGTTAGACCTCTTACCCCTGAAGATTATACAGATCTTTTAAAAGCGGCGTCTGATCCGTTGATCTGGGAACAGCACCCGCAATCTGACCGCTGGAAACCCGAAGTGTTCGAAAAGTTTTTTGCCGAAGCCATTCAATCCGGTGGCGGCATGGCAATCGTTGAGCGTAAAACCGCAAAACTTATCGGTTCGACCCGTTTTTACGATTACGACAAAAACAAATCGACGATCACCATCGGCTATACTTTTATCGCTCGACCGTACTGGGGCGGAATCTATAACCGTGATTTAAAAAAATTAGTGATTAATTATTCACTACAGTTTGTAAAGGCCTGCCTGTTTCAGGTCGGACTTAACAACCGGCGCTCACAAAAGGCGATGGAAAAAATCGGCGCGATAAATACCGGCATTGAAGAAGTCAGCATTTCATACGGACCGCCGAAAAAATCTTACATCTATAAAATCGAAAAACCTTTATAATGTACAAACTGCGCGATTACCAACAACAGGCTGTTAATAACACGATTAAGTTTTTTCAGAAAAAACGTGTGCCGGCTGTTATCGTGCTTCCGACTGGTGCCGGTAAAAGTTTAGTGATCGCCGAACTTGCCCGGATTGCCAAAGGGCGCGTGCTGGTCCTTGCGCACGTAAAAGAACTGGTCGAGCAAAACTACGAAAAATACAAAAGTTACGGTTTAGAGGCCGGCATTTTTTCGGCCAGCTTAGGCAAAAAAGACTGGGATCAGAAAGCCATCTTCGGTAGCGTTCAGTCAGTGGCGCGTGCGCCAAAGGCCTTCTTCGAAAATTTCTCGCTGGTGGTGATCGACGAATGTCACCGGGTGGCGGAAGAGGGTTCTACCCAGTACCAGGATGTCATCACCAAACTAAAAGAAAAAAATCCAGAAATCTGCATCTTGGGCTTAACCGCCACCCCGTACCGCATGGGTTTAGGCTGGATCTATGAATACTCAAATTTAGGCGAACTTAAAACCGAGCAGCCAAGATTTTTTAAACAGTGTGTGTATGAGTTACCACTGTCATACATGATTAAAAATCAGTTTTTAACCCCACCGGTAAAAGTTGATATTCCGGTCACTTGCTATGATTTCTCAGAACTTACCGACCGTAACCGCTCCTACACCATGGCTGAAGTTGAAGAGATCATCAAAAGCCAAAAGCGCCTAACACCGCTGATTATAAAAAACATTATTGATATTACCGAGCGCTACCACCGCAAAGGTGTGATGATTTTTGCCAGCACCATTAAACATGCTGAAGAAATCATGTCGCATTTACCCGAAGGCGATGCCCGTATCGTCATCGGAGATACCGACATCAAAGAACGTGATGCCATTGTCGAAGATTTTAAAAAGAAAAAATTTAAATACCTGGTTAACGTTTCGGTATTAACCACCGGCTTTGATGCACCTCACGTTGACGTGATTGCTATCATGCGCCCGACCGAATCAAACAGCTTATACCAACAGATCGTCGGCCGCGGCCTGCGCCTATCACCAGAAAAAAAAGATTGTTATATCCTGGATTATGCCGGCATGGGACACGATATTTTCACGCCAGAAATCAGCGACCGCAGGCCAGCCAAAGACTCTGTGCCGGTGCAGGTGCCCTGCCCGGTGTGCGAACACGTGAACGATTTCTGGGGCTATGCCGATGAAGACGGTGTTGTCTACGAACACTTTGGCCGTAAATGCCGGGGCGCCAAACAGCACCCGACAACGTTTGAGATTGTACCGTGCGGTTACAGATTCAGATCGAAGATCTGTCATTCATGTGGGCAAGAAAACGATATTACCGCCAAAGCCTGCGAAAACTGCAAAGCGGTCCTGATTGATGCCGATGCCAAATTAAAACAGGCAAGGCTTTCAAAAAACGCACATGTGATGACGCCTGATAAAGTTGTTTTTGATGAGCGTAAAGACAAAAATGGCAACCCCTACCTTGAGATCCGCTATTACGATTTAGATGGCCAGTACATCAGCGAAGCGCATTTTTTCAATAATCCGACGGCGATTAAAAAATTTAATATTAATTTTTTACGTTCACATTTACGCCGGCCAGAACTTGCGGTCGAGCTCGATCACCCGAGCCAGGCCGTTAAATACCAGGTCCTGTTTAGACGACCATCCTTTATCATCGCCAGAAAACAGGACAAGTACTGGAAAATTACCGAAAAGATTTTTGCCGAAGAGCTTTAGCTCGCTTTTTCTTTTTTATCGCCAAGCACTAACGAAGCCACGACCGAGCCGCCGATTAAGACGGCGATAATACCCAGTGACCACGTGATCGGGAATTTGCCACCGAAAACGTTGTTTAACCACGTCATTTTAAGACCGACGAAAATAAGTACTGCTGCTAAGCCGTACTTAATATATGCGAATTTATCCATCACCCCGGCCAACATAAAGTACATCGAACGTAAGCCCATGATGGCAAAAATGTTTGATGTAAATACGATTAACGGCTCTTTGGTTAAAGCAAAAATCGCAGGTACAGAATCGATAGCAAAGATAATGTCACTCATTTCAAGGAAGACTAGAGCCAAGAAGAGAGGGGTAACATACGTAAGACCATTTTTATTTAAGAAAAATTTCGGACCCTCAATAGCCGGATGGACACGAAAAATTTTCTTTAACTGGCGAACAATAAAATTGTTCTCCAAATCCTGCTCGTCTGTACCTGCGAAAAACATTTTAATACCGGTAAGAATCAATAGACCGCCGAAGAAATACATCACCCAGTGGTACTGCATTAACACCGAACCCATTGCGATAAAAATCGCACGGAACACTAACGCACCTAAAATACCCCAGAATAAAACACGGTGCTGATATATTTTAGGTATACCGAAGTAGGCAAACACTACCGCAAAGACAAAAATATTATCGATCGCCAAAGACTTTTCGATCACGAAACCTGTTAAAAACTCTAGGGCTGACGTCTTCGCCTGTTCGGCAGCGTCAAACCCCGGAATCGCCAGGAATCTGGCATCGGTCGAAAACAGGTGCTTGGCGTAATAATAAAATACTACATTAAACACCAGGGCTAAACTGATCCACACCGCGGTCCAGGCTGCAGATTCTTTAAAACTGACAACATGAGATTTTTTATGAAATACACCCAGATCCAGTGCCAGCATCGCTAACACAAATAAGGTAAACCCGGCATAGAACCACCAATAATCAGCAAATGGAAACAGAATCACAACATACTCCTTGTGGGTTCTTTTATATATCGGTGATTTCATTGCATCACTCAAATAGATAAAAACCTTGTTTAGTATCGCTTTTAGCGATATATAAAGTCAATGAACCCCTGGTTAAATTATCATCATCTATTTTATTTTAAAGTGATTGCCGAAGAGGGCACCGTTTCAAAAGCCGCAGAAAAGCTGCGCATCGGCCAACCGACCTTATCGGCGCAGCTTAAACAATTTGAAGATGCCTTAGGGGTGCAGCTGTTTGAGCGCCAGCATAAAAAGCTGATCTTAACCGAATACGGTAAAGTCGCTTTAGATTACGCCAAGAATATTTTTCGCCTCGGTTCAGAAATGTACGAAGTTCTGCATGACCGCTTTAAACCCTTAAAACCTTCGCTGCATTTAGGGGCGCTCGACGGCGTGCCTAAGCACATCGTCACCCAGCTGACCAAGCAGGCATTAAAGATTTCTCCCTGCCAGATCACCCTTTCGGAAGGGCGCTTTGATGAACTTCACCGCGAACTTACGGCCCACCGCATGGATTTAATCGTTACTAACTTTATGCCCAGTGGTATCAGCGCCAAGGGGCTTTACCCGAAAGCTATCGCTAAAAAAAATGTCGGCTTCTATGCCGCACCCAAGTTCAAACATCTAAAAAAAGATTTTCCCCGATCTGTTTCCGGCGCACCGTTGATTCTTCCGACTTACGACAGTAAATTACGCCAGGATCTGGATCACTGGGCCAAGCTAAATCAGATTGATATGAATATCACTGTTGAAACCCAGGATATTTCAGTACAGAAGTTACTGGCCAGCAACGAAATCGGTCTGCTTCCGGCTGTGTCAAATTCACTGAAAGAACTCGTTTCGACCGGAGAGTTGATCGAAATCGGTCAGCTAAAAGGTGTGCATGAAGAATTATTCTTGGTGACGGCACAACGTAAGATCGAAAATCCGATCGTCGCTAAACTTAAAGATTCTTTTTCGGTTTAAACTAAGCCCCGGCGTGTGGCTTCGCGGATTAATTCGACGCGGTTAGAGACATGCATTTTCTGATAAATAATTTTAACATAACCAGAAACGGTCTGTGCGCTTAGTTTCATTTCTGTAGCTACTTCACTCACCGTAAGGCCGCGGGCAATCAATACCAGTGTTTCATGCTCACGCGGACTTAACTTTACGTCGTTTGCCGTTGGCGCATTAGTGTCTTTAAAGTGTTGTTGCAGCAGACGGCGGGCGATCGCCGGCGACAATGGCGGATTATCGTTTTTAATTTGCCGTAACAAATCAACCAACTGATTTTCATCGTCTGATTTCAGTAAATAGCCAAAAGCACCGGCAGCTAAAGCTTTAAAAAGAAAACCATCGTCATCATAAATTGTCGCGACCACTGATGGCACATCAGAATATTTTTCTTTTACAGCTCGGATAACATCAACGCCCGAGCCGTCAGGCAAACCTAAATCCACGATACAAAGCCCTAGCGGTTTTTCTTTAAAAGTGGCCGGGTTATTAATGAACGACAACGCCGATTTTAAATCCAGAGCATGCAAGGTCACAATCCCCGGAAACGCCATAGTAACAATTTTATTTAAGTAACTCGACGTCGCGATTTGGTCTTCAACGATGAGACAGGATTTACCGTTCATAAAATCTATTTCAACAAACTTCACCGAGCTTGTCGAGTTTAGGACAATCTTTATTTACTTTTGAGATAAAATACCCCCCTATTTAAGGGGGCAAAATTACTCAAGTGAGAGGCAAGATGATCTCGACTGATGCATTTGGCTGGTTTTTTAAAGCCAGAGTTCCCCGTAAATCTTTAATTCTTTTATGCAGACCCGTAAGACCAAATCCAAATTGACCACGCAGAACATTATCTGAAAAACCCTGGCCATCATCAGAAATACTGAGTTCGATTTGTTCATGGTTCAAAGATATGCGCACCGTGAGTTTTTTTGCCAGCGAATGTTTAATCGCATTACTTACAATTTCACGAATCGCCGAGCCAATGGTTTTATGTAAACGGTAATCTATGGTTGGATCGGAATTTTCTGTTTCATTAAATTGCCAATCTAAGTCTATACCCACCGCTTGCAAACGTTTCTGACTTTCACTTCGCAAATCGGCAAGCAGTGTTGATAACGGCACCCGCTCGCCGGCAATACCTTTAATGATGGTACGAATATCCGTCATCGCCCCTTGAATCGTCGAGCGTAAATCTGAATTCTCCCCGTGCAAACCCGTTAACAGACGTGCTCCGACATCGTCATGCAAATCCTGGGCAATGCGCATACGCTCTTCGCTCACTCCACGGTCATAGGCCTGACGGCTGCTTTCGGCTTCTTCGATAAATCTAACCACTTGTCTTGCAGTTTGCACTGCGCGCGGACTAAAAAGCGCACGTCCCGACCACGGATACGCCAAACGCAGCGATGGAATGTCGGCAATCGGCGGCAGGATAAGCACCACACCTTCATCTTCGATTTCGACATCATGACAATTATGGTCGTGCGTTTTCATTTCTAATGGTTCAAAAAGACGGTTCAGCAAGCTCTCCCATCTCTGTAAACGCTGGCTCGCCGTCGGAGCCAGCGCCACACGTAGGGCTTCGCCTAAAAGCTCGTGTGAGGGCAATTCTTTTTTGCGGCTAAATATACGCCAAAAAAAATCACGTAACGGCAAGTAACAAATGCCGACAAAAACTAAAGCTATTCCCAATGCCGGAAACCGATCGATCCCAAGCACAAACACCAGCGCCACATCAAGTGCTACAAAAATCACAGTGCCGGCTACATAGAATAAAAAACCGTAAGCCCAGTCACCAACTTCAAATAAGCGAAACTGTTTAATTCCAAGGGCTATCCCCAGATAAATAATCAAAAATGAAAGAAACGCCCAGCCCTGCTCTAACGGCGTTGTACCCAAAACCAACGGCAGAGTATTAAAGGCGACAAAAAATCCGGCGCCTAACACGACTGATAAACCTAACCAGAGCAGAATCGCCCGCGCCTTCGGATCATGCTTGGTGATAACGTACTGTACTGCAATAAGCCCGCAGATTCCCAGCATCATGATAACGATGGCCAGATTTAAATGCAGAACTTCCGGTAGGGTTTGCGTGCAGTAGCCAAAGACACTGCCCATGAATACGAACGTTCCGGCGACGATCCATTTTTTAGCATGTTTAATTGCATGCGGGTAAATTAAAAACAAGGCGTACATCGCGCATGCAAAGATGCCGGCACCAATGGCATTAGCATACGAAAGAGGCCGAAAAATTTCTGCCGGTAAGGCCAGAGCTCTGCTCGTATACACCGCCGAAGTCAGTGCTGACATGGCCAGACCGAAACCGCTTAAAAAAAACAGCTGAGTCGTCAGAGTTTTTGGTTTAAGCACCCAGATCCAGCCAGAAATATACAAAGCGCCCAGTGCGACGATAACCTGAATCCAAAAAAGCGCCGGCAAATCTGCCAATTCTTTTTTAACAGCACTGACGTCGGTCGTTGTATCAGCTCGAGTGACAGTTATCCGGCCCGAATTTAAGATTGCCGTGATCTGACTCTGTCTTGCCATAAAGGTGTTATATTCCTGATATTTCGGAAATTCACCGGGCTCTGGGGTAAAATCAATTTCTTCCAGCACAATTTCACCGGCGGCTGACTTAAGCGTCATTCCTGGTGCGAAACTCACATCGTAGCGCTTTTCATAGCATAGCGCTGTAAAAGCCAGATAAGTTAAAAAAAAACCGGATAGTAAAATAAAAAAGTAGCGTACTGACGGAACTGAAAAAAATGGAGCTCGTGTGACTGGCATGAATAAATAGTATTACTTTAAATTTCTGCTGTGCAAGTAAAGTATTTCTTTCTATACTACCCGCATGGATTTATTAACTCCCGCCCTTATTTACCTTTCGCTGTCTGCATTGTTGGTTCCGATCTTTCACAAACTTGGACTTGGCTCTGTGCTTGGCTATTTAACCGCAGGCTTTATTATTGGGCCGCATGCACTCGGCGTCGTAAAAGACGTAAACAGCGTGTCAGCATTTGCGGAATTTGGCGTGGTCTTTCTGTTATTTATTATCGGTCTAGAACTACAGCCTAAAAAACTATGGAGCATGCGTAAAGACTTGGTTGGCTTTGGCGGATTGCAAATCTTAGCCTGTACCTTGGGTCTGGGTATAATTGCCAAGTTCTTTAATTTTTCGTGGTCGCAGGCGATGGTGATCGGTTTTGCTTTATCCCTTTCATCAACGGCCTTTGCCATGCAGACGCTGATCGAACGTAAACAGCTGCAAACCGAACCAGGGCAAAAAGCTTTTGCGATATTACTTATGCAGGACATTGTCGCAATTCCGGCACTGGCTTTGATTCCGCTGTTAGGAACTGTGGCTGCTGATTCTGGCCTTAACCGCTGGACAGCACTGTGGTTTTTGGCCACAGTTATCGTTTTAATTTTAATCAGCCGCTACTTAACCCGCCCGCTTTTACGCGTGGTCGCATCAATCCGTAACCGCGAAATTTTTACGGCAATTACCTTAACCATTGTGCTGGGCGTATCACTGTGGATGCATCACTTAGGACTTTCAATGGGCCTTGGTGCATTTTTAGCCGGCGTTCTACTGGCCGATTCTGAATATCGTCACGAATTAGAAGCCGATCTTGAACCGTTTAAGGGTTTACTGATGGGTTTATTTTTTATCTCGGTCGGCATGGCGGTAAATATTTCTCTCCTGATTGCCTCACCGCTATTGATTCTGGCCCTGACCGCTCTTTATCAGGTGGTTAAGGGATTACTTACCTTAGCTGCAGCCCGCGTTATGGGATTAGAATCACACTCTGCAAAATGCATGAGTTTAACTATCACTCAGGGCGGTGAGTTTGCTTTTGTTATTTTTGCCTCGACGTTAAAAGTTGAATTGCTGCCGGCCGCTACAACCGAGATGCTGGTGCTCATTGTAACGCTATCGATGGTCGCAAGCCCGATTGCCCTCGCGTTTAACGAAAAGATTCTGGCAGGCCTGTACAACCGCAAAAAGAAAGACATTCAGTTTGATGACATCGAAAGTAAAAGCAACCACGTCATCATCGCAGGTTATGGCCGCTTCGGACAGATCAGCGGCCGTATTCTACGCTCGTTGGGTATTTCGTTTACCGCTTTAGAATTAGATCCGTCTCAGATCGAATTACTGCGCAAGTTCGGCAATAAAGTTTATTATGGCGATGCCTCACGCATAGATATGCTGGAAAAAGCCGGCGCGGCAGATGCCAAGCTGCTAATTCTGGCCATTGACGATGCCGAAGCCAGTCTTGCGACCGCGAAGGTTATTACCGAACACTTTCCAAAACTTAAAGTTCTGGCCCGCGCCAGAAACCGCGATCATGCTTTTAAACTGCGTGATCTGGGGATCACCTTTATCAAACGAGAAACTTTCGATTCGGCACTGGATTTATCAAAAGAAATGCTGGTCGAACTTGGCTATAAGCGCGAACATGCCAGCCGCCTGACCGAAAGATTTAAATTGCATGACGAGAGTATGTTGATTGAACAACATCTCGTTAAGCATGACGAAAAACAAATGATCAGTGTTTCCCGCCAGGGTGCGGAACAACTAACCCAGGTTTTAAACGACGATATTGCGCTCGAAAAAAATGGGGTCTAGATCCTGTCACTGTTGTTCAACAATATTTTCTAATTTATCTATCGATGATGACCAGCCAGACACGCAGTCATCATGCATCTCTTTCGGTATGCCTTCATGTTTAATCTGAATTTCAGATGCACCTTCGCCCAAACTTCTGAATTTAATAGTTAAACGACAAGCCTCTGGCCAGTCGCCGGGCATGGCGATATCTTTAGCCCGAATAATGTTTCCGGATGCATCCATAAAAGAATCCGTTGTTACAAGTCGCTGATTTTTTTCAATAACTTCATAAGTGCCGCCACTGTAAATAATTTTTCCATCTGGTCCTTTCATGGCGAGTAAACTTTTTCCGCCCACACGCACATCCATTTTGGCTTGTGGGCACGAATAGGTTTCTGGCCCCCACCACTCCTTGATGATTTGTGGCGTCGTCCAGGCTTGCCACAACCTTTCAACCGGCGCGTTAAATTCGCGGGTTAGTTCGACTACCGGGTATTTCGCTACATCAAAAAACTGTTTTGTTGCTTGTGTGGCTTGCGTTGATTGCTGATCCATATTTAATCCCTTCTTATTTAGAGCCCATTCAAATCAGCAAAATAAATACCTGGACCTTGACGGTTTTAAATTCAGACTCAGCTTTAAGTTAAAGAAGGGAGGACTGTTTATGAAAAATTTAAATAGCCCCGACTACATGCAAGTTTTTCAAGACATTGCACCACCATAAAATTCAGCGTCGTCTATTAGGTCATAGTTCTAGCTCATCGTTCAACTTAAGATTCATGCAACACAAGCACATGAAAAGGATACTGTATTATGGAAATGAAATTTCAAGGGTTTCACCCGTCTGATTTTACTCTTAACTATCTCGAAGAAAAAATGACAACTTTACAAGAAGAGGCTCCGCACGGCGCCCGTATGGAGGCTAGGTTCTCCCGTCGTGACCGCGCTTTCAAAGCCGTCGTTACTATTTTTTCACCGGCCGGAAAATTTTTTGCCGTGGCCAGCGGAAAAAAACTGCGTGAGGTCACCCAAAAAATCAATCATCAGTTACACAAACAATTAGATAAATGGAAAAAACGCGCGCACCGAAAAGAACGGCTTCGAAATGTCCAGGATATTAACGAAGACTTTTTCGGCATCGCCTAGTCTAGACTAGTTCTGCCTAAAGCGCGTCTGTTCAAACATCCCCCGTTTGCGCAGACGCGCTTTTTTATGTTGTAATAGGTCTTGAGAGGTACTGCTTTGCGACGTTACATACTTCCGTTATTAATTATCACGGCTCTACTTGGCCTGATCAATTGGTTCATCTATACGATGGCTGCGCAGAGTTTTGCGCAACCACCGCTGTTGTTAGCCGCGTTGATAGGTGCTGGCGTAGCTTTGATGCCGCTGGCGATGATTATTACTATGACGTCCATGCGTAAGCGGTTAAAGATTATTACTCTGGCCGGCTATGTCTGGATGGGCGTTTTTACCATTGCGTTTTTCTTTGCCTGTGTGCAATTAATTTTTTCTCTTTTCTCGCTGCCCGTGCATTCAAGCTGGATCTTATGGGCCACTTTAATCATTTCACTTTGGTCGTTACGCATTACTTTTACCGGCCCGAAAATTATTACCCATAAGATGCAGGGGCCGGAATCTTTGCGCGGTTTAAGACTATTACAAATCTCTGATCTGCATGTCGGTATGCCGTTATTACGTGAGCGGTGGTTACAAAAAAAAGTTGTCGATCGTCTGCACTCGGCAAAACCGGATCTGGTTGTGGTGACCGGTGATTTAACGGATGCCCCGTTTGAAGAAGCCTCACCGCTGTTAAACCCGCTGGCGCAGATCGTGGTTCCGAAATTTTATGTGACCGGTAATCACGAATATATCCGTGGTGGCGACTGGGAGCAGCGCTTACGCGAGCTCGGCTTTCATGCCTTACACAACTCGCACGAAGTCATTCACCGTGAAGGCGCAAGTTTACTCATTGCCGGTGTGCCTGACCGGCAGGTCAGAGGCTTTCACCGAAGCTTAGAATCAAATCCTGATCAGGCACTAACGACTGATCGGCTAGTTGATTATAAAATTTTACTCGCCCATCAGCCCGGAAGTGTCTTTGATCTTAAAAACCAGAAGTGTGATTTAATACTTTCTGGCCATACCCACGGCGGCCAGATTTTTCCGTTTGGTTTATTTGCAAGACTGGCTAATCCGGTCGTTACCGGATTTAAAACCATCAAAGGGATCAAGGTCTTTGCCCATCAGGGCACCGGCTACTGGGGACCGCCGATGCGCTGGTTTACCCGCTGTGAAATCGTTGTTTTTGAATGGATGTAGAGTTTTTTCTCAGTTTGAAATTTGTCTGACAAAGTTTATAACGGTATCCCAATAGCGCGGGTAATCTGATAAATTATTATGGCTGCCACCGTCGATCGAGATAAAATCCGAGGTCGCTTTTTGCGAGTGTAGTTCTTTTCCTTGCGAATACGGCACTACATTATCATTCGTGCCATGCAGGATTAAAACCGGCACATTCACTTGGCGCAGATTTATTTCATTATCCAGGTTATAGCGCACCAAAAACGATGGCACGTACGGAAACACCACTTTCGCCATGGCTTTCATGCTGGTGTACGGTGTCTCTAAAATAAGAGCACGCACTTCAGGCTTCGCGGCCAAGTGTGAAGCCACGGCTGAACCAAGGCTTCGCCCATAAACGATCAACGGCAAATTCCCGTCTGTACTTTTCAGCAATTCAGCAAAAGCGGCCTCTCCGCTTCTATACATGGCCTGCTCTGTGCTCGGCAATGCACCGGTTGATTTTCCGTAGCCTGGGTAATCCACGATTAACACATCGACATTAAGTTTTTTGACAAGCTCAACGGCAACCTGCCCCCAGGTATCCAAGGCCCCACCGTTTCCGTGAAAATAAAGTACCCTCGCCTTAGGATTTGACGCTTTAAAAAGTAAGGTGTGCAGAATCTCGCCGTCGTAGGCAATAAATTTTTCCTGGTGTGGAATGGCGAACTTAAAAACTAAGTTCGTTGCAAGTTTAGTAGGATAAAACAACAGCTTTGCCTGAAAAAAATAAAGCAGAGCCACCGCAACAACGACTAAAAAAACTAAAATTCGCAGCGCTATCAACAAGACCGTCATTACTTAAACTCCTAATCGTGCAGGCCTTTTCATTCAAATCCCCGCTACTACGTTTCTTTTAACACAAAATCTAAGCCGGCTTTAACTGCAACAACTTGCGCCTCAATGCAGATCTGAGCCGTCACTCTCGGGCTATCCGGATAAACTTCTGTGGTAGTTACATATTTCGGGCTAAATGCGCCCGCACATAAAAAGATTTTTTTTACCGGATAATTGATAACCCCGTGTTGAACTAACTTATCACCCAATAACTCGCCTTTATCGTCTGGCAGCGCAATATGGGTTACTTTGCTGACCGCCTCGATCACCGCTTTTTGAAAGGCCGGCTGCGGATTGTCGCTATCGCCGACTAAATAAAAACCATCCGGAATCGGCGAAAACGGAATCACTTGCCCGTCGCGCTGTTCAAGGGCGGGTCGAAATACCGTGTTATCGGTGTCGGTGGTTTCGTGAAGATCAAAATGGATATACGGATTTAATCCAGCAGTCGCTTGCAAAAACAGAGCACACTCTTCAGATGGACTGTCCGCACGAAATGAACGGTTAGGATCTACAGCTTTGGGATTCCAGCGGTTTATCGTTTCATAAGACCACGGGCTGATGCATGGCGCACAGACAAAGTTAAATTTATGCTCGTAGTTTTTAGCTGCGGATTTAAAAAAAGCAATCGCCCCCTGCACTCCACTGGTTTCATAACCGTGTACGCCGCCGGTAATTAAAACAGTTTTTTTATCCGGAAGAAAATTCTTCGAGCGAATAATATAAAGCGGGTAACGCTGTGGATTTTCTGATAGAGCACCATATTGAGTGACGTCATAATCAGCCTGTAACTGTTGAATACGGCTGACCACTTCGTCTTGATACGAGCGTTTAAGAGTTTGTTTTTTGTACCAGTTATCTTTGTCCGCCTGTTGCCATGCCATATACACCATTCCCACAGTTTACGTTCAGTAAACAAAAGCAAAAATCAATGCCGAAAAAAAATTAAATTTTTGTCTAAAAAAACATTGAACCTTTTCAATAACTTAACAAGTCTCGAACTGAGAATAAACCGAAATCTCAAAATAGTCAGTTAAGCTCCTGTCATTTTCTCTGGAGGTATGGAAGGTGCCGTCTTTTTTCAAACGTAGTCGACTTTGTTACAAGTCCCTACAAAACAACGAGCATAAAGCTCAACGTGCTCACCAAATGGCACAAAGAAAGAAGGACAGCGCATGAAACATATTCCACACAACAAGTAAAAATCTACTGCGGAATTGATTTTCATAAAAATAATTCAGTTTTATATGCCATAACATATTTAAAGCTGTGCGCCAAAAATCTATCGAATGCGCACGTTCGACCGAAGCCAAATGCATACTATCTAAATCCATCATGACTGTTATCTTTTTTTCTTGCTGTCTGGACTGTACAAGCTCTGTTGAAACAACAAACCCTACGATACTACTGATTCCCAGAGCAATCAAAAGTTCAAATAATGTAAGGCCTTGATTGTTTTTTAGCATAGTAGATTCTTTAATTTGGTAATCATATTTGCACCGTTTATATTGTTACCTATTGATTGCATATCATCGATTGAGTTCCTTTTTTCCAATAAGCTCCCGACAAAGTAGGAGAATTGGATACACAAGACCAGTCCGACGCTGGCGGCGGACAACCGCACACGGGCCGCGCCTATTGGAGGGGATGTACTCTGTTTCCTCTGGCGCCGGCTGACTAGGTGTTGAGGGTGTCGGGTTACTTGCAATGGGCGGATTTGTTGGGGGATTGTTGGTAATCGGCGGTATTACTGGTGGAGATGTCGGTGTAGGAGCGTTTTGGTAAGCAATATTTGGCGTGTAGGCAAAATAAGTAAATGCATTGGCTCGATTTTTACATTGGTGTGTAACATTTGCGGCTCCTGCCCATCGCAGTTCGGAAATAATTCGAATGGCGTCGGATGGTGGAATGGGCTTGGGCCTGCGTAAACACAGTGCAGTCCACAAATCTACCAATAGGTGAACAGCTCGTACTTAAATTTTTATCATTAATCTGTGAAATGTAAGTTCCAGGGCCGTAGCCTGGTGGCAAGTCGCCACATTTTATTCTTCCATTGCTATCAAATCCTAAAAATAACGGGGATGTTTCGCTGCAAAGAATTTTACTGGCACTTAGAACATTTTCAGGAACCATAAAAGTAATCTGAACGTCTTTCATGGCCATGCGTCCTGAATAATATAACTTGGCATTGAACGTATTAGTGCTATCCGTATTAAAAGTAATGTCTTTAAGTGATAAAGAACAACTTTGAATGGGGGGGGGCATAATTTTTTTGTATTATTGTCTGCAATGGCTTGAAAAGATTGTTGGAAGCTGGATGCAAGTCTGCATTGACTGATATCTTTATTAGGACAATCGTAGCTTTGGGTATTTTGTAATAAAACTTTAAGCTGCGCCACCGTTAATGTGATGGCCGATGTTAAGCGAGCTTTTTGAATCAATTTCGTTTGTGCCTCCCCGCCATTCATCATAATGGCAAAAGCACCCGAAATAATAACTCCGGAAATCAGCAAAACATTTAAAATAGAACCTGATTGGTTTTTAACAATTTTAAAAAACAAGCGAGTCCGCCTCTCACTTTAAATTATCGGGAGTAAATCAATTTAGGTATATTGATCTAAGGGATTTTCCGTTCTCTGTCTTGAATGAGCGATTACATTTAGAGTGGAAAATTAAGGATGATACGCGTGTGCATCGTTCAGAGATTCACTTCCAAATAAATTTAACTGGTTTCCGGTGATCACGTTAGCAAGTGAAGTTAAAATATTAGATTTGGATTCAACGGCCCAATACATCACACAATTCGAATTAACAGTGTGATGTGCGTGGCTTTGGTCTTCGTGATTGGCCGCCATTGGAAGACCTAGATTAACTAATCCGATGGCGTGGCCAACTTCATGGACAACTGTAGCCTGTTCGATGTAACGCTGGCTGACGGGATCTCCTCCTACTGAAGTTACGACATCTTTGAAAACAAAGACAAAAGGGTATCCAGTAAAATGAACTCCCAGAATATTTGAATTGCCTTGGTAAAGGCCTTTAACAAAAATCACAGTGACCTTGATTTGAGATGAGCTTGAAGATTGTAAATATGTTTGCCCAAGGCTTATAAGCTGCTGGCCACTCCAGGAACTTTGATTTTGTGACCCAATGAAAGTCATTTGCGCTATGGTTGACGGTACTGTTATAGTTCGCCCCGTGTGCGTGCTAAAAAGAGAAGTAAAACTGGATTTTGTGATGTCCCACGTTTGGTTTCCGGTTAATCCAAGATTGCCCGTATATGGTTCCGCTCCGGTTTCATAAAATACTTGGACTGAGAAATCAGTTACCGTATTTGAAAAAACAGAACTCACGAATGCAAGTTGCGTGGCCTCGCCGACATTTGACGATGATGTCGTTTTGCCGCAACCGTAGCCAAGCGCAATGGCGATTGGAAAGAGAAGAAATAATCTCCATTTCATAGAAAATGTATCGGTATTTTTTGAAATTTTCTGTATTTTGTCTCAAGATGGAACGCTTAAAGAGTCTCTCATTTTTGAGAGACTCTCTCAAAAATGTGGAAACACTTTGGCCCTGACCTGCTCCCAAGTGTTGATCCAAATACTAAGAGACGTATTTAAAATCAATAA
>NZ_JBJKJG010000008.1:0-203565 GCF_056175625.1 Bdellovibrio sp. SBM16 | reverse complement strand
AACGCATGCGCATCACCGACGGAAGGTCTGAGTCTTCGCCGACAATCATGGTGGCCGACGTGTTCGCAATTCGTAAGTTTTGCTGATCAACAATGCCTTGAATATGTAATTGAGCATTTGGATTATTTGTCCCGATACCGACATAACCATTCAGATAGTGTATAGAAGTACCGCTGGTAATCCATTGACTACTTGTGACTGCCGCTAAACTTGCCGCAGTTGCAGATTGTTGCGAAGAAAGAGTGGTCATCGAAGTTGATAACGCTGAAATTGAAGTTCCTAAATTATTAGTTGTGGTTGTCACCGCCGCAAATGACGTGGCCACACTCGACTGATTTGCCGGTGTGTAACTTAACGCAGAAATCACCGCCGCACTTGTAGAATTTAACTTACTAGCAAAGGCCACGTAGTCAGCGTTTGATAATAAACCACCTGTTACCGACGCCGCCGATGCTAACGGAAAATTAAACGTATGCACTGAACCCACTGAAGAGACACTCGGTGTTGTACCGGCTGAACCGATTGCAAAAGTCTGCGACCCAGAAACTAAACCGTTGAGTGCTAAAATTCCTGAACCGCTTACTCCGAACGCAGCCCAGGATGTGCCATTACAGTATTCGACTACACCCGAATTGTAGCGAAGCGTTCCCGCTAGAGCCAGTGAACACGATGCCGAATCCATTCCGATACGCACACCGCCAGACACATCAAGCTGAGTTACAGGACTTGTAGTGCCTATTCCTACTCTACCTAAATAATCGATCCGCATAACCTCGGTTGGACTAGCCGAGTTTGCCGTGTAAAAAACTAAACCTGTTTGATGAGAAAAACCGCCCAAAGCTATGCCGGCAATACCAGACCATTTGTTTGGCTCTGTGCCGCCCTCCCCGCTATTTTTAAAGCGGATACCAGCACCGTAGCCGGGAGTCATGACATTACCCCCGTTGCGAAGTGTTGCTGGCCAAACTATCTGAGTCGAATCTGTTTCTATGACATCTAATTTAGTAAACGGCGTTACCGTACCGATACCGACCGAGCCAGAAGCCGTAATCGTCATGCGCTCAATCAAACCATCATTGCCACGGGTACCAAACTGTAAACGACCATAACCAGAAACAGAATCTTGAGTCTGCGCACTGATCAGCGCCGTGTCGCTGACATTTTTTAAACCAAACGACAAACCAGTTCTACGGTTATTGGATGCCGCATTGTTAGTAACGTACAGACCAGTCGTATTTAAAAATGATGTTGCATTATTACGACCTTCAAAAATACCACTGAGTTGTGAATTTGAAGATACCACAAGGCTATTCGAAGCAGCCGCCCCCATGTTAACAATTTCTAAAGCTGCAGCTGGTGCTGATGTACCAATACCCACATAACCAGATGAATAGTGAATACCTGATGCAATAGATGACCACTGACTGCTTGTGATCGCAGAAAAACTTGCGGCCACTGTCGATTGAAAACTTGCAACGGTTGCACTCACACTTGATGCGTACGAAGAAACCGAGGCAACAGTCGATGACACCGAAGATACCTCAGAACTTACCGCAGTAAAACTTGCTGGCGCAACCGGCGTATACCCTAACGCAGTAATCACTGAACCTGAAGTCACCGCACCGCTGCCGCCAACCGCTACACAAGAAAAGCTTGAGCCGTTAAAATGCAGTGACTCACTCACCCCGCATGACGGCAATGTTGAAACCTGCACAAATTCAGAGGGCTGAAGTCCCGCTAATGTCTGCGAATCATTGGCATACATCGCATACGGAACCGCATTGATACTCATCGCTGGTAGTGTTTGCCAGCCGTTTCCATCATTAAACTGCATAACGATACGGCGGATGTCGTTGGCCAGCGGCGAATAATTCGCAGGACCTCCGGCATCGCACGATAAAAACGGCGTCGTATTTGAGAACACCTGTTCAAAGGTTGTCGCACTGACCGGAAATGATTTAATGCCACTGCCTAACGAAAACGAAACCAATCCGCTTGACGCCGACATATTTACGTTATTGTAATTTTCAGAATATAAAACACAGGTTGCTGTCGGATCTAAGATCGTAAAACGAAAATTTACACTGACAGCCTGTAAAGGATAACCATCGGGTTTAACTATTTTGGCCTGGTAAGTTGTACGGTTCGGACCGGCGTATACGATAAGGGTCTGCAAGAGCGCAAACACAAAAATAACTAAAGAAAAATGGTTCAGCCAACGCCGTGAGTTCGTCATTTTACCCAGAGCTCCACTCTCGGCACACCATAGCTTGAACCGAAGTCTTCATCATTGGCCGGAATCCCGTAGGTTGAAGGAACCGATCCCCAATACTCTTTCGCACCGATTGCATAAAACCAGTTTATGTGTCCAACCGATCCATCGGCCAATGCGACACTTGTGCCGTTATACTCTAAACCACCCCAGTAGTTACTGGTCGAATCAACGGCAATCGGCACATAACCTGCAACTGCCTGAGAGGTAAAGTTACTGGTCTGCGTCCACCACTGACGAATTGTCGGCGCAGGACTGGCAGGCCAATTCATTCTTAGTTCATATTTACCGGCACGTAAAAAACCAGAGAGTCGGTTTAAGATCGAGTACTTCGTTGTTGTGAGCGGCATCATCGCGTTACTATTTAGCGCCTCCGCATTATCAACAAACAATGAACCCGAAGCGGTATGATAAAAAACTCTCGTCCAGCCACCACCATCTGAAGTCATATCACAATAAACCGGAAGCGGCGAACCAAGATTTCCCGGATCAATCGTGTAAATTCCAGAACCGATTGAGGCTCCCGCATCCAAAATCGCTTTGCAGGAATTGTATGTTGTATACGTGTCGTCTTCTTTGATCCATAGCGCTGTTTCAGAGACACCACCGGCAAGAATACTGGTATCTGCGGGAATTCCCGGCGGTGTTCCGTACGGGGCATCACTGCCAATCGCAAACCACCAGTTACCGTGATTGACCGATCCGTCAAGCAAAGATGAGTCTGCGTTGCCTGGCCCATGGGTGCCGTTGCCAAGCTCCAATCCTCCCCAATTATTCACTTTGCTCTCAGCATAGGCTAACACTTTAATCGGCACTACCCCATCGACATCAACATCAGATAGTGGATTTGTCGTTTGCAGCCAGATATTTTTTTGTGCGTAACCTGGCCAGGTCATGCGAAAGTGATACTTACCGTTGCTGATAAAATCTGGAATCTTATCTAACGCTGAATACAGATTATGGTTGGCATCATTCGTATTGGCGCTTATTGCAGCTGAAACTGTCGCAAAATAGCCGCCGGATACATGATGGCGAAAAATTCGCGTCCAGCCACCGCCATCTGTGGTCATGTCACAATAGGTCTGATAAGCGCCGCCTGCACCTAGCAGGTCAGAATCGATGGTATATACGCCATCGGCCGCACCGCTAATGACATTTTTAATTTCTAAACAGGATTTGGGCTGACAAAGGGTTTTTGCGGCAAACGACGGCGTGCCGTTGATAAACGAATTCCATTCAGCCGAAGTTTTGGTCGGCACAAAAAGATCACTGCTTGCATGATTATTCTGGATATTGTAGCACGCCCCTTGGGCTCCACCATTAGGTGCATAGATACGCATCGAACTTCCGCCAGCTGGAATACGATAACCATCAGTCAGGTTATTAATCCCTGTTAAAATCGGCAAAAAGATGAGAACTACAAGAAGCTTTTTCATATTATTGTTTGAGTAATAGTTTTTCCAGACGTTCCAGACGTGATTTAAGATCTTTGTTTTCTTTTTCTAACTGCTGCATACGCGCCGATGCTTTCTCATCCACTGAAGCCACCGCACGCTTAACATCTTTTATATCGGCTTCGCAGCGCATTTGCGCCTCGACACGTTCTTTATGTTCTTGTTTTAAGGCTTCAACTAAAATCGCCACGATGTTACCGTATTGCACAGCTTTGAACCCTGAATGCTGGTCGGTTTTGACCAGTTCTGGATAGACTGCTTCCACTTCTTGGGCGATAAAACCTACGGTTTTTTCTTTTGTGTTACGCCATACGAAATTTACACCGCGCAGTTGCATTACTTTTGTTAATGCATCCGGAAGTGTGATGATCTCTTCTTTTAACCGGCGGTCAGAGGTATATAGGTACGCCACGGCTTTGACCGAACCGCTCACTTCTAATTTTTCCGAAGGCGAGCTTGTACCGATACCTACGTTACCTGAGTTTTTCACAAATAAACCGTCGTTATCAGACGGACGCCAAGACTGAGCAATAGCTACCGGGAATGAGTACTCCAATCCACCGTACATACCATCTACCGCACCACCGGCTGCGGCTGTTCCTGCATTAAATGTTGTCGCCACCGAATTTTGGTGCGTGATCCGTGTAAAGGTCGCATCACTGTTATACGTCATACGAATCGTCATTGTTGAAGACGAACCTACGCCACCTTTATTACGTACACGGAAATTAAATGTCGAACCAGATCCCGAGCCTTGACGTCTGACATCGATCACATAGTTTTTACGGCCTTCCCAGCCGGTAGAACCAAATCCCACCGGAAGCTCCAACCAGTTTGGATAAAATGTACCATTTGAATAGGATGCAAGAGACACCTGGAAGTTTAAGGCATCAATCGTACTGCTGTTGTGTACTGTCATATGGAAAGTCACATGCGTAACTTTGCCATTATTCGTTAACGAACCGATTGCATAAGTGGTATTTGAAACACCATCAACAGTTAAATTAAACTGCTCGGTCACAACACCACCGGCAGTCAGCGAACCATTTACATCTAATGTTGTAAGTGGTGAGGCCGTGCCAATACCGACATTGCCTCCGGTAAAATAACTCTCTTGTCCCGATGAGAGTAACACTCCGATTGTACCAGAGGCGTTGTACAAATTTAACTGTCCATGATTAGTTGAACCCAAATCACCCAGCAACGCATTTAATTGGTTGTTTCGAGTTACACGAACAGCAATATTATCACTCTTTTCAAGATGCAATACCGACGCTGGCGCACTGGTACCGATACCCACGTTACCAGAAGTTTGAAGAACCGTGATACCCGCTGGGTCTGCAGCATCATAGGGTCTTAATCGAAAATTCCCCGCTTGATTGAACAGAGCAATAGGTTTTCCCGTAATATTATCACCGTTCGAGATCAACTCAAGCACACCCCCATTAGATCCAGAAGATTGAATGCTTACAAGAGGATACGAAGAACCGGCCACCGTCACTTGCCGACCTGGTGCACTTGTACCGATACCGACATTGCCTGCCGTGTAGTGAATTGTCGATCCACTCGTAGTCCACTGAGTTGATGACGTTGCTTGCGCCGGAGAATATCCTAATGCTGTCGAGATATCAGATGCAGATAACTGTGCCCCACTGGTCACGCGGCCTTTGCCATCCACAGTGACTTTTGTGTACTGCGTGCCACTTGTCACTCCGACAAAACTTGGTAAACGTGCTTCTGCTAAAATTCCGGTAGCTGACGCTGAACCTAAATCAAGTGAGCTGACCGTGGCAAAACCACCTAAACCTAAATTAGCACGCGCCGTTACCGGCGAAGTTAAATCGGATAAATTATTAGAACGTACTAAGTAGTTGGCTAAGGCTGTAGCCGATGCCGGCGTATAACCTAACACCTGCGCAATCGAAGCCGCACTTGAAGTAATTTTATTCGAAAAATTTAAATAATCTGTATTTGAAATAAGACCGGCCGTTACTGCCGCAGTCGATGCTAACGGAATATTTAACGTATGCACACCATTGGCCGTTACAAACGCAGGTGTAGTGCCGGTGATCGCGTTAGCTAAAGTTTGCGTTTGTGAAGTTGAACCGTTAAACGATACAACGCCTGAAGATGCGACACCTAACGATGTCCAAGCCGAGCCATTACAATATTGTAAGCTTCCGGCATTGTATCTAATCGTACCCGCAAAACTTGTAGCACAAGTTGCCGACTCCATACTAACTCGTATACCACCTGCTACATCTAATTGAGTCATAGGAGTAGTTGTTCCGATACCTACGTCACCGTTGTTCTGTATATATAGGTAGCTCGTTTTAACCGGACCACCGACTTCCTTACCGAAAGCAATATATGAACTGACCGTTTCGCCCATTGTTAAATGAACAACCCCTGGATTAACAGCAGCAGTAAGCGAATTCATCTCAAGTGCCGCATTTGCCGTATCCGATAAACTAGTCCCAGCATGAATTTCAATGGTGTCGTTATTTGCATTCACCAGACCGTTAGCTCTGACAGTACCACTCACATGTAAGGACTCTGATGGTGAGTTCACACCAATACCCACATTACCGGTATTGTAGTAAATTCTAGATCCATTTGTTGTCCACTGAGTTGACGAGGTGGCCTGCGCCGGCGTAAAACCCAGCGCCGTTGAAATATCAGATGCCGCCAACTGCGCGCCACTGGTTACACGACCTTTACCGTCCACAGTCACTTTCGTGTATTGAGCGCCAGAAGTCACACCGGCAAAACTTGGTAAGCGTGCCTCGGCTAAAATTCCGGTAGCCGATGCCGAACCTAAATCAAGTGAACTTACGGTCGCAAAACCACCTAAACCCAGATTTGCCCTTGCTGTTGCACTGGACGTTAAATCAGATAAGTTATTTGAACGCACTAAATAATTTGCCAGATCAGTGGCCGAGGCCGGTGTATAACCTAACACCTGCGCAATTGATGCCGCACTTGAAGTAATTTTATTTGAAAAATTTAAATAATCCGTATTAGAAATTAAACCAGCCGTCACTGCACCAGTTGAGGCTAACGGAATATTTAATGTATGTACTCCGTTTGCTGTTACAAACGCCGGCGTTGTACCGGTAATCGCATTAGCTAAACTCTGAGTTTGCGAAGTTGAACCGTTAAACGCCATCACTCCGGCAGAGGCCACACCTAACGATGACCACGCCGAGCCGTTACAGTATTGCAGACTTCCGGCATTGTATCGGATCGAACCAGCAAAAGTCGCATTACAAGTAGCGGCGTCCATTCCGATACGCACAGCACCAGTTACATCTAATCTCGTGACCGGAGCTGAAGTGCCGATACCCATGTTACCTGCAGAATCAATGCGAATTCTTTCGACAGATTGAGTACCGAAAATTATTGGCGAACCAAAGTTATCACTCCATAGATATAAACTCTGACCTGCTGGTGTCGGCGCAGTTGATCCCGAACTTCGAATACCGACAAAACCTTTACGAGCGCCGCCGCCATGCCAAAAGTCTACACCGATCGTCGATGCTGAATTGTTAGATTCGATACGCATCTGAGCATCCGCATAAGCCCCACCATTAATATGAAATCGTGTATCTGGAGCTGATGTGCCAATACCGACATTGCCGGTGTTATAATAAATCGTTGAGCCGCTGGTTGTCCACTGCGTAGCAGATGTACCTTGCGCCGGCGCATAACCTAAAGCTGTCGAAATATCAGACGCTGATAATTGCGCGCCGCTGGTTACGCGGCCTTTACCATCAACAGTCACTTTGGTGTACTGCGTACCAGAGCTCACTCCGGCAAAACTTGGTAACCGCGCCTCAGCTAAAATGCCCGTAGCCGATGCCGATCCTAAATCCAAAGAGCTTACCGTGGCAAAACCGCCTAAACCTAAGTTTGCACGCGCGGTAGCTGATGATGTTAAGTCTGATAAGTTGTTTGCACGTACGGCATAGTTGGCTAACGCTGTTGCAGAGGCCGGCGTATAACCTAACACCTGCGCAATCGAAGCAGCACTTGAAGTAATTTTATTTGAGAAGTTTACGTAGTCAGTATTAGAGATAAGACCGGCTGTTACCGAGCCCGCCGATGCTAATGGAATATTTAAAGTATGCACACCGTTGTTAGTTACAAAGTTTGGCGTTGTGCCGGTAAAACCATGAGCAAAGTTTTGAGTTCCTGAAGTCGAACCGTTTAATGACTGCAATCCAGCGCCACTTACGCCGAAGGCAGCCCAGGTCGTGCCATTACAGAATTCAACAGCTCCAGCATTGTAACGGATAGTACCAGCGTAACTCACAGCACAGGTTGCAGATTCCATACTGATACGCACACCACCATTTACATCTAATCTTGTAACCGGTGCGGAAAGACCAACGCCAATATTGCCCGTAGTGCCTTTAATTCTTAAACCTTTAGCAAAAGCATTTCCTGCACCCAAAACTAAATCTCCGGTTGCTCCTTGAGCTAAAATAGAGAGATCGTCATCTGCTGTTGAGGCAAACCCCACCCAACCATGAGCCCCATCGGTGGCGCCTTCAAAACTAATAATACTCGACTGAGAAACACCGTCTTGATCGTCACGTAAAATTAATTTTTTTGTCACTGAATTAGAAATTTCAAGTGGCGCTTGCGGTGCACTTGTGCCGATACCGACATTGCCCGTGATATAGTGAATACTGGTACCACTGGTCACCCATTGCGAACTGGTGATTGCGGCAAATGATGCAGCAACTGTGTTTTGCAAACTAGTCACTGTCGAAGAAACCGAAAATACGGCTGATGAAACGGCCGCAACAGTCGATGAAACCGAGGCTACCGTATTTGAAACCGAATCAACACTTGAAGTTACTGCCGTAAGGCTTACCGCATCCACCGGTGTATAACCTAAAGCCGAAATCACGGCCGCACCAGATACTGCCGATGGTGCCGGTAAACATGAAAATCCACCCAGACCGGTAAAGGTTAACGCCTCACCCGCACCGCAACTGGCAAGTGATGAAACCTGCACAAAATCAGATGCCGGCATGCCATTTAAGGTTTGTGAATCATTGGCAAACATTGCATATGGAACCGCATTGATTGTCATTGCTGGCAGTGTTTGCCAGCCGGTACCGTCATGAAATTGCATCACGATTTTACGTGTATCATTAGCGCTTGGTGAGTAAGTGGCAGGACCACCGCTATCACAGGCTAAAAACGGAGTGATGTTTGAAAACACCTGCTCAAAAGTAACAGCTCCCACCGGAAAGTTTTTTACCCCAGATCCTAAGGCAAAAGATATTAAACCACCAGTCGAAGACATGTTCACAGAATTGTATGATTCAACATACAAAATACATGAACCGGCCGGATCTAAAATTGAAAATCTGAAATTTACATTGCTGGCTTCAAGCGGGTAACCGTCTGGTTTTACGATTTTGGCCTGATAAGTTGTGCGATTAGGACCGGCAAATGCCTGCGGTGCGTTTGTTACTGCAAACACAAAAAGCAAGATTAAAAAAATCAGATGGTTAATCTGTCGCCCGCTTACGTCCTTCACACCTTACTTGTCGGAAGAGTTGACAAAATATTTAGGATTTAAGTCAGTTTTGTTTACCTGTAGTGTACTATCCTGAGACGCTCTTTACTTTTTATTTTGGTTATCAAATTTAGCTAAAAAATTCTTGACCAGATCTTCACGCTCAAGGGCTGTTACGGGACGATTTCCCATCTCATGACATACAAACAGACTTTGATCTACTTCTAACAAAAAGCGCGACGGGGATACCGGACGAACCACACCTTGTTTTTTGCGCTGGCGGCAGTAGCTTAACGTCAGCTTCTCCTGCGCACGGGTGATGCCTACGTAAAATAGCCTGCGCTCTTCATCAATATCAGAACCCAGACGTTTATGCGGCAGCAAATCTTCTTCTACACCAACTAAGATCACATGCGGAAACTCTAATCCCTTCGAGGCATGAAACGTCATCAGCTGCACTTCATCTTTTTCTTCTTCGTTACCGACATCATCGCGAAGCTGCATACTGTCGACAAAATCTTTCAGCGTTCCAATTGATGGATCACGGCGGCCAACATAGCTTTCTAAAATACGGCCGACGATTTCAATCACCTGCCATTTTTTTTCAAAAGCCATACCTTCAGAATTTTTTAATAAATAATCGCGATAGCCGATTTCACGCACTAAAAATTCAAAACGTTTAGAGATGGTCTCTCCGATTGTAGTGTCATCGAGTAACCGGGTAGGAAATGTCCAGATCCAGTCGTTAAAAGTATCAAGAATCTGCCCCTTGTCTTCGGGAAGGCCGGCTTTATCCCATTTCTTTGATGCCTGCGGAAGATTAAGACCAACCTCCTCGGCATAAGTAATAAGTTTATCTAGGGTGTTATCCCCTAATCCACGCGGCGGAAGATTAACAATCCGGCGAAACGAAACTTCATCATCACTTAGTGACTGTTTTAAAAACGCCAGCCAGTCTTTGGCCTCTTTACGGTCAAAGATCGAAGTGCCGCCGGTGATGGTGTACGGAATCTGGCTCTTACGAAGCGAAGTTTCGATAAAGGCACCCTGCGTATTTGAACGGTACAATATAGCGATATCTTTGTTTTTTCCGCCGGCCGCTTTAATCGCCTGGATTTCGCGGCAGACAAAATCTGATTCTTCGTCTTCGTTATCCAGGATAAATACTTCGGGCTTTTGATGCTCGAGTTTTTTCTTCTTTTCAGAACGTAATACTTTTCCGTGGCGCTTTTCATTTTTTGCGATAACAGCGTTGCCAAGATCTAGAATCGATGAGGAAGAGCGGTAATTACGTTCTAACTTAATGACCTGACAGTTCTTCCAGTCTTTCGGAAAATCCAGGATATTTTTAATCTCGGCCCCGCGCCAGCCGTAAATCGACTGGTCATCATCACCTACCACCGCAAGGTTTTGGTGTGAATCCGAAATGGCACGGATTAATTTCATCTGCTCGATATTGGTATCTTGAAACTCGTCGACCATGATCTGCTGAAAACGCTCTTGCGTCTGGACCAGCACTTCGGGATGTTCCTTAAACAGGCGCAGCGGCTCAAGCAGTAACCCTTCAAAATCCACCACTCCTAAACGGAGCAACTCTTTTTCATAACCGGGCGCCAAAGCTTCGGCCATCTCGTGGTATTCAACCAGTTGATCGACCGGCAACTTTTTTTTGGCGCGCAGCAGATTCACACATTCTAAGACTTTCGAGAAATCAAATTTGTCTTTGGTGGTATTGCGTAGATTTTTCGCCAGATCTTTTAAAATCGCCTGCGAATCCGATTGATCTAAAATTCCAAACTGTGCCGGTAACCCGCACAACTTATGGTTCTTACGTAAGAGCTGTAAGCCAAACGAGTGAAATGTTCCAGCCCACAGACCCTTGGCTTTCGGCCCCACTTTAACCGATACGCGGTGCTTAAGTTCGCGGGCCGCTTTATTGGTAAACGTGAGCACACAGATCTGTTCAGCTTTGGCGATTTTATCTTCGATCAACCGACCGGTGCGCGACACTAACACCGTGGTTTTACCTGAGCCGGCGCCGGCTAAAATAAGAAGCGGACCGTAATTATGATTTACGGCATCACCCTGCTCTGGATTAAGTCCTTCGGTCCATTTACTCACGAAAATATTTTCTTAAATCTTTTACGGACGATTGTGCATTAACGTGCGAACTTCGTCAGAGAAGATCACATCTACTTTGTCAGAATAAACTTTAACCACAAAGCCAATACCAAACTTAACGTGGTTCAGTTTTTGTGACTCTTTAAAGCTGCCTTTGATCGAATACGGCACAGCTTCTGCACCCATGTTGTTGGAATTATAAATTTCAAACTGGCCGACATGCGATTTTGCCGAGGGAACTTTTGTCTTTGCTGTTGTTGCACCAGATAAGCGGCGTGCACTAGGTGCATCTGAACCGGTTTTAGGTAAGGTGTAAGTTTTTACCGACTTACAGGTTTCACATTCTAATTTTGCACTCGTAGAAGTTTTGTGGGCGATCACCTTATGGTAGCGTTCAGCTTCGCATTTTTTGCATAAAGTGTAGAATGATTTTGCCACCGGCGGTAACGTTAATTGACTCATATATTTCCTAGCGTTCTTTCTTTAATTGATAAACTGTAAGGGGTGCCGTTAACTCTTTCGACGCAATTTCGGATGCACTTAAGTAATACGGGCCACCATTTTTTTGAATTAGATGCTGCATCTCAATCATAGATTGTTCACTTTTGGGATCAATCAAATAACCAGACGGGCCATATTTTTCCAGAAATGCCAGGTCTTCTTGTTTAGTGAAAAATTTTTCCCAGCAATCGGTGTTTACTTCGCAGCGGTAAGTCATGGTTTTGGCGTGTGTATGCAGTGGCGCATACGAGCCGATCATCTCTAAGTGACCGTAATGCGAGTGCAGTCGAAGTGACGGCGATCCCCATTGCGTCATACCAGAACACTGTTCAACATTGGCATACCAAAGGGCAAAGGCCTTTGATAGAAAGCCTAGACCGTAGAACTGCTCTTCTTTAGGTAAAAAAGAGTTTACTGAACAAAGATCGTAAGCCACCCACTCACCTTTGTGCATGGTCGGGATAATGATAAACAATGATAACGGACACCATTCTTCGGTTTCCGGTAGCGCTAATTCTTTAACGATCTTCGGAGAGATTTTTGCTGTGCGGCCGGCAAAACCGGCAATAAAGCCCGGCATCGCTGCACAATCATAAAAAACCCAGCGCGGAATTGCCAGGTCCTGTTTTCCGAACGATTTCCACTCGATCTGATAAATGGCATCGGCAAATGCAAGTTCATTTAAGTTTAACGGATTTTTATAAATCGGCTCGTGCATGAACCAGTCAAGGTGATGCCGTGTTCCCGGCTGAGCGATCTGGTTTTCTGGGCGCACAAACACGTACGGGCGAATATCGCCCGACTCTAACCATGTTGCTTTTGCTAATAGAGGATTTAACACTATTTGCCTAACGGTGAAATCATTGTTTCAGGACGAACTACTTGATCAAATTTTTCGGCTGTAAGTAAACCCAACTTAACTGCTTCTTCTTTTAAGGTCGTCCCGTTTTTATGCGCGGTTTTGGCAATTTTGGCCGCGTTATCGTAACCGATGTGCGGGTTAAGTGCTGTTACTAACATAAGCGAATTATCTAAGTGTTTTTTAATCTGGGTGGTGTTGGCCGTAATGCCAACGACACAGTTATCAGCAAAAGATTCACAGGCATCGGCGATTAAGCGGATTGAGTTTAAGCAGTTAAATACGATAACCGGTTTAAATACGTTTAACTCAAAATGTCCGGTCGCTCCACCAACGTTAACCGCAACGTCGTTTCCTAAAACCTGCGCACACACCATCGTCATGGCTTCAGATTGCGTCGGGTTTACTTTACCCGGCATAATCGAAGAACCCGGCTCGTTTTCTGGCAGGTTTAACTCACCAAAGCCACAACGTGGACCAGAACCAAGTAAACGGATGTCGTTAGCAATTTTCATAAGCGATACGGCAACGGTCTTCAGAGCGCCGTGCAGTTCAACTAAAGCATCATGCGAAGCTAAGGCTTCAAATTTATTCGGTGCCGATACAAACGGGATATGCATTTCTGCGGCGATAGCCGCAGCTGCTTTTTTCGGAAAATCAACATGTGTATTTAAACCCGTACCTACCGCTGTGCCACCTAAAGCTAACTCATGCACATGCGGCAGCGTGTTTTTAATACGCTGAATGCCGTTTTTAATTTGTGTCGTATAGCCGGAAAATTCCTGTCCCAGAGTTAACGGAGTTGCATCCATTAAATGGGTACGGCCAATTTTTACGATATCACGAAACTCTGCAGTTTTTTGCTCAAGCGCTTTGTGTAAATGCACAAGCATCGGGATAAGACGGGAATGTAACTGATCGGCAACCGCGATATGCATCGCTGTCGGAAAAGTATCGTTTGAAGACTGGCCTTTATTAACATCATCATTCGGATGTACGGCTTTATTCGGCAGAGTTAATCCCTGCAAAGTCATCGCACGGTTGGCGATAACTTCGTTGGCGTTCATGTTTGTCTGTGTGCCTGAACCGGTTTGCCAAACAACCAACGGAAAGTGCTGGTCTAACTGGCCAGAGATAACCTCGTCGGCCGCTTTAATGATAAATTCAGCTTTCTTAGAATCAAGCAGGCCCAGTTCTGCATTGGTCATAGCCGCTGCTTTTTTTAATACGCCAAGCGCTTTGATCATCTCACGCGGAAAACGGTCGCCGCCGATTTTGAAATTTTCGGTTGAGCGTTGTGTTTGCGCACCCCAAAGTGCTGAAGCTGGAACTTTAACATCACCCATGGTGTCTTTTTCAATGCGAAATTCATTACTCATAAATATGTCCTCTATTATTTTTTTCTTTTAACTTTTTTTAAACTCACAACGCTCTTCTCACCGCGCGATACTTGCCCAACAGTTGCCTGATCAGTCGGATAGATAACGAGCTCTTGGATATTAACATGCGGCGGTTGGCGCAAACACCATAAAATATTCTGTGCAATATCAATGGGGCTTAGTGGCATCATATCGGCGTAAATCGCATCGGCTTTTTGCTGATTTCCTAAGCGCACAAAACTGAACTCCGTGTTAACCATGCCCGGTTCGATATTGGTAACCCGCACCCCGGTGCCTTTTAAATCCATGCGAAAACCTTCAGATAAAGCGCGCACCGCAAATTTGCTTGCACAGTACACAGCCCCGCCTTCGTAAACCAGACGGCCCGCGACGGATCCCATATTCACGATATGACCTTGGTTTGCAATGATCGAGGCAAAAAATTCTCTGGTTAACCACAAAAGACCTTTTACATTGGTGTCGATCATCACATCCCAGTCTTTGGTTTTTGCAAACTGCACTAACTCGGTGCCCGCAGCCAAGCCCGCATTATTAACCAAAGTACCGACAGAAACGTTTTTCATCGCCTGGATTTTTTTAGCAGCCAATAACACCGATTTTTTATCGGCGATATTACAGGCTACGATCTGCACATCTGCAGCCCCCAACTTTAAACACTGGGCCCGAACTTTTTTAAGGCGATCAGTCCTGCGCGCCATTAACACCAGGGATTTTTTTTCTTTGGCCAACAAATAACTTAGTTGTTCACCGATGCCTGAAGACGCACCGGTAATCAGAGTGTAGATTGCATTTTTCATTGGTCAAAATAGTATCCCAGTGTTAGCGTTTTGCCTATGAAATATTGGCTGATGAAATCTGAACCAGATGTGTTTTCTATCGATCAACTTAAAAAAGATAAAACCACCTGGTGGACCGGGGTTCGCAACTACACCGCCCGCAACTTTATGCAAAGCATGCAGATCGGCGACACCGTGCTGTTTTACCATTCTAATGCCGAACCCTCGGGCGTAATCGGCCTAGCCGAAGTGTGTAAATTAGCGGCGCCTGATGAGCTGCAGTTCGATAAAAAATCCGAATACTATGCTGAAAAAGCTACCGTCGATAAACCGATCTGGTTCTGCCCAGAGATTAAGTTTAAAGCCAAGTTCGCCCGCTTGGTTTCGTTAGATCAAATAAAACACGATCCTAAACTAAAAAATATGGAACTCTTGCGCCAGGGCCGCCTCTCGGTAAGCCCGGTCACCGAAGCTGAATTTAAACATATTTGCAAACTGGGCGAAAAATAGCTATTTCATTGGCATGTTAGTTCAACAGGCCCAGCAAAATACAAAGCTATTCTTAGCTCCGATGGAAGGCGTCACCGATTGGGCGATGCGCGACCTGCTGACCAGTCTTGGCGGAATTGACCAATGTGTGACCGAATTTTTGCGCGTCACTGATAAACTGCACCCCTACAAAGTCTTTGAAAAAAATTGTCCCGAGCTTAAAACCGGCTCAAAAACCAGATCCGGCACTACGGTCTTTATCCAACTGCTCGGTGGCCAGGCGCTGCCGCTGGCTGAAAACGCCTTACGCGCCCACGAAATGGGTGCAGCTGGCGTAGATCTTAATTTTGGTTGCCCGGCAAAAACCGTAAATCGCCATGACGGCGGCGCAAGTTTGTTAAAATCCACTGACCGCATTTACAATATCGTAAAAACCGTGCGCGATGCGGTTCCGCAGTCAACCCCAGTTACCGCCAAAGTGCGCTTGGGCTTTGATGACCCCTCACACTGTTTAGATAACGTCAAAGCCTGCGAAGAGGCCGGGGCCACTTGGGTCACGGTTCACTGCCGCACCAAGACCGACGGCTACAAACCACCTGCATACTGGGAGTGGATCCCAAAAATCAAAGAGCGCAGTAAAGTTAAAATTATCGCCAACGGCGAAATCTGGAACGTCAGTGATTTTGAAAAATGTAAGAATGAAACTAAGTGCGAAGATTTTATGATCGGCCGCGGCGCTCTAAGAAACCCTTACGTCTTCAAAGAAATCAAATCCCATCTCAAAACCGAGACACAGACTTTACCGGATTCATTAGACTTAGTCGTACCTTTTTTTGAGGCCTGCACCGTGTATGTCAACGAACATTTCGCCACCGCACGAACCAAACAATGGTTAAGCCAGTTACGTCTGGCCTCGCCGCGGGCCAAAGAAGTTTTCGACCAGGTTAAGATCCACAAAAAACCGGTCGATTTCAAAACTCACTTAGAAAAATTATTAAATTAAAATAACCTAGAGCACATACCGGCTTTAGCAGTGCGGAATTTTTCGTTAATTTTGTTAAAGATTCTCTGTGAAAAAATATCTTCCATAAATTCCACGTGAAACTGGGTTGAAACGATTTTTCCGTCTTTACTCTCTAACGCTTCCACCGTGCCATCCGGTGAGACCGCCGCTAAATCTACATCAGGGTGCGCTCTGTACTGCACAGCCTGATGATGATAACTATTGACCACCATCTCATTTACGCCAGCGGCACGACGTAAAAAATCATTCTTCGTTTTTAAAAATTTAACGGGATGATCAATCCACTTGCCGTCGCCATGATTTTCAACATGTTGAATCAGTTTAAAGCCCAAAGCCGCTGAAATTAACTGATGCCCGCGGCAGACGCCGAATAAAAAACCTTTTTTAGCCTGGATCCAGTACTTTAAAAAATGAATTTCATATTGATCACGCACCAAATTCACATCGCGCGCATCACGGTTTTGATCCCCATAAACAGTTGGATTAATATCGGGCCCGCCTAACGCCACCACACCAGAAAAATTTTCAGCCAAAGTTTTATAGTAAAGATCACGGTTGGCTTTAGTTAACCCCAATGCTCCGGCCACCGGCATGATATAAACATCATTGGTTGTGCCAAGTTTATCTTTGAATTTTTGCACCCGCTGCTGGCCACCGGATTTTTCTTCAGCCGATAAATCATACCCGCGATTAGCCAAGATCAAGACCGCAGGTTTTTGTCCCAGCTCAAAGCGCTTACCATAACCAAAACTAAACTGCTGTAACTGTTCACGCGAAACCAAAGTTTGTAAATGCGGGTTCTGGCGCAAAAGATTTTTATAACGGGTCATCGCCTGCACCGGCGATTCTCCATCCTGGGCCGCGATGATATACTTTTCATGTTGCGGTGTTGGCTGAACGATAAACAGCTGTATACTTCCCAGACAGATGCTGGAAATAAGAAAGAAACCGGCTGCAATAAACCAACGGCATAGACGCAAAAAATACATGAAAAATTTAGTTACAAAAGCTATGCCTATGCGACAAAGAGCAAACGTCTCATTTTACTACGCTTGTAAAAGCGCAGTTAACTTACCTTCGTCATCTAATGCTTTTAGATCCGTGTAGCCGCCGATCAGTTTGTCGTTGATCAGAATAATCGGAACGGTCATCCAGCCGGTCTTATTTTTCCAGTCGATTAATTCATCGGGTTTGCCGGTTAAGTCGATGATGTCGACTTTGATGCCGCGGTTTTCGAAAAAAGTCATGGCGCGATCACAGTAAGGGCACGGATTTTTTTTTACCATTGTAACTTTAGCTGTTTGGCTCATGACTTTTTCCTAAAATTAAAAACTAAGCGTGGGTCGTTAAGAACTCAGTGATGCGTTCTTTGGGGTGATTTCCCACTAGCTCACCAACTTGTTTACCGTTTTTGAATAAAAGCATCGCAGGGATACCACGGATACCGAACTGACCTGGGGTCGCTGGATTTTCATCAACGTTCATTTTTACGATTTTAACTTTGCCTTCTAATTCGCCGGCAACTTCTTCTAATTTAGGGCCCAATGCACGGCAAGGAGCGCACCACTCTGCCCAGAAATCCACTAGAACTGGAGTTGATGAATTTAAAACTTCTGTTTGGAAAGTTGAATCTGTTACTGGAGATGTTTTTGCACCCATATTATCCTCTCGCGCGCCTGCGGCGCGACTACCTCTATTTCTTTTTAACTAAAGCAATCGCAAACTTTCGGCGATCGTCATCAAGACTGTCTAACTTTTCTTGCCCAGGATCAACAAGAAGCTCTTTGCGTAATGCCTTTTGCTTTTCATTAGTGTGCCGCTTTTTATGGCCTTTTTTCAAGTCGGCATTGATATTAGCAATTGAGCTATTGTAAGCCTCTATTTTTTTATGGTGAAGCGCCTCATTTTCGCTCAGTTCTTTATCAATTTCTGATTTAATATGCTGCAGCTCTTCAGGGGTGACGGCGTCTTTGCTTTTTACATGGGTGAGGTCATCTTTTTTAATCTTGCCGGTAACATGCACCATCTCCTGATCCACGCTTTTACCTGACACCATGAATTTTTCTTCTTGTTTGCGAAAGTTCTGGTCATTTTCGGCAATTTTCTGCAGACGGTCGCGGATTGAGTCGCGGTTTTGCGGCATTAGATTTAAAACATGAGAAACTACTTTAACTGCTCCCACCGGCTCAAATAACAAGTAATCCATTTTTACGCGGTTAATATCATTCGGGTCGATATTCTGGTTTTTATTTAAAATCAGAATCACCTTACCCTGGTATTTGACAACTTCTTTTAAGGTCTGACCGACCCGTAACGATGATAATTTGGCCGACCCGCCCTTAACGACGATAAGTGCCGGATTAAAATTCTGGATAGCCTGCGGCAATCCGTTTTCGCTGGATTGGATGGCCACCTCGAAACCGACTTCAAGTAACGTCTTTTCGACATGCGAGGCAAAAATCACTTCTTCACTGACAATAAGCACTCTATCCATAGGTCTATTCTAGAATCCTTGCGGTGACGTTAGCAAAGAAATTATTTATGCTAGTTTGAGATGTGGAAATCACGCCGAGTCTTTTTTTATTTACTTTCTGAAATGGTACCGACCTTTATTCTTGGCGTATTGGTATTTATTTCGATCTTGTTGATGTTTCAAGCCCTACGTCTGACCGAATTCGTTCTGGTACACGGGATTAAATTCTCTTTTATTTTAGACATCATGGGTTATATGAGCATTTCATTCTTACCCATGATTTTACCGATGTCGCTATTGTTTGCCGTGCTGATGACCTACAACCGACTATCGATGGATTCAGAAATCATCGCCCTAAAAGGCGCGGGCTACCACGGATCTACCATGCTAACTCCGGCCATCGCCCTTGCCTTGGTTGTAAGCCTGATTTCGGCACAGACCGCGTTTTACATAGCCCCATGGGGTAACCGCCAATTTGAATTACTGATTACCCACTTAGGTAACACCAAAGCTGCAGCCAGTATTAAAGAAGGCACGTTCTCTGAAGGATTCTTTGACATGGTGGTTTACGCCAACAAAGTTAATTCAGAAGAAGGACTTCTTCAGGATTTATTTATCTACGATGATAAAAATCCAAAATCACCGCTGACGATCATCGCGCCGCAAGGACATATCATTCCTGATTTGGATAACCCGGGCCACAGTGTACTTTTGCGTTTATTTAATGGCCAGATTCACCGCCGCGGCCAAGCGCACACGGTGGTTAACTTTGAATCCTACGATGTATTGTTAAATGACCCGGTTAAGTTTGAAGAACGTAAAAAATCGCCGCCTTCACTAAACTATAACGAGCTTAAGGCGCGCATCCAAGACCCAGAGATCAAGCCAAATGATAAAGTGGGCTTTGCTGTTGAGTTTCACAAACGCTTCGCCTTAGCCGCTGCCTGCTTGATTTTCGGGTTAGTCGGCGTGGGCTTTGGCGTTGTTAACGAACGCCGCTCTGGCAAGTCTTCCGGCTTCGTTGTATCGGTTGGCTTTATTGTCGGTTACTTCGTGTTATACATTGCCTTTGAAGGGCTATCGCGCAGCCAGAAACTTCCACCGTTTCTCGGTCCATGGATTGCGAACGGCATTTTTGCGGTTGTGGCTATCCGTCAGATCAAAAAGAAATTATCGTAACTTCCTTTTATTTTTTTGTTTTTTTTATAATTTTATCGTGGATTTTATTGTCCGAATTTCTAGTGAGAAATCTTAAGAAGAAAAAACGAGACGATGCAGTAGCATCCTTACTACCAGGGTCATCCGTGACCACATCGCCCCTCCCTTACTCTTATTCTAGATGTATCTTTTCTTTTTTCTCAATAGGTTTTTTTAGATAATTTCATTTTTCTTACAAAAAAAGACCTTAGTCACAGGCATCACTAGACCTAGTGTTGGCGGTCAAGCATTTTCACTAGATACGGCCTGTATCTAGTGTTAAACCTCGACCAGACCAAGATTCAGCCTCCCAAAAGTTAAGCAAATCCTTGTTTGTAAGCACATAAAAGCAACCTTCGCGCAGCAATTGTAAATTACCGGAAAACTCCGGCATCTCCGGATGGGCAGGTAAAGTCACCATTAAGCGGCCATTTTGAAGCGCATGATGTACGGTCAAATAGCTTCCGCTTTTTCTTTCGGCCTGCGCAATCATTGTGATGTTTGCTAAATTGGTAATAAGCCTGTTGCGAAAAAAGAAAAAATGTTTACGCACATCCTGCTGACACTCGAATTCAGAAAGAAAACAACCACCTGCTTCCAACAAGTACCTGCGCATCGTGGTTAAGTTTGCCGGATACAGCTGATCGATGCCACACGGGAGAACCACAATTGTCGGCCGTAGCGCTTTAATCGCCGCCCAGTGCGCACATTGATCCACACCCATTGCTCCACCACTGGCAATGGCCACACGCGGCCTAGCTTCTAAAAACGCCGGTATTTCACGATTGATCCACGCCTGCGTGATCGGATGAATCTTTCGCGCACCGACGATAGCCAGCACCTCATGACTCATCCACACGGGTTCGCCCAGGTACTCCAGAAACAGCGGCGGCTCTAACATCTGTAAAAAACTGACCGGATAAAACGCATGCCCGGGATAGGTGTATTTAATTCCCCTATCAACGAGCGATCGTAGGTATTTTTCGGCCGACAGGAGCTCTTCAGCGGTCAATCTAGCTGCAACTGTAGGAGTGATTTCAGTCAGGGCTTCCGGATTACGGAACCCCAGGGATCTTTGTAAGGCTTTAAATAAAATAGCTGTCTTCATGGCTTGAAGCTGTACAAGCTGCAAGCCAGATTCTATTCGGGAATAATTACGCGGTCGCCGACTTGTACGACGTCATCATTTTTCATGACATAACCAATGGCCATAGTGCCGGTGCGTTTTAAGATGCGGATCTCACCGACTACACCGCCGGCAGAGGCCGAATAAACTTTCAGATCAGCACCTTCTAAGGCTGGCAACTGACTCATATTTAAAATCACATACTGGTGAGCATAATAATACTGCTGGGCATTGACCTCAACACCCTCAATAATCTGAGAACGCGTATTCGGAATCAGCTCACTCGGTGGTTTTACATTTTGCAGTTCTTCTGCATTTACCAATAACACATCCGTATTGACCGGGTTAATACACTGAGAAATCCGCAGCGACTCATCACTACTTACCGTCGCATCGCCGATAATGCGGTAAATATACGTACGTTTTAAACGACCGAAGTTAAAGCTTTCAGGAATCAACATACTGTACCTGCCCGGAGCCGCATTTTTGCCAATCTTTACTACCGCCGGCACATACTGATTATCTTTACACACCAGTGAGTTTGCGTCTTTTTCCAAAACCTTGTATTCAGTTACGATTTTTGTCGAAGTTAAAATATAAGGATTAATCGGATCGGCATCGACAATTTCCGGACGCGGCGTAATTAAAATCTGCGCTGTCGTCTCTTGCTTAGCCGCGGCAGCACCTTTATACGGCGGAAAGCTCGGCGGAATATTCTGCACACCAATCTTACCTTTGCCGGCCTGAACCATTTTGTTAAACTCTGTGTCTTGCTTAAGAGTCATATCCCGCGGGCGCGGCTCATCCGGATCAACCAAGGTCACTGTGGCCGGTTGTCCTACAGATAAAGACGGGGCCGCCCCGGCTTCGCCAGGGTAGAAAAAAATCTGTGTGCCCGGTGCGATATTATGTGGATTGGTAATTCCGCTATTATTTAAGGCCCAAATTTTTGGCCAGAACTGCGGATCACCGAATAGAGTACGGCTGATGGTAAACAGCGTATCACCTTTTTGCACCACATAGACATTGGCCGCTTTACTCGAAGCGGCCCCCCAGACATCATCTGCTGTCGGGTTAATATTATACTTATTGTAAATATCGTTAAATCGCTGCTCTAAAGCCATATCCGGCTCATCCGGCGAACGGTTTGACAAATCTACCGGTGCTGCTTTTTTCACGCGCTTACGGGCAATCTTTTTCTTTGGTTTTGCCGGCGTCTCTCCAGAAGCCGCAGCCCCGTCTGTTTTCTTAGGCTTTGGCTTTGGCTTTTGTTTAAGGATTGATTTAATATCGTCTAACGCCGGTTCATCATCTTCTTTCAAAGATTCTTTTTTAAGCGGCAAAGGATCTAACGAATCCGGATCCGGAACAAAAGAGCTGCTCTCTTTATTTAACTCAATATCATACTTAGGACGACTGGCAGGTTTATCCAGTTCGTCTGCGGACGGCGGTGTACTCGGGGCTGTAGGATCTTCCTGAGTTTTTCCCGGAAGTGAAAGTAATGTGATTGCCGCCGCCGTAACTATGATGCTCTTTCTAAAGCGACAAATCATTATTTCTTAGCCTTTTCCAGATTATACTTTGATTGTTCTAACAGACCCATTTCTTTATAGAGTTCAGCTTTATCTAAATAAGCTTGGCGAACTTCTTTTTTGGCCTTCGGAAATTTCACGATCAGAGTGTTGTATCTTTTAAGTGCAGTTACATAATCACGTTTCCACTTAGCATCACGGGCCAATTCTAAAATGCGTGAAGGTGCAGCTTTTGCTGACATTCCTTTTTTTCCTGTTAATTCTTCGTAAAGACTTTTTTCAGCTAAGGCAGGATTTGCTGCAGGCTGTTTTACTGTTGGTTGGTTTTTAACCAGCTTCGAACTAACAGCTGGGTTTGATTTTTTAGCAGAAGTGTTCGTCGCCTTTGGCGGTCTGCTCATAGTCTGACAACCAAAAAGTGAAAAAATAAGTAAAGTGATAAGAAGTGAAAATCTCATATCGCCCCCTGATATAATTAAACTCAACTCTTTAAGCTAATTCAATGAAAGTTATCCGACTTATCCACATAAAATGTTATTAACTCATGTTTCTAGACTTTAGACCCGTTGATTATCAGCGTTTTCAGCGAATTGCTCATATTTCAATCTCGCTTAAGTATATGAAATTTATTATGAATATTAAAAACAGTAAAAAATCTTAAAAGTTTTTTAAGAAATCTTAAATTTCTGCGCTTTGCAATTGCATAGAACGCATGAACTTCGTCTATATTTTGATCTACCTATCGCTAATTTCACACACCCTCCGGATTTCGGTTGTTGATTTTTTGATCGGATTTTTTTCTAACGCACATGTAAGTTGTCTTAAGTCAGCTCCAGAAAATGTAAGATCCGTTGAATCCTTACACGCATTGGTGTGCGGAAAAAATTTTTCCGATCTTGAACAATCAAGTTTACTGATCGCTTCTGGATTGATTCATCTTTTTGTGGTTTCAGGTTCACACTTAAAAATTCTGCACAAAATATTTTTTTATTTATTATGTAACAAGTATTTTCCTTTAACAAAATTTTTACAGTTGACGGTTTTTTCACTGCTGTTTTTCTATTGTGCAATTTGCAAATTTAACCCGCCGGTGGTGCGAAGTTTTTTAGCGCTCGTTGTTTTGGCAACACTAGAAAAAATTAAAATCAACTGGAAATCCGAATCCGTCATTTTAGTTTCGGGTTTACTTTGTCTAACGTTAGCCCCGAAGTGGATCAACTCTCTTTCGCTGCAAATGAGCTGGATCGCAGCCCTCACACTTTCGGTGATCGCATTTTTCTTTGCTAAAAGTTCTGAATTATTTAAGAACTCTGTTTTTTATCTGAATTTTCTCACGACTTTTAATTTTATCGGCATTCCGCAGCCGCTTTCGATTGGTATTTCAACCCTGTTAAGTAAATTTTTAGAATACGTTCTTTTTCCACTGGCCCTGGCTGTTTACCTGTTTCCCTTTTTAGGAGGTGTTTTTGATCTGCTGATTACGGCTTTAAACACCCTGCTAAAACAGCTGGAGCTCACCGTTATCTTTCGCCCTTTTGAAAACGAAAAGCTGGTCTTTTTCAATTGGCTATTGATCTTAAGCCTACATCTGTTCTTAAACCGGTGCGAAAAATGGAGCGTAAAAACTGCCTATGCCTAAATGGATATTTTTATTTCTTACTTTACACCCCGCCCTGTGCACCATGCGACCGGTTCAGGTTGCGGCAGTTTTCTGGAATGTGGGCCAAGGGCAATGGATAACCGTAGTTAGCGCAGACACCTGCCGCCATTACGACTTCGGCGGCGAAATCAGTTACTGGCAGAAGCATAAAAATCTACTGCTTAAACTGTGCCGGGATAAACAGAACATCCTGCATTTGTCGCACGCTGATCTGGATCATTATGCCTACTACCCGTTTCTGCTTAAAAGCCTGAAGAATATCTGCTGGCATGAAATAGACCACGCCGCTATTCCGGCAAAACGCAAACCACGAAAGATCCCGCTCTGCCTTGAACAAAACCCTTACGGCGTAACTTCACGGCAGCATCTTCGCCTGTATAATCCCACGAATTTTCGCAGTAAAAATGACAGCTCGAAGGTTTATGCCTTTAAAAACCTGCTCCTGCCCGGAGATTCTCCCAAAAAACATGAAAAAATCTGGGCGCCAAAACTGAAAGATCCGAAATCTTTCACGCTGCTTCAGCTCGGACATCACGGTAGCCGCAGCAGCAGCAGTGATTTACTTTTTAAAAATTTATCACAGATTAAGATGGCGATCGCCCAGGCCCGCAAAAAACGATTTAACCACCCACACCCCGAAACGGCACAACGACTGAAGAAATACCGGATCCCCCTGCTTACAACCGAAGACTGGGGCAACACTGCGGTTATCCTCGAATAAGACAAATAAAAAAAGCCTGCGTTTTTAGGCGCAGGCTTTTTTATTTAATGTTTATTTTGGTTTTTAGATTTTGTACGGACGGTATTCCATACCTAGGTCTTTTGCTACCGGCTCGTAACATACGTACCCGCCGTAAACATTTAAACCTTTCATTAATGGTTTAGATTTAGCAACGGCATCTTCAACACCCATAGCAGCGATCATTGAACCGTATTTTAATGTTACGTTAGTCAACGCGTAAGTCGAGGTACGAGGTACTACGCCAGGCATATTAGGTACGCAGTAATGGATTACACCATCAACTTCGTAAGTAGGATTTGTGTGTGAAGTTGGTCTGCAAGTTTCGATACAACCGCCTTGGTCAACCGCAACGTCGACAACAACTGATCCTTTTTTCATTCCTGAAACCATGTCTTTAGAAACTAAAGTTGGCGCTTTGTGACCTGTAATAAGAACACCACCGATAACTAAGTCTGACTCAAGAACTGATTCTTCAATGTTTTTTGCATTTGAGAATAAAGTTTGCGCACGACCTTGGAAGATATCATCTAAGTACTCTAAACGAGCCGTTGATACGTCTAAGATAGTGACCTGAGCGCCAAGACCTACAGCCATTTTAGCAGCGTTAGTACCTACAACACCGCCACCGATGATTGTTACTTTACCTGGTTTAACACCAGTAACGCCACCAAGTAAGATACCTTTACCCGCATGATCTTTTTGAAGGTAGAAAGCACCGATTTGCGTTGCCATACGGCCTGCAACTTCAGACATCGGCGTTAATAACGGTAACGAACCGTTTTCTAACTGGATAGTTTCATAGGCGATCGCTTTAACTTTACGCTCAGCTAAAACTTTTGTAAGTTTCGGTTCAGCCGCTAAGTGTAAGTACGTGTACATGATTTGGTTTTCACGCATTAATTCGTATTCTTCCGGAAGTGGTTCTTTCACTTTCATGATCATGTCAGCTTTAGCGTAAACTTCTTTTTTCGTGTCGATGATTTTTGCGCCGGCTTTTTCGTACTGCTCGTTTGAAATACCGCTGCCAAGACCTGCGTCTTTTTCAACGATCACTGTGTGACCTTCTTTAGTTAACTGTTTTGCACCCGCTTCAGTCATACCTACGCGGTTTTCGCTGATTTTGATTTCCTTAGGAACTCCGATAATCATGTTCTTCTCCTGCGCGCTTGCAATCGCGACTTGTTTGGGGACCCAGGGCCCGCCATTAAAAATTTGAGAGGCCCTAAACTAGCAGCGCCCCCCTAAAAGAGCAAACGATCTCATTTATAGCGGTCTTGTGCTATGGAATAAATGCATAGTTTTGATGCAAATATAAAGAGACTTACGTCAGCCTTACACCGTAATCGGCTTCTATTCGATTCTGCAGATCCCGGTAATTCACCGGTTTAGTAAAATATCCCCTGGCCCCCAGGTTAAATGACTTTTGAATACTGGCCTCGTCGTCGTAGGCACTCATCATAAAAACATCAATGGATGGAAACTTTCGTTTTACTTGAGAAAGTAAATCAAAACCCGAAACTTCGGGCATATTAATATCTGTAAACAAAACCTCAAACCCTGGATGTCGTTCGGTGTGTTCAAAATAATCTAAACAGTCATGCGCGTTTTCAAAAAAGTGAAACCGAATATCTCCATTCTGAATTTGTTTACGCATTTTCATGGCATAAAGCACTCCCACACTTGATTCGTCGTCTACGATCACAATATCAAGAGGTGGCAGTACCGGATTCATGGATTGGCCTCGGCTGGTAAAAAGACTCCCGGAAATTCAATGATCACTTCGGCGTACTCATTTTCTTTACTTAATACATCAAGACTACCCCGGTTTTTCTCAACCATCTGTTTTGCGACCCACAGACCAAGCCCTGTTCCTTCTCCGGGGGGCTTGGTCGTGTAAAACTCGTCACAAATATGCAACAGATGGCTTTGCGGAATACCGACTCCATTATCGCGAATACGGATTTGGCAGCGGCCGCGCTCAACATGCAAATCGACTTTTAATTCAGGAATAAAATTTTCGTCGCTGCGCTGCAATTTTTCACTTAAGGCGTAAATCGCATTATCTATAACGTTAATAAACACTCTTTCAACACCCGGTGAATCAATTAACCCCACTTCAACCTGCGGATCGATGTGAATACTTTTTCGAAGCTTTGATTTAAGATTGATATCGTTGTGTGAACGCAAAAACACATCTAATGCATGACTTAACATGACCGAAACATCTGTGCGCTCGGGCACCATGTTTTCTTCTTGGCGAGCCTGTTTAAGCATACTGGTTATTATATCGTTGGCTCGAACTCCGTACTGATAAATCATCGCCAAAGCCCGGGCGCGTGATTCAGAATCCACCTCCGTGCTCATCAACAACTCAGAGGCGTTAATGATAATATTCAGCGGATTTTTCAACTCGTGCGCAATACCCAAAGTAATGCGTCCGATCGTCGCCAATTTCTCTTGCGAAATTAACTGCATCGTATACTCTTGCACTAAGTTTTCTAAACCCTCGTTAGTTCGTTTTAACGTATCTTCGATTTCCAGCCTTCGGTACTCGGCACCGATACGGGCCGCAAAAAATTCAACAACGGCGGTCATTAAGTCTAAATCTTTAAACGGCCGATCGTCCATAACGACCAACAATCCTATAAGCTCTCCGCCCGGCTGAAAAAAGGGAGCCCCCATGTAAGACTGCGCATTCATATCTTTTAACATTTTATCGCCGGGAAACTGAGTCTGAACATCGGCACCGTAACAGGTAACGCGTGTCCCGCATAAAACATCAGTGCACGGAGTGCCCTCAAGTTCATAAACAACGTTATCAATGAATTTTCCGTCCGAATAAAGATAATCGGTCTGAACACTTTTTTCTTGCGGCTTTACGGCGTGCCCAACCATGACGTATTTGACATCGAGAGCCTTCGCTAAACGATGAATCAACTCGCGGATATATTCTTTGCCTAAAAGAAGTTGATCGACATTGTAAATACCGCGTATGACTTCCAATACGTTTCTGCTGGTGCCCATAAACGACCTCCGCAAAATATCCTAGCTGTGACACTCAGTTGTAATCTATAGTTTTTTGTACAGTTCCTCATCAAAGCCAAAGCATAACACCTTGCTGCCTGACTCTAATATCGGCCGCTTGATTGCCGAGCTGTTTTTTAACAATAAGTTGATTTGCTCACTGCGACTTGCAGTCTCGAATTCGGCTTTGATCTTACGAAATGTGGGGCCTTTTGTATTTACCGGTAAATCGCCAAAAACTTTTTCCCAGCGTTTAATATCATCAGCCGTGGGCGGTGATTTTTTAAAATCGATAAAATCATAATCAATTTTCTTTTTCTCTAATGCCTGGCGGGCTTTTTTAACTGTGTCACAATTCGGGATTCCGTACATTTTAAATTTCATATTTTATATCCTTAACCAAACATTTTCGGTTTTACTTTAGAAACCGCGTTACCTGAAATGGACGCTGAGATTTTCTTTTTCGGAGCTGTTTTTTTACTCCATTGAAACTTTTTAAAATCCACAGTTCCGGCATCAGAAAACTGAATACCTTCTTTTTCTAACAATCTTTTCTGGGTTTTATACTCTTTGGTAAACTTATGAAACGAGATCTTCCCTTGCGAATTAATCACTCGCTGCCACGGAAGTTTATGTTTTTTCGCACAGGCGTGCAAAATCCACGCTACTCCGCGCGAGCCACCGGCATTACCAGAAATTTTCGCAATCTGCCCGTAAGTAGCCACTTTGCCATGCGGGATTTTTTTAACCATCTTAAGCACAGCTTTGGTAAATGGCGTATTCTCGTTTACTTTTTTAAAAGCCATGCCGGTAAGTCTAATATGAATGTTCATCAATTTTCAAGAAGTGCTCGCTCGCTTTTAGTTTCACCTTTCAGCGGCGTAAGCCGGATGTTTACCGTCGTCTCGGAGCGTCGAACTTCAGTCACGATACGATAACTTTGTGTGCGCGAAAACCTTAACCCGAAATTACAAAATCCCATCAACGATTTATAGCCATAACGTACATAAAACCTCTGCTCATCAATTTCTTTCAGCAACTCGATGAGTTTTTTTTCAAGTTGATGAATTTTATCCGATTTTTCCGCGGCAACGTTTAAAGTATCGCGAACAGTCTTTGCATTTTGATGATATAGCCTGTGTTTCATGTCTTACAGCAAAGCAACATGACGACCGGCTTAGATAAAAACTATTTGCAAGATCAGATATTAATAATTCGACAGTCGGATTTTTTACTGCACCCTGACGACGGTAAACATCCTGCTCAGCTCAATGAAAATACACTACGCATGTTAAAGCCAAGAGCAGATTTTTTCTAATTAATGCTCCACTGCGAGAATTTTTTCATCTCATGAGAAACATCGGCACCTAACTCCACAAAACGGTAGCTCTGTGGCTGCGACACGATCTTGCGCACTAATTTGTTCATAATGTCGTGACCGGCTTTGTGCAGAATTAAATGGCCCATTAATGGCATTTCTAAAGTGACCAGATCACCTAAGGCATCTAATACTTTGTGGCGCACGAATTCATCTTTATAACGTAAACCATCCGGATTAATCACTTTGCTGTCATCTAAGACGATACAGTTATCAAGTGATCCGCCCTTGGCAAGCCCCGAGGCCTTTAACTGCTCGACATCTTTCAAAAAACCAAAAGTTCTGGCCGGTGCAATTTCACGGGCAAAAGACTGCTCGGTGATTTCCATATCAATAGTTTCTTTGCCGATCACCGGGTGCGGAAAATCAATCGTCACCGCCACACGTAAGCCGTGGTATGGGAGCACGTAAGCATGCTTATCACCTTCTGAGTAACTGATCGGTTCAGTGATATAGCAGTATTTACGGGGCTCATCTAACTCGATTAACTCCGCATTCATTAGCGCCTGGGTAAAATAAATCGAACTTCCGTCACAGATCGGAATCTCGGGTCCGTCAAGTTCGATATAAATATTATCAATTCTTAAAGCCGAAAGAGAAGATACACAGTGCTCAATTGTCGCCACTTTAAAAATATCGCCGCCCACAACCGTTTGGTAACTGACCGCCTGAACATTTGTGGCAGAAACTTTTAAAAACGGCTTGTTCGGAAGATCGGCACGGATAAAATAAACGCCGGTGTTAGCCGGAGCCGGTTTAAATCGTAAGGTGCAGATTTCACCGGAGTGAATACCAACACCTTTTACTTCGACCGTTTTACGAATTGTCTTTTGAAAAAACATCTAAATCCTTTGCAAATTGGGTCAAGGTTCTTCCGCGCGGAGTTTTTTGAATCAAGCCTTCCTGAATTAAAAATGGCTCGTAAACTTCTTCTAAAGTTTCGCGGTCTTCACCTAAAGCTGCGGCCATGGTTTCAATACCCACCGGGCCGCCTTCATATTTTTCAGCCATTAATTTTAATATACGGCGGTCCATATCGTCCAGTCCGTGCTTATCTACACCTAATTGATCAAGTGCATACAAAGCAATTTTTTGTGTAACCGTGCCATCGCCTTTAACCTGCGCGTAATCACGAACACGTTTAAGAAGGCGGTTCGCCACCCGTGGCGTGCCACGGGCGCGGCGGGCGATTTCTTCGGCACCATTGGGCTCCATCTGCAAATCGAGTAAGCCCGCTGAACGCATAAGAATTTGCTTAAGTGCATTTTTATCATAGAACTGCAGGCGCTCTTGAATCCCAAAACGGTCGCGAAACGGGTTATCTAATAACCCTGCGCGCGTCGTAGCGCCAATCAGCGTGAACGGCGCCAATTGAAATTTCATCGACATCGCTCCCAGGCCTTCGCCGGTGACAATATCAATGTAATAATCTTCCATCGCCGTATATAAGTACTCTTCAATTGACGTGTGCAGGCGGTGGATCTCGTCAATAAATAAAATCGAAAATGGCTTAAGCGAGGTTAAGATCGCTGCCAAATCACCTTTTTTATCAATGGCCGGTGCTGAAGTGATTTTAATTTCAACATTTAGTTCGTGCGCGATAATCTGCGCAAGCGTTGTTTTACCTAAACCCGGGGGGCCAAATAACAACGTGTGATCTAAAGGCTCTTGGCGGTTTTTTGCAGCCTGCAAAAAGACTTTAATTTTTTCTTTAACATCATCTTGGCCTGGAAACTCTTCAAACTTTTGTGGGCGAAGTTTATTTTCCCATTTTGTTTCTTGTTCAAATTGGCCAGATTCAATAATTCTTGTCATGAGCTCGTCCTAAAGTTGGCCTGAGAGTTTTTGCAATCCCTGGCGCACCCCTTCTTCAAGCGTTGCCGTTGGTGGAACTGATTCGATAAATTGATCAACCAGGTTAGCCTTAAAGCCTAAATTCACTAATGCTGAAGCAATCTGTCTATGGGTTTCAGGTTTTGCTTTGGCGCCGGCCTTACCTTTAGTTTCGATAATCACTAGTTTTCCCTGCAGCGTAAGTACAATTTGTTCCGCCGTTTTTTTGCCGATCTTTGGTAAGCCTGACAAGGCTTTGGCATCACCGGCTTCAATCCAGGCCTGAATCTGTGCCATCGGCGCGCCCGACATCGCGGTCAAGGCCATCTTTGGACCGATACCGTTTACTTTTAATAGCTGCATGAAAAATTCTTTTTCCGGCTTGGTTAAAAAACCAAACAGCGTAAATGCATCTTCACGCACATGTGAATAGATCCATAACGGCAGGTTCTGCCCGATTAACACTTGCGCATCAGCCAGCGTCTGAGTCGTGGTCATGACTTCGTAACCCACACCGTTTACTTTTAAAATTAAATTATCGGTGGTGACATCAAATACTGTGCCCTCTAAAAATCCAATCATGCTGTAACCTTTCGTTTTAAAGCCGCAAAACGCAACTGGGTTGCATGAAAACAAGCCATCGCCAGCGCATCCGAAGCATCAAGAGATTTTACCGGCGGTAATTTTAAAAGATTCTGCACCACTAGGCGCACATGTTCTTTTTCGGCCCCGCCGTTACCGGTGATCCCTTTTTTTACTACCCGGGTCGCATATTCGTGAACTTCACAGCCGGCTTTCAACGCCTCATAGACTACTACGCCGCGGGCATGCCCAAGCTTAAACGCAGAATCCGCGTTTTTCCCCAAGAAGATTTTCTCTAAAGACACCTGATCTGGTTTATAGCTTTTCATCAGGTCACGAACACCCTCGCCGATCTCTAATAAGCGAGTACTTAAGTTTTCTTCGGCATTAAATTTAAGAACACCGTATTCAAGCGCTTTCATGACGAGCGGCTGCGTGCTTGAAACTTCAAGCACAGCGAAACCTAAAAATCTTGATCCGGGGTCAATTCCTAAAATAATCATTCAGCATTTATTCAACACTAAACCCCTTGCAGCGCCAACAATATAATGCCAGAATTAAAGCCAGATGACACAAGATGGAATGCCTAAAAAAGACAAAAACGATTCACTGGCAATCAAAAGAATCGAAAGCTTACAAGCTGAGCTAGAGCAAAATCCACGTTCATTAGCTTTCCCCCAGTTGGCTGATCTTTACCTCGAAAAAGACATGGTCGACGAAGCCTACGATGTGCTTCAAAAAGGTTTACATTTTCACCCCAATTCAGTGAGCGGAATGCTGATTCTGACCCGCATTCTAAAAACAAGAAACCATTTTCCGGAAGCTGAAGCCCTATTGAATAAATCCATTCGCTTGGCGCCACAAAACTGGCAGGCTTACCTGATGCGCGCTGATCTTTATGTACGCACCGGTAAACATAAAGCCGCCCTGGAAGACTTTAAAAAAGTTTTGATGTTCAATGCGACCCATCCGGTGGCGCGTAAAGCGGTGGCAAAATTAGAAATGCTCACAGCCGATCAGGATATCGACGCCGATAGTGAATTTTCAGTCCAACCGCTGCAAAAAATGGCGGAAATGCCTGAGCCTGCTCCGAGCGAACCAAAGACCGCACCGTTTGGACAAAGTTCACCCAAACTCGAGCGCATTTTATCGCTGATCGACGCTTTTTCTATGCGCCAGGATTATGCCAAAGCACTTAAATTGCTTTATGAATGCAAATCCGAATTCGGGGCGCATCCTGAAATTGAAGACCGCCTACTTAAGCTTTCACAGTACGAAACTGCTGAAAAAATACGCCCAAAAGCAGAGGCGAAAATCTCTGAATCTAAAAAAGCCCTGATCATCGAAAAAAAACAAAAGGCCCTCGAATTATTGCTGCGCAGGGTAATGAAACTGCAAAGTGAGCGATTAGTTCACAATTAGCTCCTGATTCGCTAGACTTATTCAATATTTAAAGAAGATATTGGAGTATGTATGTACGAAACGGCAGATTTTAGAAAAAACTTAAAAATCATGGTTGAAGGTTCACCTTACGTGATCGTTGATTTCCAGCACGTTAAACCTGGTAAAGGCAATCAGTTTTCTAGAACTAAATTAAGAAACTTATTAACTGGCCAAAACCTTGAACGCACGTTCAAGTCCGGCGAGAAATTTGAAGTACCTAACGTTGAAAACATTGAGATGACGTTCTTGTACAAAGATGACAACGGTTACAATTTTATGAACCAGGCTAACTACGAGCAAATCTGCATGATGGAGCACGAAGTTGGTAATGCGGCTAACTACTTAATCGAAAACTTAAATGTGTTCATCACAATCTATAACGAAAAGCCGGTTAACGTTGAGGTTCCAAAAGCTGTTAACATGAAAGTGGCACAAACTGAACCGGGCATCAAAGGTGACCGTGTAACTGGCGCCACTAAACAAGCTACAATGGAAACCGGTTTAGTTGTGAACGTTCCACTTCATATCAATGAAGGCGATATTCTAAGAATTGATACAACAGAAGACGCCTACGTAGAGCGCGTTTCGCAAAAGTAATTTTTCATTTTGTCTTAACAAGGATACGTTTTGGCAGGTACGAACAGTCTCGAAATTGAGATTCATAACTACTTTCAAGAAGGCACCTCAACAGAGTATGTCAGCCGGGAACTTGTTGCCAAATACGAAAAAATGGAAGTCCTAAGCCCTTCAGAGATTGAAGGGCTTTCGCATTTTTTAATCACCTGCGGTCGTTTTGATCTTTTAAAAAAACTTTATATCAGATGCGTTCAGCGCGGAAAGATCGGCTCTTTTCCGACTGGTTTTTTAATCGAAGCTTTATTGAAACAAAACAAACCGCTCACCGACCGCGCGATGAATGTCTGCGAAGAAATTATTGAAAGACAACCTTTCGAGTCAACCGCCCTGCAACAGCCGCAGGTTAAGACGTTCTCGGTTCAGGTTGCAAAAGAGCTTAAAGAGATTCAAAAAAACTATACCGACGACCGACTACGGCAAAAAACGCGCTTAATCGAACAGCTTAACCACTTCCGTACAGCCCAGCTGCAGGAACAGGAAGAAGCCGTTCTGCAACAGTTGACCAAACTTTACCCGCAGGACTTAGAGATCGGTCTATTAAAACAAGCGCATCTAGAAAAAAAAGCCGACGATATCTTAGATCGGGTCATTTCCAAACGTGTTTTCGTAAAGCCGAAAACCAGCATTGATAAATCGACGACCAGCGAAGAGTTTTTAAAAGAAATGCACGATAATATTTTAAAAATTGCTGGTGATCTGGAGAAAAACCAGCCGGATCAGTTATACAATCTGGCGATCCTGGCTTTTCAGTTCGAATTATTCGAAGCGTGCTTAAAAGTATTAGAAAAGGCTCCGGAAACTTCTGCCCGTGACTGGCTTCGCGCTGAAGCCCTGCTTGAAGCGGGAAAATATTTAGAACTTATCCATTTGGTCGAATACTTAGAAGCCAAAGATAGCCACAGCACCGAAACCCCGTTCGGCGCAACCTACTTAAAAGCCATTGCCTATCACGGCCTTGGTAAAAAAGATTTAGCCATCCGCTTATTGGAAAGTATTTTACAGGTTGTGCCTTATTACCGCTCGGCTGAAGCCTTGCTGGTGGAGTGGAAGTCGTGAAGAATTCTACTAAAATCACCCTTGCCCTGGCTCCGGCAGTTTCGCTCTTGCTACTTGGGTTATTGTGGACCACCACTGTTAAACCCTGGATATTACGAACCGCCAAGACTCAGGTTCCGAAAATCAACACCATGCAGGACTTGGTGCATGTTGAAATTGGCCAGATTGACTTTTCGTTAATGAAACTTCAGGCCTATGCCAAAGAAGTCAGTGTCACGTTAAACAAAGATGCCAGCAACACGGTCACGGTTCCTTCGGTGCGCGTGCAGATTGACCCGTTTAATTTGCTGATCGGCCAGCTCAATGTTTCTTACCTGCGCCTGGAAGATGCAAAAATTCATCTTAATGAAACGATTTTAAACCTAACACCTAAAAGCGATAATAAAGAAATCGACTTAAAGCCGCTGTTTAAGTTGTTGCCAAAAATTCCATTAGAAAAAATCGTTATCAACGACACCCGCTTAACTTTTGACATTCAGAGCCAGAAAGCCCAGTTAAAATCTGCTCTTAACCTGTTAACCGTGACCAATTTTAAAAAAAGTTTGGTCGCATCAATATCTGATTCAGAACACGAATTCATCACGAAGAATATTTCAAAAATAACCGGCGCCACGATCCGCATCGGTGGACAGGCTGAGTTATTTGAGAACAAACTGGATATTTATAAACTGACTGCCCGGGTGGAAAACTCAGCCGTCACAACCAGCGGCGTGGTTAATAACTTTCGTTACGTCCTGATCAAGCCGGAGTTCAGCGTAAAAACCACCGGCACCCTGATTTTTGAAAACCTTAAACCATTTTATTACTTCTTTGATACATCAAACAAACGTCTGCCGCAAATTTTAGGTCAGTTAAAATTCAACGGTCAGGTTCAGGGGGTAGGTTTTAGCCAGAACTCCGGCAGCATCACGCTGCAAACAGAAAATTTACAGTTTGATTTTATCAAATTCGGTAACGCCAACATCAAAATGAATTTAAAAAACAATTCGGTGGCATTTGACCAGATCCAGCTCAACCACCCTTCGGGGCTTGCCAGCCTTTCAGATGTCGAATTCGCCCAGGAAAAACCATATAAGTTTAAAAGTAAGGTTCAGGTCAGCCAGTTCAACCTACAGAAGTTATTCGCATCTTTAGAGTTAAAAAACATTCCGGCAGATTTTAATGCTTCGGTTTTAGGTAACTGTAACGGCCAGCTCATGCCGTTTGAAGCCCAATGTGATACTAAAATTATTGCTGAAGACATTGATGTGACCGATATCGTCCAGGTTAAAAAAGCGCTGGTCGGCGGTAAAGTTAACTTTACCGCGTCTGGTGTTAGCTATGAAGCCAATGCCAAAATTAATACCTCAGAATTTACCTCAACCGGTAAAGTCGGCTTTGAATCAGGCTTTGATATGAAATTTAAAGCCGGCAATTTCGAACTTGGCCATATTGATAATCTGGCGAACCTGAATTTAAAAGGTCAGATCTCTGGCGAACTTACAGCAAATGGCACCTCTGACCGGGGCGTGATCAATTCAAAACTGACCGGTAAAAACTTTGAAATCGACAAGTTTCACTTAGGAAACCTGACCGCAGATTTAAGCTATAAAGACGGCGCGATGTTTTTAAAAAACATCGGTGGCGAGGTCGAACAAACGCTATACAGCGGTGATCTTGATTTAAATTTTAAAAATTCAACTGTTCAAGGTCAGGTCTCGCTTCCGCGGCTTTACGGCAAAAGCGTTATTGCAATTTTAAAAGACCGCTTCTATTTACCGTTTACCCTGACCGGCCAGGGTAAAGGCAATATGTCTTTTTCTGGCCCGTTTAATTTCTGGAAACTTAAATACCAGTTACAGGCCGAACTTAATCGCGGTGCCATTGCGGATGAGTCGTTCAGTACGCTACAGGCCAACTTAAATGCAACAGGTGAAAAAATAAATTTTGACCGCGTTGTTTTAATGAAACCATCCGGCCAGGTCATTGTTGGCGGCCATATCAATACCCAGAGCACGGAGCCGCGCTTCAACCTGGATATCACTTCACAGAACCTACGGGTCGAAGAAGTCGATCACTTTATCCGACTCCTTCCGAAATCAACAGGCTTACTGGCTGTAAATGGAAAAGTTGTTGATACCATCGACAAAATCCAGATTCAGGGTCAGGCGGCTTTACGTGATTTTACTATCGAAGGCCAGTCGCTGCTTTCAAGTCAAGGCGATATTGTCATTAACCGCAATTTCTTAAGCTTTAACGGACAGGTCTTCGGCCGTCAGGCGCAGGCTTTGGTGCAGATTCCATTTAACGAAAAGCATGAATTTCATATCAAGGCCCAGTTACGGGATTTAAATCCGCTCAATTTTCTTCCGCTCATAAGTATCCCGCCGCCGGCTGTCGACACTTCGGCCTTACTGACCGCAGAAATCGATTTACGCTCGCCGGCGATGGATTTTTCACGTTTAAAAGGTCTGGTTAAGCTGAATAATTTTTTACTGCAACGAAGCAACCAAACCTTAAAACTGCAGAAGCCAAGCGAGATTGTTTTTGATTCAGGATTAAAATCACTTTCAATGATCTCGTTGCGCGGTTCAGATCAGAGCCTTGATATCACCAAACAAGGAGGCGTCTTAAACCTCAATGGTAAAATTTTGCTGCGCCCGTTACAGTTTCTTGTGCCGTTTTTAGAAAATTTAAACGGCCAGCTTGAATTTGATTTCGGTGTAAATTTAAACGCGCACAAATTATCGCTGGCCGGCGATGGCTCGCTTAAAAACGGCTTAGTGCAGTTAAAGGGCTTTCCGTACCCGATCAAAGAAATCAATGCAGATCTTGATTTTTCACAGTCGAAATTGATTGTTTCAAGCGTAAATGCCCAGCTTAATCAGTCGCCGATCACAGGTTATGGCTATGTTAACTTTCTCGGACCTAAAAATATTGATGTGAATATCCAGGCTGAAAGTACGCGTGTTGACTTAGAATTTCCGCCACAGATGCAGACTTCGGGTTTAGTTAAAGTTAAACTTTCTGGCCAGTGGCTTCCTTACACTTTAAAAATTGATTACACCATTGATCAGGGTTTAGTGACCAAAGAGTTTACCGGCGGCGCCCAGGATGTGAAGTTAACGCTGGCCCCGAGCCGTTATCTGCCGCCGCAGCAGCTAAACCAGCAAAGCCCAACTTTATTGCTCGATATAAACCCTAAGTTTCATAAAGGCATTATTATTAAAAATTCAATCTTAGAAGGTACAGCTACCGGCGAGCTACGCATTACCGGATCTCCTGAGATTCCGATTATCACCGGCCGAGTTGATATTGTACCCAACGTAAGTAAACTGTTTTTTAAAGATAAGCCGTTTGATATCCAGACCGGATTTGTTATTTTTAACCCGGGCGAACAAAAAACTCCGGACATCAATCCAGAGATTTTCATCAACGCGAGCTCTCGTGTTTCTGATTACGACATTAACCTTCTGATTTCGGGTCAGGCCAAAACTCTATCTATTAAACCAACATCACAACCGCCATTAAGTGAAAACGATATCTTCTCGTTACTGGCGCTTGGATTTACCTCTTCAAGCCAGGACCAGAACTTAAGCTCTGATACCCAACAAAAACAAACCGGTCTTGAAGTGCTTGCGACCATCACCAATCAGTCAAAATTCAATAAACAGATCCAGGAAAAACTGGGCTTGAATGTGCAGATTGCCCCTTCGGTGGATTCGACCAAAAATATCGCCGTACCGAAAGTCGTCGTGAGCAAAAAGTTATCGAAAAAAGTAAATGCTTCATACTCTAAACCGTTGACTGGATCACAACAAAGTAATGAAGTAAAATTGCAATGGTTGTTCCACCCGGATTTCTCTCTGAATCTAAACTATCAGAATCAGACCGAAGAAAATGAAACCGGCGTGATTCAAAACCAGAATGACAGTGGCAATTACGGCATCGATGTCGAGTATAAGAAGGAATTTAAATAATGCGATTATTAAGCTTTTTTATTTTTCTTGCTTTGACTTTACCTGCGATGGCGCAGACCTATCCGGCTTTTAATTTAAAGGATTGGCCGCCGGATATCATCACTCCACTGACCAAAAAATATCCGGCATTACTGCAAAAATCGTTTACAGCCGAAGAGCTTTCGCAGTTGCTTAAAGATGTGCACCGTGAGTTAAACTTTACGGCATTAAAAATTGTCGAAAAAAACAACGAGTTATATCTGGTCGGAACCCTGAACTCAAAAGTTGAACAGATCCGTTTCAACGGTCTTGAAGAAATCGATGACGAAGAAGCCCAGGAAATCTTCGCGGTAAGTCTTGGCGATGCCCAGGACGAAAACAAAGTCAGCGCCGGGATCGAACGCCTTACCGGTTATTTTAAAAATATCGGTTACCGCCGCGCGATTATCACCACCCGCCTTGTTAACAAGGGCACGACAAACCGCGAACTGAACGTCGATTTAAATTTAGGTAAAATTACCCGAATCTCCGAAATTAAAATAGAAGGTTTGCCGGCGGAAGAGACTTTAATCATTGAACGCGACTTTGCCTGGAACGGGATCGGTAAAATTCTCTCTGATGAAAACTTAAAAATCGTCAACCGCAGTTTAAGAAAATCTCTGAACTCGATGGGCTATTTTATGGTTAATATCCCATCACCGTCGATCACCTTCAGTGCCGATGAACAACGCACCCGCTTAAACTTTAAACTGATTGCCCAGCCAAAATATAAAGTTGAAATCGTAGGCCAGCAGTACACAAGAAAAGATGCAGAAGAACTGTCAATTAACAGACCGGTGCTGCTTAATGAGGTTCTGAAACTAGATGAATACTTTACTGCCGAACCTAATTTTGGCTCTGATCTGGCCGAAAAAATCCGCCTGCATTATCTCTCTGAAGGCTTTGCCCATTGCGAAGTGCCGTATTACGAGCGTAAAGAAAAAGACCTAACGATCCTGACATTAAACATCAGCGAGGGCCCGAAAGTTAGGATCGATAAAATCTCTGTCATCGGAAACCTGTCGCGCCCGGAAAAATTTTACGTAAAAACATTTGATAAATTATCTTCCAGCAAAACCCAGGAAGGAATTTTGATCCAGGCCGATATCGAGCAGGCGGCAAAAAACCTGATCACCTACCTGCAGAACGAAGGTTTTGTGAATGCCAAACTTTCCCGCATTCAGGTCGGCACCGAAAATAAACGTTCAAACAAAGCCATTATCGTTTTACAGGTTGATGAAGGCCCACAGGCCACCATCGATAAAATCACCATCACCGGAAATAAGTTTTTCTCGAATGAAAAAATCATCGAAGTTCTTAATTTACAACCAGGAAAAAAACTAAGCTTAATCGAATTAGAAACGGCCTTAGCAGATCTAAAAAACTTTTACGCAGAAAACGGCTTTATTGAATCCAAACTCCTGTCAGAAAATAAAAATCTGATTCAGTATTCTGACAGCCTCACTGAGGCCTCTCTTCAAATCGACATCTTTGAAGGCCCACAGATCCGTGTAGGTTCGATCTTAATCGAAGGTAACGACATGACCCACGCCAAACTGATTCTGACAGAGTTGGATTTTAAAGTGGGCGAACTGCTGACGCCGACAAAACTGGAAGAGTCGACCACCCGGCTACAGCGTACCGGGCATTTTTCGACCATCGATATTTACACGCTTGAGGCCAACACCGATGTGCAGGATCGCACCATCGTTGTACGCGTTAATGAACGTAAACCCGGTGTGTTTACCGCCGGCGCCGGCGTGACCAACGAAAATAATCTGACCTTACACGGTTTCATGGGTATTGCTTACCGTAACTTAGGCGGCTGGGGCCGCGGGGTTTCATTACGTGGCGAGGCTAAGTACAATCCGAATATCACGAACTTTGTTGAGTACAAAGCCACCGCCGGTTATGTTGAACCGTATTTATTCGACTCACGTGTACGCTTTCGTGTAAATTACACGACAGCAAGAGAAATTTCTGATTTCAGTATTCGTAAATCGACAATCACCAATCAGACAGTTTTTTCTTTTGAACAGGATTTCACTTCACATATTACCGGAATTTTTGAGTTACCGAATATTTCAAACTACGTCGACCAAGGGATCACCAAAGAGGACGAAATCGCCAACGGCTACAGTCGCCAAGACATGGTGATCGGCACAATCGGTCCGACCATTGATATTGATTACCGCGATAATATTTTAAACCCGCAAGATGGCCACTGGACCCGTTTAACCCTTGAATACTCGTCAGACTTCTGGGGTAACCACAATGTCGACCCATTCTATCGGGCGAGCGGCCAGTTCACGCTATACACCCCGCTCTGGGAAGAAAAAGGCTTGGTGTGGGTTAATTCGTACCGTGCCGGATATGTTAAAACTATAGGCAACCTTGAATTCGGTGTGCCATTTGATAAAAAAGGTTTTATTTTAGGCGGTAGATCGACCATCCGTGGTTTTGAATCAAGCGAATATTTCCCGACCACCAATCGCCAGCTGGCAGCCAACTATCATTTAGAGAATTATTCAGTTTACCAATTGATCAAATCAGAGCTTCGCTTTCCGCTTTTTAGCTCGGAAAACTTTATGGGCGCGGTATTTTATGACGGCGGTGAAGTCATTGTTGATCATGTCGCTTTCGAGGACCGCTACCGCGATGCTGCTGGCGTAGGCTTACGCTACAACACGCCGGTGGGCCCGCTTAATTTAGAATATGCCCGCAAGCTAGACAGAAAGAGCTATGAGTCAGAAGGGGCTTTTCATTTGTCAGTAGGCGTCTTCTAAGTTACGTTTTCAGGGTTGTTAAACGACTGAAAATTAACAGGAGAAGTCGTGCCTCAGGCACGCAAGGAGACCTACACATGCGTCAACACAATGTACGTGTTTACCCGTCTAAAGAAAAACTTGAACGCCGCGACCAATTAGCTTGGAAAATGGCCGAAATCTGTACTGATAACGCTCCAATCAAAGAAGATGTTATCGACATGGTTATTAACCGTATCATCGACAATGCATCTGTTGCGATCGCAGCGGCGAACCGTCACCCGGTAGCTTCAGCGCGTGCTATGGCATTAGCTCACCCTCGTGCTGGTGGCGCTACAGTATTTGGTATGCCGAATGACCAAAAATTTTCTTGCGAATGGGCTGCATGGGCCAATGGCACGGCCGTTCGTGAATTAGACTACCATGACACTTTCTTAGCGGCCGACTACTCGCACCCTGCGGATAACATTCCACCAATTTTAGCGGTGGCTCAACAAACCGGTAAAAACGGTAAAGAATTATTAAAAGGCATCGTTGCAGCTTACGAATTGCACGTCGACCTTGTTAAAGGTATCTGCTTACACAAACACAAAAAAGATCATATCGCCCATTTAGCTCCTGCAGCTGCCGGCGGTATCGGTACACTTTTAGCTTTACCTACTGAAAACGTTTACCAGGCTATCCAACAAGCGGTTCACGTTTCATTCACTACTCGCCAATCACGTAAAGGTGAAATCTCTTCTTGGAAAGCATACGCTCCTGCACACGCCGGAAAATTAGCAATTGAAGCTGTAGATCGCACAATGCGCGGCGAAGGTGCGCCATCACCGATTTACGAAGGTGAAGACTCAGTCATCGCCTACATGTTAGATGGCAAAGACGGCAAATACACTGTACCACTTCCAGAAGTTGGCGAAGAAAAACGTGCTATCTTAGAAACTTACACGAAAGAACACTCTGCTGAATACCAGTCTCAGGCGTTAATTGATTTAGCTTCACGTATGAAAGCTAAAATCACTAACTTCGAAGATGTAAAATCAATCGTGATCCACACGTCTCACCACACTCACTACGTTATCGGTACCGGTGCAAACGACCCGCAAAAAATGGATCCTAAAGCTTCTCGTGAAACTTTAGACCACTCGATCATGTACATCTTCGCTGTCGCTTTACAAGACGGCACTTGGCACCACGTAGACAGCTACACGCCAGAGCGTGCTAACCGCCCTGATACAGTTCGTTTATGGCACAAAATTTCAACTCTTGAAGATCCGAAATGGACTGCTGCTTACCACGAACAAGATCCGAATAAAAAAATGTTCGGTGGCCGAGTTGAAATCACTATGAACGACGGTACAAAAATCGTTGATGAATTAGGTGTGGCCAACGCGCATCCAGCAGGAGCCAAACCATTTAAACGTGCTGACTACATCCGTAAGTTCGACATTTTAACTGCTGATATCATCACGAAAGAAGAGCGTAACCGCTTCATCTCTTTATGTGAGCGCTTACCGGAGTTAACTGCAGCTGAAGTGCAACAGTTAAACGTGCAAATCCCGATCGACAAATTAATCAACAACAAACGCGACCAAAAAGGTATCTTCTAGTATGATGTTTCCTACTCTTACAGCGGCTGAAAAAAGAAAGAATTTTCGTGATCAACTAAAAACCGGAAAGCTTTTACAATTTCCGGGATCATTTTCGCCGCTGGTGAGTATGATGATCGAACAAAAAGGTTTTGATGGTGTTTACATCTCAGGATCAGTTCTTTCAAACGACTTAGGTTACCCGGACATCGGTTTGACCACTTTAACAGAAGTGGCCAACCGCGGTCGCCAAATCGCCCGTACAACAAAATTACCATCGATCATTGATGCTGATACGGGTTGGGGCGAACCCATGAATGTAACTCGCACGATCCAGGAATTTATTGAAATGGGCCTTGCGGGTTGCCATCTTGAAGATCAAGAAAACCCAAAACGCTGCGGCCACTTAGATAACAAATCTGTGGTTGAATCTTCACAGATGATTAAAAAAATCAAAGCTGCCGTTCGAGGTAAAACTTTAGATCCGAATTTCTTAATTATTGCGCGTACAGATTCACGCGCTTCTGAAGGTTTAGATAAAGCCATCGACCGTGCTAAAGCCTATGTTGATGCCGGTGCCGAGATGATTTTTCCTGAAGCTATGCAAAACGAAAAAGAATTCGAAGCGATGAGAAAGGCTATCAGTGTACCGCTGTTAGCAAATATGACTGAATTCGGTAAAGGTAAATTATATACTAAAACTGAATTAGAAAACCTAGGTTACAACTTGGTGATCTACCCGGTTACAACTTTACGACTGGCCATGGGTAACACTGAACGCGGCTTAGACATTATTAAAAAAACTGGTTCGCAAGAAGAAGCTGTTTCGTTAATGCAAACTCGTCAACAATTGTACGATCTTACCAATTACGAAGCCTACAATGCGTTTGACCAATCGATTTTTAATTTTAAATTAAATAGCAACCAATAGAAATATAAAGAAGAGAAAGAGAGAAAAAGTAAATGGCTGAATATATCAATCCCGACTACGTAGCTGAACCAGAAAAAATGAATGTTAAAAAAGGTCTTGAAGGCGTTGTTATGGATACATCATCTGTATCTAAAGTAAATGCTGAAACAAACTCATTAGTTTACCGTGGATACCCAGTACAAGATTTAGCTGAAAACTGCTCTTTCGAAGAAGTCGCATACTTGATGTATAACGGCGAACTTCCAAATAAAGCTCAATTAGCTGAGTTCTCGGCAAAAGAAAAATCATTACGTGATATCTCTAAAGATAATTTAAACGTGATCAAAGCCTTACCTAAAAAGTGCCACCCAATGGACTCTATCCGCACCGGCGTTTCGTTCTTAGGTTGTGAAGATGAAAGAATCTGGGATGCATCGCCTGCAACAAACATGGATAAGGCGATCCGTTTACTTGCCAAGATCCCTACAATGGTGGCTGCTGATTACCGTTTCAAAAAAGGGTTAGATTTCATCCCACCGAATCCTTCTTTATCAATCGCTGAAAACTTCTTTCACATGTGCTTTGGCAAGGTGCCAGATGCAAAAGTTGTAAAAGCTTTTGATGTCTCTTTAATTTTATACGCTGAGCACTCATTCAACGCGTCGACTTTCACAGCTCGCGTTGTGACTTCAACTCAATCAGACATCTACTCGGCAACTACTGCTGGTATCGGCGCTTTAAAAGGGCCTTTACACGGCGGTGCCAATGAAATGGTTATGCATATGATGATCGAAATCGCTGATCCGGCTAAAGCTGAACAGTGGATGTTAGATGCATTAGCAAACAAGCGTAAAGTGATGGGCTTTGGTCACCGTGTTTACAAATCTGGTGATTCACGCGTTCCAACCATGAAAAAATACGCACAGGTTATGGCTGATGTAACTGGCGAACAAAAGTGGATGCAGATGTACGCTAGTCTTGAAAAAGTAATGGTAGAAAAAAAGAAAATCTACCCTAACTTAGACTTCCCGGCTGGTCCTGCTTATTACATGATGGGTTTTGAAATCGATTTCTTTACACCGATCTTCGTCATGGCTCGTACTACGGGCTGGTCAGCTCACATCATGGAGCAAGCGGCAAATAACCGTATCATCCGTCCATTATCTGAGTACATCGGTGCTCCTCAGCGCCAAGTTAAGCCTATCTCTGAAAGATAGTCTTAACTTTCAAAAGTAAAAATTAAAAAAAGCCAAGGTGATAAGCCTTGGCTTTTTTATTTTCTCAATTTGACGGTCTTGGAATAACGTTTTTTATAAGCTGTTCGCACCAAGCACGGCCGGAGCAATACCCATCATTAAGTTGTACATATCCATATCAACGCCATACGGGTCAGCAACTAAGGTCATTTGACCGCGGTCATTGATCTGAGTTGTTTCGTATAATACGTAAACCGGTACTGTACGGCCAAGATCACGTTTTGATTCAGCGGTTGCACGCGGGAATAAACCAAGAGTTTCAGCCTTTAAAGTATCTACGGTGTGAACCGGATACCCGGTCATCGGATCGACCTGGCCAGCCAATAATTTTTCAGCTAAATCAAACGGTTTTTCCATACGGATACAACCCGAAGACACAAAACGGTTTCGCTTAGGAAATACCGTCGCGCGGTCGTTGGTATCGTGCATATAGATATTTAACGAATTTCTAAGTAACGGAAACTTGATCCAACCTAAAGCATTTTTATCGCCGTCTGGATACTGAACAATACGGTAGTTCATACCGGCACCTGATTCAAAACGCTCTTTTGAAGTTTCAGTCGCCCAGTCAATTTGTTCAACTAACACTTCTGTCGGAGGACTCGTACGTAAATCAAAAAAGTGGTAACCGGCATCGCGCGCATGCTGTTGACCGGCCGCAGTTGCAAACAACGGTCCCTTATCTTTAAAATAGATGGTGCGCGGTACAGTCCAGGTCGGATTTAAACGCATGTGGTTGATCGCATCAAACATGATCGGTGTCGGGCGTTCAACACGGCCTGCCGCAGTTCTGAAGTTTAACGTAATTAAATTATCTTTGTAATAGAACAAACGCTGGCCGGCTAAGTTAATATGCACGTACTCAGGCTGTAAATTATCCGGTAACCAACGAGAACGGTCTAAGTTGATTTTTAAACGGGTAATAATCTGGTCAATCGGCGTATTTAATAAACCAAAAGAGTCTTTACCGATCACACCGTCACGGCCTAATAAGTTATTTTCCTGCAGCTCTTCGATCGCAATTTTTAAATCTTCGGTGTAGTTCTGGTTATAAACATCATTCTCATAGCCAAACATCGATAAACGCTGACGCGCAAATAACACTGTCGCCGGGTCTTTTACCCCCGGTTTGATAGTCGTAAGTTTTAACGGAACCGCCATGATCTGGTTATTTTGTTTCATCTTAGTGATCTTACGGTACATCGAAAGAGTACGCGCATAGATCGAGTTCTTCGGGCGGAAAGTGTTAAACAAATCTAAAGCCGTAATCACATTGTTACCGTATTTAGTTAATTCGTTTGTCATCAGCGCCGTATCAACTTTTTTAGTTTTTACGTTGGCTTTCTCGCCGATACGGTCCGGGGTAACGTAACCGCGGTTTAAGGCTGTTAAAATATTCTTTCCGATAAGGCCCGCTTGCGTACGCAATTGGTTAAAATCATTGGCCTGGGCTAAAGAGTTTAAATAGTTGGCCTGTTGGTCGTTAACAAACCAGTCTTTTTGCATACCTTCTAATTCAGCCAACATCAAAAGCTCTGTGATTTTATTTAAAATCACATGGTTCATCAGCACCGGATTCGATCGGTTGACCAAGACTTGTGTTGTTAACGGCGTCGGTGGTTGCCATAGTGGCGTGATGATTTCGCCTTGCGCTTCGGCCTGCTGCGCCTGAACGTTAGCTTGCGCTGCACCCATATTAACCTGTGCGATCGCCTGCGCACTGAAAACCATACCTAAGATAAATGGAGCAAATTTGATCGATTTCATAGTCTTTATCTCAACTTTCTACAGGCTTAATTTGATGTTGCGTTTAGAGCGTAAAGCATCGATGGCTTTTTGGGTGACACCGGTATTCGAATTAGAACGAGGGATATACATAGATTTATAGTCACCGCCGCGACCCTTCATCATGACATTCATTCCTTCTTCATCAGGAACAACATTTACAACCTGGCCTTCAAATGACATTACGGCGGCTGCGGGCTGCGTAGAAAAACCAATTAAAACAAGAGTTAATACGGCTAATGATAATTTCATAAAGACACCTCTTCCGAGATGTTTCATAGCGAGAATTGTTCCAGTTTGAGATCTGTTATATTCGACCTGAAGCTGATTTTTTGCCTAAACGCTTTACACTCACGCGCACACGGTCACCAGTAATTTGTCGCTCTAAAAACGCAAAACAGCCAGGCTGATCGCGCTGGCTGTTATAACTTCATAAAATTAACTGTAAGCGATTAAATTATTTAAAGTTTTCCATGATGTATTTCGAGTTTAAATACACTAAATTTTCAATCGGGCCTGACAGAGCCTCTGCCGGCGAACCCACACCTCTTAAATCATCACCGATCGCCGAAAATAAAATAGTACCCTGTGGAAGCTCAACGAAGCCGGCTAGTGATTTTGAGTTACCAAGAGTACCGGTTTTAGCGTAGATCTTAGCCTTAGTTCTTAATACTTTGAAGTTTCTTCTTAAAGTGCCTGAGCTACCCGGTTGTGCCAATAACACTTTAAACTTATCGTATTTACCAGAGGTTAAGATGCTATAAAGTAAGCTGGTTTGTAAGCGAGCAGTAACTTTGTTTTTATGAACTTCTTTATCTCTGGCTGTGTCCTGCAAACCGCTGCCGTTTACCGGGTGAAACTTATTGCTATCAGCCAGACCAGAGTAGTCTTTCATCATTATTGCGGCACCTTTTGCAACTTTAGCATCAATTGTGTACTTACGGCCCTGCATATACATGCCATAACCAATGATACTATTTAAATAACTGCCCGCCGGAATTTTAAAACTTTTCTCTTTGTCAGCCACAGTTCTCAAAGCGGCATCAGCTTCGATGTTGCTGCTCCATTTTAACATGTGCCCCATCGTGCTGGTAGGATATGAGCTTCGGCGATAAGCTGCCCAAGCGGTAAAAATCTTTAAGGTCGACGCCGGACGGATAGCTTGATTCACATTGAGCGAAGATAAGAAATGGCGGGTTCCTTTTTTATCAATAAAAATGAAATCAAAGGCCCACTGCCCCTTGCCTACTACCTGGCTAACAGAAGCATCCTGCAGATCGCGAAGGGCGACCCCACCGGCGATATCGTTCCAGTTCTGATCAGCACCGCGCTCAAGTAAGTATTTTTCAAATTTCGCAACAGCTTCAGCATCAATGTCCTGCAAAGGTCCGGCGTTGGAAACACCTGATTCTAAATAATCAAGAAGCTGACCTTCCTGCTCTTCCGTCAGTTGGCCCGAGTTAATTAGTTCTTCAATCTGCGACTCATCCATGCCTGTGGCCGGAAACTCATACGCGTTAGCCTGGGTGAATAAGGTGATTGCCAAAAACAACACTATGGTAGATAGGACGTGCTTCATTTAATAACCTCGTGGTTTAAATATAAACTTAAAAAATCGGTTTTAATAAAATATGATTTATCTTCACAATTACGGCCAATCGCTGAGGCAATGCCGATCACCTGCATTTTTTTAGTCCTTGGATCTAAGAAAAAGGCCGGCCCACCCGAGTCACCTTCACAGACACCGCCCGAAGCTTTAGCCTGGTCGATTAAAAAATAACCGCTCTCATTAATAACATGTGTAAAAGAGATAGCTTTGTACCTAGGCTTATCATCATAAGCTAAATTGTTTTTTAAATCGCTTTTATCGGTATTTGCCAAACCATAGCCGGCCACATAGATTTCAGTTAGCGGGACTATTTTATCAAAACTCGAAAATTCAGCCATCTTTGCCATTCGCGGAAAAGGCTCTGAAAAAATTAACATAACTAAATCATCACGCACACCGTCCGGAACCTTAACAGGTCTTGTTGCCACGATGGTCAGATTAGTGACTTCGCCATCGGTTTTATATTCAGAAGTTCTAAAAGTTACCGAAATACTTCCTTTATTACAGTGGGCTGCCGTTAAGATCGCATTATCGCCTACAAAAATTCCGGTACAAACCTGGTTATACCCCATAAGATCTGTTGATGAGATATGAACGATGTAATCAGCGATTTTATCTGAATAGGATAAAACTTTTCCGCCAACGATAAGCTGATCAGATTGAAGATGATCTCCACACCCCATCAATCCGTGGCAAAAAATTAGAATAAACGTGAGCAAAGCAAAACGCATACGGCGCTTACTTGCACTAAATAAACCAACAATTTGGGCCATTTTTACAGGCCACAAGCAATATAACTTATTTAAAACGGATTATTCTGAGATTCTTGACCAAATTGGCGTCTGCCGACTAAAAGTTAGCCAAACCTTACGGTGGCTACATCGAACAGCTCTTTAGAACTAAATTTTCTAACCAGATATGTGAAGATAGCGGCGAAGATTTTAAAGCTTTATCTGTCTCACCCAACAACACCAATGAATCTTCCAGTTTTTTCACTGGCCAACCTTTAGCTTGTGCGCAGTACTCTTCAATAAAATACGGCGACACATTGGCCAGGTTTGCAAGTTTGGTCCCGCCGATCCCCTGATCCATACCGGTTCTGACGGTCAGTAAGATTCGCATATGGCGGGCTAACAGATTAACGATACCGATCTCGCTTTGCCCCTGGTCCAACAGATTAACGATTTGCTCTAGAGCCCGCACACGGTCTTTCTGACCAACGGCTTTGGTAAAATCAAAAACATTTTCTTCTCTGGAGTTTGAAACCACCGCGTTGATGTGATCAACATCGACCTGGGTTGCCCCGTCTAAGTACACTTTGATTTTTTCTAACTGCGCGTAGATCTCAGATAAATTATTTCCCACCAGTCGGTGCAAACGGTGAACCGCGGCCTGGGTAAGTTTTAATTCAAACTGCGAGGCATAGTAATTAATCCAGCGCGGGATTTCGTTATCGTACGGCTTTTTAAATTCTAAGGCTGCAGCGGTGTCGATCAAATTCTTAAAATGCTTTTTACGTTTATCGATCTTGTCGGCAAACAGCACAAAAACCGTTGAATCGACCGGATTTTTAAACAAAGATTCCAGCTCGTTCCACTCAGAATCTTTAAGTTCCTGGGCGTTTTTTAAAATCACCACACGCTGCTTCGCAAAAACCGGCAATGTTTCAACATTGTCTTTAATCGTTTGCACGTCGGCATCAGAAGCATAAAAAAGCGAATAATTAAAATCAAAAGAGTTTTCGTCTAGCAAACCGTATTTAAAACGGTTCACACACTGATCGATCAGAAACGGCTCATCGCCGAAGATAAAATAAACCGGAGAAACATTTCCCGATTCAAGGTCTTTATAAAATTTATTCTGATCTATGACTGCCATTAACTATTACTGCCATTATTAAAAATTATCTACCAGGCGGTCGAACGCAAGTTGCATCATTTCTTCTGATAAAGTCTCAAGAGTCTGCCTGCGAGCTGAGAGATTGTAAAGGTTGTTTGCCGAGTTAATGACTGGCAAAGTCAGCTGTGGCGGTGTATAGTTTCTGCTCTGCTTAAATTCACTGCTCCACAGAACCTCTGAAGAATTTTTGCGCTGTAATCTTATGTTAACTGTAACCGTAATTTTAGTGGTCGTAGATAAAATCGTATTCTTCGGTAAAAACTGGGTGTCCTTGGCTTCGATCGCCCCTTCTTCAGAAACGATTTCAACCGCTGTCACTGTGCCATATAAAACCGCGTCAGACTCGTTTTCACCATCGACCATGCGCACAGCTTTTGAGTTTAAAAGCTCGCGTTTTAAAGAATTGGTAAAATAAACTTCTAAACCCGGTTCTGTAGAAACATTTTTAAACAAAGGAGCATAAATCACGCGCACATTCTGCGGTAAGGTGTCGACTTTGCTGCTAAGTTTGTAAGCGCAAGAGCTAAAAAATCCGGTCAAAGAAAGGATTATGACAGCAGCCGTCAGGCGGCTTGGCATACGATAGAAAGCTTCGACAAAGTGAGTTTTCATTGCTGTAATCAAACCGCGGAAAGGCCGACAATGTCAATTGATACATCGAAATCCTTACTTTTAGCACCGGGGCCTGTCCAACTCCATCCCGAAGTGCAAAGAATATTATCGTTACCGATGATTCATCACCGCACACCCGAATTCGACCGCATCTTAAAAACTGTTTTACACGAGTTAAAATCGCTGTTCGTAACTAAAGAAAAAGTTTTTATTTTATCATCAACCGGCTCCGGCGGCATGGAAGCTTTGTTAATTAACGTGATCCGCCCACAGGCCAAGGTGCTGGCCATAGTTTCTGGAAAATTCGGCGAACGCTGGGCTGAAATGGCGCAGATTTTCGGAGCCCAGGTCCACAAACTTGAGGTACCGTGGGGCTCAGCGGTGAATGCCGCTGATGTCGAAATGTTTTTAAAAGAACATCCCGACACCGAAATCGTAATGACCCAGGCCTGCGAAACATCGACCGCAACCGTACACCCGGTTAAAGAAATCGCCGCAGTCGTGGCCAAAAGCAAAGCTTTGTTTTTAGTTGATGCCATTACCGCATTGGGCGCAATGCCGCTACCGATGGATGAATGGCAGATCGATGGCTTAGTTGCGGGCTCGCAAAAAGCGATTATGTTACCTACCGGCCTAAGCTTAATTTCGTTTTCGCAAAAAGCGTGGGATAAAATCAAAACTAACCCGACACCGAGATATTATTTCGATGTGCGCAGAGAGTTAGCGGCTAACGATAAAGGCGAAACTTTTTTTTCATCAAATGTGGCCCTGATCCGCGCTCTTGAGTTTGTTTTACAGGATATTAAATCACAGGGCTTAGCAGGACTGTTTAAAACTATTCAGCGCCGTGCCCAGTACACCCGGGCGATGGCTAAAATTTTAGGGCTAGAAATTTACTCAAAAAATCCAAGTGATTCAGTCACAGCCCTTTCGCTCCCCGCTGATTTTGACGGCGCAAAATTTCGTGAACACTTGGAAAAATCCTACAACCTGACCGTCATGGGCGGACAGGACCAGTTAAAAGGTAAAATCATCCGCTTAGGTCACATGGGTTACATTACCGATGTTGATTTACACCAAACGACCGAACGCCTGGTTGCAGGCTTAAACGACTTCGGTATGAACTTAGATTTTCACACCATTTCTGATCACTCCCTGCTTTGGCTAAAGGAACATCCGTAATGAAGCCATACATCGTGATCACCGAAAAATTTGCACTCGATGCCCAGGTTACGCTGAAAAACTCGGGCCTGTGTGACGTCGTAAAACTGTCAGCACTTACTGATCTGGGCGATCACTTAAGTCAGGCTACGGGCTTAATCATCCGCTCTAAAACCAAGATTACCCGCGAGCTGTTGGCGCAAGCCCCTCACTTAAAGTTAATCATCACCTGCACCAGCGGGTTTGATCATATTGATCTGCAGGCCACGCAGGAAAAAAATATTCACGTGATGTTTACCCCGGACGCCAATGCGGTGTCTGCGGCAGAATTGACCTGGGGCCTAATACTAAACACCCATCGCCCGTTTTTTGATTCGCACAAACAGATTAAAGCGGGCCTGTGGGAACGCGAAAAACTACAGGGTTTTGAATTATTTGGCAGAACCCTTGGTATCGTAGGGCTTGGCCGCATCGGACAAAAAGTTGCAGCCTTTGCCAAAGCCTTCGGGATGAATGTGGTGGCGTTTGATCCGTACTGCGAAGATGAAGCGTTTGCCAAATTTAATTTAGAACGCTCAAGTTACGAAGAATTATTAAAACAATCAGATATCATCACCTTTCATGTACCGTTAACCCCGGAGACTAAAAACATGATGAACCGCTCGCATTTTGAGTACACCAATAAAGATGTAGTCATCATCAATGCCTCGCGCGGTTCGGTGGTTAACGAAGATGATCTCTTTGAAGCGTTAGAAAACGGCACCGTGCGCGCTGCCGGCTTGGATGTGTTCTCCAAAGAACCGCTCACGCGTGAATCGAAATTGTTAAAATCCACAAAAGTGGTTTTAACCCAGCATATCGGTGCATTAACCGAAGAAGCGTTTGCAAAAGCTTCAATGGAAGCCTGCTCGCTTTGTATTGATTTTTTAAAAACTAATAAAACTCAAAATACGCTCCCGTTTAAAAATAACTGGGGAGTCATGATGTTTAATGACTAAAGGAAAAGTATGTCAGCAGTTGTGGTAATTGGCGCTCAGTGGGGCGATGAAGGAAAAGGTAAACTCGTCGATGTATTTGCATCACATGCAGATACGGTCGTGCGTTTTCAGGGCGGCTCAAATGCCGGCCACACCCTGGTCGTAAACGGCCAGAAAACAGTTTTACATTTAATCCCATCGGGCATCCTGCATTCAGATAAAACCTGCGTGATCGCCTCAGGGGTTGTAATTGATGTGATCGGTTTAGCCGAAGAAATCAGAAAGTTAAAAGCTACGGGTCTTCCGCTGACAGCTTCGCAATTATTAATCGCTGATAATGCGACAGTGTTACTTCCGTATCACAAAGCTTTAGATCAAGCGCGCGAAAAAGCGTTATCTGAGGGTAAAATCGGGACAACCGGCAAAGGCATCGGCCCGGCTTATGAAGACCGCGCCGCACGTCGTGCATTGATTATGTCTGATCTATTTGATTCGAATAACCTTCTGGAAAAAATCGAATTTGCGATCACAGAAAAAAATGTCTTACTTAAAAATCTATACGACGCTCCGGAAATATCTGCGGCTGACGTATTAGAGCAGATCAAACCTGCGATCGAAGTATTACGTGAATACCGCTTAACGGATGTGTCGCTGTTCGTGTCGCAAAAACTTAAGACCAATAAAAAATTATTATTCGAAGGCGCCCAAGGAACCCTATTAGATATTAATCATGGCACTTACCCGTTTGTGACCAGCTCAAGCACCCTTTCTGGCTCTGGTTCTATCTCGGCAGGCCTTGGCCCACACCATTTATCGAAAATCGTCGGCGTATTTAAAGCGTACTGCACTCGCGTGGGCTCTGGCCCGTTCCCGTCTGAGTTAAAAGACGAAATCGGCGCCCAAATCCAAAAAGAGGGTCATGAATTCGGCTCAACCACAGGCCGCGCCCGCCGCTGTGGCTGGTTAGACCTTGTTGCGCTTAAGTATGCGATCCGCTTAAACGGCATTAATAGCTTAGCGATGATGAAGTTAGACGTGCTTTCGTCTTTAGATAAGATCGGCGTTGTAACGGCCTATAAGCTTAACGGCGAAGTGATCAATGAGTTTCCGACTTCGACTGAGCTTGTGGCCAAGCTCGAGCCGGTGATTGAGTATATCCCTGGCTGGAAAGAAGATCTGACCAAGGTTAAAACCCTGCAGGATTTACCGGTAAAAGCTACGGCGTACATTAACTACGTACAAAAGCAATTAGGCACCCCGATCGACATTATTTCGGTCGGACCTGACCGCGAACAAACTTTATGGGTTAAACCTTTATACAAAGACTAGAGTTCCCTCTCTCAAAAGACTCATTTTTCGCCAAAAACCTGAGTCTTTTGAACAACTTCTGGGCATCAAAATATTTTTAAAAAATCAGTTTGACAGTCCAGACATCTTGATAGAAATTGGCATCTCGATTTAACGTATGATCCGCTAGCTCAGCTGGTAGAGCACTTCACTTTTAATGAAGGGGTCGATGGTTCAAATCCATCGCGGATCACCACTTTTTTTCACCCGTACGTTCCCATCGTCTAGTGGCCTAGGACACCTCCCTTTCACGGAGGATACAGGGGTTCAAATCCCCTTGGGAACGCCAAATTTTAGCTTTACTAAACCCGATTGTAAACAATCGGGTTTTTTTATTTTATATTAATTTAATCTTAAACAGAGACTCTTTGCCCCGCAAAGAGCGTGGTCAGCATTTTGAACAACGAAGGTCATAACGAAAGGATTTTTCATTATGACCTTTAAATCATTATTTACATATTCTGTGAGCGTAATTGCCATGTCGACCGTGGCTCAAGCGGCCAAAATGCAATCGGTATTTATGGAGGCTAAAAATTTAAAATGGGAAGCGAGCCCCGTACCGGGTATTTCAATGGCGGTGGTAGAAGGTGATCCGGCTAAAGGCAATCACCATGCGTTTCACAAGTTTAATGCAGGCGTATCAGTCCCGCTGCATCACCACACCGCCGATAGCCATGTGACCGTTCTGGCCGGCACTTTGGTTGTGACTTTAAACGGTGTTGAACACCGCCTTAACACCGGTTCATTTTATTCACTTAAAAATAAAGAGCGTCACACGACTCAGTGTGCACCGCCGTCTGAGTGTTTACTTTTGGTTGATGCCCGCGGCAAATGGGATGTCATCCAAGAACAAAAAGAAACTATAAGCTCTAAATAAAAATAGCGCTTTTATTTCTGTGATAAATCCAGCTCAACTGGCTTTTTCTTTGTTGTCACGGTTTTAACAACGTTGTCTGCTAAGACCGTGATTTCCAGTTTTTCAATTCTTTTATACGACGAGAAATCAATTTTAACTTTGCTGCCTAGCGGATTTTTTTCGCAGGTTACGTTAAACGTTGCTAAGTAATCGGCATGTTTACTTGGTTTTCCTGACTCATCTTTTTCAAGCCCGATAAAGTCTTTGGCAAACTGGCAGTTTAGATTCTCATCAAACGCGATATGCTTTGCGATCCCAGATTCTAACGCTGTGATTGATTCATCGTAAGACTTTTTTTGCTTTTCAGTTTTTGGCGCATGCTCAAATCCTAAAATACTTTCAGCCGGCACCTCTAATTCAACGCGGCCTTTGGCTTGATCAAATGTCACCGATAACTTACCGGCTCCGTGCACATGACCCTTCGCCTCGTGACGGTGCTTTTGAGCCTGGGCCCCAACACCTGCAAACAATAAAACTGCAGCACAGATAAACATTTTTACTTTCATGGCAAACTCCTGGTTGTAAGATAATTGTTCTATTAGAAGGCAATTGCAGCCTTCTGGCAATTAGTTTACGCTAAAAGCAACATGAGCCTAAAAGTTAAAACCACCGACTTTATCAATAAGCACGAAACCAAGCTCGATATTGCGTTTTTTGTCGGCGGTTTTTTATTTGATATTTTGTTTATTCCGGAGCCGGATGATTTGTTTTCAATATTACAGCAGGCGGCTTATCTGTTGGTGGTAGCGACGTTGATTCACTATGAGCTGCTGTTTCGCCTGCACAAGTGGCGCCCGCGCGAATCGATGCAGAAGCTGTGGTCATACCGTGATTTTACCATGCATTTTCTTTTAGGGTCTTTACTTAGCGTCTATTCACTGTTCTATATAAAAAGTGCGTCGATCTTAAGTAGTTTTATTTTCTTAAGTTTACTGGTCGGAATGATTTTACTTAATGAACTGTCCTTGGCCAAAACCGGCAAGGTCTCGCTTAAAGTGGCTTTTTATGCGATTTGCCTGTTTTCGTTTTTCTCGGTGATCTATCCTCTAATCATCGGCTATGTCGGCTGGTTACCGTTCACACTATCAATTCTTAGCACCATCGGGGTTTTGTTCGTTCAGCTTAAGGCTTTACAAAGTTACCTCTTTGAACGCCGCTTACTGCAAAAAATCCTGGCCGCCCCTTATGCTGCGGTTTTAGGTTTGTTTTTTGTATTCTATCTGTTTGGCTGGATTCCACCCGTGCCGTTAAGTGTAAAAGCCCAGGGCGTGTATCATCATTTAGAAAAACGCGACGGCAAATTTATTTTATCTTATGAAAAAACCTGGAAATTCTGGCACGACTCAGATAAAGAGTTTAACGCTCTTCCTGGCGATAAAGTTTATTTCTTTGCCCAGATCTACTCCCCGGCCCGCATCTCTGATCAGATCTATCTTCACTGGCATATGAAAAATAAAAACGGTGACTGGGTTTCAACCGATAAAGTTCCGCTCAATATTCAAGGCGGCCGTAAAGAAGGTTTTCGCGGTTACAGCACTAAAGCAAACTATCAGCCCGGTGAATGGATGATTACGGTTGAAACCAGCATAGGATCTGAAATCTCACGCTATTATTTTGAAATTATCCCGGCCGATGTAAATTCACCGCGAAACCTAACCCAGATCGAAAAATAATTTTCACAGCACCTGCGGAATCACTGCCATGTGATAACAAATTTCTTCTCGCTGATTAAACGGAAAATGAAATTTTACCCAGTCAAAGTTTATCGCTGAACGGGTTCCGATCGAATTCACCGATACCTTTTTTAAGAAACGGTGATGCGGGCGCAACGTCAGAACGGATGTGTTCTGGGGTTCAACAGATGGCGTATCTACAGTCAGTAAATTTTTATTAGACGTTTTAAATCTGAATTGCACGCGCTCGCTGACACTGACTGCTGCTTCTTGGTTTTTGGGCGCTTTTTTGATCTGGGCATAGGTGATTTCTAACTTATCCGTATTGGCAAAAGCTATTAATTCTTTTTTAAATCGCGGGTTATCGCCGATAACAGTATCAAACTCGTAAGGAAAAAACATCGGGACTTCACAGTTCAACAAAAACTCGCCGCCGACTGGAACCACTTTTAACTGTTCGATATGTAGCTGGTGCTGACTGGACGCCGAATCAACATTGATTTCTGACTTACTGCAGTGACTATCCAGACATTTAAGCTTTGCATTTAGAACTGACGACGTTCGCATAGTAAATTCTTGCTGCGTTAAATCAGCCTTTGGCAGTGGCGTTTTAAATTTGTGCCAATTGCCATTAGCATAGACCTGTAGCTCATAGTTATCATTAATACTTACCTTACTGTCTAAAATATCAATGGATGGCACCGGCGGCTGCTGCGAAGCAGGTTGGTTGTTGCCGCTTTTAACTTCGGGAGGAGCTGCATTGGTTAATGCCGTCGAATTTTTGCCTTTGCTACAAGCGGCAATTCCTGCAATGAAAAAAACTGAAAAAATTATCTTAATACAATGTTTCATACATACATCCTTTTTTAGACCCGTGACATTACAGCAATTTGCATTCCAGAGCAGGCATGCAGCCTACACCTCTTGCCCGATGTTAAAAGTGAACTAATGTCCCTTAAAAAAACTGTCATTACCCGGCAATGTTTTTACAACTATAAGGACAACCAGAACAAAGCTTTAGGTATGCGGATTGCTCTCAACCGGAAAGTCACACAATCCGTGGGAACAACAAAAAAAGAATACAGAAGGGAAAACCGATGACATTAAACATCAATTCAAAATTGGCAATCACACTAGGCGTACTTTTAAGTACCTTGACGACTTCAGGTTTCGCAGCGAATCCGCTGCAAGGAAATCCGTTTATTCCGAATTCATCACTCTATTTACAAACCGAAAACGACGATCAGGATCATGATGACCAAGACGATCAAGATGGCAACCATGATCAACATCAAGATTGCGATGATGACAAAGGTGATAAAGATGATCAAGACGTAAGAAACGAAGATGATGATGATAAGGATGATCCAGGCCAGGATAATATCTGCTACAAACCGCACACCATGCGTGTAGATTGCCGCTACCGCAGTGAAAGCCATAGTTTAATTGAAAACGGTGGCCCGAAATTTTGTTACGCAAGTGCTATCTACAAGCCGGTTGGTGTAGGCGTACTTACTACCTATAAAAATGTCGTGCTCGGCGTTGGCTGTGATTCACAGACCATCTACAACAACAGCGCTTGGGTGCATTCAGAAACTGTCGGCGAACGCATCGCCCCTAAAACTGCGGCCTTCCCTGCCGTTGAAATTCACCCGCAAGGGGCCTTGGCAACAAGTGGTACATACGAGTCAACCCTGGATGTCCGCGCAGGCCGCTTAAATGGCGTATGCTACGTGCACCCAATTGAGTAATTCGCGTCAAGTATCGTTATATTTAAGAACCCCCGGATCATGCATCCAGGGGTTCTTTCTTTTTTTTCTTTTGTCTTTTACCAGTCATGTTCGCCGCGCTTTTGCTTTACCCGCTCACGCGCCATCACCGAGCGCTGCTTCCAAAGCTTTTTCTCGGCTGCGGCCGCAGCCTTATCCTGTTTGCGGATTGCAAAACGCACTTCAGCCTGCAGTTTGACATAACTTTGCCAGCGTTCACGAGCAAGCTTTCCGTGTTCTAAAGCAGCTTCAACTGCGCAGCCGCGATCGCCCTGATGCTGACAATCATTGAATCTGCAGTTCTGCATAAGCTCTTCAATATCTGAAAACTGCTGACTTACCCCTTCAGCATGATCAGATAGCTGTAACTCACGCATTCCCGGTGTATCAATAATCAGCCCCCCGTACCGACTAACATACAAATTGCGCGACGTCGTCGTATGCCGGCCTTTATCATCATGCTCACGCGAGCCTTGAGTTTTAATTTTTTCTTCGTTAATTAAAAAATTAACCAACGTCGATTTACCAACACCTGAAGAACCCACCACTACCGCTGTCGCCCCGTTTTTTAAATAGCGCGAAAAGACATCATCTTTGCTAAAGTCATTCTGGCTGATGGCATGTACTGCAACTCCCGGAAACTCAAGTTCGGTCGCAGCCAAAATACTTGCGATATCTTCAGCCAGATCTGCTTTGGTTAACAGGATTACCGGTACGCAGCCTGAATCCCAGATCACCGCCAAATATCTTTCGATACGGCGAAAGTTTAAATCGGCATTTACTGATGAGGTAATAAACGCATAGTCGATATTACTCGACAGGATCTGCACATCAGAACCAATTCCGATTTGCTTACGTTGAATCACCGACTTACGCGCCAGCACCTGATGGATCACAGCCCGGTCAGACTGCGGTGGCAATTCGACCATTACCCAATCACCGACCGCCGGATAATCAGCCCGACCGGCGGCATCGAACTGCATTTTACCGCGCACTGTGGCCCAGAGACTCTGTTGTAGATTTATTTGCACGCGGTAAAGATTACGCTCTTCACAGATTACGCGCGCGGGAAGCAAAAAAGCTTCCGTTTGGCTTAACTGATTTTGAAAAAAATCATTCCAGCCATAAAGATGCAAAAATTCTTTTTCAGAATTAAACATTATTACTCCTAAAGTTAATTAATAAAATTTAAATAACGACTTAAGAGCCCTAAAATGTAGATTGAAGTGTATAATTAGACTAAAACTACAAGAAGGCTCTTGTTAAGGTTTAGATTGTACATACCGGCCTCCTTTGAGAGTTGTTTTACCAGGCTTTTGAGAGAGCCTTAAATCAAGAATAAAGTATTGTTATTTTGTAAGCAAGTTATTTATTTAGTCACGCAAAGGCTCGCAATGGCTAAAGCGACAATTCCGGCTCTGCGCTGATATGTTCATTCTCATAACGGCCCGTTATGCGCTTTACTTTAATCCGGTAAATGATCGCAGCCTCGAGCTGAGATTCAAAATATATTTCCAGATCTGACCTGCGCGGCCCACCGGCAGACATACTGCGCACCAAACTACGCATGGCCGACTCTGCTTCTTGACCTTTTAACTCTTCATATTCACCCCAGGCGATGACACTTTTCCAGTGAAAGAAGTCGTCGACTTCTTCGACCTGCACACACACCTTATGGTTATCACGCATCATCTGAATTTTTTTACCGTTTTGCGCGTGTGAGTAAATATATCCGCCTTCAAAAGCGTAGCTGATCGGAACAAGATAAAGATCATCTTTCACATGACAGGCCAAATGGGCAAAGTGATTTTTTGCCAGAATACTATAAGCATCCGCTTCTTTTATTTCCTTAATGACTCCATGATTTGGTTTCATCAAATCTCTCCTCTGAAAATTTGTCCACTAAGGACAAATCAATATCGGCTTATCGCCGGAACGCAGAAGTTTTGTTGTCGTTCGACCCAAAAGCGGAACTATGTTTGACTTTTCACTCGGAGCAAGCGCGATTAAGTTAAACTTCTTCGCCCGCTTACCGATTTTTTCTAAAATCGCGCCCTGACTGCGAACGGCACTGATCTGCGGATGCCGCTTTTTAAAAGATTCATAAATTTTATCATCTTCTTTTTGTAGATTCTTATTGAGTTCAGCATAGCCAGGAAAATCTAAAATCGGTATAGCCTGCGGGATAACATGAAAAAGTTCAATCTGTGCCTTTAATTTATCTTCAAAGTGTTTAACATGTGACAAAGCTGAATCAGAATGTAGAGAAAAATCCGATGGCACTAACACTTTTTTAGGAATAACCGTTCGCCGGCCGCGGTGAACCCATACCGGAAAAGGCGATACCGCTGCGATTTGCTCGGCCGTACTGCCAAGAAAAAAACGGCTTATTCGACTGTAACCTTTATAGCCAATGACAATCAAAGGCTGACCACCTGACTGCTGGGCCACATCGATGATCTGCTGGGCGGGATCACCCAAACGAAGCACGATATCGGCATCGGCACTCAGTTTATAGGTTTTTATCAGCTTTTTCCTGGCACTTATTTCGAATTGCTGGATCGTATCTCCGAGTGTCTGAAAATAATCAAAAACGTGAACGTATTTAATCGGAAGATTCATTTCACGGGCCAGAGTTTGCGCCTCTTTAACGACCAGTTTTGAATAGACTGAAAAATCAATGGCCACAATAACCGAGTTAATAGCTTTAGTTTCCATAAAGCATTGATGTTGCCAATAGCATGCCACACCAAAACGAGACAAACTTCCCCGCTGTTAATTTACTGCTAACCCAACCTCACACTTTGATAGGGTTCTGGCACAACACAGTCCCAGCCGAATTTTTCATTCAGCCTGCGTCTAAGTTCATCGGCGGCTGCGGGCTCTCCGTGCGTGATAAAAACTTTTTCAGGATGCATTTTTGATTGCCCCAGCCAAGTCAATATCTCGCTGTAATCGGCGTGTGCTGAAACATTCTCTAGTACTTTAACCTGGGCACGCACCTCGATGTATTCACCGTGAACTTTAACTTCGCGGGCCCCGTGTTCTAAGGCCTCACCGCGCGTGCCGGCAGCCTGGTAACCTGCCAAAACAATGGTATTACGCGGATCGGAAGCAAACGCTTTTAAATGATGTAAAACCCGGCCGCCGCTTAACATGCCGCTGGCCGAAATTATTAACATCGGTCCTTTTCTTTCGTTTAAGGCGATTGAATCCTCCACCGAATTTACGTACTTAACAACACGGCAGACAAAGACCGACTCTTCGGGGGTTAACTTATGCAAATCTCTATATTTCTTTAACAGTTCATTGACGTTCGTGGCCATAGGACTGTTTAAATACATGGGAATATCCGGAATCTTATTCTGACTTAACAACTTCCAGACCATATACATCAATGCCTGGGCTCGCCCGACCGCAAAAGCAGGAATAATAATTACACCTTTACGCTCAACCGTTTCATTAATGATTTTTGCCAGCTCCTCATAGACACTCAAATCCTTATGCAGGCGATTGCCATAGGTTGACTCCGTGATCAGATAATCAACGTGTGGTAAAGGTGCAGGTGCTCTGAACATATCATCCTGCAGACGCCCGATGTCGCCCGAAAACCCGAGCTTTTTACCGCCAACCGAAATAACAACCGACGCGGCCCCTAAAATATGACCGGCGTAGTAGAACTCAAAACTTAAATCTGAACCCAAATCAACTTTTTCGTTAAACGAAACGCCTTCAAAATACTTAAGCGATGCTTCTGCCTCTTTTAAGGTGTACAGCGGTAAAGCCGGGCTATGTTTGGTGCTCTTGGTTCGGTTGCGGTATTCAGCTTCTTCTTCCATCAGATATCCCGCATCCGGAAGCAGTATGCGGCAAAGATCTTTGGTTGCATGGCTGCAATAGATTTTACCCCGAAAGCCATTTTTGATTAACCGGGGTATGTATCCAGAATGATCAAGATGCGCATGAGTTAGAATGATAGCTTCAATGTCAGAAGCATTTACTTCCAGATCTTCCCAGTTTTTTAACCGCAGAGCCTTTAAGCCTTGAAACAAGCCACAATCAATAAGAATTTTTTTTCCGTTGTGGTTTAACAGGTATTTTGAGCCGGTCACGGTTCCAGCTGCTCCTAAAAATTTTAACTCAAGCGACATTGTGCCCCCCGAAAACAGAAACAAGTATCGAAATTACTCCAGTTATAAAAACAAAAGCCAAGACGATTTTTCTGAATCTTTCTTTTTTGATTTTAGCCAGCAACTTTATGGCGATCCAGTTGGCTGCAAAAGCCGACACCATCAGTACCGGGATGAAGATATAATATTTTTTATCAGCATAACCTTTGGAAAAATAGATCTGTAAACGCAATATATCACCGCCCAAGTCAATGACCGTCGATGTCGCGGTAAAAGCTAACGGGCTAAGGCTAAAATTAGTCAAAGCTAACGACCTGATGGCACCACCGGATCCTAACGCTCCGGTTAATAACCCCGAAAGTCCCCCGCCAACATAGGCACCCCAGCGGCTAGAAAAATATTTCCATTGATCTACTTTTAAAAACAGCACAGACATGGAAATTAAAAATACACCTAAGAGAAATGAGAAATAAACTTTAGGAATGGCATCCGAATATTGAGCCCCTATTCCGGCAAGCACAATAGCTGGTATACCGAATCTCAAGGTCAGTCGCCAGTTAATATATTTCCAGTAGAGGTATATGCGGGAAAAATTTCCGATAACATGCAGACAAGCGGTAAGAAACAATGTTGTCTGGATCGATTCAAAGATAACCGCTATCGGAACAAATAAAGACGACGAGCTAACACCACTCAGCGTTCCAATAAGTTCAGAACAGAATGCCAGAAAAAGAATGATGTACTCACGTAGACTGTCCATCACGCGTCGCGTTCCGCATTTCCGACAATTTGTTTTTTCGACTGTTGCAGTGTTGCAATTTTACTGGCCATAAACTCTTTCTCGCTATAGCCAGTTCAGCTTCCCTTATTTGATTTCAGGAAGCAAATCATTACTTTAGGTGCCGAGAAACTGCCGGATTTTAGCATCTAAAATCGACTGATCGACGTTACCATAGTAGCTCGTGCTACCAAACAGCGTCAGTACGAAGATTTCATTGGCTGGCAGATCATGGCTTAATTTCTTTAAGTACGACAGACACTCGCCAACGAATTTATCCTTACAATCCATTTTACCGGATAGCACAAAGTACTGCTCATCATGAACGACATGTTGAAACTTTATGTCCGAATCTATTTCATCAATGCGGATCTTATGCACTCCGAAGTTTGCTCTTGCGAGTGTTGAAAAATTAAAGCCAATGATTTCTTTTTTGGCGATTTTCTTTGAGACAAAAACGCCGGCTTTCGCTGGACGACTGGTCAGCATTAAAATCTCATTATTTTCCTGTAAGGCGACAGCATTGATGTATCCCGAATAAGTTGTGCCGTCAGAAACTAGAATGTCGACTAAAATATTTTCAAGCGTTTCACTGTTAATTGATTGAATCCAACGATTTATTCCCATGCCATACCTTTTTCGGGACAAATATATATTTATTTACTGAATATATCATATCAACCTAAAAGATAAAGAAGTTTATGGCAAAGATCTGCCTAAAATTGGGCTTAGCGGGAACCGCCGCCGGCAGAGCCACCGCCATTTTTACCGCCGCCTGCTGAACCACCACCGGCCTGAACTGGCTGGGCACTGAATGCTAGAATAAAGGTCGTGATAAAAATAGCGATTAACAATCTCATTGGTCATTCTCCGTCAGAGTATCGATTGCACTAAACGCAAATACCGGAATACTGCCTTTAGCATCTGGATTTTCTAATAATTTTATACGGTCTTTAAAAGCTTGCTCTTCGATTTTAAGCCACTCTTTGTAAGTTTCTTCGCTAACCGATTCGAAATAAATCGACATGTAGTTACCGTAATACAGATCGGCATTACCCGGCTTTAAAAAACGCTCGGTTAACCTAACACCGACTGACTTGATCGTTTCACCTGAAAACGTCGATCGGACCTCGCCCTGGCCGAATAAACCGTTACCTAGCGAACGGATAACTTTTTGATCGATCATTTTTTTAAGCACTTCCATCCCGTACGAACCGAATCGTTGTTCGACATAGCTCGTGCTAAAGGGTCGTGTTTCTGCCAGAACATAAAGCTCGGAAAAACATGGGTCTTTTTGCATGTCGTTTTCGATATCAAAATGAAAACGGTTTAACGGAGAAGATTTTAACTGTGGGTCAGAACTTTTAAGGCGTTCACTGATCACCGGCGGAGCTTTTTCGATCAGATCATTGATAATGCGGCAATCTAACAGGCACGAATAAAGTTTGTATAAAGTTGAATAGACCGGCGTATGAATTTTTTCGCGTAAACGGTTAAGGGTTTTTACGTGGATCTGAGACTTGGTGGCCAGCATGTTTAAACCCTTTTTCGGGTCTTTAAAACGCGCCAAATAAGCTTCGATATCCCGTGATACTTGATCAGAGATAGAAATATCCGTAGCCATCGAATTGCGTTCGAAGTTAACTTCCACTATTCACCTTGTTTTTCTGGTTTTTCAGTATCGTAAACACCTGTAAATCACAACGAGAAAACGCCCTGAGACCGAGGGGTGGCCCAGAGCGTTTACTATTTAAGCAAAATACCTATAATTATTGGCAGTTTTGTACTGTGAAAGCTTTGTTAAATAAAAACTCTACACGGTCATTTTTGCCACCCATAACTTTCGAAACTTTAACCATAACAGTTAATGGGTATGTGCCAGAGATCACTTTATCTTCACATTCACGACGTGAATTCTGACCGCCACCTACGTAATTGCAATCCCAAGAAGTGCGCGTGTAGTTGATCGGAGTTGATAAGTATTTTGAGCCTTTGCAAACTTCTTTAGATTGGTTCTTGCCAATGTAGATAGTTTCACATTGTTTTACCGGCTTGATCGTACGTAAGTTGTTACCGTCTTTACATGTAAACATGTAGTCAACAGCGTGGCCCATAAATACTGTAGGTGCGTCGATTTGGATTCTTGGATCGTTTTGTAATGTCTCCCAAGAAGTTGCTGCTGTGTAAGCTTGTGCTGTAAAGCCCACGAATAAAGCGATAGTTGCGATCAATTTGTTCATAATAACTCCCTTTTTGTTATTAGTGTTTGTTGTTTGGTTTTTTGTTAAAAATTAACGACAGTTTTGTACTGTGTAAGCTTTGTTAAATAAGAATTCTACGCGGTCATTTTTTCCGCCCATAACTTTAGAAACTTTAGCCATAACAGTTAACGGATATGTGCCAGAGATCACTTTGTCTTCGCAAACGTGTTTACCGTTGCTACCGCCACCGACATATTTACAATCCCAAGAGTTGCGTGTGTAGTTGATCGGGGTTGATAAGAATTTTTCGCCTTTGCAAACTTCTTTAGATTGGTTTTTACCAACGTAGACAGTTTCACACTGTTTTACCGGTTTGATCGTGCGTAAGTTAGCACCGTCAACACAGGTAAACATATAATCAATAGCATGACCCATGAAGACTGTAGGTGCGTCGATTTGGATTCTTGGATCATTTTCCAAAGTTTCCCAAGAAGTTGAGGCTGTATATGCCGAAGCCGTAGTGCTAGCTAATAACGCGATGATCGCGATAAATTTGTTCATAATAACTCCCTTTAAGTCTTATGCTTTTTGTTTTAAAATTTTGATGGCTGATGTTTCGCAAGACTTTAGAAGTTTGTATACGCAAAAACAGGGTGCTGGTTTTGATTTATGGACAGACAAAACTTTGTCCGAATTTTTCCTGGGACAAAGTTTTCTTTGTCCGTAAGTTTTGACAAGATCGCAACATGGTGTGCAAAAGAAGCGTTAATTTATTGAGAGCGAATTGATAAACCGCAAACTTTGTTTACCGTAAAAAACAAAAAGCGCCGGAGTCTTAGTCCGACGCTTTTTATTTTATACAGTTCTAAAATTTAGAAACTATTTATTTTTAACGATATCAGGCAACGAAAGCATACTTTGATCACCGCCAACGTTTAGTTGTTTCGGGTGCACATAGTTTGTTAAACGACCGGTATCTACTGAATAAGTACCGCGAAAGTTACCCTGACCGATTTCATAAACATCACCAGATAAACCAGATTTAGCCGATTTACCGGTAAAACCGTTTACGGTCGGGATACGGTCAACGATATAAGACCCTGTCTCTAAGATATCTTCTTGCTTGATCTCACCGCGGGCAATACGGCCCATCGTTACCGAATACTCGATCGAAGCTGCTTTGCTTGAACGTACTTGGTCACGAGTTAAGGCAAAGTTCCAGATCAACTGCGCTTTTTGATCAGCATAACGCGATAAACTTGGGTCATCCGCAACCTCTGCTGCGTAAACTTTGATAAGCGGTGTACCAGCCGGCACTAAGTAATGTAAGTACGCGATTGCTCTGTTTTCGTGACGAGTACAGCCGTGCGATCGTAAGTCAGCAAAGATAGAGAAGAAACCTTTTTTCGCGCGGTTGATGAATTTATCTTCATCCGAACCCCAGCCAATCGTTCCGTGCATCCATTGACCGAAAGCATTTGGCTCTACGTGGGCTGCGTACCAGCCGAAAGCTCCGCGCATCTCACCACCGTTTGGCATGTACTTATCTTTAAACCACTTCGTAGCCCCTTTATCTGGTTCTGGTGGCATAGGTAAAGCTGGGTCATACCATGATGGATAGTTCTTAGCATTATCCTGATAGAATTTTACCCATTGCGAGATACGATAGGTACCAAGAATTGTCTGTTGGTTTGGTTCATTACGTTTACCGGCTAACATCACCGTTTCAAAAACCATTTTATGAGGGCAACCCGGAGCCGTGTAGCACAGTTCGTACACGCGCGTTTTTTCTGTAGCGATATTCTGGATTACGACATATTTAGGCTTTGCTTTTTGCGCCTGTGCTTCTTGAACCGAGAAGTTTAACACCAGGGCCGCACCTAAACCAAGGGTTTTGGTTAAATTGATCATCGTGTTTTTCACAAATCCTCCATAGGGAATTACTTGTTTTTTGGGTTTGGGTTTTAACAGACCAAGAAAGTAACACCGAATTTCCCTACTGTGCGAAAAAACACAGTTAGCAGGTAAAAGTGAAAAGACTGTCAATTAGGTAGACAGACGCTATCAGGCCTTAAAGGATATAAAGACCTATGGGAATTTAAGTGCAAAAATTTAACTGAATTTTTAGAAGCGTTTTTCGGGGGCTGGGCCTCTTTGTTTTGCCAACAATGACTCATGGGTACTTTCGGTGGTAGCGATATCATGCGCGCCACACTCACGAAAAATGTCCAAAGCGATGGTATCCCAGTCAGCCTGACCGGCATGCACCGAAAGCAGCAAGCAGCCGCCACTGACTGAGTTTTCAAAGCGAATAGCCTCAAACTCAGGTACACCGATCGCCGTAAGAGCTGAGGCAATACCACCCAGCTGGCTGCTGATTGCCCCGTTACCTAGGGTCGCAAGGATTGGTCCGGCCGCTACAAACGGGCCTAAGCCCGGTATGGTTAAAGCCCCGATACCCGCAAGCCAGCCAAGGGCCCCACCTAAGAAATCGCCTTCGGGTGCATCGCTAGCAGCCTCCGGTGTAAATTCGCGTGAACCTTCCGCTGCCGGCCATAAAGCTGAGATATCTGAACTTAAAAAACCTTCAGCTTTTAAGCGCCCTACTGCGTTTTCAAGCGCAGCCCTGGTTTCAAATAGCCCGTATACGATTTTATCCGATTGAATATTTTGCTGGTTAGCCATCGTTTGGCTTACGCAGCGAACGGCATGCCACTTAGATTGGGGCAGATGTCCGATGACGCTTGATCTCACATTGCAGGTCAAAGCCCTCACCGTTTACCATTAATACGCCGTCATTATTGATCACAGTCCAGCGATTTTCTTTGTTGATGGTTTTTTCCAGCTGATCGAAAAAAATTGCCGGCAGCGAAAAAATTTCGAGCTCGTTCTTACGATACACATCTTCAGAATTTAATTCATTGATCAGCACCTGCGGGTCTTTGTACGTGTAAACTTTAACGGTATCTGCGGCTTTGGCAGCCTTATGCAGCCGCTTGGCTGAGGGATTTCCGATTTCAACCCAAACTTTAACTCTACCCATCGGGTTTTTCACCGTCATTGCAGGTTCATCCGGATTATGCAAACCTTCAGCTGAAAACTCTAAGCCGTCTTCAAAACTTAAAGCGTACGCAAACACACGCGTCAGTAAATACGTTAAACTTTCAGACGGATGCTGGGCCACACGAAAATCCAAAGAATCGTATAGCGCCTTATCTAAATCGGACAGTTCAATTTTAAAACGGTAAAGTTTTGAAGGCAGTGCCATTAAATTTAATCGGCGAAGTCTTCGTCGTGCAATTCTTCAAGATTGGCGTACTGAATAGTTTTGGCTTCAACTACGACGATCGGCGTTTTTTTAAGTTTGTGTTTTTTTTCGATGTTCGTGCACACGTTTTTTATGATCTGTAACAACTGATTCGCATTTAAATCCGTGTCGAATTCGTATTCATCCGGCGGTAAGGCGAAAATGCGGTCATCGCTGTCGGTGATATAAGGGTAACCTTCTTCATCCGCCAATGCTTTATCTAATTCGGTATAGATTTCTTCTTTAGTTACATCTTGGAGCATTACTTTCGCGATAAATACAGGCATGATTTTTCCTTTGTTATAGTCAGCCAAGATGCAGAAAAAACGAACTTCTGTCAAAGGCTATTAATTTTTCCAGCACTTCACTTTATCCGGATTGCATACACTGATAAGGGTTCCGTCTTTACAGCGGGCAATAACCTCTTTACTGGCTTCAGCTTCTGATTTACCCACCGCCCGATAGGTCTTACCCACGCCCACCAACTTACAGGTGTAGGTGGACACAACTTGGCCCGACGACCAGTCAACGGCCATAGTGCCTTTGTTTTTTTCATCTTCGGGATTAATCACTTTCAAGCCACAGGCAGCGATGTAGGCAGAAAGAACAACGACAGTAAATTTTGTTAAATCAGTGGTTTTCATGTCGCTACTCTTCGTGAAAGCAAATCAGTTTCTAAAGCCGTCTCATAATAAAACTGTTTTACTGGACCTCAGGTTTTCACTCTGAGACAAACACCCCCTAAATATTATTAAATTACTGTGTGTTTTTTTCCGAAAACAAAGAGTTATTTTTTTAACTTTTCGCCACTGGAGCAGATCAGATGAAGCCACTACTTGGTAAGTTATTTCCTGTCTTATTATTTGCAACAACCCTTGTCTTAACCGGCTGTTTTGAAAAGAAAAAAGAAGAAGCCACCACACAACCAAGTACCGATGCTGGCGGATCAGCACCACCATCGAATATTTACGACTACGTAACCTTAGCTTACCCGACGGTGAGCGGCACCTACAAGACCGGCGAAGCCTGGGCTGGGGCTACGCCTGTTACCAACATTACGGGAGCTTCCCTAACTAACTTCAAAGTCACACCGTCTCTTCCCTACGGTTTATCCCTGAATGCCGCAACAGGCGAGATTTCCGGAACAGCGACCACCAACTATAGCGTCTACGGCAACTGGAAAAATCAAAACTACACGTTCACAGCCGATAAACCAAATAACGAAGGTGTCGTGACTGCTGTCGTCAATTTTGGTTTTAGCAGTCAGGCCGGCACTCCTGTTGATAATTCCTTCGAGTACTCAGATATGCGACTTGGCCCGTCTAAAAACCTTGTCTTAATTGTGGGTCAACCGATGACGACCTTAACGATGAGCTACGAAGGGCCACAAGATATCACATTTTTTAGTTGTTCGAACTGCGGCAACTCCCCGAGCATTCAGGAGATCGGTCTAGACTTTGATTTTTTTACCGGAACACTTTCCGGGACACCCACTGTAGCCAGAGGACCGACGACTTACTATTTTTCGGCTGGTTCAGAATTAAACGCCGAACTCACAATTGAAGTTATTGAAGGCGCGCCAACGAACTTAACCTATGCAAACGAAAATGCGACCTATCCGGTTGGCTATGCAATCACAACGAATACTCCGACGGCTTCAGGCGGTAATGTTTCAAGTTACAGTGTTTCCCCGGCTTTACCGGCGGGCTTAAGTTTAAATACCACAACCGGTGAGATCACCGGCACCCCGACGACAATTCAGTCTTCGGCTAACTACACAATCACCGCTAGCAACATTGTCGGCAGCACAACCAAACAGATCTCGATCGCCGTTGCTAACTCGCCGCCGGCAAGTTTAAGTTATGTGTATTTAACTACTCGCTATACCGTTGGCGCATCGATCACGGCAAACACCCCGATTGTAACCGGCGGTGGCCAGGTCACGAGCTATTCGGTAACCCCCGCACTCCCTGCAGGATTATCTTTAGATACGACAACCGGTCATATCACCGGTAGGCCAACGACGATGACAGCAGCAGCTTCATACACAGTTACAGCCTCGAATACTGCGGGCAGCGCCAACCGCGTAATTTCCATTAACGTGGTTAATCCGGGCTCACATGTGCTTTATGCGACTACTGGCTCGTATATCAGAGCCTATTCAGTAGATGTCGTCACCGGTGAGCCCATTTTTCTCGGTAAAGAAATCAGTTCTGATGTTAATAGCCGGCTCTTATTTCACCCGTCGGCTGACTGCGCTTTTGGCTATTCAGGCAGTAACGTAAAATCTTTTTCAATCAACAAATCTGCACACGGAGAATTAACCCAAGTAAGTTCTGTCGGCGGACTTTCTGGCGTGGTTAATATGGTTATCTCATCAGACGGAAAATTCTTATTTGCCCTGAACAACCAAGACCCATTAAATCAGTTTGTCATGAAGTACGAAGTAAATCCGGGTAACTGCTCACTTTCAAATGCATCCTCATCTTCAGTATTTTACCACACAGAGCATGTTGTGCGCGATATCGCCACATCAGGCAACAACATATACATCCTCTACAAAGATGCAAAAATCCGTCATAGTCAGTTTGACTCCAATCACGGAGGCTTAACATTCCAGGCAGATTACTCAATGAGCCTGCACAGTAACCCTCCGCAGGTAGGATTAGCTTTAGGTAACGGATTATTCTTGGCGATGCATCCGGCCGGAACGCACTTATACGCCACAGATGATTTAAAATCGATTCAGAGATTTACCTTAAATATTTCAGGTGAATTACAGTCTGAAGATCCTTATGTTGATTCCGGCACATTCCTGACAGCACAGCCGGCCATTGACCCGGTCAATAATCTTTATGTAACCGGTTATATTAATGGCTCGACTCACGGTGGTTTAAAAAAGATAAAACTTCTCAGCAACGGTACCTTTGACCAAATTGCAGCCCGCGAATACAATGATGTAGCCACTGGCTTTCGCAGCATCTCTACAGTTGGGGTGCATGCCAGTGATTCGGGTAGCTATATCTATTCAACATATACACCGGCCAACCAACCTACAACGGCAGTGCGCTTAAAGGTAGAGTCAAATGGCGCAATAACACCTGTCGGACTGGGCTTGGTCGGAAATATCAGCGGCTACTAAAATTCAGCTTAAAAATTTATTTAATCTAAGGGAAGGTTCGCCTTCCCTTTTTTATTTTCATGTGCTGTGATCAAGTCATGCAACAAAAGTTTCGCCAACGTTTACATGAAATTATTTTTGAAGCCGACACACCTGAGGGAAAAGCTTTCGATGTGTCACTGATCTGGATTATTGTCTGCAGCGTGATTCTGGTAAGCTTAGATAGCGTTGAATCCATCAATGCCGCCTTTGGTAAAGAACTGTATTTGGCCGAATGGTTTTTTACCATTATCTTCTCGATAGAATACTTTTTACGTATGTACGTAGTAAATAAGCCGGCAAAATACGTCTTTAGTTTTTTCGGTGTCATTGATTTACTATCAATCTTACCGACGTACTTAAGTTTATTTTTTCCCGGTGCCCAGATGCTGCAGGCGATACGTATTTTCAGACTTTTACGTGTGTTTCGTATTTTTAAACTGGGCCTATACTTGGGCGAAGCCGATATGCTGGCCACAGCTTTACGCTCGAGCCGCCATAAAATCACGGTGTTTTTAACATTTATTTTGGCTACAGTGGTGACCGTCGGAAGTTTAATGTATGTGATCGAAGGCCCGGAAAATGGTTTTACCAGTATTCCGGTTTCGATCTATTGGGCTATTGTTACGATGACAACGGTTGGCTACGGCGATATTGCCCCGCGTACCCCCCTGGGGCAGATTTTAGCCTCGGCAATTATGATTGCCGGCTATGCGATTATTGCGATTCCGACGGGTATCGTAACCACTGAAATCGCCCGCGCTTCAGCTCATCAAAAAATTTCGACACAAGCTTGCCCGCAGTGCCTGCTGCAAGATCATGATGTCGATGCAAAGTTTTGCAAAGCCTGCGGACACCGTCTATAAAATTATTTGGTAAAAACGGGAACATCATCAAACAATAATCCAACAGTCAGATAACTACCCGATAGATCCAGCTCTTTCACTGTACTGGTGATGTTTGACTCTTTTAAACCTAAAACTTTGTTGTGTTCGTATCCACCCTCAATTACAAAATAAAACTTTTTGTAACCAACAGCAAACGATAAACCGGCCAAAGCCATCGGCGAAGAATAGCCTTTTTTATCTAACGAGCCCTCTAGGCCTGCGCTTTTTAATTTGAGCTCGGTACTTGTCAGGCCAGCTCCAATCACCACATCAAACTTGAACACATCCCGATTGACCAGCGGAGCCCGCAGCACCCCGGCAAAAACCTGCTGGTTCAGTTCGGTGTAATAGTCTGTAGTATCGTTTGCCGTAGCCTCTTCTTCTCTGGTCGGGCGATGCGTGTAGCGAAATCCTGCTTGCGCAAATTTAAGTAGCGGCAAAGTGATCTCAAGACCCAACTGGTTATGCATATCCAGCTTAGCCATCCCCGTTGTATCCAAAGCATCGTTAGCCTGTTTGGGACTAATCTGCGTCGACCCCAAAAACAAGCGCCCCTGCCCCCGGTCTGCGGCAAAAACAAAAGTACAAGTTAAGGTGGTCACCACAGCAGCTAAGATTGATTTGTGCAACAGCATAATTTTCCCCTATTTGATGTATGTTAGAGAATGACTATTTCCCTCTCAAGTCCTGATTCTCAGGCAGGTTTAGCCCAGCCCGAACTGGACTGTCGGTAAGACCATAGACCTGTTCATTGCCACAGTGCTCAATATCAAAGTGAGACTGGCCGATAAGTCTACGTATGTCATCGAAGACTTATAAGGCTGAAGAATTAGCTGAGCTATCTGATTCGGATATTTTAAAACTGCGTTTTAAAAATATCGCGCTCAATATTTCTGAAACCGAAATTCAAAATTATATCAATCAACTCTATGCTGAGCTTGAGGCAAAAGGTCTGACCTTTCGCCCGCAGATATTTTTCGGTGATGAATGGTTTTCGCCCGAAGGTATGAATGCGATCGCCGTTCCCTTTTACCTGGCTAATACCCGCCTTAAACAGTTGGAAAAATCACAGATGTTAGAGGTTGAAGGAGGAGATCCGGACTATTTCATGAAGCTGTTACGCCATGAAGCCGGACATTGTTTTGATCATTGTTATAAATTCTCGAAACGAAAAAAATGGAGCCAGGTGTTTGGCTCACCCGATAAAGACTACGCGCCTGAAACCTACCGCCCGCAGCCATTTTCTAAAGGCTATGTTAAACATCTGCAACGCTGGTATGCCCAGGCCCACCCGGATGAAGATTTTGCCGAAACTTTTGCGGTATGGTTATCGCCAAATATCGACTGGAAAAAAGAATACAGCAAATGGCCCGGGGCCTTGAAAAAATTAAATTACATGGAAACTCTTGCCAAAGAGAGTGTTAAACTTAAAAACACGGCTGAAAAAGGCCGTGTACCAAGTAATGTAGCCAACCTGACTTCAACTTTAGAAAAATATTATCAAAAACGCCGCAGAGAAAATGCTGATGAATATCCGGATTTTTACGACACCGACCTTAAAAAAATATTTAATGGAGACGCAGCGTTAAAATCAGAGTTTTCGGCGCGCAGGTTCATGAAGCGCCATAAGAAAGCTATTGTCGCCACGGTCGCTTGGGCGACGCATGAGCGCAAATTTACCATCGACGCACTAGTTAAACGTTTAACTGATCGCTGCGCACAACTGCATTTAAGGCTGGGAAAAAATGAAATCCAGACTACCATGGAAGTAGCAAGCTTTCTTACGAGTCTGGTTAAGAATTATTTATTCACTGGAAAGTTTAAAAGAGAGGCGTAACATATGAAATCACTTAAGATCGTACTTTTATTTGATTTATCATTAAAGCTGGCTCCCGAACAGTACTCTGATTACTGGAACACGCCCGATTGGAAAACTGAGAAAGACGTAAAAAACACCTTGATCAGACTTGGCCACAACGTGATCCCGTTTGGCATCCACGACGACATCGAACCTTTCTTAAAAATCGTGCGCGAACAAAAACCTGATTTAGTTTTTAATATGTCTGAAGCCTTCAGCGGCAAACGTGATTTTGAACCGAATCTAACTGCACTGATGCAGTTAATGGGCGTCCCTTTTACCGGTGCCGGTCCGATGAGTTTACAGTTATGTAAAGATAAGGGTTTAACCAAAGCTATCTTAGATTATCATAAAATCAATATCCCAAAGTTTGTGGTGGCTAAAAAAGGCCGCGCCATACAGTCGTTAAAAAACTTTCCCTTCCCGGCTTTTATCAAGCCGCTTGACCTGGAATCTTCAGAAGGTATTTCACAAAGTTCGTTTGTTAAAGACGAAAAAGAAGCCCTTGCGCGTGTTAAGTTTATTCACAACTCACTGGATGCTGATGCGATCATCGAAGAATTTATCGATGGCCGCGAAGTTTATGTTTCAATTCTCGGCAACGAAAATCTAAAGGTGTTTCCGCCACGTGAATTATTCTTCAAAGCCAAAGGCGAAGATGAACCGAAATTTGCCACCTACAAATCAAAATGGGATCAGTCGTACCGTAAAAAATGGGGTATCGATTCTGACTGGGCCAAGTCTTTTCCTGAACCTGTGCAGAAAAAACTTAACGACGTCTGTAAAAAGATCTACCGCCTGCTGGGTATTCAGGGTTTTGGCCGTATTGATTTACGCATCCGGGGTGATGAGATTTATTTTATCGAAGCTAATCCAAATCCATCAATCGCCAAAAAAGAAGATTACGCCTTATCGGCTAAAAAATCCGGCGTGGAGTACGACGAACTAATCGCAAAAATTGTTTCCTTGTCTTTAAGTGCTTAACTTGCTTAAGTTAAGTTTAAATGGAAAAAACTTGTGAAGTTACCATCACTGATCTGACAATAGGTACCGGCGCTGCCGCCGCCAAAGGTGCGTTAATTACCTATAACTACACCGGCACCCTGGAAGACGGTTCTAAATTTGATTCATCATATGACCACGGTCGCCCGCTTGAAATCGTCCTCAGCTCAAAAAAACTGATTCAGGGATTTTACCTCGGCATGCTCGGCATGAAAGTCGGCGGACGCCGCCGCATTTTTGTGCCTGCGCATTTGGGGTATGGCGACCAGGTAAAACCGCGTATCCCCGCTAATTCTAACCTGATCTTTGAAGTTGAGCTGCTTGAAGCCTTAAACCGCGAATAGAGAATTTTTTTATGCAAGCACATCCCAACATGAGCACATCGAGCTTTGGCAGTCTTCCGAGCGATTTTAAAAAACTGATTACCGCCCGATTTTTCTTTACCTTCGCCGTTCAAATGCAGGCCGTTGTTCTCGGCTGGCGAATTTACGATTTATTAAAAGACCCGTTATCATTAGGCTTAATCGGCTTAACTGAAGCCGTGCCGGCGATCGGCCTTGCTCTTTACGCCGGTTATTTAGTTGACCGTATGCGCCCGCTAAAAGTTTACCGCAGTGTTATTATGGTAAGCTTTATCTCAGGAGTTGTTGTTCTGATCGAACATATCTTTGCCGCAAAACTTTCAATTTTTGAACAGGCCGGCATGCTTTACTTCGCTGCTTTTCTTACCGGCCTTGCGCGGGCGTTTTCCCAACCTGCCATTTTTGCCACCGTTCCCCGTCTGGTTGAACGCGCGCAGCTGATGCAGGCCACCGCGACCAGCACCTCAGCCATGCAAATTGCGCGAATCGCAGGCCCTGCGGCCGGGGGCTTTATCTTCGGATTCTTCGGAGCTATTGTTTCCTCAAGTTTAGTATGCTTATTACTGGTGATCGCCGGCGCGGCGATGCTGCTGATAAAAAAAGACGTGGCCCCGCCAGATTCAAGACCACACCACGCCAACATCAAAGACGAATTATTATCCGGCACCAGATTTGTGTTAAAACACCCGATTTTATTTCCGGCGCTTTCGTTAGATATGGTGTCGGTATTGTTTGGCGGCGTAACGGCCCTGCTTCCAATTTTTGCCAATGAAATATTAATGGTCGGCCCAAAAGGATTAGGTGCGCTGCGCGCAGCCCCGGCGGTAGGTGCTACCATCATGAGTCTTTATTTGGCGCGAAAACCGCTGCGCGGGCATTCCGGCACCTGGTTATTTACCGCTGTCACGGGTTTTGGTTTGTGTATTTTATTTTTTGCCATGAGTACAACCTTCTGGATTTCACTGGCAGCGCTGGCACTCAGCGGAGGCTTTGACAGCATCAGCATGATGATACGCTCAACTGCGGTGCAGCTTTCGTCCCCTGATCATATGCGCGGAAAAATATCAGCGGTAAATTCTATTTTTATCGGCTCATCAAACGAACTGGGCGAGGTTGAATCAGGTATTGCAGCAAAACTGTTGGGCACAGTGCCTTCAGTGTATTTCGGGGCCGCGATGTGTTTACTCACCGTAGCCCTGATTGCATACTGGTCGCCGACGTTACGTAAGATGGAACTCGATAAACTCACGCCGGCTTAAGGTTTATTCACGCAGCGCTTTTTGAGTTTTTGCGTTTAACTCATCCATCGCTGTAGCGATTTTTGTTTTCATGTTCTTCCAGGTGCTCTCGGTTGATTTATCAAGGGCATCTAAGTCAGATTTAATTTTCATTTTGGTTTTTTCTAAGTCTGCAATGGTTGTCTGTTTGACCTTTGAACCTTTCACTTTGGCTTTTTCTTTCAACGCCATAATTTCTGATTCCGCACCTTCAAGCTTCATTGCCATTTCCTGCTTAAACATCATCAGATCCTGCTTCATGGTTGTTTCTTTAATCATGGTTGCTGAGGCCGGCGTAGTTGATGAACCGTAGCTGCCGCCTTCGGCAAAAGCCGCCGTTGCTGCAAACAGGCAGGTTAATACAGATAGTTTAGTGATTGTTTTCATAGTCTTCTCCTTTGTTTTCTACAAAGACTTGCACCTTTGCAAAAAACAGACTGGGACGATTTACCCCAACCAAAGAAGGCTGTACGAACTAGAGCGGGTGTAACTTATAGATGGCTGTCCCAAAAATCCATTTCTGGTTTTCTGTCGCAACCACCGTAGATACGACGATTTCGTTATGATTATTAATATCAACATTGCCGCCAAATCCCGGAAAGCCGTCTCGGCGCAAGATTGCTCCCATTCCCTGGTCGGTTAAAATGGCATCGCCTTCACCTAACAGACGCTTTACCTGCGGCGAAAGCGAAAAAGGATTGGCTAGGTAAATTCCGCGTAAGCCCTTTTTATCCTTCGCACGAAAGACGACAAAACCATGATCGTTAATCTGCGGCGAAAACACTTCAAGCTGTGAAATATCGTTTTCACCTTCACGCACGACCGGAAAATGAATTCCATCCTTTACGGCAACAATCATTCGGGTACGATCTTTTAGCTGAGCGGTAAATACCACAAAGCCGGTATCAGCAATTGCCGGACTATTATCAAACGATTTATACGGCGAAAGTGCATCGCTATCAGAATCGTGGGCCACGACTGTTTTCTGGTAAGACTTTTCGCCTAGGGCTGTAAAATGCGGGGTTAACAGAATGATCTGGTCTTTGGCGTCTTCGGCGTAATTATGTTTCTCGCCTAAGCGGGCTTTAAATACCCACTGTGAACGCTCGTTAACCTGTGGCCCGAATAAATATGAATACCCTTCGTCTTCAGTTGCCACCTGAAAAATTTCATCACCACGTGACTCGATAAAACTTCTGTTGTTTTCGGGATCGGTTGAGCGAAAAACATACGACCCGCCGATCGCCTGCGGGTAATTTACCGCTCTCGTGTTCTTGGTCGCCAACACATTTTGGGTACTCTGCGTGCTGGCCGCAAATACAAACAAACCATCACTCGATAGTTCATCATACTGACTAAACAACACATCTCCACGCTCTAGCATTTTCGAATCACTGAGCATTTTCTCTGGCGGGGAAAAATAGACAACACGACCATCCATTTCTTTACGTTTCTTTAGCCAGATGGCTGACTGCTGACTGTGATCGCCAGCTTGACTCATTCCTGCGGAGGCAACCGTAAACGCCACTTCACCGGCATCGTTGATACTTGGCGAAGCGCTATTGACCATCGCGTACTGAGGCAGGTTATAGGTGCTTCCGCCGTTGGTACGTGCAAGTAACTCTGTTTTGTAGTCGGGTAAAGACGTAGTTAAAGCTGTCGCTGATAGAATCGCTAAGATCATAAAAATTATTTCCTTACGTTTAAGAATATTCTTACGCCGATTCACAAATCAACACTGCAGAACAGTTTAAAGCTCTTGCTGCGCATCGCGCCATTGTCTCCGCATGTAAAATACTGAATACTGGCTAACATGAAAAAAACTATTTTATTTATTGCTGCCACCTCAGTTTTTGCCTGCCAGAGCGAATCGAAAAAAATAACCCTGCCGGATGCGCCTCAGGCTAAGCTTACGACAGCACCGGTTCAGCTTGATGCAATTGAGGGATTTAACTTTAAATGGGGCGGTTTTTCCGGTTTAACGTTTATCAAAAAAGAAAAAAACGGCGATTTACTCTTCTGGACACTGACAGATCGCGGCCCCAACGGCCCTGAATTTAAACGCGACAAAAAAGTGATGCGCGGATTTTTTAGTCGGAATTTTACCCCAAGCTTTATTCAATTAAAATATAGCGCAAAAGAAAACAAAGTATCTATTGTTAAAACCATAGCTTTTACCAACTCAGACGGAAAACCGATGCAGGGCCTGCCGCCCAAAGAAGCCACCGCCAAAGTTGAACACGCAACTGATCTGATTGGCACAAGCCTTGAGACCGACAACCATGGTGTTGATTCAGAATCGATGGCCATTGACAGTAAAAATCACTTCTGGGTCGGCGAAGAATATTACCCCTCACTGTTGGAATTTGACACAAAAGGAAAGTTATTAAGCCGAATTTTTCCAGCCGTGAAAGCCGGAGCCCCGCTCAAGAAGAACGAAATTCCCAACGCGTATTCACACCGTGGCTTTAATCGCGGCTTTGAAGCCATTGGATACAGTCATGGCAAAATATTTTTTATGGCTCAAAGCCCGCTAAAAGTGCCCAATGCCCATAAAGACAAAGAGTTTTCGGTGGTTCGTATCGGCGTATTTAACACCAGCAGCAGAATGTATGAAGCTGAATACCTCTACCCTCTTACCCACCGCAAAGTCGATAAAATCGGTGATCTGACCATGATTAATGAAAATGAGTTTTACGTGATCGAACAAAATGGTGACGTCGGGCCGAACAGCGTGCATTTAATTTATAAAGTCGATTTAAAGGCTGCGACCAATCTGGTAAAATCACCACTTGAACGTGATCCAGAAACTTATAGCGCAAAAGAGTTATTAGCTAAAGTCACGCCTGCCGCAAAATCCTTGGCGGTAAATCTAGTGCAATCCGGGTACAGTGAATTCGAAAAAATCGAAGGTTTAACAATTATTGACAACAGCACTCTGGCTGTAATCAATGACAACGATTTCGGCGTTGATAACAACAAAATTATCGACCGTAAAACAGTACTGGGCCTGATTACCCAGTAATCACAGGGCATACTCAACCATCAGCGGAATATGATCGGATAATTTCTTCCACGGGTTTCCGATCATTGGCTTACAGTTTATGATATTCATGTTTTTGGAATACACCCGGTCCAGTGTCAGCACCGGAAAAAAACTTGGAAATGACCTGGCGGGCTTGGTGTGAAGTTTAGTATGCGCCTCTTCCAGACCTAACTGCTCGATGAACATCTGATTTAGCTCTCCCGTCCAATCGTTAAAATCACCGGCCATAATGAAGCGCTCTTCCTCTTTTACATCCGCTTTAATCTGGGAAACGATTTTATTAAACTGCTGGCGACGGCCCCGGCTGGTCAGATCCAAATGTACATTATAGAGGTGAATCTGCTGTTTAAGATCCGGAATTTCAATCTCGCAGTGAAGAAGGCCACGCTGCTCAAATCGGTTAGTCGTCATGACGGTATGTTTCTCCTGAATGATCGGAAAGCGGCTTAATGTGGCGTTACCGTAGTGAAACTGGGAAAAGATCGCATTTTTTGCATACGAGTAATGTGACCATAACTGGTCGGCCAGAAACTCGAACTGTCCTTCAGTTGGCCAGTTGTTTTCTTCGCTCTTCGCATGTTCACCAACCACTTCCTGCAGCAGAACGACATCAGCTGCCGTGGTACTCAACGCCTCTTTGATTTTACGTAAGACGTACTTGACCCCGCCGGTCGTAAAGCCTTTATGAATGTTATATGTCATCACTTTTAATTTCATAGCCAATACCTAAACCAATAAATAATGTTTGCGATTGCCCGCAAAAAAATATTTGCATGGGCTTTATCGTTCAGACGAATTAACCTGGACTGGGCAATATCCCTGTCCCACTGCTGCTCAAGATCTTTCAGCCATTCGGGGCGATTAATTACGACTTCAACTTCGAGGTCATGGATTAAACTCCGGTGATTGAAATTGTACGACCCGACTGTTCCCCAGTGATCGACGATCATCGATTTGGCATGCAGGATACGTCCCTGGTATTCATAGATCTTAACTCCGGCTTTCAGCAAACGATCGTACAACAACCACGCCGTCCACTTCATAAAAGGCATATCACTGATGGCCGGCAAACATAGAGCAACATCAACGCCTCTCCATGCCGCACGCACCAATGCCTTGATGGTTTTTCGGTTCGGTAAAAAGTAGGCTGTCGTAATCCAAATCCGGGTCTTCGCTTCATTAAATGACTGGATCAGTTTTCTGATTCGCGCCAGACGGTGCTTACGCCGCGCACTCAAACGTAAAGCATCATACTGAAAGCGCCACGAATAGGTCAGCCCGTCGGGCCTCGCGCGCTCCCAGGCAAACTGGCTGGAATTAACAAGAAACCGCACCGGTGGCCCCTGAACAGCAACACCGGTATCGCGCCAGGCCCTGTGATTTGAAATGGTCTCACTGTGCACTTTATTAACGTTTTGGCTGCCGACAAAAGCCAGTTTTTGATCAATTAAAAAAATCTTCCGGTGATCGCGGTTATTAATTTTACGAAACATGACAAAGAATAGCCGGATATTTTTCCAGGTTAAGGCTTGCAACGAAAAGCGACGTAAAAAATTTAACCTAATCGGCAGCGGATGATAGATTTTGAATTTGATATCATTGGCGCGGCAGTATGCATCAATATCCGCCAAAAAACTGATTGAGCCGATGCCATCAACCAATAAAAAAACCTTAACCCCGCGCCGGCGGGCTTCTGTCAGGCTGTGCAGGATTTTTTTTCCCAGCTCGTCAAAGTTGAACATATACATCTCAACTCTCACCTCATGCACGGCCTGATGGATACTCTCCAGCACTGAAGAGAAATATCCATCCCCGGAAAAATAAAATTTTACCTCGCTCCAGTTTTGCGCCGTCATTTATCTAAACACTTCGGTTGGCTGAACTACTTGCTGCGGCATAACCAAAGACCCCGCCAGCTAACGCCATGAGCGCATGTAACCAGATTCCGGCACCAAAAAGCGGAACATAACCGAACAGAGTATTGGTTTGTGGAAACAATCCCAGTACGACAAAGACTGCCGTAATCATAAAAACCCAGCGCGAGTAACTCACCGAGCGCTGAACGCTTATCACGGGATCACTGGCTGCGGCAATCCCCCAAAGTCCAAGACCGATCAGTAAGGCTTTATTGACGATGTTAAACGGAAACACCCCCAGAAACAGGCCATAACTGGTTTCGATTTTTAAAATCGGCAAACCAAAGGCGACGCCGGTAAAAGCCGGAATCAGTGATAACGCGCCGATAACCAGCATGATGATACCGCCGACCAGCGCAAAGTTTTTTGCATTCATATAAACCTCCATGTTACCGGTTTAAACGAGCAAAACACGTGCAGACTCTAAGCGATGACCTTATGATACTTTAGGTGCTGCTGGGGTATTTGGCCCAACAGACGTGGCAATATAGTGTGTAGCTTATAACAAACAAATTGCAGATTGCAGTAGACTATTTGGCTTTAAGGCTCAACTTAAATCCGAGTAAGTCAATTAACTTTAAGAACGTATCCAGGCGTGGATTGCCGTTTTCTGAGAGCACACGATACAGGTTTTCGCGATTCAGCTCGGCCTCTTCGGCGAACTTTTTAAAGCCGCGGGCCGAGGCCACCGTTCGCATCGCCAAAAGAATTTCATCGGCATTCTGGCTTTCATCGATCGCATTTTGTAAGTAGACAATCTCCGAATGCGGGTTGCGTTTAAGGTTTTCTTTGATAATCGCCTGTTTGTACATCTGTGCTTTTGACATACTGTTAGTTGTAGCTAACAAGCTACAACGGGGCAAACTGTGTCTCTATGAAACATAGTAACCTAGACTTTAAGCCAACCCCACGGGTTATGCTTTCGCCCAGAGCGAAATTAGACTAAAATCGTAAGTGGGAATGTCTACAAACTCGAGTCATGATCATTTAAATTCGACCCGTTCACGGTTTTATCAAAACCTGTTTATTCCTACGACCAACGGGCAAAAAATTTTCAGCGACTTAAACCAGCTAAAATCCTGTTACGGATATGATATCACGGCCATAGTTACCCTGTTTCAGAAGTATGGCTTAAGCGGACGTGTCGAGCTTGAAAGTAAAGCTGGGCAGATTAATGCTGTCGTCTTTCACGAAGGCGCAATTCAGTTTATCGAATTATCAGACAGCGACACCCGTATCGGTACACTTTTAGTTAATCACCGCCTTATTACCCAACAACAGCTTGAACAGGCGTTAAAAGAACAGACCGGCATTCCAATCGGTGCGTATTTAGTTCAACGCGGAATCATCAACAAAGAACAAATCGGATCAGTGCTGCTGACCCAGTCACGAACCCGTTTATCCAAACTGATCAGCGAAGAACAGTTTTCAATCCGTATCAAAGAATCAGATACCAAGGTCAAATCTTCAGAACTGAATGTCGAACAGTTCAACCTGCTTGTGCACGACTGGATCCTCAGTAAATTTTCTTCAGACTGGTTAAACGCCCATTATCTTGAGTATTACAATTATGTTGTGACCGTGGATTTCAGCATGTTCCGCCCGATCGACGTTCAGAAATACTCGGTACTCAGTTTATTTAATGCTAATTTTCTAGAGATCATTGATACGCAAAAGATCAGTGATTTAGCGTTATTATTTGAAAATAATAAAAATCTTTTTAAAGCGCTGCACTTTCTTATGTTGCTAAAATGGATCAAGATCGAACCATCACGCGAACCGGACAACTTCGAATTAAAAATCAAACATATCTATAAACTGACCATGAACAAAACCGGTATGGATCTGGTTCACCAACTGAGCTTAATCACCAAACAGGATCCAAACAACATCCAGGCGATTTATGAAGAACTGCAGAAATCGTTTTTAGGGCCCGAGACACTTACCAATGAGTTTAAGTTAGATATCGATAAAAAGGTTTTAAACCTGTTAATCAACTTCAGAAATATCAAAAACGCGGCCCCGGCTTCAGAACCTGCTGCCGACAAAAAAGCCGCGGTACCAAAAACTGTAGACGTAAGACCCATCAAGGCTTTACTGCTCACAGAAAAGTACAGCGAAGCTTTAGCCATGGTCAAACGCCACAAAGATGCTATTTCCAGCGTATCCTGCCTGCAGATGTACTCGGCCTGGGCGCACTTAGGCTTATCGTTATTTAAAGGCACCCAGATCTCGATGGGCACTTTAGAAAAAGAATTTTTAAATATTCTGCCTGAGGATATGACCACTGCCGATTATCACTACGTGAATTACTTATTACTAAAAGTAAAAAAACAGGACAGTCAGGCCACCGCCGCATTTAAGCGCGCAACCGATCAGGATCCCCGCATTAAAGATTATCCCCAAAGTAAAGGCCTCTTCGGCTGGTTTTAGAAAGCGACTGAATAGCTGGCCGTATAATCGAAAGACTGATCTTTCAGTTTTTGCAGCTGCGTCTGTTGGTCTCGCAAGTTGTAGTGAAACCCTATACCATAGAGCTTGTTGCCATCGGCATAGTGCAGATCGGTACGGAAATACGCACGCGTTCCCATTTTAGATTGGCTGCCGGAAATATCTGTCGGAAGCAACAACGCATAACCCGCATGCAAGAAACTCACAAAACGGCCGCGGTCATACATATTCAAACTGCCCTGCACACCAAACTCTTTGTTTAAGACAGAGCTCATATTTACAACTGACGAACTGCTCGATGAGTAATCGATTGCGGTATTTTTCTCAATCGCCACACGAAATGCGTAACTGATACGGTCATTGAAGGCGCGGTTTACGGAGCCCGATAGGTTATATAAAAAACCCTGAGGATTTGCCACGGTTATGCTGTTGACATTCGAAACATATTTAATCGATCTGAAGTTGGCCGAAGCCGTCCAGAAATGGAAGTACTTGGTAAACCATCTCCACTTCTCTTCTTTCGGCATCTGCTTCATAATGTAAGTACGAAGTGAGATATCGTACTCAGATAAGATCGAAACATTTTTTGTACGCGTATTACCCTCAAATCGAGAGAAACCGAAAAATGGCGAGATCGAATACATATTATTAATCTTCATGCGCTTATACGGAGGAACGTAATAAACTAAATCCAGCTCTTGATTGCTGTTATCTTTATTAAAATAATCCTGATAAGCAGTCACTAAGCTGTCATTCGGAATTTTAAATGCTTCTTGTTCATAACCAACATTGGTTTCCCAAGAGTAGTTATCCAGTTCAACATCGATAAATTTGATCTGATAATCTTTACGGGCCACGTTTTTCTTAACCGTTGACGGTATAATCAAACGCTTACGGGTCGTTAACTTAATCGATTCAATTTTGTTCAGCTGCACATCAAATAAAATACTTTTGCGTGGCTGGTTTAAAATGACGCGGCCATAAGGGTTAACTTTTTTCTTACTGATCTGAACCACCGGATAACCGGCGTCAGGTGCCGGCTCCGCTACCGGAGTCAGGCTTTTACACATCAGGTACTGGGTAATCTTATTACGGGTTGATAAGCAGACTGTTGTGCCTTCGGCAATCACTGGCTGTGCTGGCGCAGGCTGTGGCGCCGGCACTTCGGCAACACCGCTTACGGCCTCAGCCGGAGCCTCTACTGGAGCTGGCACCGTCATGATGGCTGCGGTCGCACTTGCGGGCATAGGAAAAGTTCGTAATGCATTTAAATCCGCATCTTTGACAACAAAGACTGCTTTTCCCTGTGGATTTTTAACAGTAATATTCCACAGCGTTCCGCCAAGCAGGATTTCCTGTTTTTTAATTAATAACTTTCCATCAACGATTTTTGCAAAATCATCATTCCAATCAATCTTGTGGCCACCGATGCTTAGGATCTTTCCTTCAGTGACATCGTACTCGAAGTACTGGTTTAAAAATACAAACGGAAGCTTTGGCTTATCTGCTAAAGCTAACTGCGGTAACACAAGTGAAAGTAAAACTGCAAAAATTTTCATTGCTGTCAATTCTTTAAAAATTTGAAGTATTTTTGTTCAACGACGTCTAATTCTAATTCTGAACCGTCTTCACCTTTTACACTGCCGGCAACATTTAAAAAACCTTCGCCGAATTCTTTACCCTGTGAATACAGAACATTTTTCTCCGCATTACTGTCTTCATTAAAGTACGGAACGTAAAAAGAGGTAATTTTACAGTTCGGCGTAATAAAACCCTGAACCATATTTACCTGATCAATAAAAATTTTCGGGCATTTAACAAATTCAATTTTTGCAGCTGAAACTGAACTCATAAATTTAATCCATTCACGGATACCTAATGAGTTGATCATTTTCACCTGATCAAGATTGATAACCATGTCACCGGCAGGTTTGAGAGCATGTAGCTCCTGCGGAAAAGTCTCATCAATCTGTCCGTTCAAAGTAAGAACTGTTTTGCCGTTTTCGTTTGCTTGTGAAAATTGTAGTTTTGACATCTTTTATCCCTCGATAATGTGTATAGATTTTTGAATTTGACTAATCTTTTTCTCCGATACCCCGTATGGCAGAATCGCCGTCACCCGCGACATCACATCCGGAATAACTCCCATAATCAGCGAATCCACATACTCATAAATCATCGCCGAACCTAAACCGGCCCCAATCGAATTTTTCGACATTGAATTTCGAAATCCGTCTTTGTGGGCGGCATAAATATTTTCTAACATTTTATAACAATCTAAACTTCCGTAATAGTCTATGACCGAAAGCGCTACCAAACCCTTGTTTTTATTCTTCTCACAAATCAGCAACGACTTGGGCACATTGGTTTTGCCCGAAATTTTCGGGGCATCGATCTGCGCATTCATTACCAGTTCGGCGGCTACCTGGTACAGATACTGGTATTTTGTCATATCAATATCTAAATCCGCCGGCAGAAAAGCATTTTCAATCACTTCACCACGGTCATCAGTCTGTGAAAATGGCTTAATCACAACTTCGGCACCCAGAAGACTCAAATCTTTATTAAAAAAATCTTCAGACTTATAATCTACCGATTTTAAAAAATTAAGTTTGTCTGACAGACACTGGATTGAATTCTGCATGACACTCATGATCTGACGGCCACGGATTAAACTTAAACAATCAACGGCAGTCATGTTATCGGTGACCATATAACGGCTTTGATCGTTTACATCACCTTGTGAAAAGCAAAACTTATCTGCAGATGTAAACACATCGGTGATCTGCTTTTGCGCATCGGTCTGGCTTAACGCGAAGATATTACTCATTGTACATCCACCGCAAAAAACGTGACATCATCAATTAACTCTGTGTTTTCACGGTAAGCCTCAAACTGGGCATGTACATTCGTGATAAAATCAGAAACATTTACACCTTTATTATGATTTTCCAGGACAACTTTAAACATACCACGCTCTTGCAGAGATTCTTCATTCTTATTGCGGATATCCGGAATACCGTCGGTGTACACGAAAATTCGGTCGCCGGCCTCCAGTTGCTCAGAGGCTACAGTAAATTCAGAAGTCATCGACTGACCTAAACGGTTACATTTAGAGTTATCTAAAAAGCGAAGATCCTTTTTCTTTAAATCAGTACGCTTACTTAAAATAAACGGCGCTTCGTGTGAGGCATTCACATAATGAATCACTCTGGTCGGCTTATCAATCACCCCTAAAAAACAGGTCATCATCATTTTACTCTTAGAAACCTGGCAAATAGATTTATTCACTAACTCAATTGCCACTTCCGGTTCCATTTTTAAGTTTTCTGTCATCGCCACCGCCGACTTAATCGCACTGGTGATCAAGGCAGCCGGAGCTCCGTGTCCCGTGGCATCCGCCATCCAGAACCAGATCTTTTGTTCGTTTTCAAAGTAATGCCACCAATCGCCACCGCATTCAGAAGCTGATTGGTATGAACCGTGAATCTCACCATTTTCAAATTTCTGGTGAACCGGTGGAAACAGCGTTTGCTGTACGGCCTGGGCGGTTTTAAGCTCTGCTTCTAAACGAGCTCCCTGGGCGGTGTCCTCTAGAAGCTTTACCATTTCAACGGCCATCTTATTAAAAGTCTCAGATAATAACGAAATTTCGTCATTGCCTTTTACAGGTACATTAATTTTGAAGTTACCACCGATGATCTGCTTAGCAGCTTCAGAAAGCGTAAGAATCTGCTTGGTTACATAGGTCGAAGCAAACTGGCTGACTAAAACGACCCCCGATAAAACCATCAAGAACACGATTAAAGACTTATTGATTAAGTAAGTTAAGACCCCGAAGGCTTCTTTTTTATTGGTTAAAGTCACCAGGTAAAGATCATTTACGCCTAGGCCTGAAGAAGACAATAGCCAGTCTTCCTGCGTTTTAGATTTAATTTCACTGGTACCCATTTTAATCGAATCAAGATGGGTAAACAATTCCGGAAACTCTTCTTTTAAATAGCCGGATTGTAAATTGCCTGTCTGACGCCAGACTTCACCGTTTATGGTCATCAAAAACGAACTGAACGCTTTGTCGGTTTCAAAAAAGCTTTGTAACGCGTCGGATTTAAAAACCGTAACTAAGGCGATTTTTTCCGTTTCGTCATAAACCACATCACTCACATAAACCAGCTCACCGCCTAAGAACATGGATTTGGATTCTGCGAGGGTTCTCGGGATCGATTTTAAAAAACCAACATCGTCGGTTAATTTATACGTAAAATTGGATTTAACGGTAATCTTATCCACCAGCTTGGGTTCGGCTGCACTTGTGATATCGACCAGAAACAGACCTTTAACAAAAGAGTCTTCATCAAGAAAAATACTGTCGCCCGATCTGAAAGCTTTGTTTTTTTGGTATTCGGTTAGATACTTTTTAGAAATCTCAGCAGCTAGTTTTAATTCATTCTTAAACTGATTGGTAATCGTTTCTAAGTAAACGCTGTTAGAATCATAGATGTAGGCAATTTTATCTTTTTCAAAAACGTTAATCGAATAAATCAAGAAAACGCTTGATGACAGAAGACTGGTGATACTTAGCAGTAACATGATTTTTCGTTTAATCGATGAATTCATTACCTTATACGGTACGAGATGCCCGTGCTTTTATCAATATAGACTAGACCGGGCATTATGTTACATTAAGCTGCGTTCAAGACTGAAACGCGGTTACGTCCAGAGCGTTTTGAATTGTAAAGCGCATCATCGGCCGCTTTATACAATAATTTCACCGCCTCCGGTGAAAACTGGTGCTTCGGCGTCCAAGAAGAAACGCCAAGACTTACTGTAAACTTAATCGCAATTTCATTAAACATCACCGTCGAGGCTTCGATTTCTGCTCGGAAGGCCTCTGCGAACATTTGCGCAAACTCCTGGTCTTTATCCGGGATTACAATCGCAAACTCTTCACCACCCACACGGGCAATAGTAGATACGGCGAAGTCAGGATTAACTTTTTGCATCACAGCCGGGATTTTTTCACCTAAGAACATCAACACCGCATCACCACCTGGATGGCCGTAGGTATCATTGATCTTTTTAAAGAAATCCACGTCAAAAAGAACCAGCTGCGCGTTTTGACTGCTTGAACAAACCTCTTCAATCTTATTACGGAAATAAAGGTTGTTTTTAAGCTTAGTTAAACCATCAGTGTATGAAAGTTCTTTTAAAGTTAAGTTATTTAAGATTAAATTCAGCTGCTCACTTAAGATAATCGCTGATTGGTGCGAGAATTTATTCATTTGATCCATAGAATCAAAAATAAAGATCGCATGCATAGTATCATTAGCTAATTTAAACGGAACAATCGACCAATAGTAATTGTTATCACCGTTTTTAACCGCAGATTTCTGCGTCTGATATTTAGAAACAACATTGGCCGTCAAATGATTTTCAATTTCTTTTAAGACTTCTGAAAACCCGGCTTTTTGCTCAACCTGCTCGCCGTGAATAACCGACATAGTCTTATTTACACGCTTTGCCGCTGCAAGAAACTGCGAGAAAGATAACTGGTAATTCATGAATTCGTTCACGATAAGGCTTGGCTCATCCAATAAACGGATCTTCTGAAAAATCTCGACTAACTGGTTCATCTCGTCGATTTTTTTATTACGCGAAGCTAATTCAAAGCGGAACGTTTTAACCAGATCTTCTTCTACTGTTAAATCCTTTAAAGTTAAATGAAACAGATTTTCATACGGCGGCGTTGCTAATTTGCGGATTGCAAACTGCCCTAAGCCACGCAATACTTTTTTAGTTTCAAACTTTAAGATACTTACGCCGCTGAACCCGCAGAACTCTTCGGTACGTGCCAGATCAAAGGCTTTTTCATCAATAGATATAAAAGAATTAAACACCGTGGTTTTCTTGTTTAAAAAGCGGATCTGTGAGGTGCCGGTTAATGCCGAGAATGCCTCGTTACAATAGGCAACGAAACCTTCGTTATCGAAAATACACACCGGATCCTGAATCGAATCGTAGTACTCTGAAAAAAAAGAAAAAACATTATCTTCCACGTTAACCTTTTCGGAGCCTCATATATTGGACTTTAAAAATATTATTAAATCTTTTGGCCTTAAATGGTCCAGTATTGTCGCAAATTGGACCATTGCTGTTTTAAGGTCCTGACTAAACAAGAAAAAATCTAGTCAATACTGGACCAAGGGCTATTATGATTTGGCTGTTTCGTGTCGATAACATATACATGAAATTTCAGAAGTTTAAAAAATTCTTTACTGACGACACCATAACTGTTTACGTTTGCGTGATCGGTTTACTTATCGGTTTTTACGCCCTACACACTGATTTTTCATTCTTCAATATCGGCGGACGTTCAATTGCAGGAAACACCATCGCAACCGTAACCAATGTTGAATCGGATGTTCGTTTGCGCGGCACTAAAAACATTTTCTGGGAGAACGCACGCACTGATGACTCTATCGTCGAAGGCGACAGTTTATTCGTAGGACCTGATTCAATGATCATGATCACATTTGAGGACGGCAAATCGATCACCATCGGCGCCAACTCACTTATTAAGTTCAAATCAGAAAACAACAAGATCAAACTTAATCTTCAATACGGTTCGATCAAATCACAGAACTTACCTACCCAGTTAGTCTTAGATGATTGCGGTAAAGCTGTAGACATCAAAGCCCAGGGTGATGCTGATCTTGAGATCGGTAAATCTTCTGAGTGCGGTAAGATCCAGGTTAAAGCTAAAAAAGGTGAAGTTAAAGTTAACGATAAGGTCGTTGAAAAAACCAAAGAGCTTGTTATCGAACCACCTCCGATTGTAAAACTTATCGAAAAACCGGTCGTCAACGAAGCGATCGTCAAACTTGAATCACTGCCTGCTCCTGAAATTGCCAAGCTTCAGGAAATGAAACCTGAAGAAGTGCAAAAGAAAGTAGAAGCCGAACAAAAGCCGCTTTTACCACCTAAATTATTACGTCAAAAAGCACGTATCTTAATTGATAAAGATAAAGTGCCGGCAGCTTCCTGGCAGTCAGCCGAGCTGGCTAAAGAATATATTCTAGAAACATCGCCGGATCCTGAGTTTAAGAACCCGACGGTTGTGCGCACCCCGGCTTCAATCCACAAAGTTGAATCACTGGGCTCGGACCAGCTTTACTACCGCTTAAAATCGGTAGGTAACAACAAAAAAGAATCAGAATATTCGGAAGTCGGCCAGATCGAGTTTGTCTACCCTTCTATCCGCATCAAAGAGCCGAAAGAAGTTTACGATTACATTGCCAAGAGCTCAAAAGACCTTGGGCAACCAAAAAATTTCAACGTTAAATGGACAGAAGTTCCTGATGCCGATAAATACGTTGTTGAAGTCGATACCAAAGATGGCGATTTCTCGAACGCGAAAAAATATACGACCAGAAAACCGGCCAGCGCGATTAAAATTCCTGGTCAGGGCCAATACCAGTACCGTGTAACAGCTTACAATGCCCAAGACAGGCAAATCAGCTCATCAAGTAATACCGGTGAAATCATCTATAACCGTCTGTTTGATATGAAAACACCGATGATTGAAAAAACGGCCTCGAGCCTGCAGTTTTTCTTTCAAAAAGGTTTAGGTAAATATATCTGGCTAAAATGGGTTGCGCCTGAAAACAAAGTCACGGATAAATTCCGTGTTGAAATCGCGAAAGATCAGGAATTTTCGAAACTATTTAAATCTTATTCAACCTACAAGAACAAACTTTTAGTTCAGGATAACCTACCAGCCGGCCAGTACTACTGGCGTGTACGGGCCGAATCGACTGAAGATAAAGAACAGGTTTCAGACTGGTCAAAACCAGGTTCGATCGAAATCAATACTGGCGCGCAGTAGCTTTTGCGCGCTCTTTCTTTCATTGCGGTAAACCGGGATAATTACGTCTTTCTTTTACAGAAGCGGCCTCTGCGGGCGTGGCTTTACGGTAAGCAAACTGTGATTTTTCGTTGGCAAATCCCAGCGGTGTGAACGGATTTTCTTCGTTTTTGTAATGAACCATACCGGTATAAAAATCAAATCGATTGGCCCCTTTTATAGCACCACCCTTATCACGGATAATAAAGAAACCATCGTGCACTTCACCATTTGGAAGTTTGGTCCCCTTGATCTCATCCACATAAATCACATCACCCGGCTTATGAAAATTTAGATCTGCCGCAACCGTGTAATACGGATCTAAGCAGATATTCTTAACGCCATAACCATATGGGCATTTCTCTTCAACTTCTTTAAAAAGATATACGCCCTGCTTTTCCTGCACGTAATTAATCAACGTTGTATCTTGTCCAACGAGAGCACAGGTCCCTTCGATCACACAGGTTTTGTAATCCGAGGCACAGACCTTTTTAATCACTTTGCCCGTGGTCGAATACAGGGCTTTTTTTGACGAACAATCCTGTTTATTCAGATCAATCGTTTTCACGAAATAGATCGTAGGATTTAGCTTTTTCTGGGCACTGGCCACCCCGGCTACGAAGGTCATCAGGATAAAAGCGAATAATGTTTTTACAGTGTGTGTTTTCATACAAAACCCCTAGGTACAAGAACAGGACCAGACTTATAACTGTTTATATCGCCCGCCAAACTAAAAACTGTAACCAAATCTGTCACTTAGGCCAGAATTGTTTCATTTAGCCAGGCCGAAAAATGGCCGATAAAACACTGTTCACTGAATGTTTTATAAAATCAGTAAAGGGAGACTTTTTAATGAGACTAAGCAAACTCATCTTGAGCCTAACGTTGTTTTTTTCTTTCGCTTGCCAGTCTACTGCGCCAAAAGAAGATAAACGTGAAGTTGCACAATTTAACCAGGAACACGAAGAGCACCAGCACGAGCGTTTATTCGAAAGTATAATGGCTCAGGAGTCTGACTCTGAAAAATCGCGTAACTTTGCGAAGTATCTGGATCGCCAAAGATCTTTTTACTATGTAGCTCAGCAGTTACTGTTTTCTTTTGACGAGAAATTAGATGTTATCTACAACAAAAAAATGAACGGCGAAGAGCTTACGCAAAATGACTTAAACGAGTTTGCTAAAATCCGCTTTCAGAATTTAATCGCATGGGAGTTTTCTGAGCGTAACGCCCATGAAATGTTAGATCTATATCACTTAGCTCTGCGCCATGCGAATGCAGATCAATCACCGCACCAGAAATCAAGCCGCTGGATCGTGGCAAACGTTAAAAAATGGATTGATGAAGGCTGGAAAAAAGGCGACAAATCAGCCATCATTAATCTAGCTAACCAGTTAAATGACGTAAATCTTTTATTTGAATCTGAGCGCGCCAAGGCCACTCCTGAACAGATCTTCAATCAGGCCGGCAAAAAAACCAAAGCTAAATTTAAAGTGCCGTCTTTTGCAGACTACGTCAACCCGTCTGCCGCAATGACTGCTGAAGCTTTCAAGAGATCTAAATGGTTAGTGGCAAATCGTAAAAAAACGCACTTAGATACATTTATCGAAAAAGAATGGTCTGAGTACTTACAGACCCGCGAACAACAGTCTGAACAAGACTTCATGACTGACTTTAACAACTTACGTACGCCGCAAAATTTAGATGAATTATACCCAAGCGCCGATGGCAAAGGTCACGTAACCGGTAACCGTTTCCCGATGGGTAAATGGGCCATGACATTTGATGACGGCCCGGCACCGAAACACACGCAGGGCATGCTTGATGCATTAGTCAACAATAACGTGCATGGCACGTTCTTCTGGCAAACCCAGAATGTGTTAAAGTACCCGTCAATCCCACAGACGAAAAGCCCGTTGTTTTCACGAGCATTACACTCGTATACCCATGCCAACTTACCAAAACAAAGCGCTTCAGGCTTAGATAAAGAAATCAACAGAGCCGTAACCGACTTTGCTAAAGTTGTTGGTGAAAAACCAACGATGTTTCGCTGCCCTTATGGTGCCTGCGGCCCGATGGGTGGCACCATCAGACAAATGATCGCTAAGAACAATATGTTACACATTGCCTGGAACGTAGATACTCTTGACTGGCAAGATAAAAACCCTGAGTCAATCTTTCAGCGTTCTAAAAAACAAATTGATTCATTAGGTCGCGGTATCGTTTTATTCCACGATATCCACCCGCAATCAGTGATCGCGACGGATAAGGTGATCAAGTACTTAAAATCGAAGTACAAGATCGAACCGCTTCATAAATTGATTGAAGAATCTCGCGGTAAGCCATACTATACACCGTAAGATGAAACTTACGGTTGTATACACATTACTTGCGATTTTTTTATTTTCTTTAAACGGCCAGGCCAGAACGTTACAGTCTCTGGCCCAGCTTTCAAATGCCCTGCTCGTTTTGGCCGAGCAAACCACACCGACCGCGGGAAACAAAGCCTGCAAACTCACAGGGGCCCAGATCTCTGAAAAAAGCCAGGCCTTACATATTTTAATTGACGAAAAAACCGCAAAGTTAACTGAAGGTGATTTTAAGATCCTTAACGAACGCGCTGCTACCTGCGATAAGGACTGCACCTGTGACATTTACGCCTACGCCTTAGAAAAGCGCGAACGCCCTAACCAAACGATCGCTGACAAGGCTGCCAAGACAAAACTTGAAGACCGCCAAACCTGCATGCGCCAGATCAAAAACATCTGCACCCAGATCAAAGCGCTAAAATAAAAAAAGCCCTGTGCGACAAACACAGAGCTTTATCAATTATGAATTAAATTAGCTAAAAGGAATATCTCAGGAAACAGTGTCGCTTAAATTAAGCGATTATAAGCACTGATAACCTTGTTGTTGGCTTTGCGAACCACCTGGGTAAGCGATTTGACCCGAGCAATTAGTTTGTGCGCAACTAACCCAACAGCCGCCGTATTGAGAAAAGATTTGCATTTGTGTGTAATCCATTGAGCAAGCGTATTGGTTGCCGCGAACAAATACGAACAAGCTAGCATTACCGTTACACTGTTGTGTGCCGTAACCATAACCGTTGTTGTACTGCTGTTGACAGTAATTTACCGGAACAACCTGACCGTTTTGATTATTGATACATTGGCCGTTAGCACCATAAGTATAAAGACCAGCACCGTAAGCATATGCCGTGTTATTGTTACTAGAACGTTTGTTGTTCTTATCACAAGACATTACAAAAGATAATGTTGTGGCTAAAAACGCTATTTTTAAAAGTGTTACTAATGTTTTCATAATTGTTTCTTCCTTTTCAAACTTAGTTAAAGCAACCTCAAGGCCAACTTTTTATATTTCGCGTAAGTTGTTGAGATGACCTAACTATTAGGTTTTGCTGTTTCAGCGTGAGACAGCGTAAAAAAAATGCGAACCGCAAAATTGTTTTACACCCTGTTAAGAAGTGACTATATATAGACCCATGAACGACGAGCACAAGCGGCCTGTTAGCCCACCACCCCCACTGCCCCCAAAAACGATCCTGAAGGACTTCTTGCGCTCATTCTTAGTGCCCACCCTGATCACCAAGTGCTTTGTTTTATATTTCGGAATCATGTACGCCGAACACCCTGACGAAGGCTACGGCTGGGGATTAATTGTCTCAATCAGCTTCACCGTTATCACACTTTCTCTCTTCGCGTGGAAATACCGTAACTACGAAGACCTGTAAAACACCGCTCAATAAAGAAATGCTAAGACTGTCTCAGAATGAGACTCCAGTGAATCACCGTTTGGCCAGAGGCGTACGGCTGAGCAAATAAAAAAAGCCGGAAGGACCCGGCTTTTTTCGTTAATTTAAATGTAGTTTTAAAAAACTGTTCTTTTTAGACCGAACTACTCTTCAGTAGTTGCTGCCATTTTTTCTTTGATCCAAGAAACCGCGTGGCTAACTTTAGCGTAAACGCCGTATTTGTTAGCGCGCGCACAACCTTCACCCCAGCTTACAACACCAATTAAAGTGTGCGTGCCGTCTTCGTTGATGATCGATAACGGACCACCAGAATCACCTTGGCAAGAATCTTTACCGCCTTGTTTGTAACCAGCGCAGATCATTGTTTCAGTGATATCACCTTTGTAAGCTGTTGGAGCGTTACAAGTCGCTTGGCTCACTAGAGGAACCATAACTTTTTGTAACATGTTAGGTAGAGTGTAGCTACCTTCACGAGTCGCACCCCAACCAGCAGTCAAAGACATCATTGGAGCTGCATCTGGATTCGTATCGTCGATAGCAATCTCTGTCTCATTTAATGCGATTGGCGCGTAAGAAGAATTCTCAGCTAATTTGATTAACGCAAAATCGTTATCCATAGTAGAAGAAGAATATTTCTCGTGAGCGATGATTTTTGCAGGTTTGATTTTCTCAACACCTTCTGGATTTTTTTGGTCTAATACGCCAATCCAGATTTCATTGATAGTACCACCACGTACACAGTGTGCCGCCGTTAATACCCAATTTTGAGCGATTAACGATCCACCGCAAAAGTGACCGTAGCTCTTAGAACGTAAAGAAACGATATAAGGAATTTCACCTTTAAGTGCGTTTTCGCCGCCAACGATCTTTTGATTTAATGTTGGTGCAGCAGTAGCAATTGATGAAATTGCAAGCACAGTAGTAACGATTAATGAATTAAGTGGTTTTAGCACAAACTCTCCCCTCATTGTGAGTTTAAACAAATCCGTTTGTTGTGAATCTAGCATTGTACGTTTGTTTATAAATTTTAAGCAAAATTACTGGTTCCATTATTAAACTAGGCAATGGTCTAGTTTTCGTGACTAAGTGCTAGGTAAATTAAACGTAAGTATGTAGAAAAATTGATAAAAACTAGCCCTTTACCGCAAAGCGCGGAGCTTGTTTAAACCAACATTTAATTGTAACTGGCGCAAGTAGTCTACTGCGCCGCTTTTGATTGAAGCCCGCTACGGATCTTCATAAAGATATCAAAATAAAGATACGCCGGATCTGGATTCGGCTGTTGCGTGTGATCTGGCAACATCTTTAAGTTACCGGTGCGCAATAATAGATTTTTGATGTCGGGATTTTGTAATACTTTTTGTTCTGAAGCGCGGTAGATAATATTGTAATGCTCAATTTTACCAGCTTCGGTTTTGTATTCTACTTTTTTACCTTTATAAGTGATCCATTTAATACCTAACTTTTTCATATTGGCATTAGCTGCATCGCCGGCGGCCTTTGATTCAAAGCCCGACATCTTATAAACCTGCTCACGTGTGTAGGGCCATACAACGCTTGGATCTTTCAATCGCTCGTCGTTTGGCCCCTCCGGATACTTCATCCCCTGCCAGAGCCCCTCAACACTGGCATAGTGAATTCCATCAAGTTCAAAATGTGCTTCAGATAAATTAGAAAAAATACCTAATTCGGTACGTTTCGAAAGAATAACTTCGCCCTTTGAGCGATCAGCGGCTTGCGGACCAATTTCCCAGCTTTTTAGTTCACTTGGCGGGATATAAACCCACCAGGCATCCGGGTAGTTGTCGTTAAATTTTGAATCCTGTGCCGTTGCATGAATACAACCGCACAGTAAAAGCGCTGACAATAAACGAAATAAATTCTTCATCGGACTTCTTAGTTTTTCTTAGGATAGAAAATATTCTGTAAAATCTTACGCAGTGGAGTGTCGTAGATGTACGTGCCGTAGTTTAAACCACCGCCGTTACCGTCTGCACGACCGCCATCATGGATACCAACAACACGCAAGGTGATGTAATTGATGATCGTTGCACCAGATGAACCTGGATTAGTATCACAGATGTGGTGGATTAACGCCGGATCAAAATCGGCATCTTGAACTTTCTGAATGCGGCAAGATTGCGACCAGCGTAATGGCAATTCATCCGGGTGAGAAAAAATCGTTACTTTTTCGCCGACTTTAGCGCGTTTTTGTAAATCGACTTTTACGGCCACTGGAGGAACCGGGCTGACTTTTAATAAAGCGTAATCCATTTTTTCGGTTCTTTGCGCAATAATGATTTTTTCACATTTAGAAACCATGTACGGCTCTTTACCTTCGCGGTAGCCCCATTGGATTTCGTTTTCGGCACCCGAACAGTCTTGGTTCTCAATCGGCGAATGCCCTGCCCAGAAACAGTGACCTGCAGATAATACATAACCATCACCGATGTGGGTTGCTGTACAGCCCATACCTAGCTTACCGAAGGCATTAACCATCGATTTAAATTTAGCCGGAATATTAGTGGCTTCAGCGTTAACCGCGATAAGATCATTTTTTCCGATGATTTTTTCGATATCGGCGTCAGCTTTAACAGTTTGTGATCCCATCACGACTGCGAAAGACATTGCTGCTAACGATAACTTGATAAGTGCTTTCATTTTTAACCCCCTTCGTGGGTGTAAGGTCTCCAGTGGTTCCAGAGACGAACTGGTTGTACCCAGATTGGAACCATCTGAAAAGTAAAAATTGCAGGCGTATTAAAGAATTCTCGCCCGAAAAACGCATTGCGTTAGGTCGATAATTGGCACCGCCATTTCTGAAATACTCTTACTTAGAGATAAGTAGCTGAAAGCACGAAAGGAAAGTCGAAATCTTTACAAATTTGCTCATTAAAGGTGATCTCAACCGCACGCAGTGCTAGCGGCCCAAACGGCCACTGGCTGTGGTTAAGCACAACTTTTGAACCATACAGTTGATCGCCGGCTATCGGAAATCCGTGGCGGCTTAATTCTAAGCGTAACTGGTGCGCACGGCCGGTGATCGGGTACATATCCCACTCATTAAACTCGCCACGCTTACCGTGATAGATCGCCCTGGTTTCCGCAGGGTCGCCGTGCGGGGATTCAAACGAGCGGCGTTTACCGCGCAGGATCTTCATCTTCCAGTTCAGCTCTTGCCTTTGAGTTAATTCTAACTTCTCGCGTGCCGCCGGAATATTTTGTGGCCAGTGCGAAAAACTCTGGTCCAAAGTTAAAGCTTTGTATTTTTTTTGAAGTAATTTTTTAGCAAACCAATCTTGCGAAGCTTTGTGGCCGCGCGAATTTTTTGCGAACAGGATTAAGCCACTGACCTCAAGATCTAAACGGTGCACCGGAAAAATCTGAATGCCCTTTTGTTTTTGCAGTTCCAGACCTAAACAAGGGCGATCACTTTTATGGCGGTCAGGCACACTTAACACCCCTGCCGGTTTGTCACAGGCAATAAAGTCGTTATTTTCAAAGACCACGTTAATAACCGACATTATTTTTTCTTAAGACCCACTAAAAAAATTTCTTTTGAAATCTTACGGGTAGAGTCCGGCTTAACAGCTTCGAATTTTTGAAAGTCTTTTTGAATCTCAGCACGAAGTTTAGAAAAATCATCCGAGTGAAACAGTTTACAGACAAAGTGCCCGTCTTTTCGTAAAAACTTACGGGCCACGTTAAGTGCGATTTCACAAAGTTCATACGAACGAGCCTGGTCAGTGATACGTATACCCGTCGTTTTCGGCGCCATATCTGACAACACCACATCAAACGGCTCATTAAAGCCATACTCTTTAAAAATTTCCTCAAGGTTGACATCACGCAGATCAGCCTGAATGAATTTGGCATTGCTCATGGTTTTTGCCAGTTTTTCTGGAATTTCAGTTAAATCAGCGCCAAGCAGTCGGCCGTTTGGACCAATCTTTTTCGAACAGTATTGTGACCACGATCCAGGAGACGCCCCCAGATCCAAGATCTTTTGACCGGGAGAAATAATTTTGAATTTTTGATCAATCTCTTCAAGTTTAAAAATCGAACGAGCCACAAAGTTTTGCTCTTTAGCCTTTTTAAAATAGTGGTCTTGAATCTTATAAGTCATGGCTGTGAAATACCAAAAACTTAGACTTCTGTCACAGATTCAATGTATAATTGTCGTTATATGGAAATTATCTGGATACTTATTGGATTTTTTGCACTGGTAACGATGGTTTTTATCGCAATTGCGATCTTTTTACCCGAGTGGGTGGGCATCACAGGCAAAAAAGCCCTAGAAATCCAAAAACACCAACACAATAACGACGAAAACAAACAAAAGGACGACCGAGAGGTCGGCCCTAAGTAGCTCTTTTAACCTGAACTTTGCTTAAAAAGAAAATCCCAAAGACAAACAAGATTAACAGACTTAAGATCGTCTTTTGCGGATGCCCGAACACACGGGCTGCCAGCGCCATCAGTAATGGCCCCATCACCGAAGCAAATTTACCTAACAGATTGAAAAAACCGAAATACTCGCCCGATTTTTCCGGTGGTATCAGATAAGCAAACAGAGCACGCGATAAGGCCTGCACCCCGCCCTGGGCCAACCCGATGAGCACTGCCATGACGTAGAAATGTTCTGGCTTGGTCATCACCGCAGCCCCCATCACCACAAACACATAGATCAGTAAACAGCCTGTGATAACCGACTTACTGCCAAACTTAGTCGCCAGCCAGCCGGTAAAATACGCCGCCGGAAATCCGACAAATTGCACCAGTAATAAAGCCTTAATCAGATCACCGGCCTCAAAGCCAATTGAAATTCCGAAATCCACGGCCATCGACATTACGGTGGAAACCCCGTCTATATAAAACCAGTAGGCAACGATAAAAATAAACAGGTTTTTTTGCCTGAATAATTCAAGAAATGTTCGATTTAACTCCTGAATTGATTTTACAAAAAGCTGAGACGCCGACTCACTACTTGGCATGGCCTCGGGCTCTGGTGTGAATAAAAAGGTCGGGATCGAAAACACCAACCACCACACTGACACCGTTAAAAACGACCAGCGCACGCCTTCAGCGCCACTGCTTAAACCGAAAAATTCCGGCTTCTGAAACATCAACACATTGACCAAAAAAAGCAATCCTCCGCCTAAGTAACCCAGCGAAAAACCAAACGAAGAAACCTGGTCAAATTTATCCGGCGTGGTCACACCGACTAGCAGTGAATCGTTAAAAACCACACTGGCGGCCGCACAGAAAAAACCCACACCGTATAATACCGCGGCACTCATCCAGTCCCCTTGTGGAACAAAGAATAACCCCCCACAGGCTAAGGCGCCGATCAGCATAAAAAAGCCTAAGAATTTTTTCTTTGAGCGGCGGTAATCTGAAAGTACCCCTAGCCAGGGAGATAAAACTGCTAAGCAGAAACCAGAAATTGCCAGAATAAACCCCAAGCGTTCGGTGCTTTGACTGACGGTGGCTTCGGTGTTCCAGTATTTTTTAAAAAATACCGGAAAAAAGCCAGCCATAACGGTGGTGTAAAACACGCTGTTTGCCCAATCGTATAACGCCCAAGAGAGTACTTTTCTATTAATCATTGCCTTATTTTTAAGTGAAACGCCGCGAAAGTCTTGTAAAAAAGTAAAAATTCAGTGCATTAATTGGCATCACTTGGACTTGAGCGACAAAATCCGATAGACGCTTAAGTCTATTAATTAAGGAGCTCGTGTCTATGAAATACGCTTACGCGACAGTGATCGTTCTTTGTCTTTTAGCTTCGACCTCTTGGTCAGCTTCAAACCCAATGATCAGAAACTGCAGATTAGCCGGCGGACAATTTACGGTTGTCGAAACTAAAGGCGAAAGAGTTAATGACCAGTGGGCACTTTGCAAATTTGATAAATCTTATGTTGGTGCTTTAGATGTTATGCTGTTTAACTCGAAAGAAGTTATGCCGACAGCTTTTGATGAGTACAGCAACGGGATCTATGAGTGCTCAGGCCAGATCAAAGCGGCGCGCGTGCTAAACACGACAAATGATTTTTTGATCTGCCAGTACGGCGATAACTCAATCATCGATTTAAATTCGCTATTTCTTGGCTTCTATAGCCCAGAAAATTTCCAGTTAAACAAATTCTTAGGTTTATAATTACGATTTCATGCAACCGCTACCGAAGGCTCTGAATGATAAGTTTGATGTCGAGCCTTCGATTGTCTATCAGGACCAGGATCTGCTGGTTCTGATGAAGCCTTCGCACGTTTACGTGCACCCGCCCGAAGACCGCATCGCGCGAAAAACCGTAGGGCGCAAAACCTGCCTGCACTGGCTTAAAGACAAACACCAGATTATCGCTCACCCGATTCACCGCCTGGATTTTGCCACCGAAGGGCTGGTGATCTTTGCCTTACACAACAAGGCCGCATCCGAGATGAACAAAATGATGCGCGCGCATTTGATTCAAAAAGCCTATGATGTAGTGGTGCGTGGCTGGTTTAGAGAAGAACACGGCGATATTAAACTTCCGCTTGAGCTTGATTCAACCGGCGAACTGGTTGAGGCGCACACGGTGTATTCCACGACCAAAAAAATTGAGTTAAATTATTCTGTGAATTCTAAGTTTCCGACGAGCCGTTATAGTTTACTTCACGTTGAACTTAAAACCGGGCGCTGGCACCAGATCAGACGTCATATGAACCGCGTGGCCCACCCGATTGTCGGCGACCGTGAACACGGTGATAGCCATCATAACCGTTTTTTCAGAGACGAATTAAAAATCAATGGGCTGTGTTTAAAGGCGAAGAAGTTGAAATTCACCCACCCGTTTGAAAACAAGATTGTTGAAATAGAAGCTCCGCGCACGGAGCTTTGGGATCGGATCGAACAGCTATTTACTAATTAGTTTGCAGCTGTTTTTGGTTTGTTCTTTTGAGCAAGTTCTTCTGGCGACATGCCCCATGGCGACCCTTTAGGACCATCACGACGTCCACCTTTTTTACCGCCACCGCGCGCATCAGTTTTAGCCGGAGCCACGTAAGGTTTAGCATCAAATGATTCTACACAGTAAAAATGGCCATCTACATTTTGGAATTTAGGATTAGGGGTTTCGCCTTCAGCAAAGCTGGCCACTAAAACGCGGCGAACAGCTGTTTTACCCGCAGCTAAATCAGCGGCTGCTAAAGCGTAAGTAATTTTATCGCCTTCGTATTTGAATGTTTCACCAATGGCTGCAGAAATTTCTTCAGCAGATTTGCCTTCAGCAACTAGCGCCGTTTTAGCGGCTAAAACTTTTTGTAATGTAGCTAGTGGAAATTCAGTAATTGATTTCATTATAATTATCCTTTTGTTTTGTTTGACTGACTATGCGATTTTAGGGGCGATTAGACAAGGTATATTTGCTGGCTTCGCTTCAGAACAGGTTCTGCTCGAAGCAGATCAAAATCAGCTATCACTTTTAAGCCATTTTAAATATTCAGAGATATTTTTTTCAAAACCGCTCGCTGAAGGCTCGTAAAAAACTTCTGGTTTAGCCTGCGGCGGCCAGTAATTTTGTTTAACCCAACCTTTTGGGTGATTGTGCGGGTATTTATACCCTTCACCTTTAGAGGCTGAACGTAAGTGCACCGGAAGCTCAGGCGTTCCGGTTTTTTGCACGTATTCGATGGCTGCATTTATTGCCAGATAGGCTTTATTCGATTTCGGGCAGCTCGCCAAATAGGTGACGGCCTGGCCGATATTGATTCTGGCCTCAGGCATGCCGATCGCTTCAACGGCCTGCAAACAAGACGTGGCAATGGTTAAGGCCCGTGGGTCGGCGTTACCGATATCTTCCGAGGCAAAAATAATCATCCGGCGCACGATAAAGGCCGGGTCTTCGCCGCCTTCAAGCATGCGCGCACAGTAATAAAGAGCCGCATCCGGGTCTGAACCACGCATTGATTTAATAAAAGCTGAAATACAGTCGTAATGTTGATCAGATTTTTTGTCGTAGGGAATAATCTTTCTTCCCATCAGTTTTTCAAGTTCTTCGACGGATAACGGAAACGGGTCTTCATCGGTTTTAACTTTGTAAAACTTAATCACCGTCTCAGTGATATTTAATAATCTGCGGGCATCACCATCAGCGGTGTTGATTAATAAATCCTTAGTTTCCGGTAAGAATAAATCATCGGTGGTAATATTTAATTCTTTGGCGGCTTTTTCTAAAATTTTACTTAACGCCTCAGGTGTCAGCTTTCTGAACTCAATCACCTGACAGCGGCTTAAAAGAGCTTTATTTAATTCATAGCTTGGGTACTCGGTAGTAGCCCCGATAAGATAGACATCGCCTTTTTCAACATAAGGTAACAGCACATCCTGCTGGGATTTATTAAATCGATGAATCTCGTCGACAAAAAGTAAAGTTCGCTGCTGGTACTGAAGTTTTCTGGTACGTCCGGCTTCACAGGCTGCTTTTAAGTCTTTAACGCCGGCATCGACTGCGTTCATCTGGATAAAATGCGCTTTTAAGTTTTTAGCAAGGCTTACGGCCAAGCTGGTTTTACCGGTGCCCGGTGGCCCCCAGAAGATCAGATTTAACAACTGCTCACTTTTTAGGATGCGATAGAAGGCGGACTTTCCCGAGAGCACATGTCCCTGCCCCAGAACTTCGTCAAACGTTTTAGGACGAATACGTTCTGCCAACGGCAGTAATTCAGGATCAACTTGGGTTGCAAACAGGTCATTTTCCACTGATGTTTTTTTACCTCTACTTACCTCAGATATGAAACAATTTCGCAGCCAGACACAGATTTTGTCACAATTATGATTTTCTCGTTCCCTTTAGGCCTAAGATTACTTAGAAAAGCAGCTCTAAAAAAGGAAATCAGGGAATTATGAAAACGCAAAGTGTTTTTCAAGCAGGGTTACGTACGTGGCTCACGTGCTTATTTATTATTTTTTTAAGTTTCGGACAAACAGCTCAAGCTTTAGAGCTGACACCAGAACAATACCCGTTTCCAAGCAAAGATCCGTACATGGCCACCGTGCTGTCTACCTTCTCTCCATCAGAACTAAAATATGATGAATGGACGTTAACCTATCGCCCTGAACGTCTAAAGATGAATTTTCCGCTGCAAAAACCAAAGATCAACCTACAGGCGTTTCTACAGAAAAAAGAAGCCCCGCTCGTTATGATTATTGCCGGCCTTGGCGGCGACAGCTCTTCGACAAATTCTGCTGCCTTAGGTGATGTGTATGCTAAAGCCGGCTACCATGTGATCTGTTTACCTAACAATATGTCATGGTCATATACACAGGCTATTTCTGAAACCGGTGTGCCCGGCTTTATGCCGACCGACTCCGTCGAATATTACAAATTCATGCAGTGGATCTTAGACTACGCCAAAACTAAAAAAGGCCTTAAATACTCGTCGATTAATTTAGTCGGCTATTCTAATGGCGGCGTCTTAGCCGGCTTTTTAGCACCGCTTGATAAAAAACAGGCTAAACCGTTATTTAAAAAAGTATTATTAATTAATCCTGGTATTGATGTTCTTTACGGTATCCAGCAGCTGGATTATTTAAACGACACCGTGGGTGGCGGCATTTCACTGGCTTGGAAAAATCATATCAAGGGTGCTATTTACACCCATGCCGGAGATATTACCGCAGCTAAAGATCCGGTACAGGCACTGTTTAAAATGATCAACGATCTAAAAATCAAGCCAAACCATATCCAGTGGATTATCGGTGATACGTACCGCGAATCTCTTCGCTGGATTATTGTGGGCTCACACTTTGTAAAACCACGTGTTTTAAAATCACCGTTTTCAAAATTTAAATTAAATGCGCTTGAAGCCGAAGCCCGCACATACAACTTTTTAGATTATATGAACCTTTGGGTTATCCCGACGTTACCGGCAAGCTATGCCCACGGCAACATTCCCTATGACACCAGCCTGTATTCGCAGATGGAAGCCCTACGCCAAGATCCGCGGGTATTTGTCTTTACCAATCAGGATGACTTTTTACTTAAGCCCGAAGATATCCCGATGTTACGTAAAAACTTTGGTGAAAGATTGTTCTTATACCCTTACGGCGGCCACATGGGTAATATCGTTGCTCCCTTCAACGTAAAAATGTACTTAAAGGTCAGCCAATAATGTTAAAAATAATTTTTGCCGTTTTATTTTATACCCAGTTAGCCCAGGCGGTTAGTTTTAAAGTGATCGGCAAAAACGGCGAAGTCTTAGCGGCTGGCGAACACCTGGCTAACTTGCCACAAACCGTGGGCCAGATCTCGATTGATTTTTTTAATGCTGCAAAAATTCCTTTTGTCGGTGATATCGACGGTATCGTCAGTATTCATGGTTTAGGTTCTGATATGGATTTAATTTCTGACAGCGAAATGAAAGCTTACGGCTGGTGTTATTCCGTAAACAGAAGTGTGCCGGAAGATTTTGTTCATAAAATTAATATCGATGCACAAAAAACCGAACTTATTTGGTTTTATGCTTACGCTTACTACAGATCTGGTCAGTGGACCCACCAGTGCGTGCCGCACGGCGAAGTAGCCAGTGAAGAAGTTTTGTGAGCGGTGCCATTCTGAGTTTTTTTGCGGTGTAACCGATGGGGACAAAACGCCTTGTTGGTGCACCAGCCTACCGACGGTTAAAAATATCCCACCAGAATTCAACGACTGTTTATGCGCTAAGTGTTTGAATGAATTTGCAAACAAAGAAACTGCACATAGCAACTCTGAAACTGAAGAAGCAGATTACTATTTTGACACCAACGGACTGATGGTGTTTTCAAAATCTTACCATTTAAAACGCGGTTACTGTTGCGGTAGCGGCTGCAGACACTGCCCGTATTAAAGTCTTTGCTTTTTAACTTCACTCATCTTACAAGACTCACGTCTTAAGGGGATGATTATGAAAAAACACATTTTAAAAACTCTCGCTGTGATCACTGCTTTTTTAACAGTGGCTTTGATTTACGGTGAGGCACAAGCGCAAGAAGTTGTTCAACAAGAAACTGAACTAACAACTGAACTGACAGAAGAACAAACAGCAGAGGTGGAGGAATTAGATCCATCAGCGCCAAACATTGAAGAAATTCTTCAGGAGATGGATAAAGAATATATCCGTGCAACCGGACAACTTCCTTATCTTATGCCGGATTTCTTAGAAAGATCTTGTCAGCGTTTTGACTGCCCGGTTTACGCCGAAGTCAGAAAAAGCGAACAGCGCATGTATCTATATGTTCGTGGTGCTTTAGCCCACACATGGTTAGTATCAACCGGTGCCCCAAAATCTGAAACACCGCTTTGGGAAGGTCATCCGAACGGCCGCATTTACGATGTTTATACCTCTAAAGCCAACCCGGGCGGCGACTATAAAGGGTTAGGTAATATGCCGTATGCCGTGTTTTTACACGGTGGCTACGCGATTCACGGTACGGTTGAATCTAACTTTAAAAAACTTGGCAAAAAAGCTTCACACGGCTGTGTGCGTTTACACCCTGATAACGGCAAAATTTTTAACCGTCTGGTTCGCCAGTACGGCATTGCCGGCACCTGGGTCTCAATTATCAAGTAACGGCTAAAATTTAACCTATACCTTACGGAAAAACTCATCTAAATTCGGATGAGTATGAACGATGGGTTTTTCCGCAAAAATTTTACCTTTATCAGGATCTGTGTCGCCGCTTCGGTCCTGATTTCAACGCTGGTACTTATTGGCTGGGCCATCGACAGTTCGATCTTAAAAAGCGTGCTTCCCGGTTATATTTCCATGAAAGCCAATACCGCCATCGGTATGTTTTCGCTGGCACTGACACTTTTTTTCTTTGCTGATCACGATCGCTTAATCCGCCCGACCTGGCATCGACGCCTGACAATTATTTTCGCGAGTTTTACGTTACTCATTGGAGCTGCAACGCTTCTGCAATATTTCTTTGATCTAAATTTCGGAATTGACGAATTGTTGTTTCCTGACCCGGTTCCTGCAGGGGCCCGTTTCCCGCCTGGGCGACTGGCTCCGATTACGGCGATCAATTTTATCCTGATCACCCTAGGAGTCTTTCTTTGCTTAAATCACAAAGAAAAGTTTAAAGGTCTTGGCCTGTCGCTGTTCTTTTTTGCCTTTCTTATCTCGTTTCAGGCCCTGATCGGCTATTTCATGGGAGTAACCTACACGTTTGGCACAGCTTATTACACACAAATGGCCGTGCATACGTCGATTGTATTTATCATATTAACTGCAGGCTTTTTACTGGCTCGTAAAACAACCGGCATCATGCGCATCATCACCGCAACTACCACCGCCGGACGCACAACCCGACTACTGATTTTTACCGCTATTCTGGTTCCGCCACTTGTTAACTTTTTTCAGCTCAAACTAGAACAGCTGCAATTAGTAGATTCTAATTTCGGCGTTTTAATCCGCGTCATGGGAAGCGTTGTCTTCTTTTTTATTATCATCTGGAAAATGGCTCATAACTTAGATAAGGTCGAAACCCTACAGGCCGAAACCGAAAATAAACTGGTCATAGCCAACCTTAATCTTGAACAACGGGTTATCGAACGTACCGAAGCAGCAGTCAAAAACGAAGCCAAAGTGCGTGCGATTTTAGAGTCTGCTTTTGATGCGATTGTCGGCATGGATCATACAGGCATAGTAACCGAGTGGAATCCACAGGCCGAGAAAATTTTTGGCTGGAGCAAAGCTGAAGCCGTCGGCCGCAGAATGTCGGATTTAATTATTCCTGAACGCTACCGCCAGAGACATGAACAAGGACTTAAACATTTTACCGACACCGGCGATGGACCTGTTCTTAATAAAAAATTCGAAATTTCAGCACTCAAAAAATCAGGTGTTGAATTTCCGGTTGAGTTATCGATTACGCCGCTTAAATCCGATGAGCACTATATTTTTACCGCATTTATTTCAGACATCACCCAGCGTAAAGACGATGAATTGAAATTAAAAAACCTGAATATCGAACTGGAAAAAGCAGCCGGCGAAGCCAAACAGGCCTCTGAACTAAAGAGTCACTTTTTAGCCAATATGAGCCACGAAATCCGAACGCCGATCAACGGTGTAATCGGCATGTCTTCTTTGGTGTTGGACACCAACCTCTCGCCGCAACAGCGTGAATATATTGATATCATCCGCAGCTCAGCCGACAGTTTACTATCGATTGTTAATGATATTTTAGATTTATCAAAAATCGAATCCGGAAAGATGGAGCTTGAAAAGATCGATTTTGAAATTTCCAGTTTAGTGCACGACCTGACCAAAACCTTGAACTTAACGGCGATGCAAAAGGGTTTAGGCCTGCGCACGATCTTACAGCCAGGCTTAGTTGAGAATGTGATCGGTGATCCGGGCCGTATCCGACAGATTTTAATAAACTTAATCGCTAATGCCATCAAATTTACTCCTGAAGGCGAAGTAGTTATCCGTGGTAGTGTTATCAGCAACAACGAAAATAAAATCGGAGTGCGTTTTGAAGTCGAAGATTCCGGCATCGGTATTTCGGATGAGAATTTAAAAAAATTATTCCAACCGTTCACACAGGCAGATTCTACAATGAGCCGTAAATTCGGCGGTACGGGGCTTGGTTTATCGATCTGTCAGCGCCTAGTTGAACTGATGCACGGTCAAATCGGCGTAAACAGCACCGAACACAAAGGCTCTACCTTCTGGTTTGAAATCACGCTTGATAAATCACAGAATAAACATGCCATTCAGGCGCAAAGCTTTGAACAAGAACAAACAGGTCTTAAAATCGGCCGCATTTTGGTTGTTGAAGATAACTTCGTAAATCAAAAAGTAGCGCGCGCAATGCTGGAAAAAATCGGCCATCGTGTAGATACCGTCGGTAACGGCTTAGAAGCCCTGCAGGCATTGGAACAATTTCCGTATGATTTAGTGTTAATGGATTGCCAGATGCCGGAAATGGATGGCTTTGAGGCGACCGTTGTTATCCGCAGCGGAAAAAACACGAAAATCCCAATGCAGGTTCCGATTATTGCCATGACCGCAAATGCATTATCCGGTGATAAAGATCGCTGTCTTGCCGTTGGTATGGATGATTATATTTCTAAACCTGTTAGTATTAATGCCTTAAACAAACTATTACAAAAGTGGTTACCATGAGTATCGAATCATTGCTTCCGTTTATTAAAGAAATCGACCGACTAAAATTAATCGACCGCAACACCCCGATTCATGCTGGTGGCCGCGTTGAAAACACCGCCGAACACAGCTGGCATTTAGCCATGACAGTTCTGGTGTTTGAAAAAATGTCGCCGGTAAAACTTGATATTAACAAAGCCGTTAAAATGGCACTTTTGCATGACGTGGTCGAAATCGACGCCGGCGATGTGATTATCTACGGCGACCAATCGAGCAAAAAAGATAAAGAGGCCCTGGCCCGTGACCGCATATTCGGCCTTTTGCCAGAATCCCTTGCCACTGAATTTAAAGCGATCTGGGATGAATTTGAAGCCGGCGAATCACCTGAGGCAAAATACGTTTCTGCCATCGACCGTTTTTTACCGCTGTATTCAAACTACTTAAACGGCGGTTATTCCTGGAAAAACCACGGTGTCAAAGCCGATAAAGTGATCGGAAAATGTGAATCCCCGATCAACGGTGGGCTTCCGGAGCTGTGGTTAGTCGCACAAAAAATGATTCAGGAATCGATTCAAAACGGAAATCTAAAAGAATAAACTTACGGATCTGTGTATTCAGCTATACCGAACATATTGTTTTGCTTATAGACAAAGAACAGCGAATCACGGCCGGAATCATAAAACAATGAGTTCGATGCACAACTCATTGTTGAAATCGGTAGTGTTAATTGAATTTCCGAGTCGGTGACCACATTGCGTTTATACAAATTGCCAGACGTCGAACAGTAAAAGACAAACTCATCTGCACCATTCTTATAATAGTCATACGAGATAAAATTATTGTCCATGGTTTCAAATAAATTCACTACTCCGCCCAGAGTTGGCAGCGTGTACAGGCTGTTCTTGCCACGCATCGTGAACAGCCAGCTACTGGTGTTAGTGTCGTATTTATAGCGGGTCTGAACTGAATCCGAAGACGTATGGGCAATCGTGCACGTCGTAGAACTTACCCCAACACAAACGGTACCGCTTAAGGTGTTGGAGATAGCGGTCGTACCGTAGACGATAGTATTGGCTAAGCTTGATTGATTAATCGAACGGACAGTGACTCTATCTCCAGAAACACCGTGATGCGCTGGCGCGTAGATTAGTAATTCACCGGCATTAAGACCGACATAACTTACGCGCGTAGCTGAATCCTGCACGACATCGTCTCCCTGCAAGACCCATACACCAGTCGCCAAATCGATATACGAAATATCATTTGCGGCTGCATAGTGATAAATGCGGTTATTCACACTATCAACGATAAAACTACACGGCATGCCCCAACTACAGCTCGGCATTCTGGTAGCGGTCGCACTAACTGCTGTAGCAGGTGTACCACGCTCGGTATTACCAGCAACATGCACTAAATTTCCGCCAGTTAAGGAAAACTTAACAAGCATATTTTCTTGCTCATTCTTTACATAAATATCGTCACCTGCTTTTTCAAAAAAGGCGACTTGTGAATAGCGGGCACTGATTGGATTAAAACCAACACCGAAGTTACGCGGCTGGCCGGCAATGGTCTGCACTAAACCACTGCTATCGACCGTTCTGATCACTCCTAAATCGACAAAATAAATTCGTCCGAACTCAGAGACAAAAGCGGCCATCACAACTACAGGACATGACAAAGCAGGCGTTCCGTCTTCACAGCGGCCATTTACACCATTACCAAGAACGGTATCAAAGGTGTTTGTAGCTGCATTATACTTTTTGAGCGACCCGCGCCCCTGATTCAACACATAGATATTGCCATCAAGTCCGGTAAATTTATGTGATGACCAAACTGTTTGCGGGGGATGTGGCGCTGTCGCCACACCAGTTGTTAAATCAAAATTGGTATTATAGTACGGATAACTTGCCGCTGCTGAACCACACGAGGCGCTTGTGCTTGAACTCATCCGGCGCATGATTTTAGTTATTTGTGAATCGGCCTTGGTAAAAGTAAAAGCCGCGTTTGAACCAGAACAAGCCACGTTATCAAACGTTGCCCGCCAGCTCACCATATCATCAGTACCCGTCCCCGTCATAGTGATGTGCAGCTTCACTTTTGAATCCGACGGATCATAGAACCAGATCTGATTAGATTTATTAAAGTAGATACGGCCATTCGGAGTAACAGTGATCTGGTCACTGTAGGATGACGAAATACTTGCTGATAAAGCGTCAGCACCATCAGAAGAATCTGCACCGCCCCCGAATAAAGTTGAAATAGTCCATGGATTGGTACTTGTATTAATTTTTCTAACTCTATTATAGTCCCAGACAATTACATTGTCGTCGTAGTCAATCGTCATACGGTGGATGTCTCTGAAAGTAGCTGCAAATACACTGCCACCATCACCGGTAGACGTCGTTCCAGTCTCTAAGGCAACATCACGAATAATACCATCTTGTGGCGACACATAAACTAATCCACGCCCCTGACTTCTAAAAAAAACATACCCGGTTTTAGTAACCACTAAAGCCTGATTATCATTATTATCATTATAGCTTGATTCGTTCGGTGAAAATAGCACCGCTTTTGTCGCAGCTCCGCCGATACCGATACTTGTATTTCCTGATAAAAATTTAATTTTTCCGGTATTTAATGGATTAGAAACATCAAACACAATAGAACCTACAGCGTCGGTGACAACTAAGCGGATACGGTAATAACTGTTGGTCGGCGAAGCCGCTACCCACTTATAACAACCGGTTTCAGCACCGGAAATTGTACAATCACCATTAATGGCATTATTAAGACCACTTGCCAGCGTCGTAAAGCTTGTGTCATTAGTCGTATATTGTAAAGAAACATTGCCGGCGGGAATTGCTAAATTATCATCGATGGTCCATTTAATGTATAAATCCTCACCGTATAATACAGTGGTATCACTTACCCCTAAAGGCGACGTTGAACTGTCAAAACCTGCTGCAATAATATTTGATAAATTCGGCGGAGGGTCCGGCGTGAAATTGACAACAAATGAGTCGACATTGGCTGTGCCTTGGCCAGACAGAGAACTGATTAAGCCCGCCGTGTTTTTCCACCAGACCGTTACATTGTATTCACCGACAACTGAACCAACCTGAAACTGGTAATTGTTAATTACGATGTTTTTACTCTCAGGAACACTGATCGCCTGAAGCGTGGTCCAGCAGGCATCATTAGCTGCAGGATGAGCGGTATTATTGTAACGCAGGCAAAATGCCGTAATGTTGGCGATATCGTCATTTGCACTGAAGTTAATTAATACGTTTTTATTATTGGTACTTGATACACCACCGTTAATAACCAGTGCAGTTGCTACCGGTGCGGTCGAATCAATAATAAAATTCGACGATAGTTGTTGCACGAAGTTTCCGACTAAATCCACTGCCGTTAAACGCAGGCGGGCCTGGTCAGTTGTAACCATTGGTACCGATGTCCAATTAAAGCTTCCGGTTTTCGTCTGGCTTGTTGCCAGCGTTGACCACGAAGATCCATCGTAGGCTTCTAACTGAATGGCTGCCTGACTTGCATCTGATACGGCCCAGGTAATCGCAACCGAAGACGTACCACCCGACACAGCGCTAACAATCGTAGGTCCCGCCGTTACTATCGGTGATTCCGTATCTAAAAACATTTGTACGCTGTATGCTGAATTTGCCACATTACCTACTGCATCTTTAGCCCAGGCATACAGCGTGTGACTGCCGTTACTGGTTACAAGTGTTGAAATTCCAGATGAATTGGTGTTGCAGGCTTGCCAGCCGGCTACCGAATGCAGTGGTTTAACGTTTGTTTCCGTAATCAACACCGATTCGGTATCGGTACAGGAGCCTAAAGTCATCAGCACAGTTGCATTTTGCGTATTAACATCAGAATTTAAGATAAGACCTGGAGCTGTCGGCGCCAATGAATCAATACCAAATTGACCTGAATACACAGTACGCGATAGTCCAGCAGCATCTGTAGCTATAAGTCTAACTGTTGCGCTGGTTGTATTTATCAGTGGCAATGCCCACTCATAATTTCCTGAAGTAGCTGAAGCCATTGAGGTTATCGTTGTATAACTTCCGGCATCAACAGCATATTGTAATGTCACATTGGCAATGCCTGTAGTCGCATCAGACACAGTGTATGTCACTGTCTCAGAACTGCCACCACGTTTTGCACCAGCGGCCAAATTAATCGAAGCATTTGGCATTTGCGAATCCAGAACAAAGCTTACCGATTTTGAAAGTGAAATCACACCGAGTTCATCAATGGCCCACAAGTACAATTCTTTGTTTCCGTCAGTCGAGTCAAAATTAACATTCAGGGTTTGGGTTCCGCTGGTCGTGCAATCAATGTTAAATTGCATAATCCCCGGAGCTGTAGCTGACTCCGTGATCGCCATGTGTGAAAAGCTATCGCAATTAGCCATATTCACACCGGTAGAAATATTTAACTGAATCGAATTTGTCGTGCGCGGTGATGGTGTTGATACATCAATGGACAAATTCGGCGCCACCGGCTGGATGTTATTGCCGACCGTAATCATGAACGATTTTGTGTAATAAGGTTTGCTTAAATCAATCTCGCCCAGGCCATCATCTTTACCTACATAAATATCAATCTGGTGTGTTCCGGCTGCATTGGCGTGCGGAGTGTAGTGCCATGTTTTAGCCGATGACCGCACCACCCCGTTTAACTTCCACTTGTAAACAAATGAATAATTCGGATCGACATGAAATGTACTGACTGTTAACGGATGAATTTGTTGTTCGTTAAAAATATTTACTGGTACGGTAAACTGCACTTCCGGTCTGACATTTTTAATCACTTCCGGCGAAGCTCCGAAAATCTGGGTAAAGATCGCCGCCGGCTGTGCCGAGTTTGTTAAAGAGTCAATCACGTCTTCGTTCGTTGCACCGGTCACCGTACTGATTAAAGTCTCAACTTCTGATTTCAGTGCCTCGTTAAGTTGTTTATTAACCAACGAACCCGCATTTACGATCTGCGAAATCACTGTCGACTTAACATCAATGTGTTGAGAGGTGTTATAGCCCGTGATCGGACGATTTAAAAACGCTCCCGTACAGTCTTCGGCTCTGACTATTAGCCCCACTGTCGAGGCCGAATCGTCAATTTTAAGCTCGTTAAGGTCAAAGAGGTAATAACCCTTATCATCAACACTCGTCGTAGCCAGTGGCGCTGTCGCATCGATGCTGCCATCGTTTTGTAATCGGTAAAGTTTAACCTGCACCACATCACAATGTGCCGATACGGACTGGGCTACAGTTTTAGAAGACACTTTAGAGTTTAGGCCGGTCAGTGCACCCTCAACCTTACCGGAAACAATCAAGGGCTGCATACCGGCGATATCGACCGGTAACTTTAACGACATCTGGTCGAATAAAACTTTGTGACATGAAGTAAAAGAAAATGACAGGGCGATAAGAACCAATAGGTTTCTTATCGCAAGTGTTTTTTGAATAAAACAGCTTAACGCACCAGACGACTCCACTCTATATTTATCGGTGTGCCAGACGTACGCCTTAAGCAAAAAGTTAGCTAAAACTGAAGAGAGTCTCGCCGTTTTACTTTGAGATTTTCTTTAATTTGCTGAGTTCTGCAACCACTCTTTCTGAATCTAATGCAGGGTCAACTTCTTTCATGATATTTCTGATTTTTAAATCCGGATCAATGATAAAAGTCCAACGTTTGGACATGTTCATCAATGGCATTTTCGAACCATAAGCCTGGGTTACTTTTCCGTCGGTATCAGCCAACAAATCAAAATTTAATTTCTGTTCCTTATGAAAAAGTTTCTGATCTTCAATGGTGTCAGTGCTCACGCCATAAACTTCAGCACCCAGCTCGCGGATTTTTCCGATACTGTCACGGAAAGCGCAGGCCTGTTTGGTACATCCCGGCGTACCCGCTTTCGGGTAAAAATACAAAATCGTCCATTTGCCTTTGCGCGACTTTAAATCAAACTCGGCGCCGGTATGAGTTTTTACTTTAAAAACCGGAGCTGCCTCGTTGAGTTTTACATCGCTTGCCAGAGTGCTTTCAGTGATCATCCATGTGCTTAAAAGCAAGAAAACGGCCATTACGAGTTTCATATTAAATTCCTCCGTGTAAAAAATCTAAACCCAAAAAAGCCCCGTGTGCAATGAGTATTTGTGACGTATTCTCCCATGAAAATCATGAAATTAACCGCCCTTTTGCAAAAACATGAAAGCACAAAAGCTTCCGGACTTCTTTTGAGTTTGGGTGATGGTTATTTGGTTTTAAACAACAGTGTTTATGGTGCTGTACGTAAAAAGGTTCAGACCCTTGATTTTAATTTTTCCTCAAGCCCAACGTTGGCCTATCTGGCATTTCCGATGAGCCAATTAGAAAACTTATTGGCAGCAAAAACCATCTACTTTCAGGATAACACCAGCATTTTATCGGAACTGGATCAAAAAATTCCGCAACAGATCAGCTGGGACCATATCGGCGGCAATTTAAAACCAAACTACGTTTTTCATGAATCCTGCCATGCCATCGCCAGAACTGTTTCTTCCCGTCTGGGACTAGCCGCAAACAAAGATCAAAAAACGAAACTTACGGCCATGCTGCTTGAAGAATCCTTTGCCAACACCTGCGAATTCTTAGCCATCGCGGAAGCTCATGATGCAACCCACATGACTTTTCTGGAGACCAATTCTTTTTTTACCCGTTTTGACGACCGCACCCATCTTAAAAACCTGATCCAGGATGTCGGACTAAAAAAAATATGCCGGTTTATGCTATTCGCTTACCTGCATAGCAATTTTTTAAACGAACATTTCACGCCCCAACAGTTTTTGCGAGTTAGCAAATTAACTTTCGAGCATAAAGCGCTTAAAGCCTTAAGCAAAAATGCGTTTGAACTAAGTCCCGGCTTTCGCTTTAACACCACTGAATTCTATTTACGCCTAAACGGCATCAATGCGAATGTTCTTGATGCGTTAGCATTTGATTATTTAACCATTATCGAACAAAATCCAGCTTTCCTAAAAATGATTGATGAGCTTACGGAGATCTTTCCATGACAGACCATGTACCACCCAAACCACCCAATTCGTTCCGCATCACTTTAGATCTTATGCGCCCTGCCGGCCGCTTAGATGTGGTTCTTCTTCAGGCCATCAAAGCCCAGAACGAAAATCTGACATTACGTGAAATCTCACGCACAGCTTTTAAAGAATTATTTAATGCCGGAAAAATCCAGATCAAAGGTCAAAATGCAAGACCATCTTCGGGCATTGCCCGCGGCATTACCTATGTTGATATTTTGGGGTTTAAACAAAAATGATTTCGACAAGCAATGTAAGCCTTCGTTTTGGCGGCAAAAAATTATTTGATGAAGTAAATGTTAAATTCACTCCGGGTAACTGCTACGGTTTAATCGGAGCCAACGGTGCCGGCAAATCAACGTTTTTAAAAATTCTCTCTAAAGAGTTAGAACCGAACACCGGTGAAGTGATCATTCCACCGAAAGCCCGCCTGTCGGTTTTAAAGCAGGATCACTTTGCCTATGACGAATTTACCGTAATGAACACCGTGTTAATGGGTAACTCACGCCTTTATAAAATCATGAAAGAAAAAGAAGAGCTTTACAGCAAGCCTGATTTTTCTGATGCCGACGGCGAACGCGCTTCGGAACTAGAAGCCGAGTTCGGCGAACTTAACGGCTGGGAAGCTGAATCAGATGCTGGTGTATTGTTAGCCGGTTTAAATTTAGATGATTCTTACCACCAACGTTTAATGAAAGACTTAAACGGCGGTGAAAAAGTTAAAGTACTTTTAGCACAGGCCCTGTTGGGAAAACCGGATATTTTACTGCTGGATGAGCCGACGAATCACTTGGATATCTACGCGATTGCCTGGTTAGAAGACTTTTTATTAAACTTTGAAAACACGGTGATCGTGATTTCCCATGACCGTCACTTTTTAAACAAAGTTTGCACTCACATGGCGGATATCGATTATGGCAAAATAACCTGCTACAGCGGCAACTACGATTTCTGGCGCCAATCGAGCGAGTTAAAGCAGCGCCTACTGGCTGACCAAAACAAAAAATCAGCCGAGAAAGCCGAAGAACTTAAAGCGTTTATCGCCCGCTTCAGTGCCAACGCTTCTAAATCACGTCAGGCCTCTTCGCGCTCTAAACAGTTAGAAAAATTGGAATTCAACGACTTGCCTGCTTCATCACGCAAAGTGCCGTTTATCGGTTTTGATATGAAGCGTGAATTAGGTAATGACGTGTTAGCCGTTGAAAACCTTAATTACTCGTTAGACGGCCAGACAATTTTAAAAAATGTAAGCTTTAGAATTAACAAAGGCGAAAAAGTGGCCTTTGTCGGCCGCAACGATTTAACGAAAACGATTTTATTCGACATCTTAGCCGGCGAAAGAAAAGCTGACTCAGGAACAATCAACTGGGGCATCACAACGACCACCAGTTATTTCCCGAATGATAATAGCAAGTATTTTCAGGGCGATGAAGACAGCTTAGTTAACTGGTTACGCCAGTACTCAGAAGACAAAGACGAAACATTCTTACGCGGTTACTTGGGTAAAATGTTATTCGGCGGCAATGATGCGTTAAAAAAGCCAAATGTTTTATCCGGCGGCGAAAAAGCGCGCTGTATGTTTTCTAAGATGATGTTATCAGGTGCCAACGTATTAATTATCGATGGCCCGACAAACCATTTAGACCTAGAAAGTATCACGGCCGTCAATGAAGGTATGGAGCGCTACAAAGGCACTATTCTTTTTACTTCACACGATCATCAGTTAGTTCAGACAGTGGCCAATAAAATTATCGAAATCGACGAGACTGTGATTTTTGATGATAAAACCACCTATGACGAATATTTAGAAAAACGTAAAGCTAACCACTAGTTGTTTTACGTTTTATTTTTGGTTCCCAACACTTGCATTTGTTCTTTTGTGAGTACAATAAATAGCCCCGTAGATTTAGCGTAAACTTTATCTACGTCAAAAAGCTCAGCTTCGATAAAGATCTTACGTTTATCAATCGAGGTGATCCTTCCGCGCAGCGAGTACTGTCGCAAAACCGGAACCATTTCCATGAAGGCTACATCGATCTTGGCCGCAACGACGCCGTAGCCGTGCGCCCAGCCGGTTGAACCCATCACTTCGTCTAACACAGCGGCCTGACAGCCGCCGTGTACATGCCCCGGTGGCCCAGCCGTCGCCGCACCAAACCACACTTCGGCATTAAGCTCGTGGTGGATATGCGATTTGAGCAAAACCATTTCTAACTGGGTTGAAGATAATAAAAACGCCCCCTGGTTATCACCGGGGTAAGGCTTGGGCAGTTCTAACTGGGGATCATATTTTAAGTGTTTTTTTACTGACATAAGATGGCCTATAGCATTGCCTAAGTGACTTAAAATGGCAAATACCTAAGCCTTCAACACGACGTAGACTTTATCTAAAATATAGGCTATTTCCCGTAAGCCATTAAATTGCATAACCCTTGCCGGTGGACCAACCTAAAAAGAGGACTCTATGAAACTGAATTCTTTATTTTTGACGGCAGCCTTAACATTTTCGGCTCTTTCAGCTCAAGCAATTGTAAAAAAAGAACAGGTTAATGTTTGGCCAACGATCCCGTTTATCCGCGGTGCTGACCTTTGTGTTTACAAAGACGCCTACAGCCAGACCCGTACCCAGTACATGAACAGGATGGTCGGCTACGCCAAAGATCTGATGCAAGCAGGTGCTAAAGGGTCTGAAGTTTTACCTATGCTTGTAGGTTTTAATAAGCTCTACGATCAAAACCTGGCCGCCGCAAACCAATACAAATATATGGAAGTCACCTTAGAATCGACACTAAAATCTTATATGAGTGATTACTACCGCAACCTACGCCCGCGCGTTCAGCGTTTAAGTTTTACCCGCGTCAATGACGTGATGAGTGTGGTGCGTGCCGCAGCTAACGGCCAACGTGATGGTTATCTAGATCAAGCCTTGGTAAATAAATTGGATTATATCGCCTACGGAACTTATGCCCTAGCCCCGAACTGCCAGGGCGATATTCAGGTCACTTTACACATGATCGGAAGCGACGGCGAAGAAATCTCTTACGTAGGTCACGGCCAACCTGCCGTGGTGATGAGCCAGATCGCCTCGCGTATGTTTGAAGATTTTCAGCGCACAAAATTTCCGTCGACTTTAAAGGTTGGCAAAAAAACATTAACACTTTTAGGTGCAATGAACGGTTCAGTGGAAAAAACTTTTTCGCCAAAAAATGCAGAACGTGCATGTGATACGTTAGGCGGTCGTTTACCGACCGGCTTAGAACTAGAAATGATCGACGCTTACGGCGACTGGAACGGTGGCGTGAGCATTAATACTGCTGTGTGGGCGCTGGCTAATGACTATGTCTACCACCCGCAACTACGTAACCCTTCACCGGTCCGCTCACGCACAGAAGTAAACCAACCTGACGAGGGTTTTTCTTACTACTGCGTGCAGGATTAGGTTTTTTGGGGCATATCGTCTCAAACGGACTGGAATACAGTTTGCTGTTTTAAAAAGCCATGAAAACGCATGGCTTTTTTATTTTATCAGTATTCATAGTCTCGGGATGTTCACATACGGTTGAATTTGTCAGACGTGACACTTCTCCCGTAAGGCAGGCAATCGTTCGCTACTACCCCACCGATAAACCAGATAAAGAAGCCAATTACCGCGAAGATCTAAAAAAGAAAGCCACCAGCTTTTGTGGCGGCGAATACACCATCACCAAAGAGTACCAGGCCCGGGCCGAGAGCACGACCTCAACCGGCGTCGCCACCGGCATTGGCATCGGCCATGGCGCGATTATGGTTGGCGGTTCAGGCCCAAGCACGACCATGTATAACTTTGTCGAATTTACCTGTAAGCAGTAGCAAACTACCCTTGCATAGTTTCAATCGCATCGCCTTTAGGGCGCAGGATAAAAAATAAAATACAGGCTACAACAAACACTCCCATTGCCCGCTGGGCCTCTTCAAAAGTTGCCGAAAAAACCAGGCTTGCGGCCAACAGACAGCCAAAAGCCGGAATCAGTGTCGGAACTTCAAAACGCCCTTTTTCTTCGGATTTACGGCGCTTTAAAATGATTAAACTTAAATTCATCATGAAAAATCCGGCAAGCAATAAAAGACTTGATGATTTGGCCAGCACGGCGATTTCGCCGGTAAAGGCCATTAACAACACGACACCGATACACAGAAAAATCGCAGAAATCGGCGTATGGGTTTTAGGCGAAACATAACCTAAAAACTTAGGCATTAAATTCTCACGTGACATCCCGTACACCAGGCGTGAGGCCATAATAAAATTTAACAGCGCGGTATTTGCAATGGCAAACATCGAGATAAAACTAAAAATTTTGCTCGGAAACCACGGTGCAGCTTTAGCCACCACATCAACCAACGGCTGTGAACTCGTTGCCAGTACTCCGGCAGGAATGACTGATACCGCAATGACACTGATTAACATATAAATCACCGACGACACCGCAACAGCAACCAAGATACCAATCGGCAAATTACGCTGCGGGTTTTCGACTTCTTCGGCCACATTCATGATATCTTCAAAACCCATGAACGAATAAAAAGTTAAAATGGCACCGGATAAAAACAGTGGCATCTGAAATTGTCCGGTCGGATTTTTTTCAGATGTAAAATCAAATAACGAGGTATCTCCAATGAACGAAAAACCGACTATGACCACGAGTAATAAACCCGATAATTCGATAGTTGTGCAGACGATATTGGCCCACATTGATTCTTTAATACCTTTTATGACCACTAAAGTAAGTAGACCCATAAACACCAAGATACCCAGGTTTAAGGAAAGCGCCGGAACCAGGCCGGTCAGATAACCAGAAAAAGCCCGGCTTGCCGTGGCCATTGAAACCAATCCTGAGCACAGCACCATGATACCAAAGACATAGGCTAAAAAATTTGAACCAAAAGATTTTTTAAGAATATATGCAATACCGGCGGCGCGCGGATAACGTGATCCCAACGAAGCATAAGTTAGACCGGTAAAAATCGCAGCCAGGGCGCTGATTAAAAAAGCCAGCCACACGCCGTTTCCCATTATACCAGCTGCTTTACCGACAAGGCCATAAATGCCGGCACCTAAGATATCTCCGATACCGTAAAAAATAAGTGAAGCTAAAGAAATACGACGAACTAATTGGGCATTATTATTTGCAGTCATAGATAAAGCTTAGGGGTAATCCCTCCTTATGACCACAAAAAATGTTTACACCGACCGATCCTATAGCCTATTCGCAGTTTGCTTCAGCGAAAGCTGTGCAAGAATTTTGCGAAGACAAGGCTACTGGATCTAGAGTGATTTTAACTTCAGAATTTAGTTTACCACCTAAGATCGTGCATTTTTCAGATAGTGATAACTTCGCCGCTGCCACTGCTGAAGAGCAAGCATCTTTGATTGTCATAATGCTGTTACCATTTGTGTAGTAACGACCATTCCCACGAACTTGAACCGCAGAAGCTGCAACTGATGATAATAATAAAGCTGAAATAACTAACATTTTTGTCATATAATCCCTCATCCAATGATTAATTTTTGTAAATAAACGGTACCTTTTTCAGAGCCTATTGCAACTTAAAAAACTTAACAAAAAGTGACTGACGGCGTCTGTCTGTCTAGATTTTATACATCTGCTTGATCTCTATTCGCTTAAGCCAGATTAGAGCCCGGAACACTTCTCGCAACTACAAAGGTTCTTGGAACCCTACCCATAAGGAACGTATATGCAAAAACTGGTGTTATTAACTACCCTACTTTTTAGCTTACAAAGCTTTGCCACCGACTATTATGCGTTAAAAGCCAATGGCGAAAACATCTTTAACAGCTTTGTTAAAAAAGGGGCTCCGTCGGTTCCGTTAAAAAGAATTTATGATTATTTAAATGCAAAACAAAACTCTCACGTCACAGTGGCCTCGAAAGAACGCCAAGGCAAAAAGTACGTGATGACCACCAAGAGTATATCTATCAATGGCGATTGGATCGCAATCATCGACTTTTCTAAACCATCTGATGTACGCAGGCTTTACGTCATGAATGTAAAAAACGGACAATTTTCTTCACACCACGTGGCCCACGGCAAAGGTTCGGGCGTGCGCTTTGCGACAAAATTTTCAAACATAAATAATTCAAAAATGTCTTCTCTAGGGATGTATATCGCCGGTAGCGTTTACCGTGGTGGTCATGGCGCATCGCTGCGTTTACATGGGTTAGATCCATCAAATAATAAATCTGCAGAGCGTGATATCGTCATGCATTCGGCAAAATACGTGTCAGCAAATTTTTTAAAACAAACAGGCCGACTGGGCCGCAGCTGGGGATGCCCGGCAGTATCAGCTGAGCTGATGAAGCGTATTAATGCAACTTTTGCCGATGGCGGTATTGTGTATGCCTACCATAAAGACTTACATGCGCAGGCCTTAAAGACCGGAAAAATAATCGAAGACAAATCGATTAATGACGAAGCCGATGTTGATTACGATGGCGAAGAAGAATCTGACCGCAAAGCGGCCGCTTTAAGAAAAACGGCAGTCCGAAAATAATTATTTAGGAGTATACGGCTTAGGTTTAAACTTTGGCCGTGAGCTTTTTTTAAAACCCGCAGCAGGCTTTCCTGCGGCCGGTTTTCCTGCCTCAGGCTTTTTCACCCGCTTAGGTTTTCGTAACTCTTCAGCCACGTGCAAACGTTTACCGTCTTTATCTTTAAAACGCGCTTTTAAATCTTTGGCACTTTGACCTTTACCCTCAAGACGTGCGATCAATTCAAGATCACGCTCAGTGACCAGGTTTACGACTAAACCTGATTTTCCGGCACGGGCCGTGCGGCCTACACGGTGTAGGTAATTCGCCATTTCCTGCGGTAAGTGATAGTTAATAACACGGCCGACATAATCCAGATCTAAACCACGGGCAGCCAAGTCAGTTGAAATTAAAAGCGAAACTTCACCGTTACGGAAGCTTTTTAAATTATTGCGGCGCTGGCCTTTATCCATTTCTCCGCGGTAGACCACACACTGAAAGCCGGCTTTTTCAATCTCTCTTGCCAGACGGTCACACTGCTCACGCGTGTTGGTAAACACAATCGTTCCGCCTTCTGGTTTTTGCTTGATCAGTTTTTCAAAGATCGGCCAGCGAAGACCATCGATCACGGTTTCGTTTTTGGTGACCAGGGTTTTTACCACTTTACCGGCCCCACTTGAGCGCACCACTTCTGCTTTTTTAAATAAAGCATTCATTAAATCCTGAACCGCCTGCGAAACCGTTGCCGAGAATAGCGCTAATTGCACATCTTCATCACAGGCATTAACGATCATTTTCGACTCGCCGATAAAACCGTCATCTAACATCTGGTCAGCCTCGTCAAACACGATCAGGCGAACATCCGATAGATCGACCAGACTTTTTTCTAATAATTGAATCAGTCTTCCCGGCGTCGCCAGTAAAATTTCAAAATCACTGGCAACACTTCTGCGGCTTTGCTCAAAGGTCGTACCACCCAATACCGGACGCACGCGAACACGTGTGTCGTGGGTAAAGGTTTTAAAAACTTTTGAAACCTGCTCACCTAAATCACGTGATGGCACCAGCACGATCGCCCGCGGGCGACCCGGCTCGTCGGCAGGATTTCCCTCTTCTTCTAAAGTTTTAACCAAGTGTAAAATCGGAAGTGCATAAGTTAAGGTTTTACCACTTCCGGTTTCCGATACACCGACAACCGACTGGCCCGACATCAACATCGGAATCGCGTTACGCTGGATCTCGGTGGGAGTATGAATTTTTAAGGTTTTTAAGGTCTTTAATAGCGATGGCAGTAAGCCAAATTCAGGAAATGTATTCATAAGGGCTAAAATGTAACCGCAACGACGTAAAATTCGTAGCTATTTCTCTCGGGTTTGCAACTTTTACGACATTAATTTCTTATACAGGGTAAGGCCGATCCAGGCATCGGTGGCCGCATAGAGAATCTGCCTATCGGTTAGCTCTGACGCCTCCCAATTCGTTGTTTTAGGCCCTTTGGTGATAGTTGCGCCTAAAACCTCTTCGGTCATGCCTTTTAATCCAAAGTTCTGCAGGCCTTTTTCTTTGGCCAGTGTTTGCAGCTCAACGAAGTTTTCCGGGGTAAACTGAAACCTCTTTTGTAACGCCTTTAAATCATCACGAATAGCCAATCCCACTTTAAGCACATGTGGGTTTTCAAAAATTCTTTTAAAGACAGCAAACTGGCTGATCCGGTGCAGACGCACCACATAGGCGTCGGTTTCAGTCGCTAACTGCAACAAAGCCACCTGGTGCACTTCTCCTTTTTTAAAAGCCGGACGGGTTTCAGTATCAAAGCCAAAAGCGGTTATAGATGAAAGCTCACTCATCACAGCTTCCAGCTCGCGGTCATTTTGAATATAGTGAATTTTTCCTGAAAACGAAATAAACGGATGCGCTGACTGATTCAATTGCTGCCTTACTTTTTCTTACAATGGGCTTTAACCCATTCACCACTTAGTTTAAGTTCTGCCACCGCAGGGATTGCCCCCTTGTACGTGCCGTACGCTTCGCCGGTCAAGTCATACTTGGTTTTCGTAAACGGTCCACGCAATTCACCTCTGGCATCAAGGTCTTTGTTTTTACAGGTCATCTTGGCATCAAGAACATTTTTAACGACCGACCACTTATCCAACGAACAGCCTTTGCGCTTAAGTTCTTTTGCGATGGTGGCTTTGGCATCCTTAGCCTGGGTTTTATCAATACACTCTTCGTCGCTGCTCGAAGGCAATGGAATGCCCGCGATATTAAGCAACTCTTTTGACTTCCACAGCCCCGGCTCGAACGACTGCGCGTTTACGTTTACTCCGACTAACAGCGTGATAATAAATACAAATTTCATGGATTAAGCCTAACACAGCCTGAAAGGAATTCTACCTCAGAGTTAACCGGTGACAAAACAAAGGCACTTACCGCATTATGCGTCTATGACAAAACCAGGCCTAGCCGCACTTATTTACCCGACAGCGATTTCAGACTTTTTACCTCAGTTTGAACAAAACAAACCATTTGTTGTCCATCATCCGCAGGCCGCCTTACAAGAACTGCGCACCCTCGAGTTTGTCAACTCACTTGAGCGGCTGTTGACTTGCTGGCCTTATAAAATTCAGGCACACCTGCCGGATCTGCGTGATGAAGCAAGTTCAGTTGATACCAATGCCCAGGATGCAAAAAAATTATTCGCAAACGGCATGGGCTTACTTTTTAACGAAGCCCAGCGCATCTCCCCGCTTTTACTGGACTGGTTAGAAAAAATCCGGGCCGATCTCGGCCTATCAACCCAGACCTATGCACGTTGCCTTATTTACGCAACTCCTGATGGCAAAGGCACAGCCCCGCATTTTGATCAGAATATTAATTTTGTCTTACAGATCAAGGGCACTAAAATCTGGAAGCTTGCGCCAAACGAACATGTGCTCAACCCACTCACCCGTCACACCATGGGTTGTGAGCCTGATCCTGAGTTAGATAGTTATCTGGAAGATGATCTGCCTAAAGTAATGCCTGCCAATGCGCAAACCATTGAATTAAAACCCGGTTCGTTATTAGTTGTTCCGCGTGGTTACTGGCATTCAACCGAAGCCCAAAGCGAAGCGATGGCTTTAAATTTTACCTTCACGGCACCGACCTATATTGATTTATTCATCACAGCTTTACGCAGCCGCCTTGCGCTTTCGCCAGAGTGGCGCGCCACAGCTCACGGCGTGAGCGATCCAGAACGCCGTGATGAAGCCGAAGCCTACCTTGATAGTCTGCTCGCAGGCCTAACCAATGATATTCCGCACTGGCAAGGCAGCGATATTTTAGATACAACTGAGTAATTATTTAACTTCGATAATACCACAAGCGATACGGCCGCCGGCATTGCCGGTTGGTTGTGTCGTGTAGTCATCAGCATTTTCATGTAAGATCACCGATTTACCGATAAAGTCGTGTAAATGCGCACCCTCAAGCATGATTTCTTTTTTTACTTTTCCGCTTTTAGGCACATCTAAATTACCAAGATCACCGGCATGGCTGTTTGGTGCATTTAAAGCGCCATGGCTGTGCCCTTTGGGATTAAAGTGACCACCGGCACTGGTAAAATCCGCTGCTGAGCAATCACCTTTTTCATGAATATGAAAGCCGTGCGCCCCCGGGGCTACGCCGGAAAAACTGACGACAAGTTTTACGCCGCTTTCTTTCTGCTCAAGCCCGATTTGACCTTTAAGTTTTAAGCCTTGTCTGGCGATCATTTTAGTTGTCGCTGATTTGACTGCCGCATGCGCCGCTTCGTCATGCACTGGGGTAGCTTGTGTAGAATGATGAGCAGGGGTTTCTGCTTTTTTGTAACTGGCACAGCCGGCAATCATCACCGCACTGGCTAATAAACCTAATTGTTTGAACATGAAAAATCCTCTCTTAGTTCTTGTGGTTTTAAACATTGTGAAATCTTTTAACCACAGGCGCAAGAAAGGATCGGATTTTTCACGCAAATAAAATCTAACTTATTGCGTAATTTACAAAAATTATTGCTTCAGCACGACCGACTTAAGCCACTCAGCTTCTACCGAAGCGATGCCGTATAAGCCATGCCCGCGACAAAGCGCATCGCCACGACTGGTGATGCCGGCCAGATAAATTTTGCCATCGACCATGATAAAGGCCGGACCGCCTGAATCTCCCTGACAAGATCCTGATTTTGTTTCGTCGGTCATAAACTCAAAGTCACCGACCGCTATCACCGGCACCTGTGTCTTTTTCATGACGAAATCAACTTTACGGTTTTCATCCAAGCCATAACCAGCCAGGTGCATGATCGTGCCTTTTTTAATTTGATTGTGCGTAGCAAATTTAACCGGCGCAAAGCCCGCAGGTAATTCTTCCGCAAATTCGACAATCGCATAATCTTTAAAATCTGCTGGCTCCGTATCAGCGAAAAAACAAGAATCACAATATCTAGGGTGTGGAGTTACGTTTTTAACTTTGTACACCACAGCTTTGTCTTTCTTAGCCACTAGGCCGAAATAAATATTTCCCTCGGCAAAGTACTTTGCACAGTGCCCGGCCGATAAAATAAAATGCGGGGCAATGATCACACCGGTGCAAGGCGTAGCTCCTTCAGGCATAACCGCAACCGTATGACGCGCGTACAAGTCAGAGGCTAATACCGGTTTACCGTTCACGATGGCCACTGGTTCAGGTGCGATAAACTTTTGAGAAAAATTCTGCGCTGGCGAACAAGAGTTTAAAACTAATACTGAAAATAAAACTGCTGCAGCAGATACAAACTTAGAAAACACCACAACCCCCTCAAAGTTGCTAGCTGTGATAGCGTAAAGGTTTAAGGAATTCCAGCAGCAATTTTGCTTTTATGCATTTTTTATCTTTTTCGTCTTGTCCACGGGGTAAAATACCCATTAGCATAGTCTGGTGCAGGCTTTAATTTCTTTTAACAATGTGACGACTGATTTTGACCTTACCGGCAGTGCTGTACTTATAGGCGCAAAGCTAAAATTAACTTACAAACTTCTTGATCCGAAAAACCTGCTCGCGCTTCCGCAGGCCTTTACTGCAGATCCTGAGGCTATTGCGCGCGTAGATGGTCTGTGGAATGACACCTGTTTTGAACTGTTTTTACGTCCTGTCGGAAAAACATCCTACCATGAATTTAATTTCTCGCTGTTACCTGCCTGGAACCAGTATGTATTTAGCAGCTACCGTAATCCGCAACCGCCCACGGCCAGTCATGATTATACGCTCGAGAGTTTTTCCTGGGACGGAACTAATTTAGAAATTATGCTTGCTGGCTTTTTCGCCCAGAAAAAATACGAAGTAAGCCTAACCGCCGTGTTAAAAGAAAAATCCGGCTTGATCCATTACCTAGCGCATAAGCACACAGGAAGCGAGCCTGATTTCCATCACATTGATAGTTTTATGCCACTACCGTCTGCAGGTCGCCAGTAATTCTTCGCAGTCATTCTGGATATGATCGCGCAGGCGTATCACCTTGGCCTGCACTGCCGGTGCCGGCACGTCTTTAGAGATTTCCCAGAGTGTGAGCCATTTTAGTAGATCGAGCAGTCGGGTTTTATCCGGCCCTTTTGATAACGGGTACTTTGGCATTTTTAATTGTTTGGTCACCGCTTCAAGCACGCGCTCGACCCAGGTGATTTCAGTCTGGGTTAAATAGATCCGGTCCAGCATACTCCGGCGCGGACCTTCGAGGGCTGCAGTTTCCATTTTGTGATTTAACTGGCGAAGTTCTGCAATCACCGCCTGGTGTTCGGCCTCAAACTTTTTACCGAAGAGTTTATCGGCCGCAGCTTTCCAGGCATTACAAAAATCTTCAAAATCGATGTTTTGTTCTTTACCGCCATAGCCTGGGTGGGTCAGATCAAAGATAGTCTTCGTTAAGGTATCAATACTTGCAAACTCGGCACTGCGCTTGTAATGCAAACGCAGCATATGATGCGCCCAACTGGCCACATTACGAACTTCAGTATAGCCGATATCAGCGGTATAAAAATTTAAACTCACGGATTCATAACTGCGCCAATCCATCGGGCGGTTTAAAAACTGATCGAACTGGCTTTTACTGCGTTCGGCGGGATGGGTCTGATAGTAACAGTCTAATAGATACGAAAATTCCGAAAATGATTTATCCCAGAGCTCTTCGGTTTTACACATTTTATAAAGATGAAAGGCCTTAAGCTGCGTAGGCCGTGCCTGATCCAGCAGTCCATTGATTCTTTGCACAATCTGTCGCGGAAACGTGATCCATGTTTCTTGCAGCATAGTCTTTTAATCATAACACCGGCTTCTGATAAACGGTGATTTTTGTTTTACGGTTTTCGTCAAACTTTTAAACACCACGCTCTGACTTGTTGGTGCGCCGTGTAGATGTTCGCCAAAAAAATACGAATCAGATTATCCTAACAGCAACAAAGGAAACCCCATGCTTGAATTTCAAACCGTACTGAACTACGCAATCATTTTTATTTATACGTTATTATTCGGAACTGCGGCTCTGGATAAATGGAAAACCCTATCGACTCCGGATTGGTTTAGCAAACAGTTTGAAAACACGATCATCCACAAACTTCCGGGCAAGGCCTCGGTCGGCTATTGGTTGATCGCATCCGCAGAAGCTCTTTTAACTTTTGCCTTTGTCGCCTCGGCATTTAATTTTGCATTTTTACCGTTTGCACTAATCGGCTCACTGTTTTTATTTGGCTTGTTACTATTTGGCTTAAGAATCACTTACGATTTTCAGGGTTCGGCGAATATGTTTACGTATTTCGGCACCACGCTGGTTTCGTTATTTTTAGTAACGCTGAAATAATACTTACTTCGTTCTATGATAAAGATGAATACCGATCTTGAGATTTGAACGATCAGAAGTCACATGACATTCCGAAATCGCCTGCGCCCCGTTTTCAGAAACGATGCTTAAGGTGCCGTTGGCGAACAACTCTACATACGGGTACTTAGAAGTTCTAATTTTTGGTGCACAGGGCGAATTCTTCTGAAAAGTTTTAGCGGTCGCACGCGAACCACTGCCTAAGACTTTTCCGTTCTTATAGACAAAATTGTACACCGTTTTTTCTACTTCACGGGCTACCCCGCATTTAGCATCGGGTGCTGCCGCTAATTCAGTTTGCCTTGTCCATTCGCCAACTAAATTCTGGGCGGTGCAGTTACCGGCATAGGCTGTACTAGATAGAACCATAAAAGATGTAAAGGCGAACACTGAACTTTGCATACTCGAGTAGATAGCAGCCAGTTGAGCTTACAATCAAGGAATTGCGCAAATGCCTATGGCCATTTTGTAAAAAATAACAGCCCCTCAGAGAGCAAAGTCTATGCTCCCAGATGCGCCTTGATTGACTGACCGAAACGGCTCAAACCGGCGCCTAGGACATTAAAGATCACACACAGGTTCCAGATAAAGAGCTCGTGGGGGCTTAACAAAGCAAGCTTGCCAAAGGCGATCATCACGGCAACCAATACGAACGACAGGAGCACATCTACGGAGTTGCCGAGGTCCTGAAAATTCAGCCCGTTTGGTGAGGCGTTTTTGCTGATCAGCTTAAGGATAAGCGCAAACGTGCAGGTCTCTAGTAATCGGCGGCGCAGGAACACTAAGGCTGCAAAATTGATCAGATTAACCAGCAGATCCACCGCGCCAAGAGCCAAGAGCACGAACCCGACCCCGCTGACAACCGAGTTTGCATGCGACTGAATCACAATGCCGCTTAAAATCTTAAAGCCACAAAACGGAAACCCAACAGTAATAACTTCTGCAATTCTGGATAAAAGAAAACGAATAGTCTGTTTTAACATCAAAAAAATCGTAACTGAATCTGATTGGATTTAGTAAGCAATATTATTACAATAGCTTAATAAAAAGGCATCGCCGTTATCACGGCTAAAGCGATTACAATAAGATAACTTGGCACCTTTTTAAAAGCCAAAAGTGCAAACGCAAGCAAGGCCAACACAAAGTCTTTCCAACTGAAAATGGCCGCTGTCCAGACGGGATTATAAAGCGCAGCGAGCAGCAGACCGACCACGACGGCATTTATTCCTACTAAAGCTGTCTTCATTTGCCGGTGCGAGCGGATTTTTTCCCAGTAAGGCAAAATGCCGATGACCAGAAAAAACGATGGTAAAAAGATCATGCATAAGGAAACAGCTGCCCCCTTCCACTGTGCACACATATAACCCAAATAAGCCGACAACGAAAATAACGGACCTGGCACAGCCTGAGCCGCGCCGTAACCTGCGACAAAGGCCTCTTTGGTTATCAAGCCCGTATCAACTAATGAAGTTTGCAGCAATGGCAGCACAACATGACCACCACCAAAAACCAACGCCCCTGCCCGGTAAAAGATATTGGCCAGCTGTAATTCATATGAAACAAAGCTTGGCGCTACTATCGCAAGCCCAAGCAGAACAACAAAAAACAAAACTAAAAATGTCGAACTCAATCGGTAATCAGCTTTGCTTGACCGCGGCTGATGCGGCACTGATCCAGCAGGCTGTAAGAACAGAACACCCAAAAGAGCGCCCAAAAAAATCAAAGCCATCTGCACCCATAAATTTTGACTGTACAGACAGATTAAGGCTGACAAGAAAGCGATTAACGCAGTCTTTGTACGCGCACAGAATTTCTTGGCCATTTCAAAAACTGCCTGGGCAACAACTGCAACGGCTGCGATCTTTAAGCCGTGCAGCCAATCACTTCCCAATACACCGGCCAGCGAGGTCATGCTTAAGGCAAACAAAATTAACAACAAAGCCGATGGCAACGTAAACGCCAACCAGGCCAAGACAGATCCTAAGATTCCACCACGGTAATAACCAATAGCCATGCCGACCTGACTACTGGCTGGCCCGGGCAAAAACTGACACAAAGCCACTAAATCGGCGTACTCGTGCTCGTTCAGCCATTTTTTTCTGGTAACAAATTCGTTATGAAAAAAACCGATATGGGCGATCGGCCCGCCGAAGGAAGTAAGTCCCAGTTTAAAAAAAGTAAGAAATATCTGAACCATGAACAGTGATTAGCCCCAGCCATTTGCTTTGATCAGCTGCAAAACAAGGCCCTCAATTTCATCACGTATGCTTCTAACACTGTCTAACCCCTGCCCTTTGGGATCTTTAAGCGCCCAGTCCACAAGCCGAAGCCCTGGCACATAAGGGCACTTTTCTCCGCACCCCATCGTCACCAGTAAACTGGCTTCTTGCGCCAATGCTTCAGTCAGCAATACAGGTTTGGCCTTCGATAAATCTATCCCGACTTCGTCCATCACGTGCACGACCTCGGGATGCACACTGGCCGCAGGTTCAGTACCGGCAGCGATCGCCGTAACAATTGCTGGATCTGCATACTTTCTAAAAAATGCCGCTGACATTTGCGAGCGACCCGCACTGTGCACACAGGCAAAGATGACTTTTTTCATGACGCTTATTAAAACTAATTTTTTGAATTAAATTAAGAAAAAAATACGGATTTGACAGCCTGGGCTTAGAACAAAGGCATAAAACTTAAGCGTCGAATGAATTTCTTATTTTCCGTAAGAACGAAATACACAAAAATCTGCGTATTCGAAGATCTGAGGGGGTAACCATTGTCCCCGCTGTGTTAAACTTAAGAAATGCTGACGAGCATCTCCCTTGGTAATCACGGTGATTTTTCGATGTTTACCTATAACATTCAGCTGTTCTAAAACATGGGTATAGGTATCGGCATTAAACGGATCATATAAATAATAAACATCCGCCTCTGGAATCTTAAAATCTGCAGCTGATAAGTCCTGGTGAAAGAAATTGGCATTCAGATCGATTTGCAGGTACTCACTAGAAGCATTAGCCATCGCGACTCGATCTTCAACAAACTCGTATCCCTTAAATGAAATATCCGGCCGCAAAAGTCCTACGACCATTCCGACACGGCCAAAACCGGATCCTAAATCAACGAAACTCGATTTCGAGTTAATTTTGATATATTTTAAAAACATCAAAATTGTCATGTAGCTTGACTGAGCGGCGACGCCGCTTCCGAAAAAAAGGCGTTCATTGCTTGGCGCAAGTTCTTTTTTTCTTTCAGGTTTAAAATCTAAATTAAACAACTCGTCGAGAACATCAAATGTTCGGTACAACGAAAAACCCAAATGCGAGCCTTCGTCATTTTTTTTCATGTGCAGTTGATATTCGAATTCATAATAATCAGAAATCAAACGCAAGGCATTGGATAGAAGTAGCTTTATATCAGTCTGTGTCGACTTAATGTAATCAACTAAAAGCGGCTGCAAGCTTAACGACCGCAAGCGCAGATCTTCAATTTCTTGCACGGTTAACTGCTCTAAATATGAATGTAAGAATAAGATTGGGCTTAACTCAGATTTAAAAAACTTTTTTACGAATTGGCCAAAATGCAGATCTTCTGACCGGTCTTTATTTGCTATCCAGTACTGCTCTTGAATAAATTTAAGAGCAGTACTCAGAAAAACAATTTTGACATAGTAATTTGCCAACTCAACAGCTGTGATTTCATGTAACTCTGTCTGAAATTCTTGATTGCCTTCAGGCAATTTCTTATCAGTCAGTAACTGAATAAACAGCTGTTGGTGGTTTCGCACTATTACCGAATATTCTTATGTCGATGCGTGATAAGACCGTGAGTTGGGTCGTACGGAGACAACCCGACATCAACAGAGTCACCGACAACGACTTTGATGTTAAATTTTTTCATTTTACCACAAAGGCGGCCTTGCACTTTTACACCATTATCAAGGGTGATGTGATATACGCCACCACCTGACAAGTCATGAATTTTACCTTTAATGGTTAATAAATCATCTTTAGCCATTAATAACGGCTACCTTTATTAAAACCACGATTATTCGATTGGCGCGGCTCCATCGGTTTTGCAATGGTCACTGTCATCGCTCTTTGCATTTGCTCAGAACCATTTAATGATGCAATTGCTTTTTCAGCTTCAGCATCAGTGCTCATTTCAACAAAAGCAAAACCTTTGCTACGGCCTGATTCGCGATCTGTAATGATTCGCATAGCTTGCACAGAACCAAACGCTGTGAATAGCTCAGTCAATGTTTGCTCGTCCATGTTAAATGATAGATTTCCAACGTATAATTTATTGTTCATATTTTCTCCTTATGAAACTTAATTGTCGCTAAAGAAGAAAAAGCCGAATGCTGATTGATCGAAAGTGACCTGTGGAGTCTTTACTGTAAGCTACTTTTGCCAAATTACCTAATTTTTTATAATTTATTTTATAATCGATTTCAGATCGTTTACGGCGCATCTGAGCCGAAAAGCCCCATAGAACAACACGCATCAGCGGCGCCTCTATTGCAGTAAATCTAAATTGAGCAAAACAATAAGGTTAAGGAGTTTTTATGTTGGTAAACAACCTCGAATCAGCCAAAGACAAAACATCAGCCGAACAGTTTGCAAAAGCAGCAGAACATATCCGACGCAACCATGCGTTGATCAAAGAAAAATGGGTAGATCAAGTTCGAGAAAACATTTTAGATTCTAATCAACAAACATCTAAATCATTGATCAATTCATTAGATAAATTTTTAGAAGAATTAGCAAAATATGTCGAGCAAGGTTATTATATTTATAATCCATCAGAAGAGACAGGTATGTCAAAAGACCATGGCATGCATCGCGCCAGCTTTTCAGGGTACTTTTACCTGAGCTCCTGAAAGAATTTAGTATTCTGCGCGAAGTCTTGAACAGCTCACTGCAAAACGAATATCTTTTGGGCTACGATGTTAGATTCATAATCGATAGGATATTAGATGAATCAATTTCACAGGCAGCCACAGAGTTTACTATGACTCAAAAAAATGCTGTCGAAGAGGCTCTGCTTAAAACTCAGCAAAGCAATCAAGCCCTTGAACATTTTGCTGCGATTGCAGCCCATGATTTAAAATCACCCCTAGCTACGATTACAGGTTTTCTTAATCTTTTAAAAGATGGGTCTAATAAAGATGAGGTCCAATACATTGAACTCTGCCTAGGGGCATCGGCCAGAATGCGCAGCTTGATAGATAGTTTATTATCTTTTGCTAAACTTTCCACACATCAGAAAGAACTTGAGCTCATAGATTTAAGCGAAATTTTAGATTTTACTAAAATGAATTTAGCTGACGCGATAAAGACAAATTCGGCATCGATTGAGGCTGCCCGTTTGCCCGTGGTTATGGGCGACAAAGATTTATTAACAGAACCATTTCAAAATTTATCGCCAATTCGATAAAATTTAAAAGTACAAATCCTCCACACATTAAAATTTCTAATGAAGAAAAAGATGATAATTTTATCATTGCTCTTAAAGATAATGGCATCGGTATTGATCCAAAATATAAAGAAGAAATTTTTACTATGTATAAAAAACTTAGCGGAAAACATAGTGGATCTGGAACTACATGGAGGCAACATTTGGGTTGAGTCTGCAATCGATCAAGGATCAACATTCTTCTTTAGCCTAAAGAAAGCCAACATTCATTGAGAACAGAAAAACACTTAAACCCGCTTTTGTTTGTTTTGAATTGCTAGAACTGGCTCAATGCAAAAATAGTTCATATATGCATGAACTATTTTTGATCTTTAATTTATTATTCAGTATGAGTAGTCTTCTAACCGTATTAAAGGAGAAAATATGAAACTACTTTTATTGATGCTATTGGCTCCACTACTGGCTTACGCATCTGATGCGACTTCAAACTCTTTACTTAATCAAACCGTTACCTTATCTGAATTCGGCGACATTCGTGTGCGTAAACCTGTCGAAGGCACAAAAGGTCTGCCTATATTGCTCGTGCACGGCGTTTATGGCGGAGCAAGCCATCGTACTTTTCGAGAGCTGTTACCACTTTTAGACAAGGCCGGAAGAGCCGTATACATTGTTGATTTACCGGGGGCTGGCGAAAGCTCGAAGCCAAAACGCAGCTACAAAATCGAAGACTTTGATCTGTTTATTGAAACATTCATAACTGAGATTATTCAAAAAAGAACCACAGTAGTAGGTGAATCCCTTCTGTCTGCTTCTGCATTGAAGGTTGCAAGTAAAAGACCAGATTTAGTACGACGTCTTGTGCTTCTTAGCCCAACAGGTGTCACATCGCTAAATGAACCACCTTCAGATCGCGAGCAAAAACTTTACGATCGGCTTTACAACGACGAGACTGCAAGTGATGTGTTTTACCAAAACCTGTTGCAAGACAATTCTTTAAAATATTTTCTACCATTTGCATTTTACAATGACGAACTAGTTAATGATAAACTTTTGGATGATTACCGTGCACTTAGAAACAATTTTTCTCAGAAGTATTTATCAATCAGCTTTGTCGGCGGCCAACTTTACCGCCCCTTTGTAGAATCTGCAGAGGGTGTCTTCATACCAGTGTTGAATATTTTTGGCCGTAATTACGAAGCCTTTGCAGATAACGAATTATCAACTGCATATCTATTTAAAAAACTGCGTCCTGATTTTGACTACATCGAAATCGACGATTGTGGCTCATCTGTGCAAAGAGAACAACCTGAAGCAGTCGCAAAAGCCATTATTGAATTTTCTGAAGAAGACTAGCGTTATCGAAAGCATATTATTGTTTTAATTTCCCCACCTCCCCGTTCGTTGTTTAGGTTTAAGCGTTTCGGGGAGGGCACTATGCGAAATCCCTATTGAAATACCTGAATCTTAATGTTTAAAAACAAATCAGTCTCGTTCCGAGACTGAATATTAATAATTGATTAAAAATAGCGACAGCAAGCAAAGTTCGGTTACATTAGAAGATATATAGCTAAATCCCCTAGAACAATTTTCAGATTGGACAGGTGCCGAATGTTAGAAACTAATGAAATTCATCAATTGGTTTATTTTAGTCGATCTCAAAATTTTATGTCTGAGGACGAAGTTAGAAAGATTGTTGATAGAGCGGCAAGACATAATAAGGAAAATAATATTACGGGGATGCTTATTTACCGTGACGGATTTTTTCTACAAATATTAGAAGGTGAAATGTTCAATGTCGCAGCCACATTCAAAAAAATTCGTGATGACAAAAGACACTCTTCAGTGACCTTGATTCATTCAGCATCGGCGAGTGAGAGACTTTTTCCGAATTGGTCAATGGCGTTAGTTGACACTTCACCATTTGACCCAGACTTAATTGAGCAAACGGTTGGGTTATTCAATATAAAGAAGATGCATCAAACGACTAAGATTGTTGAGCTTTTTCATAGATTTAGATTTCACGTCGCATAACTAAGTTTAATTCATCTTTATAAGATACTCTATTGCCCAAAACCCAATAAAGAGCAACCTGCTCTTTAAATTGAGATGGGAATTGTATTTCGGGTATTTTAACAGGTTCATCAGACAAAATTTTTCGCTCATGAACTTCTATAAGCGGTAAACTTTAATAAATAATCATGCAGTTTTTGAATTACTTATTGGATGAAGCTGCTAACCAACTTTTTAGGCTTCAGTTAAGAATTCCCGTATATCTAAGACATCAATAGCGATGTGGTGCAAAGATGGGCCTCGTTTGTTCATAGCTTTGTTATACGGACCATCACCGATTGGCTCTAGCAAAAGTAACAGTCCGCTTTGATCGTGATAATTACCAACATAAATTTCTTTTGTTCCTTCCGACTCAAACACTTCTGCATCACCACATTTAATTCCTTGGGTTGACAAAAACTGAGCCGACTTTTCTACAGAAGAAACTAACAAAGCAATATGACTTAGAACTGTTTGCCCCCCGAAATAAAAAATTCGAGACCTGTTGAGGGTCACCCAAAAAATCGTATCTAAGTATTTGAAATTATTTAAGAAGAAAAATGGCGGACCCAATGGGACGAGTTTAGCACCTATTGCCGCAATAGGTGCTCATAAAATCGGCTTGTATTCGTAATTAAATCCTTTTGACCTTGCCCCAAGGGCAACCTCCATCCTACTTTCGAGGTCAGAATGAAGAATTGGAATACCATAGGTCAATTTTCTAAAAAAGTTGGAATGTCTGCCAAGGCACTGCGACTTTACGAAAAAATGCAGCTTATCAAATCCCATGCTCGTGGTGAAAATGGTTACCGCTATTATCATGACAATCAGGTTGAATTAGCTTTACGACTGAATGATTTCAAAAAACTAGGCTTTACCCTTACAGAGATTAAATCGTTACTACAAATCGACATTCAGCTGAGCAGTGATCAAATCGCTGAATCTATGCGGAATCGACTCATTTTAATTTCTTCTCAGGTTGAAAAGCTAAATTCACAAAAAAATCAAATTAAAGAAATTCTGATCTCCTTAAATAAAAAATCAGAGCCACTTAAGGCTCAACAAAGGAGAGCAATCATGAGTTTATACGGACAAGTATTTATCGCTGTGACTGGGTACAACGGTCACCAAAAAACAGCAAAATATATCCAATCGCATTTTAAAAATGCTGGACAAGATATTCCAATTCACAATTGGAAGGAAGGATTCACAATTCCCGAAAGTAAGCCATTTATTCTTATAATTAAAGAAGAAGAGCTAAGCTCAAAACAAATTCAAAAACTTGAACCCGATGTTATTGTCGTAAATAATCTTGGCGAACATTCAGACCAAAACCAGAAAAATTACTTAAATTTATTTTCACATATCGGGCCTCATGTGAACACTATCATTAACGCTGACGACAGATCAGCCGTTGAACTGGCTGGCCAATCAGACATTAAAAAAGGACGTATCTTTTATTTTTCAAAGAATAAAGCATTACTACCACAAATTAAAAAAATTGGTGGTGTGATCGGCGATGGCGAAGAACTTGAAATTTTTGGATTTAATTTAAAACCCGAACCTGTGCAGTTAAGTTTGAAAAAAATTATGACTTTCAATGATGAGGTCGCGCTACTATCTTCTTTAGCCGCAGTTATGACTGTTGGATTAAACAAAGAAGACTTAAAATTATAAAAAAAGTTCTAGCCCCGTTGAGACAAACGCCAAAAATGATCAGTAATTATGTGAAATTATTTAAGAAGAAAAATGGCGGAGTTGACGGGACTCGAACCCGCGGCCTTCCGCGTGACAGGCGGACGTTATAACCAACTTAACTACAACTCCGTTAAGTATTAATTCGTAGTGGAGTTAATATATTGGGAAACGCGGTTTAAAGTAAACTGTTTTTTCTGGCCTGCGTAATAAAATAGCAATATATTGATGCCTTGGGGAGAATTTCCCGTTTCCCAGAGGGCTGACTTTAGTTCATAATGGATTTTTCATAAAAATTACTGAGGAGACCCCAATGAAAAAGCTAATTTTTACTCTAATTTCTTTGACTGCGACAATGGCGCTTGCGACAGCGGCAAAATCAGATGCGACCACAGACTTAATGGTTGAAGGTGTACACTGCGCTGCCTGCACTAAAATGATCAGCAAAACGGTATGCGCTGACACAAAATTAGCTGAAAGCTTTGAGACGTGCGGTGTAACTGTAGTTGATGGCAAAAAACAACTCGGCAAAATCTCGGTTCGCCTAAAAGAAGGTAAAACTTTAGACCAAGCAGCGATTACGACTGCGGTTCAGTCAGCCGGTGATTACAAAGTTCAGTTTCCCAAAGAAACTAAAACTGAAAAGAAATAATCATGTTGGATAAAATCACCAAGCTTTTATGGCTAGACATGGAGATGACCGGCCTTGATGTTAACAAAGAAGTTGTCATCGAATGCGCCTGCATCATCACCGACTTAGATTTTAAAGAACTAGAGTCTTTTGAGACCGTGGTTAAACAGCCGCAAAAGTACCTGGATGCAATGGATGCCTGGAATACCGAACACCACGGGGCATCGGGTTTAACGGCCGCTGTACCTAACGGTATGGAGCCAGATGCGGTTGAATTTCACATTACTTCAATGATCGACCGTCATTTTCCGCAATGGCGAGAAGATAAAAAATTTAAGCCGATCATGGCCGGAAACTCAATTACTCAGGACCGTTTGTTTGTCGATAAGTATTTTCCGAAAATTGCCGAGCGCCTGCACTACCGTATGTTAGACGTAAGCTCTTGGAAAATTATCTTTAACAACAAATTTGATAAAGTGTACCGTAAACAAAATGCCCACCGTGCATTGGGCGACATCCGCGAAAGCATCGGCGAATTACGTTACTACTTAGATCAGATCAAAACGGATAAGTAAGAATTTAATCTAAAAAGACAAATAAAAAAGGCTGTGTTTGCACAGCCTTTTTTTATTTTTATTATTTCTTTATGTTTTAGCCTAATTAGTTTTTCGGTTCTCCAGCTCAGACTGCGCCTTATTACGTACGTCTTTTGCCGGATCTTGCGCCAACTGTTCAAGTAGCTCGAGTGTCACTTTTTTATTGATCACGACATGGTAACGAACGACTTCGTTTTTATCTGTCGCCAGCTGATTGACGATTTCCTGCGGCACGTTCGGGTTTTTTAACACCGTCGCACGGTAAACCACTTCTTCTTTTTGCGCGAAATCTTTTAACACCGCCTCTGGACAAGTCGGGTTCATCAATAGCGTCTGAATCATTGTTTTATCTTTCGCCCCCTGCCCGATTTGAATCAACTCACTCGCAAGCTCCGGTGTTAATTGACCCGATGCTTTGGCGATAATCTTCTGGCTTGCCGATTGTTTGTGGTGGTCAGTGATCATGTAGATCGCCGTCGAGGCCGCCAAAACAAAGCAGGCCAGGATTTTAGTGTATGACATAGCCCCATAGGTATCTTGCTTTTTGGTAAACTTACTGAACAGTGAATAAACCGCAGCACCTAATAAGGCAAACGCAAATGAGTTCAGCGAAGTTAACACCGAAAACAGCCCCATTGTGCCGGCCGCCGGCCCCCACTGCCCGTTTGCAAGTGTTACTTCGTATGCACGGTAGAAGTAGTGCATATCGACGTACATCGTTAAAAGCCCGAAAGCTAAAAACGACGGAATGTGAATCAGTTTATTTTTATTATGAAAAAAGAGCGCACCGAAAACCAGTGCGCTTAAAGGCATAATTGCTAAGGCTACGAAAATCTGAGCGATCATAAATATCCCTCTCGCCTGAGGGAACACTCCTAGTAACGGTAGTGTTCCGGCTTAAATGGTCCTTGTTCGTCTAAATGTAAGTATTTAGCTTGCTTCGCTGTAAGTTTAGAAAGCTTCACACCGATTTGACCCAAGTGAAGAGCCGCCACTTTTTCATCTAAGTGTTTAGGTAAACGGTAAATCGCCACTTCTTTGTACTTTGCACGGTTCGTGAATAACTCGATTTGCGCCAATACTTGGTTAGTAAATGAGTTAGACATTACAAATGACGGATGTCCTGTCGCGCAGCCTAGGTTTACTAAGCGGCCTTTAGCTAATACCACGATCTCGTTACCGTTTTTAAGTGTATGAACATCAACTTGAGGTTTGATTTCACGGATCTTAGAGTTTTTGTTTAACCAAGCCATATCGATTTCGATATCGAAGTGACCGATGTTACAAACGATCGCGTTGTCTTTCATCTTGTTAAAGTGTTTTTCAGTGATGATATCGCAGCAGCCGGTAGCTGTTACGAAAATATCAGCGATCGGAGCCGCTTCTTCCATCGTAACGACCTGAAAACCTTCCATCGCCGCCTGTAAAGCACAGATAGGGTCAACTTCAGTAACTAACACGCGCGCACCCAGGCCACGCATTGAAAATGCAGAACCTTTACCTACATCGCCGTAACCAGCAACAACAGCAACTTTACCCGCCATCATCACATCAGTTGCGCGTTTTAAGGCGTCTGTTAAAGATTCACGGCAACCGTATAAGTTGTCGAATTTTGATTTCGTTACCGAGTCATTTACGTTGATCGCCGGAACTTTTAATTTTTTATTTTTAAGCATGACTTCTAAATTATGAACGCCGGTCGTTGTTTCTTCAGAAAGACCGATGATCTTTTTTAACATATGCGCGTAACGTGGTTCGTGCATCATGTTTGTTAAGTCACCACCATCATCTAAGATCATGTTGTAACCATCATTACCCCATCCTTCGATAGTTTGCTCGATACACCAGTTAAATTCAGCTTCAGTCTCACCTTTCCAAGCAAAAACCGGAACACCAGCCGCTGCAATGGCAACGGCTGCCTGGTCTTGTGTCGAAAAGATATTGCACGAAGACCAGCGAACCTCAGCACCTAAGTGAGTTAAGGTTTCGATCAACACCGCTGTTTGAATTGTCATGTGTAAGCAGCCAGCGATTTTTGCACCTTTTAACGGTTGTGATTTTCCGAATTCTTTTCTTAACGCCATCAAGCCTGGCATTTCTTTTTCAGCAATTTTAATTTCTTCGCGGCCCCAGCGAGCAAGTTCTGCGAACACTTTTGGATTTTCCATCGCCTCTTTGCAAACACGGTAATCTGGACCCGCAGTTTTTTTAGGGGTTTTACCTTTTGCTTGAGTTTTGTTTTTAGCGGCAGCTGCAGCGATTGCTTTTTGAGCGGCAGTTTTGTTTTTTACAGAAGTTGCTTGTGTGCGCATTGGTTCTTTCCTTTTTATGGGTTTAATTATTCAATCGTTAAAATTTCGTAACCGGTATCAGTAATCAGCACGGTGTGTTCAAACTGGGCTGATAACTTTTTATCAGAAGTAATGTAGTACTTAATATCCGAATTCGGAATCGAGTACTCATCAAAATCCTCAACACCTTCATTCACCATAGGCTCAACCGTAAAACAAGTCCACGGGATGATTTTTTCGCCCTTACCGCGTTTACCGAAGGCCGGGACAAACGGGTCCATATGAAACGTCTTACCGATACCGTGGCCGCCGATTTCTTTAACTGTCGAGTATCCGCGGCGTTGCACGTACTTGTTGGTTTCAAAACCGATGTCACCAGTGTAACCGTTGGGCTTAATCGCTTCAATACCGACCATCATGGCATTGTAAGCCGCATCGACAAGATCTGCAGCCTCTTTAGAAACCTTGCCCACCATGACGGTTTTAGACGTATCGCCAAAGAAGCCGTCTTTTTTAACCGTGACGTCGATATTTAAAATATCCCCTTCTTTAATCACGTAATCCGAAGGAGTTCCGTGGCACACCACTTCGTTAACCGAAATACAGGTCGCAAACGGATAACCGTAGTAGCCGACACAGGCCGAAGTGCCGCCCAGTTTTTCAGTGTAGTCGTGAGCTATCTTATCTAATTCGAGGGTCGTGATTCCGGGTTTTACTTTGCCTGCGGTATAATTAAGAACTTTCGCTGCCATTTTGCAGACGATACGCATTTTTTCAATTTCCGCCGGAGTCATAGGAACCGGAGTACGAGAAGATTTGGACATGGGCAAAATTATACTCCCCCGAGAGAAAATAGGCAAAGGGCTTGAAAATTTTGCCCCCGGGTTGCCGCAGTGAGAGTTCCAATTTGAGCCTAAGCTGCCCCCACAGGCCAAAAAAAAGGGCCAACCCTGCGGTTGACCCTGTTTGCTCTTAGCTTTTACAGCCTTAAGATGCTTAACTTGTCGGTCTAATTAACCTTTTAAGTGTTTAGAAACAAGTTTAGTCATTTCGAACATAGAAACTGTGTTTTTTCCGAAGATCGGTTTAAGTTTCTCGTCAGCGTTGATGTTACGGCGATTTTTTGAATCTTGTAAGCCGTTCTTTTTGATGTAAGCCCATAATTTTTTAACAACTTCAGTGCGAGGTAATGCAGAAGCACCTACGATAGCTGCTAAAGTAGAAGATGGAGTTAAAGCTTTCATGAAAGCTGCGTTTGGTTTACGTTTAGAAGCTGCTTTTTTAGGAGCTGCTTTTTTCGCAGGAGCTTTTTTTGCTGTAGCTTTTTTAGGAGCTGCTTTTTTTGTAGCTTTTTTCGCTGTTTTCTTTGCCATGTTATATCCCTCCGTAAGGTATTGTTAAGGCATTGTTTTTAAATCATGACTTAAAGCTTTTGTGACTCATTCACTCGAGCTTTACGTCTTAATATCAAAGTCGATGTTCCTAAGCATAAGTCTAGAAAAAACCCTTTGTCGAGAGAAAAAAACAACTAGTTTCACTTTTTTTTCATTATTTTCAGTCGGAGAAAGCATTTTCTCTACTCGGGAATCGGGGAATTTATCCCGATAACGTCTCTATGAGAGACGTTTCTTTTGCCGAAATTCTGGAGAAAATCACCTCTGAAAACGAGTCGGAAGACACGTTTTCCCCTGAGGTTTCCGGCACTTTAGAGCCGGCTTTTCTCTCTAGCCTCCTAGGTGAAGTAGCACCTGTAAGAGTGCAATATCACTCGGTTTCATCCTATTCCCGCAGACAAAACTACACGGGCCAAACCCTTACCGCTAAGGATTTTAAATTAAAATCACAAGGGATGACCGATGTGCAGTTTAAAGCCTATGAAACTTTGTTCTATGCCTTAGAACTTCCTATCCTTACCGCTCACCGCCTACTGCCCGAAGGCTTTAACCAACTACAGTTAAAAAAAGCTTATAAACTTGCCGCGTTGAAAAACCACCCGGACAGCGGCGGCTGCCATGAAAGTTTTTTAGAAATCAAAAAATGCTATGATATCTTAGAGGGATTCGTTAAAACAAAGGCCACATGAGCCAAGCCCTGAGCCCGACAATTCAAAAAGATATCCTGTTATGCACCCTGAACTCAACCTATCAGCATAGCTCGTTTGGGTTACGCTATATTCTGGCTCAGATGGCCGAACTTACCCTACAGACCGAAATGCTTGAGTGGACGATCAAAGAAAACCCACGCAACATCGTTGAAAAGATCTTAAGCTTTAACCCTAAGATTGTGGGCTTTGGCGTTTATATCTGGAACAACGAAGAAGTCTTTGAAGTTTGCTCAATTCTTAAGAAAGTGGCGCCGGATATCGAGCTTGTGTTAGGCGGCCCTGAGGTCTCTTATGAAACCGAAGGCCAGCGTCTTTATCCGTTAGCTGATCATATAATCTGTGGCGAAGCTGATCTACTGTTTCCGCAGTTCTGCCGTGAACACCTAAGTGGTAACGACACCCAACCGAAAATCGTGCGCGGGGCTTTACCACCATTACCGGAGTTAAAACTTCCGTATTATCTATATAGTGATAATGATATCGCCAACCGTGTGATCTATGTCGAAGCCTCGCGTGGCTGCCCGTATAAGTGTGAGTACTGCCTATCTTCTTTAGATAAATCCGTGCGCAGCTTTAATCTCGATCACTTCTTAAGCGAACTGGAAATACTCATCAACCGCGGCGCCCGTTGTTTTAAGTTTGTCGACCGCACCTTTAATTTAAGCCCGTCCACTTCAACAAAGATTTTAAACTTCTTTAAAGCTCATCTTGATAAGGGTTTATTCTTGCATTTTGAGATGGTGCCTGACCGTTTGCCGATTGAGATCCGCGATTTAATCAAAGATTTCCCGGCCGGAAGCTTACAGTTTGAAGTCGGCATCCAAACCCTAAACCCGCAAGTGGCGATCAATGTTTCGCGCAAGAACGATCTGCTTAAAGTGGCCGAAAACTTTAACTTCCTGAACAGCAATACCCATGTGCATACGCATGCAGACCTGATCGTAGGGCTTCCGGGCGAAACACTGGAATCCTTTGGCGAAGGCTTTGACCGCTTGGCGGCGATGGGCCCGCACGAAATCCAGGTCGGCATTTTAAAACGTCTTAAAGGCACACCTATTATCCGCCATGAGGCCGCTTTTCAGATGCGCTATCAGGATTTTTCGCCGTTTCAGATTTTATCGACTTCGACGATGAATTATTCAACCCTGCAGCTGATGAACCGCTTTGCCAAGTTCTGGGACTTATACGCCAACAGTGGCGATTTCCCGCAGTTTATGGCGTGGCTTAAGGGCTTTGAGGGATCTTTCTTCTGGAACTTTATGAAGTTTGTCGATTACCTCTCAGAGAAATACTCAGAAACCCATTCTATCTCGTTAATTAATCTGGCCGAGAAAGCCTATGATTATGTGCTTATGCGTACGGACGACTCAGATAAGGCATTTGATATCATTAGGGCTGATTTCTGCGACGGCGCTAAAAAGCGCGATATTCCGCCGTTTATGAAAGCGCAGGCCATCGCTAGGGGCGTTTACGAAAAATCGGCCATTGGCTCGTCGGCAAAAAAATCATCGTCGTTAAACTCGCGCCAGATCGCTCACCTGTCTTAAAGTTTTACCCAGTAGCGGCGGATGATTTTTCCTTCGTCGTCGATTTTATTCTCTAAGCTTGCATTAAACTTTTCGATAATCTTCCATGAAGGGGTGTTCTGGTCATCGCAAGTGACCAGGATTTGCGACAACCCAAGCACATCTTTACAATAATGCATTCCGGCCTTCATGAGCTGAGTAGCATACCCCCGCCCGCGAAAGCTTTCAGCAACCGCGTAGCCGATATGCCCGCCCCTTCTCAGGAGAAAATCATTTAAACTGTGGCGGATACTTACGCGGCCGATAATCTGCCCCTCTAAAAAAGCATACAACATCGTGTGCGGCACCCTTTGGGGCGCAAGGTTTTTACCAAGCCGCTCATCGGTTAATAGAGTTAACATTTCCTGATAAGACATGCCGGGCTTCCACGCAAAGGTGTACCAAGTCCGGTCGTCTTCAGACCAGTGCTTCATTCCACTGAAAAAAGCGGCTTCATCATTTACGGTTAACTCACGTACGATCAACGACATAGGCTTAAAGCTTATTGGCGAAGTTCAGTATAAGGCAACATCCGTTGCGGCTGTGCAAAGAATTTCTCGACCCGTTCGATCATTTCATCAAAAGTTTTTGAACGGTTAACTTCTGCCGTCAAGGGGTGCCCCCACTCAAGCCACACATGTGTGGTGCGCACAAAAAACTGGATTTTTCTAAAGGCATAATCAGGCTTATGACCTAATTTTTCACAGAAATAATAACGACTTAAGTGAATAAACTTAAGCAGCATCTTGCCGTACTCAGCACCCTCTTCGTATTCGCCAACGGGAGGAACTTCACTGGTTAAACCTTTACGGTAGGCCACCTGCCACATCATCCACGGGCGTGCGGCTAAACCACGGCCCGACATCACCAAGTCACAGCCCGTCTGCTCAAGCATGGCAAACACATCATCCACGGTCTGAATATCGCCGTTACCGATGATCGGGATATCGAGTGCCTTTTTTAGTTCGGTGATCTGGTTCCAGTCAGCCTGCCCGCGGCGTTTCTGGGCGGCGGTGCGCGGATGCAGGGTAATCCACTGGGCACCGGCATCACGCAGGGTTTTTACAAAATGAATCAGTTCGGGAATAGATTTATCACTTCCGACCGCGCGTAACTTTACCGAAACTGGTTTGGTACTTGCGGTTGCGGCAAATTCAACAACCTGGGCTGCATAATTAAGATCGCCCATTAAAGCCACGCCGTAATTATGGCGCAGGGCTTTTTGCACGGGGCATCCCATATTAATATCGATTCCTGAAACTGTATTAATATCACCCCATTCATTGATCATTTTCTGAATGGTTTTCTGGATCATTTCTTTGTCATTGCCTAAGATCTGCGGCACCAGATTACGTTCGCCTTCAAACAAAATCGTCTCGGCAGTATGCCCCAATTTTTCTTGCGGCACTCGGCGTGAGTTCAACATTTCGGTTGGCCAAATAGTCTGCTCTTCCTGCGGCAAATAATCGTACACGATCTTTCGCAAGACTACGTGGGATAATCCCACCATTGGGGCTAGACATAACGGAAAACTAAACTGCATAATGAATATGTATGGCGATTATCGGAAAAAAGATAGGTATTTTAGGCGGCGGACAATTGGCACAGATGATGACCCAACGGGCACGTCAGATGGGCTTTCATGTAACGGTGTTATGTGAAGATAAAGACGATCCCGCTGTCGGTTACGCCAACCGCTGGATTAAGGGTAAAATCTTTAATGAAGACGACATCTTAAAGCTTGCCCGGGTAGTCGATGCGCTCACCTTTGAAACCGAGTTTATCCCGGCCCGTGTAATTGCCAAGGGATTAGGTAAAACAAAAACCCGTTGCGTTCCGAAACTTGACCATTTGGCGATTTTACAAGATCGCTGGCCGCAAAAAGAACTGCTCTGGGATTATCAAATACCGACTGCCGACTTTGTTAAAATCACCGGCAAAGATGATTTAGAAGCTGCGTACAAAGTTTTTGACGGCGAACTGGTGTTGAAAAAACGGCTTGGCGGTCATGATGGCTTTGGCACCTATATCATTAAATCCAAAGCGCAGTTTGAACTGTTTAAACGCACCCACAAAAACCAGGAAACCCAGTTTATCGCCGAAAAACTGGTGCACTTTAAGAGCGAAAAATCGTTAATTGTCTGCCGTAACCAACAGGGCGATATTTTCATGTACCCCTTAATGAACAGCATTCAGAAAAACCAGCAGTGCTTTCGCGTCTGGGGGCCTGATCACCACCCGGCTTTAAATGAAGTAACCAAAAAAATCACATCCCTGCTAAACCATATCGAATATGTGGGTCTGATTACGTTTGAGTTATTTGATGTCGGCTCAAAATTACTGGTGAACGAAATCACCCCGCGCGTACACAACTCGGGCCATATCACCCAGGACGCGTTTTCATTTGACCAGTTTGAAATGCAGTTACGCGCACTGACCAACGATGCATTCCCGCTTGAAGTGCAATCGACAAAATCATTTTTAATGCAAAATATCGTGGGCACCGGCTACGGTAAACCAGCAATTCAGGTGGGCTTACAGGGTAAACTTCACTGGTATGACAAAAAAGCCAATAGACCTAAAAAGAAATTAGGTCATATTAACTATTTCGGAAATAACTTAAAAAATTTAATGGCGTTGGCCGACTACGACCTGAAAAAAATCAAGAGCTAGCACGCGCTTCATTACAAACAATAATAGCGGTGTTAAGATGACATCCGCAGTTAGCTGGTTCTGAAAAAACGGGATCGCCGCTGTATAACACTGAACCAAACCTGCACCAGTCATCGGGTACATACCATCCATAACCCAAACACCGAAGTTCGACACTAAAAAGAAAATCGAACTGCCGGTTAACACCGCCGCCATACGCGGAAACATTTTATCTAATGCTTGTTTGTTCAAGAAAAACGGCAACAACGCCAGGCCAAGAGCTAAATAAACAAAAGCCATCGTTGAGTGAAAAAAGCTTGGTGAATTTAAGCCGATAAATAAATCAGACATTAACATGGCCAGCACCGGAAGCATGATTGCTTTGGTCTTTGCATCTTTAAAAAGGATTGCAAACACGTAAGTTGCAGCCAACACTGCCGTAAAGTTCCAGCTGTGCTCAATTAAGCGGGAGCCAGCGGCAATAACTAATAAGACGATAAAGGCAAAGTTTTCAGCAGTGATTTTTTTCATAAGCCCTGAGTATAGCATAAAAAAAGCCGATTTTTCAATCGGCTTTTTTTAATAAGCATTTTAATTATGGCAAAAAAGGCCTGACACCTTTAGTTGACGTCTTTAAAGTCAGCGTCGATCACATCGTCGCCGTCTTTTTTAGCGTCACCAGAAGCTCCGCCCTGAGCGCCACCACCAGAACCGTCACCGCCACCTTGTGCTGCACCTGCTTTATATAAAGCCTCAGTCACTTTGTGTGATGATGTTTGCAGTTTTTCAAAAGCCGCTTTTAATTCAGCTGTAGAAGCAGTTTTATTTTCAAAAACTTTTTTAGCTTCATCAACGGCAGCCTTAACTGTATCAGCGTCTGCACCTAATTTATCTTTGTTCTCATTCACTAACTTTTCAGTTTGGTAAATTAAGTTATCTAAATTATTGCGTGACTGAGCTGCTTCAGCTTTTTCTTTATCGGCGTCAGCCTGCATTTCTGCTTCTTTCACGGCTTTTTTGATCTCTTCTTCAGATAAACCAGATTGCGCCGTGATTTTGATCTGTTGCGATTTATTAGTCGCTTTATCAACCGCTGATACGTGTAAGATACCGTTGGCATCAATATCAAAAGTCACTTCGATTTGCGGCATGCCTCTTGGCGCCGGCGCGATTCCTGTTAACTCGAATCGTCCTAGTGATTTATTATCTGAAGCCATTTTACGCTCACCTTGCAACACGTGGATATCAACACCAGGCTGATTATCCGCAGCTGTTGAGAACACCTGAGATTTTTTCGAAGGGATCGTCGTGTTACGCTCGATAAGAGTCGTCATAACGCCACCCATTGTTTCAATACCAAGTGATAACGGTGTTACGTCTAATAGTAATACGTCTTTAACATCTCCGGCTAATACACCACCCTGAACCGCAGCACCTAGTGCCACAACCTCATCCGGGTTAACGGTTCTGTTTGGCTCTTTACCGAAAAAGTCTTTTACAGCTTTTTGGATTGAAGGGATACGTGTCGAACCACCCACTAAAACCACTTCGTCGATTTGTGATGTTGAAAGACCTGCATCTGCCAAAGCTTTTTTGCATGGCTCGATCGAACGTTTCACTAAATCTTCAGTCATTTGATCGAATTTAGCGCGTGTTAATTTCATCTGTAAGTGCTTAGGACCAGACTGATCTGCCGTGATGAACGGAAGATTAATATCTGATTCTTGCGCTGACGATAGTTCGATCTTAGCTTTTTCAGCCGCCTCTTTAAGACGTTGTAAGGCCATTTTATCGTTTTTAAGATCGATACCTTGGTCTTTTTTAAATTCAGTGATTAACCATTCTAAAATGATCACGTCAAAGTTATCACCACCTAAGTGTGTATCACCGTTTGTTGATTTAACTTCAACAACACCGTCACCCACTTCTAGGATAGAGATATCGAATGTACCGCCACCGAAATCGTAGATAGCAATTTTTTGATCTTTCTTTTTATCTAATCCGTACGCCAGTGCCGCTGCTGTTGGTTCGTTGATGATACGGCGAACGTTTAAGCCAGCGATACGGCCGGCATCTTTAGTCGCCTGTCTTTGCGCATCGTTAAAGTAAGCAGGAACAGTGATAACTGCATCTGTGACTTCAGAACCTAAGTAGTCTTCAGCAACTTTTTTTAGTTTTGCTAAAACCGCTGCACCGATTTCTTCAGGAGAAGCTGATTTGCCGCCCTGAATTTTAAACGCTGTATCCGCGCCACCGTTTTTAGATTCTACGGTGTACGGAATTAATTTTAATTCTGATTGCACTTCTTCAAAACGACGACCGATAAAACGTTTCGCCGAGTAAATTGTGTTTTCTGGATTTGTAACTGCCTGGCGTTTAGCGATTTGGCCCACTAAACGGTCGCCGTCTTTGGTGAAAGCAACAACTGAAGGAGTTGTACGAGCGCCTTCTTCGTTCACTAGAACTTTCGGCTCGCCGCCTTCCATGATAGCTACGCAAGAGTTTGTCGTACCTAAGTCAATACCGATAATTTTTCCCATAACTGAATTCTCCCTAACGGGTTGGACGACCGACCGGCCAATCCTTCTCCCCTATTTTTAATTAAATTAAGTCTCTATTAATGTGTGTCCGGTTCGGACATCGTCAAGCCGCCAAAAAGCTAATTTTTAGCGACTTTTTGACTATTTCTTACGGCCAAAAAAGCCCTTTTTTTCGCCGCTAACCTTGATTTTACGCAACTCTGCCAACTGTCTCAGCAAAGCCTCTTCTTCAGACGATATCTTTTTAGGGAATTCCGGGTGCAGGGTGAAATGCAAATCGCCCCGACGTGACCCACGAAGAGACGGTACACCACGGCCCGCAACTTTAATCTGGTCACCAGGCTGTGCCCCGCGCGGAATTTCAACTTCAATTTCACCGTCTAAACCATCGACTTTGATTTCGCCACCTAACATGAACTGTTCAAAAGCGATGTCTAAATCAGCAAACAAATGATCGCCTTCACGTTCATAAACATCGTGCTCTTTGACTCTGATTTCAACAAACAGATCACCGGCTGAGCCACCTTTATAGCCGCCTTCGCCTTCACCCTGAATTCGCAAGCGGGTGCCGTTATCAACACCGGCCGGAATGCTCACTTTGATCTTACGTTTAATTTTCGAACGGCCTTTGCCCTGGCAAGTTTTGCACGGATTTTCGATCACTTCACCAGCACCGTTACAGACCGAACACGTCGTTGCCATAGTGAAAAATCCCTGCTGGCGGATCACCTGGCCCTGGCCTTTACACACTTTACAAGTCACTGCGGTTGAGCCTTTTGCAGCGCCCGAACCATTACAGTCTGAACAGTGCTCTTCGGTTTCAAATTCAATCTGCTTTTCGCCGTCAGTTAGCACCGAAGCTAAATCAACTTCGGTGATGTAGCGCAGATCAGAACCTTTGCGCGGGCCACGTGGCTTACCACCTCTGGCCTGGCCGAACGGACTCCCGCCGCCACCGCCGAAAAAATCACCGAACACATCACCAAACTGCGAAAAAATATCGTTGATGTCATGAAAGCCACCGCCACCGAAACCGCCGCCGGCCATGCCGCCTTGAAAGGCCTGGTGGCCGAAACGGTCGTACTGCGCTTTTTTCTCGGGAGAGCTTAAAATTTCATAGGCTTCTGCAGCTTCTTTGAATTTATTTTCAGCTTCTTTATCTCCGGGGTTGCGATCCGGATGATATTGCATCGCCAATTTACGATAGGCTTTTTTGATCGTATCGCCATCAGCGTTACGCTCGACATTCAGAATTTCATAGTAATCGCGCTTTGTAGACATCGCATTAAAATAGGAGGTCTTTTAAGCCGCCGTCAAGAATGGAACGGTGAGATTTTTACTGCTTTGAGGTTTGGTTCTGCGCTTTCGCTTCTTGCAGTTTAGATTTTAAGCGATTTATGAGTTTTTCGTCCTGGTTTTGAGCAATCATATCTTCCAGCACCCGGGTGGCAAATTCGCTGTCGCCCTCATCTGAGGCCAAACGAGCCGCTAAAACCTGCGTCCAATCCGGAGCGCCATTTTCAAAAGCGCGCAAATAGAGTTTGGCGGCTTTTTTCTTATCTTTTTCTTCATACAGTGCGTGATAGGCTGCGCCATAAATCAGTTGCCAGTTATTAGGATATACGCGCGTCCCCCGGCCAAAAAATTTTGCCGCCCCTTCAACATCACTGACCAGCACCGACAAGGCCAAACCACCGGTTTGGTACATACTGGGTTCTAGGCGCGAATCCAAGGTACTGGCTAAATCCAATACTGAAGCTAACCACGAATTGCCTTCGCAAAGATTTTCACTAATTTTTTTACTGCAGTGATCAAAATCCTGAATAGCACGAATCCAAAGTGAGTCGGCGGTTTGGATTTGAAAGCCCGCGGTTAAATGCCGGATTGCCATCGGCGGCGCGATATAAGGCTCTTCGAAGCGATTATAGCTTTTCGAAAAAAAAACGTGGCTCGAAAGCCACGTTATTAAAACTAAAATTCCTAAAGAAATTTTAACAAACATTACTACTAGCGGATACCAGGCGTAGAGTTGGTGATACGTTTTACTTGGTCAATTGTCCAACCGTCTAACGGCGTTGCATTGGCAATCGTGTTATTCGGGTTACCCACGGCGATAGCACGGAATGCCGCTGCACCAGCTGCATTCGAACATGTCGAAGTTGTACCAGCTAAAGTAGTTTGGTAGTAAGGCGTACAAGCCGCTGAAGTACCAGTTGCCGTTTTCCAAGTCGCCGCATTATTACGGCACACGGTAGCTAAATGTGAAAACTCAGCACCAGCTGTTTGTGGAGGAGCACCTGAAGCAATATCGTATGGAGCGCATGCGGCCTGAAAACCGACAACATAACGTAGCGCTGTACCAGTCACACCGAAACCGATATTACTTAAATTCGAAGAGTATTGATTCCACTCACCGTAAAACGATTGCTCAGACGCATAAAGTGCAGATAATGAAGATTTCGCCTCACCCTGACGAGCACGCGCTTGGAATTTTTGATACTGTGGCACACCCACAGCCGCTAATAAACCGATGATCGCAACAACGATCATTAGCTCGACTAGCGAGAAACCTTTTTGATTTAACGTCCCAGTGTTTTTCATATAGAATTTGTCCCCTTTTGGATTGTTAATATAAGTTAACGACACACCCATAAATTATTATAACATTCGATGTCGTTGACAAGTATTGATATTCATTTTGTCGGTTGATTTTAACAAGACCTTCACTAGAATAAATAATTATGTATCAAACAAACACGTTTCACTCTGAGAAATACAAAATTCACCTAACTGGACAAAACGACAGTGGCGGTAAACATGACTCTGCAACCGGTATTGATTTACTGGACGCGGTCGAAACTGAAGAGCCAAACCTGTATAAGGTTATACTTTTAAACGACGATTACACACCGATGGATTTTGTCGTGTACGTGCTTAAAACTTTTTTTAAACACGACGATCGTTCAGCTGAAAAAATCATGCTCGACGTGCATAAACAGGGTTCTGGTGTAGCTGGCATCTACAATTTCGAAGTGGCCGAAACCAAGGCCCTGCAGGTGAACCAGTTTGCTAAAAGCAACAAATACCCGCTAAAATCAATAGTAGAAGAAGATAAATAAAGGCTGGGTGCTATGATCTCAAAAGAACTTGATAAAAGATTAGGTAAAGCGATCGATCTGGCGACCAAAAAATCGCACGAGTTCGTGACACTCGAACACTTCACGTACTGCCTGCTTGAAGCCCCCCAGGTGATTGAGGTCTGCGACAAACTGGGAGTGAATGTCGCCGAAATCAAAAAAGAATTAAACACCTATATCAGCAAGAACGAAACTCTGACCGAAGAACAGAAAAAAACATTCACTGAAGGCGATGCCAGCGAATGGAAGGCGCAACTTACCGTTTCTGTTCACCGGGCGTTTGAGCGCGCAGCGCTGCAGATGCAAAATGCCGGACGCACCGAGATCAATGAACTTTCGGTTTTTATTGCGGTGTTTGATGAAAAAAAATCCAAAGCCTGTTTTGTCCTACAAAAAATGGGACTAACCCAGTTCGACGTTATTTCCGTGGTGAGCCACGAACTTTCTGCCAGCTCTACAACCGGAACTGAACCAACCGCGAATTCCGGCGACACCTATTCTGCAAATGCGGCTGACAAAAAAGCTACCGCACTGGAAGATTTTGCCATTAATTTAAATGAATACGCCAAAAGCGGCAAAAAAGATCCGCTTATCGGACGCCAGGACATTATCGAAAAAATGATTCAGACCTTAGGGCGCCGGCAAAAAAATAATCCGCTGATTATCGGCGATAGCGGTGTGGGTAAAACTGCGATCGTAGAAGGCCTGGCCGAAAAGATCAATCTTGGTCAGGTGCCGGATTTCTTACAGAATAAAACGATTTACTCTGTTGATGTCGGCTCACTCTTGGCCGGAGCGAAATACCGCGGCGACTTCGAAGGACGATTAAAAAATATTTTAAAAGAAGCCAAGGCCGATCCGAACATCATCCTGTTTATTGACGAGATTCACAATATCGTCGGGGCCGGATCGACGTCGGGTTCTTCAATGGATGCGGCCAACTTATTAAAACCAGCACTTTCTAAAGGCGAAATCTCTTGCATCGGTGCCACCACGTTTCAGGAATACCGCCAGCATTTTGAAAAAGACCGCGGCCTTAACCGCCGCTTTCAGAGAATCGATATCAAAGAGCCCACCGTCGATGACACGGTTCAGATTTTAGAATCCTTAAAACCGCAGTACGAAAAATTTCATGATGTGACTTATACCCCTGAAGCAGTACGCGCCTGTGTGGAACTGTCGGTTAAATACCTGACATCGGCAAAACTTCCGGATAAAGCGATTGATATCATGGATGAAGTGGGTTCGACGACGAAACTAAAAAAACAGAAAACTGTCGATACCGCTGACGTTGCGGCGATTATTTCAAAAATTTCGGGTGTACCGACCACCCAACTTACTTCTGATGATTTGTCACAGCTTAAAGATCTCGACATTAAACTTAAATCCCTTATTTTCGGTCAGGACGATGCCATCACCGCTTTAACCCAGGCGATTAAATTTGCCAGAAGCGGATTAGAGACCAAAGAAAAGCCGTGGGGTTCTTTTTTATTTGCCGGCCCAACCGGTGTCGGTAAAACCGAAGTGTGTAAACAGCTGGCGCGCATCTTAGGGGTTAACTACCAGCGCTTTGACATGAGTGAATACATGGAAAAGCACGCGATCTCACGCTTAGTCGGCGCTCCTCCCGGCTATGTCGGTTTCGAACAAGGTGGCCAACTGACGGAAGCGGTTTCAAAAAGCCCGTATTCTTTAATCCTGCTCGACGAAATCGAAAAAGCCCACCCGGATATTTATAATATCCTGTTACAGATTATGGATGGCGGGCGACTCACTGACGGTAACGGCCGCACCGTTGATTTCAAAAACTGTATTCTGGTTATGACCTCAAATGCCGGGGCAGCTGATGTGGCCCGCGGCAATATCGGCTTGGGCCATGCTAACCCGGGCTCAGTCAGCTCTGAAGCGATTAAAAAAACCTTCTCGCCTGAGTTTATTAACCGTTTAGATAAAATTATATATTTTAACGGCCTGACCTTAGATTTGGTTAAAAATATTGTCGATAAGTTTTTAACCGAATTAAAACACACTTTAGCCGCAAAAAAAGTTGATTTTATCTTTGACGATGCCGTAGTGACCCACATCGCCGAACGCGGCTACGACCCGGTGTACGGCGCCCGACCGCTGCACCGAAAAATCGATGAACTTGTTAAATCCAGAATCATCGACGAGCTTTTATTCGGCAAACTTAAAAACGGCGGTAAAATCACCGTAAGCTTTTCAGCTAACAACAAACTTTTAGAATTTCATTACGCTTAGGATGAACACCATGATTTCGATGATAAAAAAAGTTTCTCTGTTGATTCCATTCTTTTTTGCCTGCAGCCATGCGCAGCTTTTGGGCTTTACCAAAGTTAAAGATATGAGCTGTGCCCAGCTCATGACCGCGGCCAACGATAAAGACTTTGCCTTAAATTCACTGGCCGGTATCCGCGGCATTAAAAAATGTCCGGGTTTTAAATTTGATATGAAATCGGTTTCTGATTTTGAGCGCAAAATCTTTATGCAGGAAATCGCTGAAGCCAATATTTTAATTCTTCCGGCCGCGGCAGCCTCGGCTCCGGTGCAAGTTGCGCAGACAGAAACAGCTTCGATTGACAGTTTAAGGTCTCAAATCCGTAAAGAAAAAAATGCCATTGAAAAAATGGGCCTTATGAAACAATTGCGCGCCAAATACCGCTCGAACAACCGTCGCAATGATTCACTTAAAGTACTAAAAGACTTTCATGCCCTGGCTCTTAAAACGTTCAAAAAAGATCCCAAGAACAGCAAACACCAAGAGCTTTACTTAGAGGCCACACTTAACTTGGGCCGTCACCATTATTCTGAAAATGATTTTGTTAAAGCCAATAGATTGTTAACAGCCGCAGTGGTTGACCTTAAACCACTACAGCAAAACTTAAGCGAGATTTCGTATCTGTTGGGTAAAGTGAAAGAAGATGAAGGAAAACTTACCGAAGCCCTGCTGTATTACGAGAGCCTGTTAGAAGAATTAAAAAAGGGCCCATCAAAAAATCCGGCCATCACCCGCGAGAAAATCCTGTGGACCAAGGCTTGGGTACTTTACAAATCTGAAGAGTGGGAGAAAGCTGCTGAGGCCATGAAAGGTTTAGCACTTGAAACTTTAGATATCGCTGAAAAATCACGCGCTAATTTTTTCCTGGCCCGCTGTTTGGTGCGCTTAGATAAAAAAGATGAAGCCAGAAAAATCTGGACAGCCATGACCCAAGAGGATTTTTACAGCTACTATTCACTTCTAGCTTACGATGAATTGCAACTTAAAATTCCGGCTTTCAACACGCTAAAGGCCACTGATAAATTTAACTTCGACAAATCACTATCGTTCTTACAGCCCAAACAAAAAGACCTCTTCAATGCCCTTCTTCAGCACGAAGAAATCGACCTGGCCGAGCGCACGGCTTTGGCCTTAACCGATAAACCGGAACAACTCACCCAGCTTGGTCTTGAGCTGGCCAGCCGTGGCCAGCGTTTTTTACCGCTGTTTATCGCCTTTGCCAAACTTCCGGTTGAACAAAAACAGGATATCATCGTTAAAAAGTCACACTTACTCTTTCCGCGCTTATGGGAGAGCGAAGTTAAAGAAATGGCAAATGTCACAGGTCTTCCTACAAGTTTGATTTTTTCCATCATGCGCCAGGAATCAGCTTTTAATATAAACTCACGCAGCGGTGCCAACGCCTTAGGATTAATGCAGGTTATCCCACCATTAGCCAAACACTTAGCGCGCAAGCACAAAGTCGACTACAAAAAACCTGAAGATCTATACAACCCGCAGATCAATATCAAAATCGGCAGTTACGAATTGTCCGAGCAGGTAAAAAAACAGAAAGATCAGTATGCGTTAGTTGCCGCCGCTTACAATGCTGGACCAAATGCCGTGGCCCGTTGGATTAAAAACCGCTACCGCCCTAAATTCGATATTGTTGATTTTATCGAAGAGATCCCCTACGACGAAACCAGACTGTATGTAAAAATCATCGCCCGCAACCATCTGTTTTACGATCGCATCGAAGCCCCGGCCAAAGAAACCGGCTTTCCCGAGAAATTTATCAAAAAAACCGACGCCTTTACCGGTGCTCCGTCCGTTCTTTCGCCTGACGTGGCCACGCAAAACTAGGCCCGTTTAATCTCAAAATAAGACAGCCGAATTCTTAAGATTTGGCTGCCGGTGTACCGATAAACACATTATGGATAATAAATTCTTTAATGCTGTTATTGGTTCTTTTGTGGTGTTCTGTTGTTCGCTGGGTGGATATTATTTCTGGAAGCAGAAACAAAACCCGAGCCCCGAGCGCACAGCGCAATCACAGAAATCAAAAATCAAAAAAATCGATAACAGAACGTTAGAATTAGGTACCGTTGTTGATTCATCAACACAGGTTCCGAACGAACCCTCGGCATTATTTAATGACCCGGCAATCAAACAGGCCTGGGGCTTAAAAAAATCTGATGCGGCCCGTGCGTGGTCAATTACAAAAGGCAGCAAAAAAGTTATCGTTGCAGTGATCGATACCGGTATTGATATTAACCACGAAGATTTAAAAAATAATTTATGGCAGAATCCGGGTGAATCCGGCAAAGATGCCAGAGGCAGAAACAAAGCCACTAATGGCATTGACGATGACGGTAACGGCTACGTTGACGACGTGTATGGCTGGAACTTCGTATCCAACAATAACAGGCTAGATGACAACCACGGTCACGGAACCCATATCGCCGGCATCATCGGTGCTGAAGCGGGAAACAAAAAGGGCATCAGCGGTATTTCTCCGGAAGTCAGTTTAATGATTTTAAAATATTACGACCCGAAAGTGCCCAACACCGACAACTTAAAAAACACCATCCAGTCGATCAACTACGCGGTCAAAATGGGCGCACATATCATCAACTACTCGGGTGGTGGTACTGAGTACTCGAAAGAAGAATATGAGGCCGTCGCCGCTGCCGCAAAACAAAATATCTTATTTGTCGCTGCTGCCGGTAACGAACGCTCAAACTCTGATGAACATCATTACTACCCGGCCGATTATAATCTAGATAATATTATTTCGGTCACAGCGATTGACCCAACGACTGAAGTTTTATCTTCATCAAACTACGGAACTGAAACTGTCGATATCGCAGCCCCGGGCCAGACTATTTTATCGTGCTTACCAAACAGCTCGTACGGTTTAATGACCGGAACTTCGCAGGCCACAGCCTTTGTCACCGGTGCCGCCGTTTTGGTTATGGCCAACAAAGAACTTTACCACAATGCCACCGAAGTTAAAAAGTTCATCTTAGCGACCGGTGATTCATCACAGTCACTGGCCAACAAAACCCGTACAGCCCGCCAGTTAAACCTGTTTAAATCTCTTACGATCTTGGAAAAAACTACGGGAATTTCCGGAATCAAATTCTTAGATACGATGGATCGAAGCTTTTTCTCGTCAGGAAAAGCGGCTCAAGGCAACGACCCGAATGTCGGTAACCGCCAGCAAGTTGACCAGATTGCCGGTTTTGGCCAGGATTTATTAAAAGTGATGGGCCAGAAAAATAAAAAGCCCGCGATCAAGCCTGCACCTGAACGTTTAGGTACTAAAACCAACGAATTACCTGAAAATTAATTTTTACTATTTTTACCGCCGGCTGTGGGACGAGTTAAAAACCACAGTCCGTATGACAGAACAGTCATTGCCACGACCAAACCCGTTAAGTTCGGGAACATCGGCTTAATTTTATTTAAGATCAAAATAAAGGTTCCAAAAAGTGCAGCAAAAATAAAAAGACGGCCGCTCGCTAAAAGCGACTGCTGCGCTTCCGGTGCTTCTGTGCGTGTCTTCATTAATTGCGACTGCACGTGCGCTTCTAAACGGTGTTCGATCTGTTTGAGATACTTTTCAATTAACGGGTCTTCACCCATAATTTTTTTCAGATCGTTGTATTTTTGCGCAGCAAAGTTTAATGCCGACTGTTTCTGCGCCTGATCCAAAAACACATGGTGAGAAGCCTCAACCGTAATATCTTTTAAGATCGTCTCCCAAGCTTTATTTAACTGAAACAATCGCGGGTTTTCGACTTTTTGCAGTTCAGTAAACTTAGATTCAAGAACCCCGCAGTGCGGGCACTCATCCTGTCCGATAGGTTTTAAGGTCGAACATTTAGGGCAGTTAGAAAATTGCGGCTTACGCATTTCAAGGGTCTCGTAAAGACCCGATGCCAGAGTCTGTTTAGTTAAAACAAAGTCTTTTTGGCAATCAGTGCATTGAAAATCAGCGCCCTGAGCGCTTGCGCTCAGACCCTCAAAAGCTGTCTGATCCGTACAAAATAACTTTTGACAGTGTGGACAACGGAATCGAATTTCGGCTGCTAATTCTACATTCATATGCTACCTGTATTAAGGATGGCTAATATCAGCGAAGTTTTCAAGCGGAATTGTAAAAATCCAAGCATTTATTTTTTAGGCTTCTTAGCACTGCTTACTGGTGTACTGGTTGGAACTTCTTACATTCCCTACCCGCCATGGGCCATTGCCTTTTGTTATCTCCCGCTCTGGTGGGCCACGGTAAAGGCGTCTGAAAGCAAATCATTAAAATTTATTTTCTTTTTGGGCTGGATTTCACAATTTACGTTAACCCTTCTGGGCTTTAACTGGATCTACTTTACTGCCCGCGAATTCGGCCACCTCAATGTGCCACTGAGCCTAGCGGCAGTGATCCTGTTTGCAGCTTTTATACACCTGTACATTCCGGCCGCACTGACTGCGGCCACTTACTTAAAGCGCAAGTTCGCCTTAAAGCCTACGGCCTTTATCTTCACGTTGGCTTTTGTGCACATCCTGTTTGAGCGTTTTTGGCCAAGTATTTTTGAATGGAATTTAGGCTATACACTGTTATGGATTAACTCGCCGTTCGCCCAATGGGCAGACACGGTTGGTTTTTGGGGATTATCGGCGTTGATATTTGTCTTCCAGGCGGTGCTGTACTACTGCCTATCCAACTTTCAGACACAAAAACGCAAAAGCCTGATCGCCATCGGCGCTACCCTGGTGGTCACGTTGGTCTTATGGGTAACAGGCAAACAAAAACATCAGCACTTCAGCCAAACCGACAGCCAAATGAAAGTCACCTTGGTTCAGGCCAATATTTCTAACGAAGAAAAGCTGCAATCTGAAAAAGGCTATGATTACGTGCCTTATGTTTTTGATTCATACTTTAAACTGACCGAACAGGAATTAGCGCGCGTAAATAACGAAACCGACCTGATCATCTGGCCGGAGACGGCGTTACCGATCGCTTTAGACAAAGCCTACCACTCAAGAGCTTATCAACAGAACGTGTTAAACCGCATCAGAACCTGGAATAAAAATCTGGTCACCGGCGCCTACTCACAGGACACCTACAAGCGTGACCATATGGGTAATTTAATTATCCGCAATTCAGTCTTCTTTTTAAACGGCCAGGGCGAAGTGACGGCTCCTTATTATAAAACCGATCTGTTAGTGTTTGGCGAATACATGCCATTTGGTAAAGAAGCGCCGTTTTTATACAAACTCTTTCCGTTTGTCGGCGTTTATGAACGTGGCCCCGGCCCGGTCAGAAAAGCCATGCCGCTCCCCTCAGGTGATTTAATGCTTGGCCCGCAGATTTGTTACGAATCTTTAAACCCTGGTTTTTCCCGCGGCCTTGCAACTATCGGTGCGGATATCTTTTTTAACGTGACCAACGATTCCTGGTTTGGTGACTGGGCCGAACCGTATCAACATATGATCATGACCTTAGCGCGTGGCCTTGAAAACCGCAGACCGTTAATACGTGCAACCAATACCGGTATTAGCACAGTGATTCTATCCAACGGCGATATTTTAGATCAGTCTCCGATTTACCAGAAATGGGTTCACACCTTCACGGTACCTTACCGCAAAAATACTAATCTTACTTTTTACACCAAGTACGGCTACTGGGACTGGGCGCTATGGGTCTTGGGTTTGCTATTCATTCTTCAGAGGGGGCATCGTGCTCGTCATCAAAAATCTTGATTGGTCAGAAATTTTAGACAAAACCGCGGCTTTTGCCACATCAGAACAGGGCAAAACGATTATCGGTGCGATTAAACCACTGGCTTCTGCGGAACAGGCAGAAAAAAGTTTTTATGAAATCGAATGCGCCACCGGAATTTTATCCGGCGGTATCCGCCCACACATGGAAAGTTTAGACCTTTTTGCCACGTGGATGACGCGCGTTCGTAAAAACGCCGTGTTAAAACCACTTGAATTAAAAGATATCCGTCACTTCTGTTTAGAAGTGATTGCACTTAAAGAGGCCTTAAAAGAACAAGGTAATGCCTGGGCCGTAGATCTGCATGATAAACTTATGCACGCCGAAGAGCCGCTTTCAGCAATCGATAATTTAATCACACCGTCTTGCGATATCCGCATGGATGCGTCTGAAAAATTATTTCGCCTCTCAAAAGAAAAAGACTCTTTAGCCCGCCAGATTCAGTCTCAGATGGACCGACTGGTCAAAGACCACCAGATCGAACACATGTTGCAGGAAAAATTTGTCACAACCCGTGAAGGCCGCTGGGTTATTCCAGTCAAAGGCGGCATGCAGCACTTTGTTCCGGGTGTCGTGCACGCAGCATCGCAATCTAAACAAACTGTGTATATCGAACCGGAAGCTGTAATTCCGTTAAATAACCGCCTACGCCAGATCGAAGTTGAAATCGAAGAAGAGATCGAACGGCTGTTAGTTGAGATTTCAAATTACTTAAGCACACAAAAAGCCGGCTTTGAAAAAACCGAAAAAGAAATGTTGCTTGCGGATATTTTACTCGCGAAAGCACAGTTAACTATTCAGCTAGGAGCCAAACCTTGCCGCTTTACGAACGACAGAGTTGATCTTCGCGAGCTTTATCACCCTCTGTTAAAAATGACAGGCCGTACGGTTATTTCAAATTCCGTAAGCTTAACCCCTGAAAAATCGATTCTGATTTTATCCGGCCCGAATGCCGGCGGTAAAACCGTATTACTTAAATCAATCGGTTTAGCGGCGCAGATGGCACGCTGTGGGTTTCCGATCTGTGCCGACCGCAGCTCGAGCCTTCCGTTTTTTAAAGAAATCTGCACCGGCATCGGTGATTCACAAAGTGTAGACGAAGACTTAAGTACATTTGCCGCTCACTTAAAAACTTTAGATCAGGCTTTAAAACTTAAAGGTTCTGAAAATTTAATCCTGGTCGATGAGATCTGCGGATCGACCGATCCTGAAGAAGGCAGCGCTTTAGCGCGCTCGTTTATCGAAGCCTATGCCGAGCAAAAAGTTTTTGCGATTATCACCTCGCATTTAAGCCCGCTTAAAACCGGTTGGAAGCCGGACGATGTCGTGGTCAACGGAAGCTTAGAATACGACTCAACTTCGGGAAAACCCACCTACCACTTCTTACCGGGTATTCCCGGGGATTCGCTGGCCTTACTAACAGCCAAGCGTGTCGGCGTTGACCAAAAGATTATCGCTAAAGCCACCGAGAACCTATCACCGCTGGCACAAAAAAAGCTTTCACAGCTTGAAGAAATCGAATCTTTAAAAAAAGATATCGCCAACCTTCAGGACAAACTTAAAAAAGAACTTAAAGGTGTTGAACAAAAACGTTTATCATTAGAAGCGCAAATCCAGCAATTCGAACGCCAGAAAGAAAACGAATTAGAAAAAACGATCAAAAAAGCTTCGGTTAAAGTTGAAGACGCCATTCAGTCAGCAAAGGCCGCAGCGACTTTAAACAAGCACCGCCAATTACAGGATATTAAATACAACTTACCTGAAATCGTTAAAGGTAACCAGACTGTTCAGGTGAGCGCTGTGCAATCGGCGCAAGAGTTCGGTAAAAAGTTTCCGCCGGGTTCAAAAGTGTTTGTTACAAGTTTAAATCAGGACGGCATCGTGCAGTCACTGCCAAATGCCAAAGGCGAAGTGATGATTCTATCGCAATCAATCCGCCTTCAGCTGCACTGGCAGGATTTAAAACCGGCACATAAATTTGCCAACCCGACCAGCCAACTGGCCCAACGCAACTCAAGTGTTCAGGTTTCTTTTCACGATGAAGACAGGACCGTTGACCTCAGAGGTAAAACCGTCGATAGCGCTTTATCAGAACTTGAGATCGCCTTAGACCGCGCCTCTGTCCAAAAGGAAGAACGGCTTAAGGTTATCCACGGCCACGGCACCGAATCACTTAAAAAAGCGATCCGCACCTACCTATCCCGTTCTGTTTATGTAAAAAAATGGAAAGCCGGCACCGCTGATACGGGTGGCGATGGCATCACCTGGGTAGAGCTTGGCCTGTAACTTATGTGACAGCGGGTGCCGTAATTCACCGTACGTCTCAATCCGACTTAACGCAGGATTCTCAGAGTGAGAATTTCGTTTTTAGCTGCATAATAACAATCCCCGGCACGCGGTCTCAGACTGAGATATGGCCCCGTGCTTGCTTTATAGGTTTGTAACAACAAACTTTCAACATATCGGGGGATATATGAAAATTTTAACAACGACTTTAATCTTAGCCGCTTCAATCGTAACTTTAACATCTTGTGGTTCTAAAAAATCATCTCAAGCAACAACGACAACGATCGTTCAGTCATCGACGGTTGAAAATGCCGGCAACAAAATTGTTACTTCATGCCAAAAAGCCGTTGGTTCCGATATGTCTGTAAATATCACTGCCGTTAAAAATTCAAACGGCACCATCAATAACAGCTTGGTAAAAATCAAATTTAACCGTTTATCGACTGCGGCAACAGCTGCAGGTAATACGATCCGCTTCTTTAAATGGAGAGTTACCGGTTCTTCGGCTTCTTTAGACCAAACGCCATTAGATGTAACCCGTTATGTTTTATCATCTGGCAATGTTGATGATTCAACCCGTGACGGTATTACAGCTTCAACAGTAACCACTTCTAAGGGCTATTATATCAACTTAGATGACGCTGATGGCATCTACCAGGTATTAAAAGCCGTGGTTTACAGCTCTTCTGGTTCAGTCGTGGCCCAACAAAATATCTTAATCCCACAGTTCTTAGGTGTACCAGCTGACTATGCTTACAACGCCGACGGTTCGGCCCGCGCCCAAATCTTAAGAGACTTACACCCACTGGCTACAACAGATGTATCAGCATGGACCGCAACAGACTTTGTAAAATACTACCAAGCAACTTGTTTCTAGTCCCCAGGTCCCAAACAAACTAAGCCCCCAAACGAAGCCAGAGTTATCCCCCAAACTCTGGCTTTGTACTTTTAGTGGGAGCTCTCTTGTGAAACTTCTTCAGCTTCTAAGTTTTCACCCTGACGGTAACGGTCAGCTAAGGTGCTGTCATTAGTCGGAAATGAGAATAATAGCGAATGTACCTCGGTGTTTGGATCTTCTTCGGTGACAACGATGTACCAGTGATCAGCTTTAAATTCGCTGATATCGCGGATGAATGTAACCAGGGTGTGCCCTTCTGAATCAACCTTGCGCCAGATTTCATCAGGGTTATTGATCGTATCTTCACGTTGTTCTGCGAAGTCCTGAAATTTTTCTGCAGGCACATCTTTTTCATTACGCAGTTTCATCATCGACTCTAACAGCCCGATAGCCAAATGATCGCCCTCTAACAACGAATCACCTTCGATAGCCGCAAACTGAATAGCCTCAAGTTTGCGGTGATATATGATTTCTTTCTGGCGAAATGTTTCAGCCAGCTGCGTGTCTTTGGTTGCAAAATGGATAAAAACAAAACTTGGGTATTTTTCTTCGGCATTTAAATACACCACGGCCACGTAGATAAACGGCTCTTCAGGGTCGTCGATTGCTTTAATCAAAGTGTAGAGCGGAACTTCAGGAGAAGTTTCAGTATCGATCCAGATTTCATCCGGATCATCCAGCGTGGATTCTAACCAATTTTCTTTGGCATCGATTTCGGCTTCGTTAAAATCGCGTGAAGGCGCGTAGTGTTTTGCATAACGGTCTTCCATAGCTTTGATCTGTTCAGAGAAATAGCCAAAAAGCGTTTTATCGTTTTCAAAAATCAGACCCTGTGATTCGTCGATGACGATTAACTCTTTATCCTGGATTTTTTTTGCAGCCTTATTGGCTTTAGCTTTTACTTTTTTCTGCGATTTCTTTTTGCCAAGCTTGGATTTGACCTTGATTTTAATCTGCTTACTTTTGCTGCCAGCACCGGAGCCAATTTTTTTACTTAACTTATTGTTCAATTTACTGGCAACTTTGCTCATACTTTATCCTTTTCCTAACAAAAATATAGCATCTAAAGACTCTTAGCTCTAAGCAGAAATCGAATGACTTACAAAGTCAATCGATTCTGATTGAAACTCTCTTGGGGCTTAGTAGGCTTTGAGCTAAGCAAGGAATCCAAAAATTTGTCTAAAGTAGAAGTTTATTTAAATGACGATCAGATCAAGAATCTAAAAGGAATTTTAGATCAATCACAATTGGGCGTTCATTTACTTTTTGACAACAAAAAAATTGCTGATGTTTTTCAAAAGGCTTTTTCAGAAGATGATTTTTTTCAGGCTGAAAATTTAAAACGCATTCAAGACGATCTGCTAAAACTGCTCCAGTTTAAAAGTTTAACCGACAAGCAGGATTTTGTAAGACAACTAAGCCCTGAGGATCAAGAACGCCTGATCCGTGCTTACTTCTACATTATCGAAAACAATATGCGTTCAAACAAAAAACATACATCGCACTAATTACTCCCCCCTTTTTTTTCGCAAGGAGACTTTACCCATGAAAAAAGTATTTATTTCTATATTCGCTGTAATAGCTCTATACTCGCAGACCATGGAAGCATCGACTTATCAAACTCGCAGAGATTTTTTCACGCAAAAATTCGGTACTAAAAAACAGATCTGGGTGGTCGGCTACGTAAATGCGACTTTGGATGATTACTACAAAGACTGCGAAGAAGCTTTTAATAACGGAGCTGACGCTATTGTCTGGGAAACCAATGACTACAAAAAATTAGACGAGGCTTTAAAAGCCATCAAAGCCAAATACCCGGATAAAACCTTCGGCGTAAATCTTTTAGGCCCTGACGAAAAACTGATGACCTACAAAGAAACCTTTGAATTAGCAAAAAAACATAACTTACAAATCGCTTGGACAGATTTTTCGGGTGTGGATCTGATCAAAGAAGCCCCTGAAACCAGTCTGCACGCTATTGATGCTTTAAAGCCGTCCGATGTGTTTTACGTCAGCGGTATCCATATGAAGTACTCAACCCCAGTTGATCCAACTAAAACCATCGAGCGTTCTGCTTTACAGGCCATGGGCTGGGTGGATGGTATCGTAATCACAGGCCCTAAAACCGGTGTAGCCACTGATCCGAGCCGCGCGATTAATGCCCGCTCGGTGATCGGCAACCACCCGATGGGTGCGGCTTCTGGCGTTTCGGCAGACAACGTCAAAACCATTCTTCCTTATATCGACTTTGTACTGGTTAACACCAGTATCGCGGATAAAAACCACCGCATAATCGGCGCTAAAGTAAAAGAGCTGCGCAAAGCGATGGATCAGAAAGTTAAAGCCGTAAAAAAATAAGACTCAAATTGAATCACCAGTAAACCGATAAAAGGAAAGTGAAAACTTTCCTTTTTGTTTTTTTACTGGCTTCAAACGTCTTAGCTGAATACCGCGTATTCACGCTGATGATTACCAACACAAAAACCGGGGCCAATAAACAGTTCGATTCGACCTTAGACCCGGATCAATGGGTAACTTTCTATCCGCTAAAACAGGATGAAATTATCCAGTACACCCAGACCTGGCGCTGTAAAGGCGCTACCCGCGACTTTAAACCCCACTGTGCACAACCTGAGAAAAGAACACCGGCACAAACCACTGCGGCCGAACCCGCTCCGCCACCGACAGACCCGCCACAATAGATGCGTCTTCGACACAATAGTAGACAAATCTAGACTTTTTGCCCGTCTTATTTTGCGACAAGCTTTGTTATTATTTTAGCTATGGCAGACGCAATTCATACACGAAGAGTATCGCAAGAAAACATTCAAATGGTTCAACAGGAAAAAGCTGACAAGAAAAAGCAGCTCGCTGAAGCTCAGCGCGAAGAAATGAAAGAGCTTAAAGCTAAGTACCAGGAACTGAGCAAAGAAATTGATAATGATTCTGCAGCCGCAATCAATCATATCAAGTACGAAGCTCAGGAAGAAAACGAAGCCATGAAAGCCGAACGTGCCGAAGCTAAAGCTGCGACGTATAACCGTAAAGGCCAAGCTAAAGACAGCAATGGCCAGGAAGTAAACCAGGCATCAAATCGCAACAACCGTTCGATCATGGTGGAAAAACCAGCGCCTATGGTACAAAACTACGTAACCCAGGAAACCGATCAGTTCTACAAAGTTCAAGACCGCGGTAGCCGCGTGTCTGAAAACAACGACGGTTATGTGATCGAAGCCTACGCTCCGGAACACGAAAAAGATAACATCAGAATGTCGGTCGCCAACAACCGCGCAACTTTATCCGGCAAAAGAAAGTTTCAGGATTCGGTTGAAGATGGTATAAAAAAAATGAGCACTAATAACTTTCAGACTTTCCATGAAGAGTTTAAGTTTGAACGCCCGGTCGCTTCTGAGGGCATGACCCGCGAGCGCCAGGGTGATTATGTAAAATTCTTTATCCCTAAATTAGAAGCTCTTCGCTTCGACGAAGAAAGCTAAAAAAAAAGAGAGCTAAAAGCTCTCTTTTTTTATCTAAATTTTTCAATTAAAGTTATTTTACCAAATACCCAGACACTTCTTTTAAAAGCAAAGAACGGCGTTTATTCATTTCGTGGATCTGCTTAAATTGTTCATTAATCATCGCTAATACATTTACTGAGCCTTGCGTCTGATCATTTAGCTCATTGTAAACCGGCATATTTAACTCGATAGTAACCGCAGTTTCAGCTTGTGGGTTGATGATTTCATTTAAGTTCGTTGTATTTACCGTTTTCATTTTTTATCTCTCTTTAAACTTCTTTATTTATACTCACACTGAACAGATTCTACGTCGTTTGAAGACAATTTGATTCTATCCGTATACGCCCCAAGCTCTTTAGCCATAACTGTGCCACCGTTTTCACGATGTTTTAGGCCCAAAAAGTGACCTAGCTCATGCAGCACAAGCGCTTCGAAGTTATAACCCGCCGAAGTGTTGTTACTTACCGCTTTTACCTGTTGTGTTCTGTTCTGATCGTAGTACGAAAAATCTTGAGAATTGATACGAATATCAGCTTCTTGAATCTCATCTCCAGCCCAGTAGACTGACGTGCGACCTTGCTCAGACTTTCTATCTGACTCCCATTGCGATAAAAAGTAAATACCATTTTTCTTATCTCGACCTGGAGATGAAGACTGTGAAGAATTTTCTTCAATAACTTCAAAGACTTTACGGCCCGTCGACTGCTCCCACGTTGCCGCAGCACGATAGATCGCCGGTCTTAACTCAGCAGGAACGCTTGTACCTATATATAGTTGAATAGGTGCAGTGGTTTTCCATGAAATACGTTGGCCATACACGTTTTGTACAAAGCCGCAGTCTTCTGATTTTTTAGGTGCACACGAAGTAACCGCAGCACCTAATAAAACGAACATAATAAAGCGAATGATAATCTTAATATTCATGTCAAAACACATTGTTTCAACAATTCGACCAAGTTTGATCGCCTATAATCGATCTGAGTGTATCAAACTGAGATCCTTACCGCCCTTTGACAAAAAACGATAACAGGGGCAGCCCAAAAAGGGGGCAGGCTGTGGTGCAACCCCTGCCACCGAACAGGCGGCTTCGTTTTGCTCCCAGTTTTTATCCGCTGCGAGCCTGATATCAGGAACAGAAAGTTCCAACATGGCACCAGTCATGTAACTATATGATTAAACTAGAAAATCTCATTATGAGAAAATTGGCAAGGCCCTTGCTATATGGATAAGTACAACAAGCCCGCTCCCATCCACAGTCGTGGAGACCATTGGAGCGAACCCTACCCATCCCAATTTATCCTTCGCTGGATTCGGAAGAAAACTCCGAGCCACCAGCTCCGCGTTTTCGCATAAGTATTTTTAATACAACAGATTAACGCCGAGTATGATGGTGATTGTCTGTGCATTTTTACCAGCGACTCACTAAAATAATATCACATCAAAGGAGTTCCCGTGAGAACACTATTATTAGCTCTGGTTGCCACATCGGTTTTAGCATCTTGTAAAACGAACCCTAACAAAGTTGAAGACATCAACACCAAGCTTGAACATCAAAATCAGATAAATCAAGAAAGTGCCATCGGCGTAAAAGATGGCAATGCAGTTTTTCAGAAAAAAGTTTCACTCAACGAAGAGCTTAGAAAAATTCAGTACGAAGTTTATGAGTTAGAAGACCGTGTTTATGGTAACCGTAAATTCGGATCTTTAGGTTTATATGGCGTCCTACGCGAATGCAAAATCCAGTTAACTGACCCACGCTACGGCGGTGACGGCAAATTAATGTGGACCGAGCCTTTAGAGCGCATCACCGACAAAGAAGACGATTTTAAAATAGGTATCGATGAACAAAAAAAATTAGTGGCTGTAACCGAAGAATTTTTAGTCGACCGTATCCAGAGATTTCGCGGCTATAAAACAAAACTTATCAGCCGTCAGGATGAGTACGAAGAAAAGGTGACGATCTGCAAAGCAGAGCTTCGTAACAAACAGGCTTCAGTCAAACAATAGTGTCTTAATTTGAGATATCCCCCGAAAAAGTCGCAACGATTTATCTATTTCTATAAAATAGAACTTTGGGGGAATCATGCGATCGTTCGTATTCATTTCTGCTCTGCTTTTTTTGCTTTCAGTCCAGGCTGACCAGGTCTTTTTAACGCCACTTGGCCATCATAAAGTCGGCGGTGAAATCACAATTCATAGTTCTCAGGGGCAGATTTATTACCAGCTTGACCACACGACAGTTAAACAGGGCTATGCGGTGGTCGTCTATGAACAGGGAAACTGCCAAAGCTACTCCTCGCCCGTGATTCCTCTATCGACTGACAAAGACGGGGTAACCGCTCCTTTTGACTGGCAGTTTAAAAACGCGCTCATTCACATGGAATGGGGGGCATTCGAACAGAAACAACTGGACACACCCTTACCTCCTCACACGTTCACCAATCACAAACTGCGCTCTGGCGCAGCCAGCGGCCATCCGATAACCAACATCGACTTTAAAAACAAAGTCCTGGTTGTCGAAGAAACCGACGCCAACAACAAGCCTAACGGCGTAGGCGTTGCTTGCGGGATACATCCATAATCGTTAGAATTAAGCCTAGAGGAACTATGCGCGCTTTATCATTATTTTTTACAGCTTCACTGGTCTACGGCACTTCAGCATTTGCAGATTTAATTCAGTTAAAGCCGATCTTTAATTCTAAGGCGTCTGCCATTGTTACAGTTACCGAAGACACACGCACCGAAGTTAAATATAAATTAACGGTCGAAGAAAAAAATCAGAACTACGCTATCTTGGTTTACCGCAAAGGTGACTGTAAAGACTTCTCAGATCCGGTAGCGGTAATGGTCGATGACCCGACGGCCAAAGGCAAAAAAATCCCGTTCAACGCCAAAGGTAATCAGTTTTTAATATTTCAGCCAGCCGCCAAAGAATTAGTGCTGGCAGGCTCAGCCGTAGCTCCGGCTAATAGCTTTTTTACTTTTGAACCACGGGGAAAAATTTTAGTATTGGTCGCTATCGAAAACGAACAAAGCGAATCAGGATTAGCTCTGGCCTGCGGCATATATCCGTAAAGCCAGGCGTTTTTAGTGCATCGAGTTTTTATAAAGTAAGTCTTTAATTTCAGCCACTTCCGCAATCGTAATTAAATACGGTTTACCGCACATCTGACAGACGACTTCTTGTTCTTCGTTTTTGTCGATGATGTCTTGCAGCTCAGCCACGCCTAAAATCTCGAGAGCACCTTTTACACGGTCTTTGCTGCATGGACAAAAGTACTTAGCTTCAAACGGATGATCTAATTCGGTAAACGGAATACCCAGCATAAACGGTTCAACCAGATCAAACGGTTTTCCGCCTTCCATTAGGATCTTAGAAACACTTGGCTGCATGATTTTAGCGTTGGCTTCAATAGCACTTACAACTTTTTCATCTACACCAGGCATAACTTCGATAATTACGCCGCCGGCTTTGATACATTTACCGTACTCATCAAGGTAAATACCCAGAGACACAACTGAACGGATCTGGTGTGACTGGTGCAGGTAGTGCGCGATATCTTCAGCGATCTCACCGCTTACTAAACTTACGGTCCCGTGAAACGGTTGTTTTTGAAACGGCTGGTGGCGGGCGACACTTAAAGTTCCCGAGCCTAAAGCTTCGGCCACCGATAAGCCGTTAGCGTAACTTTGTGGTTCGTACTGCGGGTGCGGGGTAAAGGCCCGCACGTTACCTTCAAAGTCGGCTTCGGCATAAATCGATTTTATCGAGCCATTACCGCGAAACAAAAGACCCACCTGTTGTTTTTCTTTTAACTGCGCCGCCATTAACAGCGCACCGGTCATGGCTTTACCAACACCAACTGTCGCAATGGGCAATGTGTTTTGCAGCATCTGCATCTCTTGCACAACAAGGGTTGCATCAACGGCGGCCATACGAACAGTGAAATCATTTGAGCAGTAGCGATGAATCTTTGACATAACGGTTTAACTTAGCAAATTCGTGACTTGTTCTCAAGTTAATAGCAGGATTAACACATGATTTTCATTTTATTACGCCACGGCCATAAATCGATGGAACCCCCTGACAACCCGAATTTAAGCGCCAAAGGCCATGAACAAGCACGGCAACTATTAAAAATGGTGCAGGAAAAATCACTTCCGGCTCCTACTGTTTGTTTATACTCAGATAAAATCAGAACCAAAGAAACACTCGCAGCTTTAATCGAAACCTACAAACCAAAGCACGAAATCAGAACAGAATTAAACCTGCGCGAATCCAACGACACCGCCCAGGTGTTTCGCGCACGTGTACAAAAATTAGTAAATCTTTATACTTACCTTGCCGCCCAACCTGAAAATAAAAATCAGGTTGTTTATGCCTGCACCCACTACGACTGGGTCGAAGAGGCCATGACCGTGATTGATTGCGATAGAAATCTAAATTCTTACGAATTTGCGGGCTGGTCGCCGGCCCAGTATATCGAATTTCACATCGGTGACGACGGCATCTGGCATTATAAATCCCGTGGCGCTGCCAACGCCTGATTTTCTCATGCATTGCAAACACTGACTGGACCAAGGATTGGCTGCAAAAAAATCCGGCCTTTGTGTCATTGATTTCATTGCGTAAAATTTAAGGTATAAGGAAAAAATCAAATGAGAATTTTAAAAGCAACTAGCGCAGTTTCTTTGATGGGTCTTTTGTTTGTCCTTGGCTGTACAACGGCTGAAAAGCAGCGTACACCAAATGCAAAAGCCGAAGGTGAAGGCTGTGGCACTGTCAATTACCCCACTGACAATTTTCAAAATGGTTTTGTTGTATTAGACGTACTAAACCCAACAAAAATTAGCCGCAACTCAGAAAAAGTCATCACTCCTTTAATGTGTCCGGATGATTTAGCCAAAGCAAAAGCTTTAAATTTGCAACCCTATGATCCGCTTTTTAAATTCAAAGAAAATCCAGGAACCCTGGCTAAGAAAGCCATAAAACGTGCGCGCAATAACATTAAAGAAATGCCATGGATTGAACAAAACTTAGATGTCACAAACAAACAAGACGCCGAAAAGCTGGCGCACATGCTTCAACGTTACATTTTTGAAGGCTGGTTTGATGCGGACAAAACTAAAGGAAAAACCCAGTATGACAGCCACTTTAGATCAAATAGCTACCGCACCTGGTGCCACACACCGTGGCTTAATGTCACTGAAAAAGGCCGCGAAGCCATTCACGGTTTAACGAAAGAATTTCCTATCAGAACCACGCACGTATACAACGTGCCCCGCGATGTTGAAATGACTGAAGATGCCGTGACCTGGGGTATTTCATTTTTCAACAAACCAGTCTGTGATGGTTACGCTGAATTCTTCCATGAGAAAAACAGCATGCTTCCACAAATCACCGAAATGCGTCCGCAGTTCATCACACAGGATGGCGGTTTGGCGTTCAAATTATTATTTAACACCATGCCTGACTGGGAAAACCAGATGCGCGGCCAATGGACAGCCAGTTCTGGCGATTTAAAGGCGTATAACTGGTGGGTACACGTTAGCCACGCCCGCCAAGACGATGGCAAGACGGCAAAAGACGAAAGCCTTCGCAAATTATCAAATGCCGCCTTAGTGCAAATTGATATTTCATTAAAAGATTCCCGCCTTAAAGGCACAATTCCCGCTTTAAAAAATTGGGTCATGTTAACTTATTATTTCGATCCGAATCATAAAAATGAACACCTAGCAGATATGGATATTCCGGAGCCATTAAAATATATGCGCCCGGTAGGTCTACAATTCGGTCTTGACCAGGGGCAGTCGCATATCTTCAATGGCGCCAGAAACAATCACATCATCAGCCGCGTAAAATTAGGCGAAGCCTTACCGCCTGAGTTAGATGCGAACAACACCCGCTTAAATGGCCCGGTTGATAACATAAACGGGTCTTGCTTAGGTTGCCACGCAGCTGCAGGCCTGCGCTTTAACGAAGGCCCGATGACCAAAACATCAAAGCATCCGCCGCTGACTTTTTTAACCAACGCTGATTACGTAAACTTTCTTAAAGACATGAAGAAAAAGCCGGGCATTAGTGGCGATTTCGATTTCAACATGCAATTAGATAAAGCGATGCGTAACTTTGTTAACCGTGATCGCTCTAAAAAAGATAAAATCGAAGAGGCGCAAAAATAAGATTGCGCTTTCGTTACAGGCCCAAATAAAGTAGACGGATGAGTGAGAAAAACATTTTCCATCAACATCTTGTCAGAAATGTTTGGGCCGCAGGCAGAAACTACGCTGATCATGCCAAAGAAATGAAAGCTGACGTTCCCGCCAATCCTGTGATCTTTCTAAAATCTGGCACCACCATCTCTTCGGGCAGTGTCATCCATCTCCCCGCTTGGTCTAAAGAAATCCACCACGAATTAGAGATCGCCTTCTGGCTTAACGAAGATTTACAGTTTTCCCACTTTACACTGGCGCTTGATTTGACAGCACGCGATGCCCAGGCCGATGCCAAAAAAAATGGCCTGCCGTGGACCTTAGCTAAATCGTTTACTGATTCTTGCCCTCTGGGGCCATGGCTGGAAGTAGCCTCTGTGCCTAATCTTGAATCACTTCAGATCGAACTAAAAATTAATAACGAAACTAAACAACGAGGCGATGCTGCGGACATGATTTTTAGCCCAGAAACGCTTTTAAAATATGTTAAGGCGCACTTTCCGGTGGCGGCGCATGATGTCCTTTTAACGGGCACCCCGGCCGGCGTTGGGCCGCTTCGATCCGGCGATAAATTAGAGGCTATTTTGAGAGACAAAACCCGCTCCTCGCAAGCGCCGCTTTTAGTTTGCCAATGGGATGTTAACTAGCGTAAAAAATTATCTCACTGAAAGTGAGTTTCATTTTATGCAAGACAATCAGTTAAAAATCCAAACCAAGGGTGAAGAGATTCTTAAACGAATGGAATCTCAATCTAAAGGCTCATTATTTTCAAAAGACTTCTGGTACGGTTCAGTCATGGACTGGTCGATGAAGAACGAAAAATTCAAAACCAACATGTTCCGCTTTGTCGACGTTTTACCATCGCTGACAACATCTGATGGCGTAGCCACTCACTTAAAAGAGTACTTCACTGAAGGTGGTAAATCTGAATTGCCTTCAGTATTCAACATGGGATTGGGTTTAGGCTCGCTGGCTCCGGGCTTGATGGCCGGCGCGATCAAGAAAAATGTAACTTCAATGGCTAAGATGTTCATTACCGGCGAAACGCCGGATGAAGCTTTGACCGTATTAAAAAAAGCACGCAAAAATAATTTAACTTTCACGGTTGATATTTTAGGTGAAGCCACACTTTCAGAAAAAGAAGCCTTAGAGTACCAGCAACGTTACATTGAATTAATCGAGTGGCTAGCCAAAGACGCTGCCAAATGGGAAGAAATCCCTCTTCTAGACCGCGATGCTGATGGGCCGATTCCTAAAATCAACGTATCCGTAAAAATGACGGCGGTGTATTCGCAGATCAACGACAAAGCCTGGGATGAATCTAAAGCGATGTTAAAAGAACGTCTTCGCCCGATCTTTAAAAAAGGCATGGACCTTGGCGTATTCGTAAACTTAGACATGGAACACTACGGGGTAAAACATTTAACCGTAGAAGTTTTCAAAGAGCTAATCTCTGAACCTGAATTTAAAAATTACCGCTTCTTCGGCTGTGTCGTACAAGCATACTTACGTGATTCGTACGCTGACATTAAAGACTTAACAGAGTTTGCAAGACAGCGCGGCGTACCTTTTACAATCCGTTTAGTTAAAGGTGCGTACTGGGATTCTGAAACCATCGAAGCCAAACAAAAAAACTGGTCAATCCCGGTTTACTTAAACAAAGCTGAATCAGATGCAAATTACGAAATGTGCGCGAATTTTCTGTTAGAAAACTACAAATACATCCGCGTAGCACTTGCATCTCATAACGTACGCACGATTTCGGCAGCGTTAGTCAAAGCTGACCAACTTGGTTTACCTAAAAACGCTTATGAAATCCAAATGCTTTACGGCATGGCTGAACCGATTAAAAAAGCGTTATCAGACATGGGTTACCGCGTGCGCGAATACGCTCCGGTCGGTGAACTCATTCCTGGCATGGCGTACCTTGTTCGCCGTTTATTAGAAAACACATCAAACGAATCGTGGTTACGCGGAAAATTTGCCGAAGGCAAAACAACGGCCGAGTTATTAAAAGATCCGGCTGTAGGCCTAACGCCGACCAACCCAAATCCTGAAACTAAACCAAACCAGTTTCACAACGAACCTTACTTAGATTTCGCTGTTGAAGAAGTTCGTACTGAAACCTTAAATGCGATTGCTACTTTAAAATCGCAGTTACCTGTTAAAATTGAACCGATCATCGGTGGCAAAAAAGTTTCAGGTGGTGAAACATTTAAACGTGTAAACCCATCAAACTTTTCACAAGCAGTGGCTGAAATCTCTATGGCTTCAGTTGAAACTGCTGAACAGGCTATGCAAAAAGCGCATGAAGGTTTTAAAACCTGGAAGAATGTCGATTCTTTCCGCCGGGCAAAATACTTAGACGATGTCGCAGATTTAATGGTGAAAAATAAATTTAAACTCATGGCTCACCAGATCGTTGAAGTCGGTAAACCTTGGGCTGAAGCAGATGCTGATGTGGCTGAGGCAATTGACTTTTTACGTTACTACGCCCGTCACCAGCGTGAATTATCGCGTCCTCTTCGCGTAGGTCATGCTCCAGGCGAAATCAGTAACTATATCTATAAACCCCGTGGTGTGGTCGCCGTTATTTCTCCTTGGAACTTCCCGCTTGCGATCCTGACTGGTCAGGTAGCTGCGGCGCTAGTCACCGGTAATACTGTTGTCATGAAGCCTGCTGAACAATCAACACTGGTTGCACAAGGCCTTTACGATCTATTTAAACAAGCGGGTCTTCCTGATGGCGCTCTGCAATTCTTACCTGGTTATGGTGAGATCGTTGGCGATTACATCGTCAAGCACGCGCACACGACAACGATCGCTTTTACAGGTTCAAAAGCCGTGGGCTTATTAATCGCCAAAAATGCAGCCGTTGTTCAGCCGGGACAAACACATGTTAAGCGTTGTATTATCGAAATGGGCGGAAAAAATGCCGTGATCATCGATAGCGACGCGGATTTAGACGAAGCGGTTGATGGTGTTCTTTACTCGGCCTTTGGTTTTGCAGGGCAAAAATGTTCGGCCGCCTCACGCGTGATCGTATTAGACGAAGTTTACGAAAAATTCACTCAACGTTTGGTTGAAGGTGCTAAATCGATCGAAATTTCTTCTGCTGAAAATCCAAAAGGCTACTTTGGCCCGGTTGTCGATGAAGAAGCCTACACGCGTTTAAATAACTCAATCGCGCAAGCTTCAGCTAAGTATAAAGTATTATTCAAAGGTCAATCTCCGCAAGGCGGCTATTTCGTTCCGATCACAATCTTCGGCGATGTAAAAGGTTCAGACGATGTGGCCCAAACCGAATTCTTCGGCCCGATCGTGGCGATAATCCGTGCCAAAGATTTAACTCACGCACTTGAAATTGCGAATTCAACTGAATATGCATTAACCGGCGGTATTTTCTCAAGAAGCCCGGCTAACATTGAACGCGTTAAGCACGAACTTGAAGTCGGCAACATGTACATTAACCGCGGTATCACAGGTGCCATGGTTGATCGTCACCCATTCGGCGGTTACAAAATGTCAGGTATCGGTTCTAAAACCGGAGGCCCTGACTATTTAAAACAATTCACTGAGCCAATTGTTGTGACTGAAAACACGATGCGCCGCGGATTCGCTCCGGAGGAAAATCAGTAGCAAACAAAAAAAGGAGACTTCAGGTCTCCTTTTTTTAACCGACTTTATCGCGCAGATCCGAGTGTTCTTCGCGAGTAAGGGCATGGCCCCATTCTTTGAGGATTTGTTTTTTAACTTTTTGATCGTAGAGATAGACCAAACCCAGCACAAAACCGGCCAGCGTACCACCGATGTGCGCCGAGTGCGCCACCGAGGCCTGAATTCCCGTCTGGTAATACAAAACTGTGGTAAAATCAGAAATCAAATACACCGGAAACAGTAAAAATGCCGGTAGATAAATAATGCCATAATACCCTTGCAGAGGTGATAGAAAATAGCTCCACTCCATATTTCTGGTATTGGCCACAACCGCCAAAAAGGCCATCAAACCGCAGATTGCACCACTGGCACCAAGAACCGCAATTTCATTAAACTGGTTCATAAAAAGGTACGCCACTCCGCCACCGATGCCGCTTAACACGTACACCGAATAGATCCACGACTGCGGAATATATTTTTGTAAGACAGTTAAAACCAGATACAGAAAAAATAGATTCATCGCCAGATGAAAAAATCCCGTGTGTAAAAACTGGTAAGTTAGCCACGACCACATCGAGGTTGGCGACGGTGAAAGACCAAACGTATGCTGCGGCGATTTTAAATACTCTGATCGAAGCTCAGCTAAAAATGCCTTGGTGTCTTCGATTTTAACCTGGTCACCTTTAAACGGAAAATTCTGTGCCCGCACCCAAAAACGTGAATCACGGATCATTCCCGACACGTTGGCCGGATCAAAATTTTCCAGCTCAATCGGATCCAGGGTCTGGCGGTACATTTCTGACAGTTTGGCGATTTTTTCCTGGTATATTTCAGGACGGTAATTACGGGCCGGGTCATCATAGCCGACCAGGGTAAAAATATAGACAAAGACGTTAATGGCGATCAACACCCATACCGGCGTCAGGCTTGGCTGAATTTTATGATGATAAATATCACCCGGAAAAATCATAAATCCTCGATCAGCGTTTTAACTTCATCGTTATCTAATAACGGCGCTTTTTTTAACGGCTCAAAATTAGCCGGACGACGTGATTTCGGGTCTTTAAGTTCTGTTTTAGCCGCAAGCCCCTCTTGCTCTTTGCTAAGTTCGTGCAGGTTTTCCAGTAAAAGATATTTTTTTACACTTTTATGTGCGGCGTACTCTTTTAAATCATTAAAGGCCTGAATACGTTTTTTGGTATTACCTTTTGAAGCAAATTCATAAAGTAAAACTTTTCCCAGGATGGTTCTGGCCATCTCAGGGCTGTTTCTGATCTCGGCAAAATTATTTTTGGTAAACGTGGTGGCCCAGTAACAACCTTCAGAGGCCGGGTCTTCGCTGCACGCCTGTTCTAAATACCGGTTTTCCAGGCGTTCATTGGTGCTCGACACGAATTTTGCAAAATACGCCAGAGCACGGTCGTCGGTAAAATTACGCCATAAAACAAAATCTGCTTCCTGATCCAGGCAATTGTCAGACACTGTGCCTACCAAATTCATCGCGATCGCGTAACGTAAACGGTCTGTTGAATCGAGGTGGACAAACTCGGTACAGGTCTTCTTTTTGCTTTTCATTTTGGCGTAGGTATCCGGTGAAGTCAGAACAAACTGATAATTTTTCCAGAACATCACTAAGCCTAAAGCAATCAAAAACGAACTGATGGTAGCCAGGGATGCTGACCAGAATTTACGGTCAATATCGATCGCCTTCGCGAAATACGAATTCGAATCCATCGGCCATTTTGATAACACTTTGCTTTCTGTCATTTTTTCGTAAAAGCACTGCCCGTTTTCATCAGCCAGAACCTTTAAAAACGGAATACCCAATAACAGAATACTGACCACAAAACCGAGCTGGCGCGCCCAGGCCTGCAGAAAAACAGGATACTGTGTATTTTTAAATTCAACATGTAACTTTAAAAAGTACTGCCCTGGCGTCGCTCCCATGAACGACATAAATAAAGCCTGAAAAAAAGTCGACAGGATTACATACCCTAACAACAAAAAGGTAAATACAGATTGGGCTTCTTCAGATTTGGGAAATGAGCGGTAGATATCTACCCCGCTATGAAAAAACACCAGCACTAAAAAGCTGATCACCGGCGCAAAGATAAAATAATCGATCACGAAAGATAGCACACGGATCGGCACCAGCGGTTTATATTTTTGCGAGGTCAATTCGTAAGAATTTAAATCTGGAAACACCATGACTTCTCATCGGTATCTCAGAGGCTAAATCAGAGTCTAAATTATAAATATTATTGAACGACGATCTCGGTAACGCGACCTTGGTCATTACGGTTAAATAAAAAGGCTCCGGCATCATGTCCAGAAGCATCCTGTAACACGATAACATCCTGCTTCGCATCGATCTTTTTAACTTCGTACTTTGAATAGTTCTTAATTTTTGCGCCGTAGTCTTTCATGAACTGGTTTACATCAATGGCAAAACCTTCGTGCTGTTCCTGCAAAGTGATGCGGTCGATCTGCCCTTGTTTAAGTGAAATATTGTACTGGCCACGTAAAAATTCATAGACAAAAACATCCTGCCACGAAACCTGTGATGACAGCTGGGTTTTGACTTTGCCTTCAGCCAAATCGCGCGCCAGGTTTTGCTCCCATTTTATCTGATCAACAGAGTTACGCTCACCGAAACTTGCCACGTCACGATCCTGCTCTTCGATATGTTTTACAAAAAAGTAATGGGTGGCAAATGCAACGGCGATAACACCTACAAGGGATACAAAAATTTTGTTTGGCTTTGTCATGCTAATATTCTCTCACAGAAACGCTGAAAAAACGATACGGCCAGACCTAAGGTCCAGCCGTTCGTTTTAAATTGATTCAATTCAATTTTACAAATATCGGTCGAAAGTAAGTTGCTGCAATCTTGCCTGAGGCAAGCTAGCCAAGGCTATGCTGCAACTAGCTTACGACGTCGAGCTTGGGAGGGGTCGATGTGATATTGTTTTACTTTACGATAAAGAGTCGCACGGCCGATACCTAATGCTTTTGCTGCTTCTGTTAAATTACCTTTATATTGGTAAATAGCAGCTTCGATAGCACGAGCTTCCATGTCTTCCATTTTCTGGACTTTTTCTGTTTGACCAGCTGACGTCGGGAAAGAAACTACGTTTCCGCCACCTTCATTGCTCACCGGTGTTAAACCTGCAGATAGAGCCGGAACACCATTAGTTAATTGTGTTCTGAAGAATGGATTATCCATCCCTTCTCTCCATTGCGGGCCCGAATAATTGAAAAAGCTAACGTCTTGACCTTCGCAAGATTTTTTCACTTTCTCAACGACTTCAGGATTCTCTGATACTATGTATACAAATGAACGAGCCATCTGGCCTCCTCTTTAATCGTCGGCGCCACACCTTGATGCTTTGCCATTAAAATAAAAACTTAAAGTGTCTGAATCTCGAGAGACTTTTTGTTTCTCAATGAATCAAACGACTCACAATGAATGTATCGGAATGAAATAAAAAACCTTTAGAGGCCAGTTGCAAAAAGATGACATTTTTTTCGTATAAACGAATATAACGCAGACTCGGCGCCTCAAAACTGAATTTTCTGGTCTAAAGACAGGCGTTAAAATTGATAGTAAACCGAAGTCCCTAAGTGATGAGACGACAAAATTGGAAGCACTTTCACCGAACTTAACTTTGGATTCTTCTGCAGACGTAAATCTTTCGCCACTTCGGCGTTTTCGTAGTAGCTTGCTCGCCCAAGCCAGATGCCGATGGCCGCTCCCGCGACTACATCAGAGAGACGTTTACTTTCTGTTCCAAGTTTAGAATAACCTACGAAAGCCGCTGCCGGATAGGCTAACAGCATCGCCGGCCAACCGTAGGCATAAGTTAAGCTGGTTGCACTCATAAATGCGACTGCTGTATGGGTCGAAGGAAACGGTTGATAATCCACATTCGCTCCCGGCCACCGTCCCATCAGCACGGCTTTAGAACCAAAAATAAAACCAGCCGTGTAAGCCAGGCCACGCAGGTGCGATTGGTAATTATAAACATCACCGTCAAACACCGCTTGTATACCAATCAGGCCCAGTGACAGCGCCCCGTTACCGAGCTGCTCCCCGAGCTTTTGCTCTTTAGCTTTTTTCTCACGTTCATCAGCAGCGGTGATTTCGTACTGTTTGTTGTAGCTGGCAGCCGTTAAGACAGCGCCGGTAAGTAAGATGTAAGAAGACTTTATCCCGCGGGCCCGGTCGACGACTGGATAAAAATGTTCATCCCCGAATTCGTGAAAACTTCCCTTTGCCAGCGCAAAGTGAGATAGAGCCAGAGTTGCCACAAATAAAAAACGGATCATGTTTTTATCATGATCCGTTTTAATTCGGTGTTCAAATACTATTAAAAATATCTGCCTTCGGCAGAGTAAAACCTAGCGGCGGCCAGATTTAATTTTTAACTGCAACTTAGAGATTAAGTGAACAGCCATTTTCTCTTGTACGCGGCACATTTTTAATTCGTCACGTTTATAAGAACGTTGTGACGGCGTTAAAGTGCCGGTCTCAAGTTCCATTTCGTAATCCATTTTAGATGCGCGGATACCTTCAAGCTCTTTGGTTTGTTGTTTAAAAAGCTTTTGAACGCCAGATAATGGAGCTACTTCGATCCACTCTTCTTTTTGACGGTACCAAGATACCATACGTAAAAAACGCGCTTTATTTTTAGCTAAAGTAAATTTAGGAAATTCATTTTCAGGTAAATCTAAAATGTTTTCTACCGCGTCGAAGTTAAAATCTTCATCTTCTTCAGATAATAGGTTAACGGCCGCAGAGTTATCTAAGGCGATATCGTCATCACCACCGAAACGGTCGTGAATTTTATCCTGCTCCATATCCATGTCATCAGCGTCATGGTCTTCGTCTTTTGCAATCTTAGCTACTGTAACTTCTTTGATTTCTTTTTCTAGCGCACCATCTAATACATTAAGTGCTGCCGGAGTTGATTCCGCATTTGACATAGTCTTCTTCCCCCAAGTCATTCATTCGTTCATTTTGTAAGCGCCTACCTTTATACCCTAATTCAAGCGATGTCGCAACATGTCAAATTACTGTAAAAAGATTATTAGGTGAAATTTATAGGGCTTTCACTCTATTTTTTGTTTTTTCATTCACCGCTAGTGACAGATTAAGGTTCCTAAGCATAGGTTCTTACCCAGCTTTCTAGAGTTTTCCAGGGGGGATAATGGTAAAACTTACAAACTTAATATTGTCTGTATGTGTGGTAGTTTCACCACTGTTTACTGCTGCCGGTGAATCAAAACTGGCGCAAGCCACATTTGAAATGCCTGTCGCTGAAGCGAGTCCTAACAAAGTCTTAACAACCGAACAGCTTTCACCAAAGACCAAACGTGTGGTCGTGTTCGTGCCTGGCTTTTTCAGTTCGTTTGCGCCCGAGTACTTCTCAAGTGACATCGTTGAATCAATGCAAAACAAAGGCTTCACCGTTGTAATCGCACAAAAGTTAAATCCAGTTGGCACGATCGAAGAAAACGGCGAACGTGTGCTTTATTTATTTCAAAGCATCCGTAAGCTGGCTCCAAACGCTGAAATCAGCGTGATCGGCCACAGCGCCGGCGGGCTTTATTCACTTTATGCCATCAACAAAGGGGCGCGCGACATTAAAGTCTTAGTCACCGTGAGCACACCATTTAACGGTGTCGAGTTTGTTGAAAACTGGCGCGAAAATTCTTGGTTGTTTAAAAGCTTAATGGACTGGGCCCATATCGATGGCCTACGCCAGTTAACAACCCCGTTTGTTCAACAGTTCATTAAATCTGTACGAGTTCCTTCACGCCTTAAAATTATCGCTTACGGCGGTTATCAACCGGTTAACTGGGATATCACCAACGCCGCCAATATGTCGGCGGTGTTAAGTGTAACTGATAAATTTATCACCGGAACGTCTGACGGCATCGTAAGTTACGAATCAGCACTGCATACAACGACAATTCCAACGACTGAAAAAACCCTTAACAAGGTTCGTTCAGACAGATCATCTGTCTTGACGCTGGAACACTGGGAACAGGTTTTAGACTACCGTCACTTTTATTTATTAGGTGTACGTAACCCAAAGCTTATCCGTGACCGCCAGGTAAAGTTCTATTCGAACGTTGGTTCGATGCTTTTACTTTTATAATGCTATAGTAGCGCACGTATTTTGGGGGTAATGAACTCCCGAAAGTTTTTAATCACCGGCGAATTTTCTTTATGCTCTGGCATCGCCCAGTAAATCGGAACCGCCGGTGTTTTGTATGACTCAAGCCCGATCGCCAGTCTTCCCTGCTGAATTTCATTCTTTACGAAAAAATCCGGAATAATACCAAACCCCTGCGAAGCCAACACGATGTTTTTCATCGACTCCATATTATTGATTGAAACACGCGGTTCGTTTTTTACAGTAAAGCTGTCTTTGCCGTTACTGAACTTCATCACGCTAAAACGGCTGAATTTAATGTAGGTGAGTTCTTCCAGATCCGCAGGCTTTTGCGGATAACCACGGCGCTGCCAGTAATCATGAGTTGCCACTAATGAGTTTGCCGACTCGCCGATTTTTTTCATTTTTAAGCGGCTGTCTTTCGGTGGGCCGATACGTAAAGCCAGATCAACTCCTTCGCGCACCAGATTTATGACCTCATCGGAATAATCGGCTTCGATTTCGACCAGCGGAAACGCCTGGGTAAATTCGATAAGCAGTGGGTTTAACACCGCAACCCCTAAATCAAGCGGAGCAGTTACACGGATGGTTCCTTGTGCACCCTTTTTGCTTTCTAACAGCTGATTTACTTTAACCTCAAAGTCGCTGAGGAGGTGGCGGCAATCGTGGTAGAATTTTTCCCCTTGATGTGTCAGGCTGAACTGACGGGTTGTTCTAAGAATCAACTGAACCCCCAGGTCTTTTTCTAACTGACTCACCGAGCGGGACACCGTGGACTTAGGAAGGCGCAGCATTCGTGCCGCCTGACTAAAGCTCTTGTATTCAATCACTTTGACGTAAATTTTAGCGAGATTCAGATCTAAGCCTAATTGTTCGGTCATATTGTTCCACCAATGGAACAATTATTTCCAATTATGAGGACTTTTGCAACACTGAAATTCAGGCGATACTGACTTTAAAGATTAACACTATTTGTTTAATAACAAGGAGAAGACCATGAACCATACACAGACACTTTTAATCGCCCTAGCTATCACCAGCTTAGGCTTTACAACCCAGGCTGCAGACAAAAAAGCTGCGGCCAAACCAGCAGCTGCTGCTGCCGCTTCAGAAGCCGGTAAATACGCTATTGATATCGCCCATTCTAAAGTCGGATTTGAAATCCCGCACTTAGTGATTTCGACCGTTGAAGGCCGGTTTAATAAGTTCGAAGGTGAAATTGCATTGGCTGAAAAGTTCACCGACTCAAAAGTAACGGCTAAGATCGATACTGCAACTATCGATACTTCTAACGGCGACCGCGACAACCACTTAAAAAGCGCGGATTTCTTTGATGCCGCAAAATACCCAAGCATGACTTTCACCAGCAAAAAAATCACTGGCAACAAAGATAAATTCAAAGTCGTCGGCGATTTAACCATCAAAGATAAAACCAAAGAGGTTACTTTAGACGGTAAATTTTTAGGTACGGTTAAAGATGCTTACGGCAATGATAAAGCCGCCTTCACTGCGACGACTAAAATCAACCGCCAAGATTTCGGTTTAAAATGGAGCAAAGCTGTTGAGGTAGGCCCAGTTGTCGGCGACGAAGTCACCATCACTTTAAAAGTACAAGCCGCAAAAGCAAAATAACCCTTCCCGACTGACTATTTGCCGAAAGGAGGTAACATGAGACAACCGGTTCTTTTTATTGGCCACGGTTCGCCGATGAATGCCTTAGCTAACAACGAATACGCGCGCACTCTAAATGAGATGGGAGAGCGTTTATTGCTAAACCGCCCAAAGGCCATCCTTATGGTTTCGGCCCACTGGGAAACCGATCATGGTACCTACTATACGGCAGATACCAATCCAAAACAGATCTATGATATGTACGGGTTTCCGGATGAACTGTATGAATTAAAGTACCGTCCCGCCGGTTACCCGCAGATGTTTGCTAACAAATTGCAGCTGGATATCAAACCTTCAGAAAATAGCTGGGGATTAGACCACGGAACCTGGTCGACTTTAGTTCACCTATTTCCGAAGGCTGATATTCCGGTGGTGCAGTTAAGTTTAGACCGCAGCAAATCCTTTATCGAACACTACCGCATGGCTGAAAAGCTTGCGTACTTACGGGACGAAAATATTCTGATTCTGGGTTCTGGCAACATCGTGCATAACCTACGAAACTTTGACTGGAAAGAAAAAGCGCCGACTATGCCCTGGGCAGCCGAGTTCGATTCATGGATTCATGCACAGGTGAGAAACCGCGACGATAAAGTTTTACTCGAACACTGGCATGAACATCCGCAGGCGCAGATGGCCGTGCCGACGCCGGAACACTTTTTACCACTGATCTACTGTTTAGGTGCAAGTTATGAAACCCGCACCAAAGCACCGGAATTATTCTTTAACGAAATACAAAACGGTTCGCTTTCGATGCGCTCGTACTTGTTTGAGTAAATCTAGCCAAACTATAACGAATTCAATTTGGTTAACAACTCATCATCGATCTTTGCGACCAGATCCATCGCCTTCATGTTGTGCTGGACCTGTTCTAATTTAGAGGCTCCGGTAATGACCGTGCTGACGTTTTTATTTTTTAAACACCACGCCAGCGCCAATTGGGCCGGATCGAAATTGTATTCTTTGGCTATATTAACAAATTTTTGCACTTTATTGGTTTTTTCAGAAGCTAAGGCTTCGTCTTTTAACCAACCTAAACTTTCTAAACTTAAACGTGAACCTTCAGGAACTTTACCGCCTAAGTATTTACCGGTTAACAATCCTGAAGCCAACGGCGACCAGGTTGTTAAACCCATGCCGTATTTGTCATACAGCGGGGCAAATTCTTTTTCTACGCGGTCACGCCATAACAGATTGTACTGGGGCTGTTCTACCACCGGTTTACGTAAACGGTATTTTTCGGCGATCTGGTAAGCCTGATCAATTTCAGCAGCACTCCACTCTGAGGTTCCCCAGTACAAGGCGTAACCGCGGTCGATCATATCATGCATCGCCCACACTGTTTCTTCAATCGGTGTATTTGGATCCGGACGGTGGCAATAGACTAGATCGACATAATCCAATTGCAGACGTTTCAACGATCCGGTAATCCCGTTTAATAAATATTTACGGTTTAATGTGTTACGTTCGTTCGGCCCATCTGTGATGCCCCAGTAAAATTTTGTCGAAACGATATATTTTAAACGTGGCCATTCTAATTTTTTTAACACTTCGCCCATGATGGTTTCAGATTTTCCGCCGGCATAGACTTCGGCGTTATCAAAAAAGTTTACCCCGTGGTCATAGGCAGCCGCCATACAGTTTGCGGCAAGTTTTGTATCGACCTGATTTGAAAATGTAACCCATGAACCAAAAGATAATGCCGATACTTTTAATCCGGCCTGACCTAAACGACGATATTCCATAAAAAATCTCCTCTGAATAAACGGATGCTAACTCTGTTCTCAATCAAATTCATCTTCTATTTTTGGAATATGATTAAACGCAATCCGCACTTTTGCCTGATCCGTCACATCAAGAAACTCTGCCGGTATTAACGTATTCGCCCCATATTTTTTATTTACCACATCCATAATGTGACCGAGCTTATTGGTTTTTGCTTCCGCAAACAGGCTTAGCTGTTCTTGACTGGCGTTGGTTAAACCTGTAACCCCCACCGAAACTTTTACCGGCCGCTCCGGACAGCCTTTGAGGGTAAGATTTTTAACCTGCTGCAAAATAAAAAATGTGTCATTGGTTTCAGAAAAACTGACCGACTTATCTAAACTATCAAGGCCATATTGATCACGCATGTAAACGTAAAGTGATTTGCATTTTTGATTGCCTTCGCGTAAACGCGCAGCCACTTTAGTTGCCAGCTTTAATAAAATCTCGCGCCCCCCCTGCGGGGTACGCAGCTGCGGCGGCAGCACATGTTCGTGCGACATTCCCTTCATGGCGTTTTCCACCCGCGGCACATCCCGTCCCGCCAGTTCTTCACCTAAGCGAAGCCCGACGATACCGCCCCACACAGCTTTGAGCTGATGCGGGTTCAACGAACGCAGCTGCCCCACGGTATGAAAACCTTTGGCGTTTAAATTACGCTTCATATTCGGTCCAATGCCGGGAATAATCTCAACCGGTAAATGATCAAACACCTGCCCGATTCTTTCCGCCGGCACCGAGACTAAACCATCAGGCTTTACTAAATCCGAAGCCATCTTCGCTAACAAAATATTCGGACCAAGTCCGATCGAGGTCGTTAAACACTCGCCCACCGTTGTCTGGATATGATGTTTGATTTTTTTTGCGATTTCTATGGCCGTTGCTTCGACCATCTCGCGGCCGATTAACTCGCAGGCCATTTCATCTATAGACAGAACTTTTTCGACCGGGCAGATCTCATTCACCGCTTTAACAATTTTATGGTGATATTCAGTGTATTTACGATGCCCCCCGGATACAAAAATAATTCCCGGGCACATTTTCTTCGCGTCACTTACTCGGGTTCCGGTTTTTACCCCTTTACGTTTAGCTTCAATACTGGCGGCGATCACACTGGTGCTGTCGGTAACCATCGGCACCACCGCCACCGGCTTACCGCGCAGCCTTGGGTTATCCTGCTGTTCGCAGGATGCAAAGAAGGAGTTTAAATCCACCAGAAGATATTTAATAAGACTTTGAGTTGTGCTCATCCTCCCTCTATATTTACATATAATTTACATATGTCAACCCATTATCTTGAACCTGGCCCAGCGATCGCAACTCTTAATTCAGCGAACAATAAAATCAGATTTAAAAAGGATATGCTTATGAAACACGGTATGAATGTGTTTAAGGTCTTTACAGCGGCCTTACTTTTGTCGGCGCAGGTCGCTTTTGCGCAAACAAATGTCACAAAAGACGAGATCAAAAAAAATGACGGCCTATGGGCAGAATTTTTAGATTCTATCCGCGGCTCTAAACTAAGTCAGAAAATCAATTTACCTTCGGTTGAACTCTTCCGCGGTATCGAACTTGGCGGCAAGTACAACTTCGTTTCAGATGCCTCGGTGGCGCAGAATTATTCAGGTATCGATATCTGGGAAATCAAAGCTGGCATCGATTCACGAATCTTTAACTACGATCTGCCGGTGCACATAGGCGCCAGCGCATCGAAAAAAATCACCTATATCCAGCAGTTTAAAACCCGTAAAGACTCATTATTGCGTATTCCCTACGACCCGATCACTAAGATCCCGCGCTCAGCCTCAGATTTTTTTCGCCGTGATAAAAATGCCCAGCATATTTTTAAATCCGGCGATTTTATCGGCTACCGCATCCCGCTGGTTTTCGAAGTCAGCGTAAACGTCGCCAGAACCCTGGCCGACACACTGCTGCCGATTAACGGCGGATACCGCTACTTCATCTCGGGAGAATTTGATATCCAGGTTTTCCGCATGAGCGAAAACTTTGTGCGCTTAAAAATCATCGCCGTGAACGACAAAAAACACGGCTGGTTCGGCGGCATTAAGATTTTCGCACAGGACCCGGTCACCTCATTAATTATCGAACGCCTGTTAGATGACAAGATCTTTTCGGGTTCAACGACAAACCGTAAAACCGACCTATATATCGGCGATTACGTTTTAAATCTGGCGTCAGCTGATGCCCGTGATCTTTATGATTCTATCGTTGCCGGAAAAATGAAGATCTTAAACATTGATCTTTTACGTGATTATATCTCTAAAACCCAGTTCATAAAGGATCGTAAAGAATTTAATAAAGACCTTTTCGCGGATTTGTCGCAATTTAATGAAGTCGCGGCCGAAGATAAAAACAAACCGCTTGATAAACGTCGTGTAATCAAAATTATTAATGCAGAAAATCACACTGAAGCCGACGAAAACACAAGTACTTTTAACCTTATCCGTTTACTTAAGTATACACGCAATAAAAATGCCGCCGAAGCTGAGATTGCCGTTGTTGGTGACAAAGCCACAGATAAGGACCATTACTACTTACAATCGAGCGGTAAAAACTCGAAGTTCAGTTTATTTTCGAACTGGAAAAAAGAAAAACGCACCCAGTTAAATCTACTGTTCAAAGCTGATGCTACCGGTAATAAAACTGAAGTTGTTGCTGTGCACTTTGCCAAATCACGTGAACACTACGGCTTACGTCAGAGTAAGTATTTAGAGTTTTACGAATCAACTGGCCAGCATATGCCACAGGAAATTAAAAACGCCGTACCGTTTCCTCATGTTGGCGGCAAAATCCGCGATAAATACCACAACGCGTATTTAAACTACGAGTTATTCGTAACCAAGCAGATTTTTGAACTTAATCAAAATTTACCGCGCGAAGTGATCGAACAGCGCTTAACCCGCTTGTTAAGCACGATCCATTCATTGAACGGTAAAGTAGATGAAGATGAAAAAAATGAGATCGTGACAAAATTAACAGATCTTTTCAGCACGCGGGTAACTTTAAATCAAAAATTCAGTATTTTTGACCAGTTAAACATGGAAAACGACCTGTTCTCTGATTTTGGCCTAGCCATCATGATGAATATTATCAACCCCGAATCAATCTCTCAGTGTGTACTGGTTCAGTTTTCTTACTCGGGCCACGAAATGGGTTCGGCGGTGTTAAAATACCCGTCTGAACAGAGCTTTACCCGTGTAAATCTGTTTAGAAATATCATTGAACAAAACAATTACATCCTGGATCGCTCATACAATTTAAGAAACTTCTTAAAAGAAGACGGCAAACCGTACTCTTTAGATGAATTAATCCTGAAAAATGATGTTCTAAGCAGTTCTAACCGCTAATTCAGATAAATCCGTCGGGGCAGTTTGGCGCAACGAAGCGCCCAAATATCCCCGTCGGTTTAATCATTAATACCCAGAACGCCGCTCATACTGGCACTAAGCCTGCAATCCACCCCACATCTCAATCATGTAAGTCAATAAAGAGGGGTATTTATGATTAAAAATGATCTGATCGCATTTTCACAGACACGCTGGGGCTTCGTCTATCAACGCACGCAGCAGTTGCTTTCCCGTTATGCCAAACACCGACGCGTATTCTTCATCGAAGAACCTATCTTTACGGAGACCAACCAAATCAGCTACCGCAAAGTGTTTGCCGAAAACAGTATCGAAGTTATAAAACCGGTTCTGCCGAATGATCTGACCGACCAAGGGGTGAACGAGGCGTTAAAGCGCGTCGTCGACGACCTGATCGAAGATGAATTCATCATTAACTTTTCAGTGTGGTATGACACGCCGAAGGCCATTGATTTTACACGTCATCTCTCGCCGATCAGCACGATCTTTGACGTGATCAACGAATCAAGCCCCGAAAAACCATCCGAGCTTTCAGTGCTTGAAATCGAACTGCTTGAAAAGGCTGATTTAGTTTTTGCGGCCAATGAAAACTTATTTTCACACCGTAAGAACAATCACCACAACATTCATAACTTTCCCAACAGCATTGACTTAAATCACTTTCGCCAGGCCCGTCAGGTGAGCGAACCGCTGGATCAAAAAAAAATCTCGGGACCTAAATTAGGTTTTTGCGGCGAAATCAGTGAACACTTAAATTTTGATTTATTAACAGATCTTGCCGACTACCGGCCGAGCTGGAATTTCATCATGGTAGGACCGATGATCGGAAACTGCTATAACGATCTGCCCCGCCGACCGAATATCTATTTCTTCGGCAAAAAAGATTATAAATACTTACCTAACTATTTTGCCGGCTGGGATGTAACAATCGCGCCTTACAAAGAAGGTAAAAACAGACATACCACCTCGCAAATGTATGAGTACTTAGCCACCGGCCGTCCGGTTGTAGCAACACCGCACGAGGTGCTAAAAGAAAAATATGAACCACTCGGCTTAGTCAAGACAGCCGCAACTTCGACCTGTTTTTTAGCGGCCTGTGAAGAAGCTATGCAAAAAAAGCAGAATCACGAGTGGCTGCAAAAAGTTGACACCTACTTAGACAGTAAATCCTGGGATCAGACCTTTGATGCCATGAAATCACTTGAGATCAAAACCCTGATGAGCTCTCTACCCTACAAGCGCAATAAGTTTTCGCAGGAGTCGATGATGCGCGTGTAATAATTGGCACGCGTGACGGTCATTCAAGAATCCGCGTCATGGTTAAATACAATGGCGCAGTAATATCGACAAATTTGTACAATTGATTGTTCTGGGTCACAAATACGATACGTGACTCTGCTGTTTCGGCGATAAAAATATTTCCTGAACGGTCGACCACCACCCCGAACGCTCCATCTAAACCGTTGACGATAACTTCCGGTGTATCAGATACCGTTGGCCCCAGGCGGATCACACGCGAGCCAGAATCAGTTCCCTCTGAAACATAAACGCGCCCTAAGGTATCTTTAGTCATGCTGATCGGCTTTTGTACAGTAAACTCGGGCTCACGGGTTAATCCCCACTGCACCAGGTTTAGATTAAAAAAACCAACTACCGGCTGGTCACCTACAGCGAAAGTAAAGGCCGATGCAGCATTGGCAAAAGTAGCCAAGATCGATGCATCAGAAATTTTACGGATTCGGTTCGCCCCTTCTTCAGAAACAAAGACCTCGCCTTTTGAATCGACAGCTACAGCTGTTGGCAATGACAATCCGGTGGCCATTACCGTCTGGGTTTTAGTAGCCACATCATAGCGCAATAAGCGCGATGCCCCCTGTTCGACAACATAGAGATTTCCTTTACCGTCGGTGGCCAGTCCCTGCGGATCATTTAGTCCGGAGACAAACTCGGTCTGAGTGCCATCGCGGTTAATCTGCCAGATGCGACCGGTCCCGTCACCGACAGTGGCATAGATCGGAAAGTCTTCAGGATAAGTCTGCTGCAGACGTAAGAGCTCTGCTGGGCGCTTACCGCAGCTTAAAGAAAATAAAAATAGAATCGCAAGAATTATGTTTCTCAGAAACTGACTCCTACGCCGAGTAACGGATACGAATCAGTTTGCACAATTGGATCTGACAATGCGGTATCATCTTGCTTTTTGATGTTTTGCACACGGTAAGTGTATTTTAGATTGAAGAAATAACGTTTGCCAAAATTTATGCGACCACCGAAACCGACATAATAACCATCACCGGTTTCTTTTTCATAGGTGCGGTCATTGTACACGCGGGTGACGTCAATTAAATAACCAACATCAACATACATGGCTTTGTAAGTGGCTTCTAACTTTAAACCTAACCCGGTATCTTTCTGAAAATCACCGTGCTGATCCAGCTGATAAAATAAACCGTAACCCCAGAATGGCTTATGCACCCCGAATTCAAACTGGGTCAGTAGCGTACTGCCTTCGGGGCCGTTACCAGCCTGCTTGGTCGAAGTAGCCAGCGGAATAAAACTAAGAGACGTACGGTAAACGCGTTTTGCCTGAGCCATCACCGACAGCGAAACAAAAAAACTTAAAACTAAAATGCAGATGTTAAATTTTGTTTTCATCATCGTTGGGTCCTAAAAACTTTGGCTCCGGAAATTGTCAAATTAGCGCTGCCGTCTTGCGATTTAACGACGTAAGTATAAAACTTGTACGGGCTTAATCCCGTCACCGTTACACTGTGAAAAGTAGACAGGGTCGAATCCAGCGTTGAATTCGTATCCGTGTTACCAATGCCGTACCCAACCTGGGTTGTCGCAGGTTCATTGGTCAACCATTGAATGGTTGCTGAATTTTGTGTGATATTAACAACCTGAACTGATGTCACAACCGGACTTGCCTGATCTAAACCAGTCGGAACCTCACCGTTATCATTTAGCGGTGATTCGGGATTATCCGGCACGGCACAGATCTGACTGTAGAACGAACCAGATAATGACAACTCTGGTCCGGCACGGGTTACTCCGTAAGTCCGCTCTGATGATGGACCCTGGCCGTAGGCTGAAGCAAGGCTTCCGGCCACAGAAATATTTAAATTACCCTGCGCAATTAATTCTTTAACCACGCTGGCGCCGAAGATACCCACCAGATTTAAAGTCACTGCGGTATCCGTGTTCGTCGCGGGCACCGAACTTACAAAACTTGTCCAGGCATTCACGGCAGCTGTGGTCTCTACCCAGCTTTCAACCGCTGCCGTTGCCTGACTTTTATCAAAGCCGGCTTCGGCCACACCAAGTCCGTTAACAACTAAAGCAGCGGCTCCGCTGGCCTGCCTCTTGACCCTAACAGCAATTGTCGCTGACGAAATCGTGATAAAATCGAGCGAGCTTACGCGTGGAAGTTTCGGATCAAAGTAAAATTCAACCGAACGAAATGTGGTCTGACTGGTGGTCCAGGATGTATTCGGCGCCACCACGGTGCCGGTAAATGCGGCCTGCGCGATACTGTTGCCATCGTTATGGATATACACATTGGTAAATGGATAGTTCGGAGAATTCGAGCATGACAGCGGGGTTTTTGAAATCGTGATACCTTCCATAACCAGCAGCGCCTGATAAATCGGCGAATCATCTCCGGTCACAACCCGCACCACACCGTCAGAGACTATCCCCACCGGATTTAAACTGGTCGGCGCAAGCAGATCTTCAAGATCCAGGTCGAAGGTATTTCTGGTCTGTTGTTTGTAGTGAGTTAACGACCAATCCATGTAATAGGTGTTCGCTGGGCTTGACGCTGCAATAGCGCCGTTACACGCCTGCTGCACACACACGTAGTGCCTGTGGGTGATCATCGGGCTTGTGCCAACCATACTGCCCGGTACACGGCCGGTAAAAACGCCGTCGACAAAAATCCCTTCGGTATCCGAGTTATCACGGGATGTATCAATTAATAAATGGGCGGTATTTAATTTGTAGTTGTTCGGCGGATAAGTGTACGTAAATTTAAACGGCGTTTGTGTATCTGAAAAATTTTCGCCGATCTGCTGGCGCGCCCGCGAAGGTGGGGCAAACGGAAGTTCGGCATTTGACCATTCTGGAATATTTGAAGTGGCCTGCACCACAGTAGTGACGTTGTAAATTTGCCCGAGATCGCTCCCGTCGGTGCGGGTTCCGCCATCGACAATCGTCTCACCTAATGACGACGCGCCATTAAGATCAAGTTTTTGCCCCTGACAACTGATAAACAAAAAAGAAAAGATAGTGATACGCACTAAATTCCATTTAAAATGCATAGCTACTTATCGGTTTTTTTATACTTGAGCTTAACTTTATTGTCTCAGTTTAAGACGCGGTAAATGTTGAATATTGCTGGATTATCAACAAAACACCAACAAAATAGGAGCTTATTTATAGCGTAAAAAACAAAAACCCCGATATTTCTATCGGGGTTTTTTAAATTTTAAGATTCTCAATTTTTAAATTTGGAGCGGGAGACGGTCTAGGTCTAAGTACCCGATATCTCTCGCTTCCGCTCCTTAAAGTAGCTAAAAGTAGCAACTAATCAGCAGATTTCAACCTGACGACTTGGCCCTCCAATTTTGGGATCTTAAAGGACAACTTATCAGTGCCTCCTTTTAGTTCAACCCCAGCTTTTCGCAAGTAACCATTCGTAGTTTTAAGTTCGTTGTGTCCAACTATCGCCATAACCCTTGCTAAGGATTCACCCTTTGCTAACAAGTTCGTTATAAACGTTGCTCGCAAGTCATGAAACTTAACTGGAGTTATAAAGCTTCAAGCCTCGCTTGTTCTTGCGATTTAACAACGACTAACTTCCAATCGCGATGCTTTTTCTTTAAAACATATTTGATAAGTTTCTTTTTTTGTTCTTCAAACTGTTTTGTAAGTTCTGCCTCAGATAAAGTGGCGACAATCGGCCTAATTTCTATAGGCTTAACTTCTACCTGCGTTTCTTTAGGTTCAGGCTTTGAATAAAAATACTCAGCTACGACACTTGCGCCTATTAAAGCCAGTAACCCGATAGCTATTTTAACTATCCACCACTCAATATAAAACAACGGCTCGAAAAATATCCTCCATGCTAAATTTGAATTAGTGTCATAGCCGTTCTGTATGGTCATAAGACCAAGTAAGTTCATCAGGACGATAAACCCGCCCAATGCTAATAAGAACTTTTGCAGTCCTTTATCCATTACTCTTCCTTTCCGCCCTAAAGACGTAAAAACGTTTGTTTTGCTGGAAGTAGATAAGTGAAGCCCAATGAAAAATAAAAACTTACAGAGAACGCGATAAGGCGTTGTCTGCGGCATTGAGCTATAGTGATTTAGTATTTAATAGTAGAAACAAGAACAGTAGTGACATCCATTTTAATAAAACGCTCTTGTTATTTCAAGAAATGTTTTACTTTGAAGTCTATTTCCAGAATCCGGACGTCATAACAAATTTAACGAGCCATTAAGTCGATTATATATAATCAAAATTTAAAGAATAAAATGATTATAATTTTTCAGTTAATTGATAGGTATAGACATTTCACGAGATAATAAGGGCTCATCTGATAAATATCCCAATTACAATTTATAGAATCCTAAATAGATCGACTGATTTTTCCTAAATCAGTCGAAATTTGAGTTTCTTGTTAACGATTGTGGCTTGTGGCCACAATGTTCGATCCTTGTTCGCGAGCTAAAAACAAAAAGCCACTTTTCAGTGGCTTTCGATAAATCATTTAATCATGTAGCTAGTGTTATTGGCCCAATTGAAAATAGTATTAACGAGATTGTCCAGCTGAGCCACTTGGAATCACGTTTGGTTTTACTTTTGATGATCCGCTTAAAAAGCCTTTTGGATTAGACAAAGCAGTACATTCCGGATGCTTGCTGTAGCTTTTGGCTTCATAAAAGTTTGCAGTTTTGCAGCTATGAACCGTTTCGATACTCATGTCATACATAGTATCACCAAACGATGATTTCAGCTGAGGCTGCCCAGCTTTTGTTTGTATAACTTGAGCAGTGCTGTACACCCCAGTACTATCTAAATACTCTAGTAATGTACCCTCATTACTTTCTTTGATTCCTATCGGTATAAGGCTTGGCTCTAGTTGTCTTAGCTTAGTATTAGTCGGGGTTAAAATTAGTTTTATAGCAGAAAGCTTAGGAGCTTGTCCACTTTCACAAGCTTTAGCGGCGTCTGAAAGAACATCGTTGTTGGATGCTCCAATAGACTTTAAGTCGCTAAATGATTTTTTGGTTTTTTTGAATGTCTTATTCTGTTCTTCGCATTCGTCATCCATCTTTTTTTGATCTAAAAAAGCTTTATTCATATTTTCATTATTATCGCAAAAATTCTGATCTTTATTGTATTTTATTGTGAATTTTAAAAAATCCTCAGCTTTGTCTTTTGTCACGCCTAGTAATAAAATATTCTGGTCATCATTGTTTCGCGTAATTTGATTGATCAGACTCTCAGTACTTGTAAAATTTAAACTTTTTTGAAACCCCGCCACCTCAGAATCTGTCTTGTGTGCATTTAAATATTTTAAAAGCGCCAACTTTTCTCCGCTGTATATTTCACTGAAATAGCCATCTCGACACATAACTAAATAAAAATCGCGACAGTTTGGCTCATTGGTTCTACGTTCCGCATCAGTGCAAGGAATTGCCATCGGCTTCATTGCAAGTGAGCCGCTAATACACTCATCAGAAGGATTTGTTTTTTTTACACAATTTGCAGAGGGGCTACCACCCTGAGAATTTCCAACTGTGTTCGTTCCTGTATTTTGATTATAAAACTGCTTTAGAGCATCGAGCTTAGAAGTAATGTTCTTACAGCCGTCTTTAGATTTTGAAATCGTATCGGCTTGGCAGTTTTTAGCTATGAGAGAATTTGCTGTTTCAGTAAATTTTGTGTAATCTTCTATGCTAATTCGTATATCTTGTGATTCTATTAAACAGCGATCTGATATAGACGATATAGGGACTCTATCAATACAAGCTGAACCAAAAATTGCACCGCATTTAAACGAATTCGGTTGATTCGGGCACTCATTGTTTCTGGTAGAACACTTATCAGCGATTAGGGGTTGTTCAACACCACCAATTAAACAAGTCTTGTTTGCATCGGCATATGCTATAGATGTCATCAATAAAAAATAGATATTTTTATTTTCTGAAATATCTAAATTTTTTAAATTAATTTTTTCAAAATCTGCGGTTAATTTTCTGACATTGTTTATATATGCTTTTCTTTCTATGCTGTTAAGTTTTTTATACGAGCTATAACTAATGAAAAGCGAGGACGCGCTCGCTAAATGTAAATTTAAAAATAGCGCACCTAAAAATATAAAAAAACCGCTGTGACTCATTTTGTAATAGTATCTTAAGTAAGCTTTATTCACTATGGTCTTTTGTATAGAATTCAAATCTCACTAAGGCTGAAAACGTATATATGACAATTGGCTTCTTGATTTTAAGGGACCCCTGATTTTTCCTGAAATCAGGGGTATGGGTCACCCGATGCTTTGCCTTAAAAAGTACTGAGTTTTAGCCTAAACGGCTTTATAGGCTATTAACCCCCAGCTCTGGGGGTTAGCTATTAAGCTAAAAGGATTTGGTTGATGACCATGTGTTCATCTTGGAATAGTCTTTTTTAATATGAAAAAAATTATTCTGACACTTGTTACTGTCATTTGTAGCCTTCAAACACAGGCTAGGACGACTTGTACTCCACAAGGACCGTATAAGCAGAACACATACTCATTTCTAAAGGATGAGCCCACTTCTGATCGCTACGTAAAAGATAATAAATTAGCTTTCCAGACTGGATATACCCATAAGAATATCTGGAACAATCAAGTTTTTGAAAATAAAATAGATCTATATTTTAGCTTATCAGGAAAATGCCTCGAAAAAGATTACAACACGGGGGACTGCAAACAGGTCGGTCAATACCACGAATTAGAAGCTTTAGTAACTGATGCTCAAGCAATTAAAGCAGTTTGGATTCCAATACATTTGGATGAATATATATTAGAAAAGTTTGTATCTGATCCTATAAACGCATCCGTTCACGTCGAGTTCAGACATTTCCGCGACCGCTCAAGATTAAAATACATCGATTTGAATTTGATGATTTTTGGCGCTTACTATAATCGTAGTGAATATTCAGTAACTACTTGTCGTGAAAATTGAAATTGTCCAAAATCACTTCAATCTTAGTCAGACTTTAGATTAATCTTAACAAAAAAAAAGACCGCCTCGAAAGAAGCGGTCTTTTTCGTTTGTCTTATATAACAACAGTAGAATTAGCCTTCTGTTGGGAATTGCACTGAAGCACTTACTAATTGTTCTTCTTCTAACTTTTGTTTCTCTAAAAGCTTTTGCTGTTCAATCATTTCATCACGTTTCATAGCTAGTTTTTCTTGATGAACAGAGCCATGAGAACATTTTGCGATGATCGCTATATTTCGATAAGTCATGCCAGCTTTTAATAGCTTTCTAATTAGGTCTGAATCTCTTAGCTTCTTGCGACCAATTAACTTTCCTTTCGCTCTGGCATTAGCTAATCCGTTCTTTACACGCTCTGCGATTAAATCACGTTCCAAAGCTGCAATAGCTGAAATAATCACGAACATAGCTTTCCCAATCGGAGAACTTGTATCAATTTTTTCAGTTAGAGAAACAAAGTTAGTATTTACCTTTTTCATTTCTTCAAGGCCATTCAACATATGCGTTGTAGACCTAGCAAATCGTGAAAACGAATAGACCACTACGCAATCAACTTCATTATCCCTTACTGCTTTCATCATACGATCTAAAGCTGGGCGTGATGATTTAGTGCCGCTAATTCCCTCGTCAGCGAATAGCTCGAAATCAGTTATATTATTTAGTCTACAATACTCGTTTAAAGCTCTTACTTGTGACTCAAGACCTGTTGTTTGATCTTGAGTACTTACACGAGCATATAGACATACTTTTCTTTTATTCATTTCTTATCCTTTTTATTAATTCAGAATAAGTGGATGAGTAGTTTTAAGAGCTTCTGAGAGTTTAGTTTTTAAATCTTTTTGCTTCTTGGGGGAACATTTCAATAGGCTTCCAATCAATCTTTAGAATTTGATTTCTAGCCGTAGTGAGTGTGACCTGCTCCCCTTAAACCGCGCCATGTGATAAGTTCTAATGGTGCTAAGAAAG
>NZ_JBJKJG010000007.1:0-244036 GCF_056175625.1 Bdellovibrio sp. SBM16 | reverse complement strand
ACTACTTGTTTTTAGTGACTTGCGCTGTGTGATAAACTGTTAAGTGAGAAGAGCCGCTAGTTGCCGTAATAACTTTTCTTTCCGGTCTCGTTGTTGTCTTTAGAATGCGTGAAACAATTGGTGCGCGAAGAGGGACTTGAACCCTCACGCTTGCGCATACGCCCCTCAAACGTACGTGTCTACCAATTCCACCATTCGCGCGCACTTTTTAAATTAAAGCAAAAGGTAATAGGGCGGTCAACGACATCGCACCTGTCTCATTATGCGAAAAATTAAAAATCCATAGAATATCTGACGGCCTCTCTGGCAGAATAGTTCTTTTTCGGGGGATTTTGCGATGTTTAAATTCTTAATTTTGATGTTAACGGTCGGTCTGTTATCGACAACTGTGAGTTTTGCTGAAGACGACCTTGATCCCGCCCTAAAAGATGTGCAAGATATGATGCGCTCAGAATCTAAACGTGCAGAACTTCTTAAAGATAACCCGAAAGCGCAGCAGGCCGATAGTTTTGCGCTGCAGGCGGTGGGTGGTGATCAGCGGTTAAAAGGGGAAGTTTATGATGTTTCTGCGGATATTATGGCCACCGTTAAACAGATGAGTGGCGGTGATACCGTTAAGATGAATCAGCTTTTGCAAAAAGCCTTACAAAACCCGGGTGAATTTTTAAAGTCGCTGCCACCGGAGCAGCAGGCAAAAATCCGCGGTATTGCAACCCAGGTTGAACAGAACAAAAAAAGCCCGGCTAAGCCCTAAGCGGCCGGCCCGCGCCCTTAAAAACTCCAGAATGTTTATAGCCAGATAGCCTAAACCATAAGCCTAGATTATGGTCGGGATTTGTATTTCTTTTGCTCTTTTTTTAACCCGCAAATACCCCAAAAACATCTAACCATTAAGAGCAAGGACGCTCCCGAAAGAACGACTAAGGGTGCATACAGCTAGGATGGCTGTTTCCGAAGTCGTCACACAAGTTGCCAAGGAAGGCGACGGGTAACAGAGCAGAGACGAACGAAGAAGGAGTTTCAAGTGAGTTTCGAATTAAGTGAAGTTTTAATTTTTTGCGGGTTCTACTCAAGCCTAGTGATCTATTCCCTCTGGGTCACGGTGGCAGAGAGAGTGCCGGTAAAGCAAAAAAATAATAGATGACATAAGTAAGAATAAGTTGGGTTTTGGTGGTTCCCTAACTTAATCTTCAGCGGAAAGCCTAAAAAGCTTTCCGCTTTTTTTTATTTGTGTTAGATCACAGTCTATGAAACTTTCCGATCTTAAGTATGATTTTCCCGAAGACCTGATTGCGACCAGCCCTTCGCGCCCGACGCGGGTGATGTTTGTCGATGCGCACGGTGAGCCTTCGGAAATCACTATGGCGGATTTAATCGAGAAAATCCCGGCCGGCGATGTGCTGGTATTAAACGACACCAAAGTGTTAAAACGCCGTGTGTTTGCCGGTGATCTGGAAATATTGTTTTTAGAAGAACTTCCAAACGGTACGCAAAAAGTTTTATTTCCCTCAAAAAAATATAAAGTCGGCGATGAGATTACTTTGCCTAATGGCGCGAAAATGAAGCTATTAGAAAAAGGGCTCCCGCAACTGGTCGAAGTAAGTCCAAGATTAACTGAAGCTGATTTTGAGCAGTTTGGCGAATTGCCGCTTCCGCCGTATATTCAGAAAGCCCGCGAAGAACGCCACAATGTTAAGGCCGACGAATCATGGTATCAGACCGCCTGGGCCGAAAAGCCAGGTAGTTTTGCCGCACCTACCGCAAGTTTGCATTTTTCTGATGGCGATTTAGCTGCGTTAAAAGCCAAAGGTGTAAAGGTAGAAAAAATCACCTTACACGTGGGCTTGGGCACCTTTTTGCCAGTTAAGGTTGAAAACCTAGACGATCATAAAATGCACGCTGAAGTTTACGACATTCCAGAGGCCGTGTGGGCGGTGATCAAGCAGGCAAAAGCAGCTGGTGGTAAAGTCTGGGCTCTGGGGACGACTGTAACCAGAACCCTGGAAACCGCAGCCCGCACCGAAAAATTATCCGGCGCTTCTGAGCTGCTGTTGCAAGAGGGAAGTCAGTTTTTGGTCGTCGACCGTTTAATGACTAACTTTCACCAGCCCGAATCAACACTGCTTGCACTGGTTTCGGGGTTTTCTTCACTGGCAAATGTCAAAAAAAATTATGCCTGGGCGATTGAACGAAGGTTTAAACTGTTCAGCTACGGCGATTTTTCGGTTTGGCTTAAGTAGGTATTTACCTGTAATTCATCGATACCGAGTGAATCGTATCAAATAAAAGTTTTTTCTTGATTGGTTTTGACAACAGCGTGACATCATCAAATGTTTTAGCGGTGCGAGCGGTGTAATCCAGTAAATCGGCGGTCACTAAGATCACCGGAATAGGTTTAATATTGCGCTGTTTTTCGTAGGCTCTGATTTTTTCAAGTAATTCAAAGCCGTCCATGTTAGGCATCCGCACGTCTAAAATCAGTAAATCCGGAAGCTTGCGTTCAAAAGATTTCCACGCACTTTCGCCATCGTAGTTATAACACACCTGCCATTCAGATTTTGCAAAGTAGGCTTTATATAATTCGATATTACCGTGATCATCATCGGCCACAATAATGGAAAGATTTTCTTTCGGAATGACTTCTTGCTGTTTTAGCGTTTCGATCTGATTGGCCGCTGCTTTAACGGCTGTCGATGGGGTCAGGTGTTTGCGTTGACGGCTGCGGCTGGAAAAACCGTTCATCGTGAGCAGTTCATAGGGTAAAAACGGCACATTGTTCATATAGTTGATCAGCATTGCCGAGGATGTGTTGGCGATATGTTTATTTGGGCCTAAGACAAACAGGTGGCGGCCAAAGGTCTTAGCCAGAATATCTAAATCCATTGTCGCGGTTTCCGGATCATGCACGATCCAGTAATTACGCTGAGGATCAGTCATCAGCAGGACTTTCGCAAAATCTTCATTGATAAAAACAATTTCTTCAATGTTTGAGTGAAACGCCAGAGAGGCAAAAGACTTCTGTAACAGCGGATCACGCGATAATAACACCGCTGTGTATTTAGTCGTGTCATGGGATTTATAGATTTCATACCAGTTTGTGCGTTCTGGACGTGAAAATTCTAATTCAACTGTAAACACTGAGCCCTGGTTTGGTGAAGAGTTCACCGAAATTTTACCCTGCATCTTTTTAACGATATCTTTTACGATAGATAAACCAAGGCCTACACCGCCTTCGGCATAGGTTTTAGAATTTTCGACCTGAAAGAAGGCATCAAAAACTTTATTGAGCTTATCTGAAGGTATGCCAATACCGCTGTCTTTGATCTCGAATTTGAGTTTTACTTTATTTGAGATTAAACTTTCCTGTGCCTGTACCGCCAAGATCACATGGCCCTGCAGAGTGTATTTTGAGGCATTACGTAACAGATTTAATAGGATCTGGCGTAAGCGGTTCGGGTCCGTGATCACACAGGCTGGCATTGATTTATCCAGGTGCAGATAGATATTTAAACCTTTATGTTTACAATCCTGTCCGGCCAGCTTAACCACATCGCCGAGAAACTGAGCCAGATAGATATTGCGCTCTTGAAAAGTCATTTCATTTTTTTCAGCCTGCGCCAGTTCGATCAAATCATCTAACATCGAAAGCAGATGTTCTCCTGAGGTGTGCATCGTTTTTAAATAGTTCTGTACGACTTTGTCGGTGTTGGCTTCGCTGCTTAAATCTATCATGCCAAGAATAAGATTTAATGGCGTTCTGATTTCGTGCGATATTTTACCGAAGAAATGGGCTTTGCTGTTTAAGGCCTGCTGCAGATCGTGCGCGGTTTTTTCTAAGTCTAAGGTCTTACTTACAATCAACCTGTTAGCCATGCGGTTTTGGTGGATTAAATGGTAAATCAAATACGAAATCACCAGGGTCAGAAGTATACCAAGTGCGGCGGCAGTGTTTTCCGGCGACATAAAATTGGTTTTAATAGGAGAGTATTTAAAATCAATAGATAGTCTTACGTTTGACTGCGGTAGCGAATTGGTAAAGTGAACGTTGAATAGATCCGGAGTCGGCTTGGGGATATATTTACTGATGGTTTTTGATCCGTCATCTTCGGTTTTGATAATCCACGATTTGGGGTTATTTTCGGTTTTAACGACTATACTTCCGGCTTCAGTAATCTGCGTCTGGTTAAAAAGGTTACTGAGTGGTGTGGTAAATAAAAAATAAATTTTACGGTGTATGCGTGAGCGCAATGCCACTGATAAGTACGGACGGTTATTGACTTCATAAACTAAAGTCGTCAGCAGGCCTGAGGTATTTTTTAACTCCTGAAACATGCCTTTAATCTCCGGCGTTTTCAGAAAATCAGATTTGGGTTCAGGCAAGCTTGAATCCGGTGTGTTTACGCGTAAAAGGGCGCGGTAGCTTTGATTTCCCTCTTCACGGATAATAGTCATGCGCTGAAACAGGGTGTGGCGCAGAACCAGATCCAGGTAAGGTTCGTCTTTAATAAAATTGGCCGGGCGTTCTTCCAGATTATTTTCGTAACTCTGGATCTTTAAAATACTGTTGGTTAACAACAGATCAATCTTGGTCAGCTCTTCACGGGCCGTCTGGGTAAAGACTGTTTTCTGGATAAAATCATCACGCTCTTTTAAGTGGGTGTAGATATAATAGCAAAATCCCAAGCCACAGATTAAAGTCAATACCGGAGCCCATAGAATAAATCTTTGGAACTGGTTGACATGGTGGCTTAGGTTCATGATGACACGGTTGTAAATTCGTCTTGAAGCTTTCATCTCATATTATAGTAGTTGAAGTAGTTTGATATTAATAATAATTTCATTTGAAGAAATCTTCAAATGACCTTCAAACGTCCTTTATTTGGACATGGTTTAGTCGGATTAAGACTGATATGCTGCATGTGCGAGGGGTATTATGCAATTTCAAGATATTTTGACGAAATTTAAAGCGGTAAAGGATTTCGACCCAAAAGGTTTAATCCAACTTAAAGAAGATACGGATGAGACCGTTGCGTTAAAAATTTTAGCCCGCTTTTTTATTACTCTTGAAGAATCATTGACCCATGTGGCCACAAGCCTTAACTCCGGTGAACTTGTTGAGGTCTCAAAAGGCTCACACAAAATTGCTGGCTCTGCAGATCTGGTAGGATTTAGCCGTTTCGCCCAGCGCTCGCGTAAAATTTCACGTGACGTCAAGGGAACCCCCGAAATGTCATCGGCGGATTTGCATCATGAAGTGGTCGATTATCTTAATGACGGCAAAAATATGCTCGGTCAGATGAAACAGAGTTTCCCTGACTATCGCAGTTATATTTAAAAATTAATTCAGGCTTTAACTTCGATTTTGTAGCCGGCACCAAGTACGGTTTCTACTTTGGCGGTGCTCGCCGCAATCTTTTTACGTAAGTGTGAGATATGCGCATCTACTGTCCGTTCGGTGATGTGTTTTGAAATCCCCCAGACATGATCAATAAGATAATCACGCGAGTAAACCTGACCCGGACGGGTCGAGAGAATTTTTAACAGTTTAAATTCAGACGGTGTTAAATCGATATTTTCTAATTTGTCAGCCGACTGAATTTGCACGCTCATCTTGTCCGAGTCGATCACCAGGTTTCCGAGCTTGATAAATTGGGTGTCTTTAGCCTGCGCCTGTGCGGTGCGAAGTCTGGCTTCGATGCGGGCTTTTAATTCGGCAGAATGGGGTGGTTTTACGATATAATCATCTGCTCCGACACCAAAGGCTGCCACTTTGCTCAGAATATCGTTGTCAGCGCTTAAGATAATGATCGGGATATTTTTAGCACTAAAGGCATCTTTAAATTGTGACAGCGCTTTAATGCCGTTACCATCAGGAAGTGATACGTCGAGCAAAATCAGATCAAAACTTTCACGGCCGTTTTGCACATATTTAAACGCGTCGCTTAAGGTCGGGGCAAAAGACAATGTATGGTCTTTTAATACCGAAGTAAGATAGATCACAAAATCCTGACTGTCTTCAATGCACAATATCTTTGCCATTAAACAATGCCCTTAGTTTTGCCCTGAGAACGATTATAATCCAAATAAACGATTATTTAGATCTTATCGTCGGTTTTATGCGCAATAATATCTAAAAAATACAGCGATTTTGCGTATTCTTCAAATCATTTTAATCTTAATCCCAAATTTACCCCACAGACTTAAGGTACGGCATAGATCAAGGAGGAAATTATGACCATTAACTTGCATTTCTCACACGTAGAGGTTCCTGATTACTTAAGATTTAACATCGAAGGTTATATTACGGAGATGTTTGGCGGGCTCGCACAAAAAAATAATTTATTTGTCGACCTGTACTGTAAAAAAGAAATCACCTCCAAAAATCACGGCGACAAGTTCAAATGTCACATAGAGGCGCATGCGCCGTGGCTACACCGAAAAGTTTATGTCATGTCGTCAGGAGATGAGTGCTGGGAAACGATCACCGCTGCAAGTCGAAAAATGAAACGTAGATTGTTCAGTCAAAAAAAGTCGGATCACCGAAAACGAGGGCGTACAGACTGGAGCTTAGCCGAGGGTGAATATGTCAATGAGCAGGAAGTAGCGATTTAAAACGTGCCACATCTTACAGCTCTTGTTGAAAGAGAGTGTGTTATGGTTTACAGGGTATTAATTATCGAAGACGATTTAGCTTACAAGCCACTTTGGGCGGATATCTTGCGCCGAAATTTAGGTGCAAATATTGCCGAAATTTGTTGGGCGGTCAGTGCCGAAGAGGCAAAAATCCAGTATGAAAAGTCAATTTCATCCGGCCAGTTCTTTGACTTCATTATCACAGACGTTTTCTTAGCGGGTTCAGACACGGGTCTGGACTTCATCGAAAATATTTTCGCCGATGATCAGGAAGCCCCTCCCATTATCCTGATCTCTTCGGTTGATAAAGAAGGAGTCGAAGATATCTTAGACACTGAATCGCGGCGCATTGAGGTTTTAACCAAACCGATTACTTCAAATCAGTTTAAAGAGGTCTTGCACCGAATTACAGAAGACCGAAAGGCGATGTAGCTTGAGTTCGTCGAAGAATATGACGCAGAAAGTGGTGTTGATCACCGGGTGTGCCACAGGGCTTGGAAAAGCGCTGGTGGAAACTCTTGCCAAAAATCCGCACTACAAAATCATAGCCACCGCGCGTGCCCACCGGCTTGATCACTTACGCGAAATGTTTCCCGAATCTGATTCGCTTTTAGTGCGTGAGCTTGATGTGACGAATGAATCCAATGTTTTGGCGTTAGTAAATGAAATTGCCAATCGCTGGGGGCGGATCGATATCCTGGTGAATAACGCAGGTATCTGTTACCGTTCTGTGGTTGAGCATATGGACCGTGAATCAGAAATGATTCAGCTTGAAACCAATTATTTAGGACCGATGTCTTTAATCCGCTCGGTGCTTCCGATAATGCGGGAGCAAATGAACGGGCACATTATTAATATTTCATCGGTCAGCGGTATGGTCTCGATGCCAACCATGGGCTCGTACTCGGCCTCTAAGCATGCGCTGGAAGGCGCGACTGAATCGCTGTGGTACGAAGCCAAGCCCTACGGTATTAAAGTTAGTTTGGTTGAGCCGGGATTTATTAATTCCGATTCTTTTAAGAATATTTTGCTTCCCAAAAAAGCAAAACTATCAGCAAAACTTAAAGGCCCGCATTCGGAGTACTATAATTCAATGTCGCCCTTCATCGAATCTTTGATGAAGTGGGCGTTTGCCACTCCAGAATCGATCGCGCATAAGGTGGAGAAGTTATTACAGAGAAAAAATCCCCCCCTTCGACTGCGGGTCACACTTGATGCTGTGGTGTTTTCGATTTTACGCAAATTCTTGCCGGAATTTATGTTTCATAAAGTGATGTTTATGCTGCTTCCGGGATCGCGCCTTTGGGGACACCGCAGTTATTTTGGTAATCGCGTGCGCGCCAAAAAGCTAAACACTTCAGCACATGCTTAAAAGGGGACAGCCGCTGTATGCGGCCAGGGCCTCTTTTGCCAGAATAAGCTGTATCCGAGTCAACTTTTAAGCTATACCCATTCATCTTATGAGCGAAAAGATGAAGTTAGGCGAATTCAAATTACATAAAAAATCAGGTCGTGCGCGCCGCGCGACTTACATGACCCATCATGGAAGTTTTGAAACGCCGACCTTTATGGCGGTCGGTACCAAAGCCACAGTTAAGGCGATGACACCTGAAGAGCTTAAAGACTGCGGCACGCAGGTTGTTCTGGGTAACACCTATCACTTACATCTTCGTCCGGGCGAAAAATTAGTTAAAAAAATGGGTGGCCTGCATAAGTTTATGAACTGGCACGGTCCGATCCTGACGGATTCGGGCGGGTTTCAGGTTTTCTCGCTATCGGGCTTACGTAAAATGTCTGAAGAAGGTGTTGAATTCCGTTCACACTTAGACGGTGCGAAACACTTTTTATCTCCTGAAAAATCCATGGAAATCCAGATGGATTTAGGTGCGGATATCATTATGGCCTTTGATGAATGTCTTGGTTATCCGGCCACTGACGAGCAGATCAAAAAATCGATGGATCTGACCTACCGCTGGTTAGTGCGTTCGCACAAAGCCATGCAGCGACCGGAGAGCCTGCTTTTTGGGATCGTGCAGGGAGGCCTATCGCTCGAGCACCGTAAGTACTCGCTAGAGCAAGTGACCAGTGTTGATCTTCCGGGATATGCTTTGGGCGGTTTTTCAATCGGCGAACCGATTCACCTCATGCACGAGTTATTGCCGCAAATCGCGCCGTTAATGCCTGAAAATAAGCCACGCTATTTAATGGGCGTGGGAACTCCACTTGATTTAATTATTTCGATTGATTCCGGCGTGGATATGTTTGACTGTGTTATGCCTACAAGAGTGGCAAGAAACGGGACTCTCTATACCTGGCAGGGTAAAGTCAGCATCAAACGCCAAGAATACAAAGAAGATCCGGGGCCATTAGATCCGGAATGTGACTGTTATACGTGCAAAAACTATTCAAGAGCGTACCTTCGCCATCTGTTTTTAAGTGGTGAAATTTTAGGATCTCGTCTTAATACAATTCATAATCTGCATTTTTATATGTCGGTGATGGCTAAAGCCCGCCAAGCCTTAGATGAAGGCAGATGGGAAGAGTACAGAGACTTCTGCCTAACGCGATTTATAAAATCTGATAAAAACGATTAAGGTATCTTGATCGTTTACGCGTTTAAGTGTTCAATTTTACTTTGAGTTTTTTAAAAAACTAAGAAAGTAAAAAGGAACCATATATGTTACTGAAATTATTAGTCATGAACCTTGGCGCATTCGCGCAAGAAGCAACAACTGCTGCGGCAACAACTACTGCACAACAACCTCCGGCTTGGATGCAATTTGTTCCAATGCTTGCTATCGTTGTTGTATTTTATTTTTTCTTGATCCGTCCTCAGGCTAAACGTCATAAAGAACAACAAAACTTTTTATCAAGTTTAAAAGTGGGTGACCAAGTTGTTACTCAATCCGGCTTGTTAGGTAAAATCACAGGCTTAAATGAACAAATTGCAAACCTTGAAATCGCTAACGGAGTGACGATCAAACTTCTTCGTTCGCAAATCACAATGTTGCAATCAGCATTACAAAAAGCTGAGCCGGCTAAGTAATCTTAAAATTTTAAAAACAATAACAAAGAGGGAAAGTCGTGTCGCAGACACGCAAAAGGACAGACAACATGGAAAATCTACGACTGAGAACATGGACAGCTGGTATTGCTTTAGTGTTAGCCGCGCTATTCATCGCTCCTAACTTTATCGACACCACAAAGTTTGCGTGGTGGCCGGCTAAAAAAATCAATTACGGCTTGGACATTCAAGGTGGTATCCACTTAGTGATGGGCGTTGATGTTGAAAGCGTACTTGTTACGACGGTTAACCGCCAAACGACGGTTCTGGCTGCTGACTTTGCTAAAGAGAACATTCCGGTAAAAGGTTTTAACACTGATAACGCAAAAAACGGTGGTTTAGACGTATTAGTTGACTCTGCCGACAACGCAAAACGTGTTGAAGCATTGATCAATAAAAACTACACGGGTGCTTTACAGGTTATTTCAACAACTGCAGAAAAAGTTGAGATCCGCTACTACGATGCCTACATGTTGGATCAAAAACAAAACACGATCCGCCAGGCGATTGAAACTATCCGTAACCGTATCGATGAGTTCGGCGTGGCCGAGCCGTCGATCACACAACAAGGTACTGACCGTATTTTGATCCAGTTACCTGGTCTTGCTGATGCCGAAAAAGCAAAACAGCTGATCAACACCACGGCTAAATTAGATTTCATGTTAGTGTCTTACGCCAAATCTCCGGATGAAATCCGTAAGATGATCGACGACGCTGAAAAAGCGGGTAATTACTCAATGGCGACTTTAAAGTACACCGAATACGTTAAGCGTATTAACGATGACTTAAAAGCGCAATTACCGCCTAATACCGTAGTTTATTTTGAAAAAGGTCAGAATGCCAAAACTATGGAAGCTGGCAGTACACCGTTTTTATTAGAAACAAACACTGATCTTGGCGGTGAATCTTTAGATAACGCCGGTGTTTCATTTGACCAATACGGTTCTCCGGAAGTGACCTTGCGCTTTAACCCATCGGGTGCTGGCAAATTTGCTGACTTAACCGAGAAAAACATCAACCGTCAAATGGCGGTCGTGTTAGATAAGGTTGTAAAAACTGCGCCAAACATCAATTCAAAAATCCCGAACGGACAAGCGGTTATCACGTTAGGCCGTTCCGGTGACCAACAGCAAATGATGGATGAAGCAAAGCTTATCTCTACAGCTTTACGTGCCGGTGCTTTACCTGCAACGTTAGAGCAATTAGAAGAACGCCGTGTTGGTCCTTCACTTGGGGCTGATGCTTTAAACAAAGCCCGCACTGGTGCCATCGTCGGTTCGTTATTAATTATGATCTTTATGATTGTGTACTATAAAGGCTTAGGTTTGATCGCAGCAGTAACGCTATTATTAAACGTTATTGCGGTGTTTGCGATTTTAGGTTCTTTAGGAGCAACTTTAACTTTACCGGGTATCGCCGGTATGGCGTTAACGGTAGGTTTTGCAGTCGATGCGAACGTGTTAATCCTTGAGCGTATTAAAGAAGAATTGGCTAAAGGGGCCGGCATTAAAGCGGCGATTCAGGATGGTTATGCACAGGCCATGTCAGCGATCATCGATTCAAACGTAACAACTTCTGCGACGGCGTTAGTGTTATTGTACTTCGGTACCGGTCCGGTAAGAGGTTTTGCGGTGACATTACTTGCGGGTATCGCAACAACTATTTTTGCAAACGTATTCGTTTCAAAAGTTGTGGTTGATAACTTGGTTCACCGTTTTAACATGAAAAAGATTTCGGTTTAATTTAAGGAAAATACGACAATGGGAAAAAACAACACACAAGAATCTTTTGGAAAATTTGATTTCGTAGGTAAAGTCGGCATTTTCGGCGGTATCTCGCTAATCTTAACAATCATTTCTTTGGCTTACATCGCAATCAAAGGCATTAACTACGGTATCGACTTTAAAGGCGGTACAGAGCTTCAGGTTAAATTTGCACAGACTGTAAATATCGACCAGGTTCGTTCTTCTTTAGAAGGCTTAAGCTTAGGTGAAGTCGGCGTGCAAGCTTTCGGTGAAGGCAATGAATTCATCATCCGTTTCCAGGGTGAAAAAGGCGCGACAGATAAAGAAACTAACGAAAAATTAAATGCATCAATTGCTTCGTTAAGAGATAAAATCAATACGACGTTTTCTGCGCAGGGCCCTGAAATCCGCCGTGTTGATACGGTTGGTCCACAGGTAGGTGCCGAGTTAAAACGTAACGGGTTTTTAGCGGTATTTTACTGTCTCCTAGTGATCTTTATTTACGTAGCATTACGCTTCGATTATAAATTCTCACCGGGCGCGGTGGTGTGTTTATTCCACGATGCGGTGATCACACTTGCGATCTTTATCGCAGTTGGTAAAGAAGTAAATATCCCGATCATGGCGGCGATCTTAACTCTTATCGGTTTTTCGCTGAACGATACGATCGTGGTGTTTGACCGTATCCGTGAAACTGAACATCTGTACCGTGACCGCGGTTTTAGATTTGTGATCAACAAATCGATCAACGACATGTTAGGCCGTACGATCATCACATCGGGTACAGTGTTTATTTCAGCATTATGTTTATTGATTTTTGCTGATGGCGTTGTGGCAGATATCGCGTTTGCCTTATCTGTCGGTATCGTATTTGGTGTTTATTCATCAATTTACGTCGCTGCTCCGTTTATCCTGATTATGGATAACATTTTTAAACCTTCTTCTGCGCCTGCAAAAGCTTAAGGCTTGCAGGTAAGGGAGCTGGACGATGGCTATCTGGAAAGATAAGAGTAAAAATATATCTGTATCAGATAGCCAAAAACCATACCCTGAGTTGATCGGGCGCCTGCTCACTTCTCGGGGCTATGATGAATCGCAGATTGATTCCATTTTAAATCCAAAATTGAGTTTACTAAAAGATCCGTTTCTATTGTTAGGTATGGATAAGGCTGTCGCACGTATCAAGCAAGCCTACATCAATAATGAAAAAATCTGCATTTATGCCGACTTTGACTTAGATGGAACATCGGGGCTTGGTATTTTAAAACAGGCTTTGGAAAACTTAGGCTTTAAAGATGTGAGTTATTATCAGCCAAAACGTTTAAGTGATGGTTACGGCTTTCACCCACACGCGGTTGAAGAACTAAAGACGATCGGTATTGATTTGATTATCACAGTCGATGTGGGCATTACATCGCACAAAGCTTTTGAGAAAGCTAATGAACTGAATATCGACGTGATCTTAACCGATCACCATTTACCAAGTGAAACTCTGCCAGACGCCTATTGTATCATTAACCCCAATCAAAAGGCCTGCACCAGCGGTCTTGGTTACTTGTGCGGCGCAGGGGTTGCGTTTTATCTGGCGCGCGCTTTAAAACGTGCTTTTACCGAAGACCCCAATTTGCCAAGTAACGAATGGGACTTAAAGGATTTATTGGATTTATTCTGTATCGGAACCTTAACCGATATGGTTCCGCTGGTGGATGATAACCGCGTCCTGGTTAAACACGGCATGGTGGTCTTACAGAACACCCAAAAAGTGGGCCTGCAGGCGTTAATGGAAGCCCTTGAGCTTACCGGTAGACCGCTTTCTTCACAGGATGTATCAATTAAATTCGCGCCAAAGCTTAATGCGCTGTCGCGCATGGAATCTGAAATATTACCGATTCATATTTACCTGGAAAAAAATCTTACCCAGGCCAGAAGTATGGTTGATCAGATTTTAAAAAACAACCAGACCCGTCAGGCGCTGCAATCTGATGCCGAGGGTAAGGCGTTGGCCCTTCTTAAAGACTGGTCGAAAGAAGATTTTATTTTCGTCGCAAGCGAAGAGTTTCACCGCGGAATTATCGGCCTGATTGCGACCAAATTATCGCAGGAGTTTAATAAACCGGCGTTTGTCGGCTCACAAAACTCTGAAGGCATGATCGTGGGTTCAGGACGGCTGCCTCCCGGGCATGAATCAAGTCTGGTCGATGCGTTAAGTTTTTCACAAAGTGCGCTGAACCGTTTTGGTGGTCACTCGGCTGCCGCCGGTTTTGAATTACATGCGACCAGCCAGCAGGAATTAGTAGCGAACTTAGAAAAGTTCTATCAGCAGTTAAAGCTTGATAAACGCGAAGTTGAAATCGATTTTGATGTGACCGCCAATCTATCCGAGGTAAATTCGCATTTTATGAAGTGGTATGATCATATCGGCCCGTATGGTGTCGGTTTTGCCACGCCGCTGTTTCGCTTTAATAAACTAAATTTAAATAAGTTGACGCAGTTAAAAGGCGGGCATCTGAAAGTACAATTTTGGGACGAAAAAAACTCTGTAGACGCGTTACTTTTTTCTCCAAGCTCGTCTCAACGTGAACTACTCGCAGCTGGCCAGATTTATGATATTCTTGGTGAAATTCAATGGAACTACTTCAGGAATAAACAAACTGTGCAAATTCTGATTAAAGATCTGAAGGTTTCAGAAAGTAGTACGTAAATGGTCAGATTTAAGCCAATGCCCAAGAAGGATCTAAAGTCTGTAGTTTGTCTTTCTGCAGGTTTGGATTCAACTGTAAACCTGTATGCGGCAAAGAAATTTACTAAGGTTGCGCAGGCCATTACTTTTAATTATGGCCAGCGTGCAGCGGTTAAAGAGATTGCTTGTGCTGAAAAAATTTGTAGCAAATTAGCGATCCCGCACAAGGTCATCGAACTTCCGTGGTTTAAAGATCTGGGTGATTCTTCACTTACCTCGGAGAGAAAAGAAATCCCGACGGGAAAAGATGTGGGTATTGATAATATTAAAAAATCAACCCAGACGGCTAAAGCAGTGTGGGTGCCAAACAGAAACGGAATCTTCTTAAATATCGCGGCAGGTTTTGCTGAAAGTCTCAATGCCAATTTAGTCATACCGGGTTTTAACCTGGAAGAGGCCACGACCTTTCCTGATAACAGCGAAGGGTTTATGAAGACCTTAGATGCGGCCTTTTCGTTCTCGACCGCAAATAAAGTGCATGTGCACTGTTATACGGTGTCGTTATCAAAAGCTGAAATTGTGCGGGCAGGCATGAGCTTAGATGTGCCGTTTGATATGATTTGGCCATGTTACTTTGCGCGCGATAAATGGTGCGGTGAATGTGAATCCTGCCAGCGTGCCAAGCGTGCTTTTAGTGTAAACCAGGTACCAGTTTCGAATCTTTTTGAAAGTTAAGCAGTTTAAGGAAGTAAATGAAAACTCTTTTTGTTACGACACCGACGAAGACTTTAAAAAAATACGATGGCTCCCAGTTGCGTCCGCTCTTTAGTTATGAATATTTTGGCCTTAAAGGCGATGCGATGTTATCGTGGGTTGCGCCTACGGATGTAACTCTTTCGCATATGGTGGATTTCGAAGACAAAATCGACGAAGCAAAAATATGTGGCGATAAGATGCTGCACTTTATGATCGAATTTTTTCCGGCAAATCTTTCGTTTGGCGTGATGGCGCAAAGACTGTTAGCTTCAATTATTAAAGATATGATCCAGGCGAAAGTGCCAACAGCTAAATTAACCCGTAAAGGTGATGATATCTATTTAGGTCAAGGTAAGCTTTCAATCTCGATTGCCAGTGTGTCGGCGGTATCGACGTTGGTGCACTTTGCCCTCAATATTACCAATAAGGGAACGCCGGTAAAAACGGCGTCGCTTGAAGATTTAAAAATTAAGCCAGAGACCTTTGCCAAAGACGTGTTAAAAGCTTTTGCTTGCGAATTTGAAGATGTGATCTGGGCCACGCAAAAGGTAAAGCCGCTATGAAGCAAATAATTGCGTTTTTATTAGTAGCTACTTTTGTCAGTTCGTCGTTTGCAGCCTTTGACCATAACTATGGTCTCTGGAAGCGTGTGATCGAGAAAAATGTTGATTATGATGCTGTACCAGCAAACGTTGATTATTTAGCGATTAAAAATAACCGCCTGGATTTTTCTGAAACCCTAAGGGAGTTAGTTGCCGTTACAAAGCCAGAGTACGAAGCGTTTAGCATTGATCAGCGTAAGGCCTATTTACTAAATCTGTACGGTGCTTTAGCGATTAAAGCCGTACTGGATCAGACAAAAGGTAAAAAACTTCCGAAGTCGATCAAAGACGGCAAAAAAGGCTTTACCGATATCTTTGATCAGAAGTTTTATAAACTGTTCGGCGAAAAACGAAGCCTTAATTACATCGAACAAGAGCTGGCCAAAGAGTTTCACAGTGATTTTAAATTTATGACTTCGTTTGCCTGCGCCGCCCGCGGATGCCCGCCGCCGGGATATTACACCGCCGATAATATGGCAAAAACACTGCTCAAGGTATCACGTGCTTTTTTAGCCTGGGATAAAAATATCAGTTATTCGATTTCAGAGGTCACTCTGTATGTCTGTGATTATTTTGAATCCCGTGAAAAACACATGAAAGATTCTAAAGAGTACACAGATTTAAAAAACTATTTAATCCGCGTTGCGCCGATTTCAGAGTTGTTAAAGGATAAGGCCATTAAAAACGAAAATGATTTAGACCTTGAGTTCACGAAAATGGACTGGACGCTGAATCATCCGCCAAATAGTAAAAAATAACGGTTTACTTAAAGACGAAGTAAACCGCACCGACCATACAAAGCCCGGCCCAGACGTAATCCCATTTAAAGCTTTGTTGCATATAAAAAGTTGAAAAAATAATAAATACTAAAATGGTGATCACTTCCTGAATGATTTTTAATTGTGGAAGTGTGTAATGTTCAAATCCCAAACGGTTTGCCGGCACCTGAAACAGATATTCAAAAAAGGCGATTCCCCAGCTGACTAAGATCACCATCCATAGGGCTGAATCTTTCATGGTTTTTAAGTGCCCGTACCAGGCCCAGGTCATAAAGATATTTGAAATCACCAATAGCAGGAGCGGATACAGGGCATTTAAACTCATGATAAATCTTCTTTTTGCTCGCGGTCTTTTTTAACACCTTTAACGGTGCTGTAGGCATGGTTGCAAAGAAGTGAAGCAATACGGCGGTACTCGCTTAATAAATCCAGGTGAATTGAACTGGTGTTGATCGAATCGCGCATGCCTTTGTTTAAGCGGGTGATATGATTTTCGCGTAATGCCAATTCGATTTTTGCAAGTTCGCGTTTTAACTGGATCGCCGATTCGCACATTGCGGGATTGTCGTAGGCGTTGATTCCCATCGACGCCACTTTGACCACCTGTGCGTGCATTTGTTTGATTTCGTTCCAGCCTTCGTCAGAAAAGTAGAGCTTTAACGCATGTTTTTTTATCGCCAGAGTCCTGATATTAATATCGATAGAATCTGCTGCGCGTTCAAGATCTGAAATGAACATGATCATATTCATCACATTCTGATTTACGACGGCCGCATTGTTGGCGGTGTTAAGTAAAAACATTTTTGTTTCGCGGTATAAAAAATCCACCTGGTTATCGCGGTCTTTAATTGACTGGATTAATACCGGATCTTCCTGTTCAAATAACACCACTGAATCTTTTAACATACTTAAGACGATGTCAGCAGTGCGCATAATCTCCCGTTGCGCGTAAGATATAGCTAAGGCCGAGTTTTCATAGTTGTTCATGGCTAAGTATTCGGTGCCGAATTCATCTTGCGCCGACTTAGGAAACATTTTCTGGATTATCTGTGAGCCTTTAGAAATGAACGGGTAGAAGATAATCGCAGAGCCGATATTAAAGAAAAAATGCGCATTGGCGATCAAGCGGGAAGTCGTTGACTGAAACTGGGCTACAAACTCAATAAAGTAAGCCGTCAGCGGGTAGAAGATAATTACGCTTAAGGCTTTGTAAAAAAAATGGGCCCAGGCCACTTGTTTACCGATGTAGTTACTGCTTGCGGCCATAAATAGCGCTGTTGACGTCGTGCCGATATTGGCGCCGTACACCCAGATGATCGCATCGTGGGTTGAAATAACGCCGGCCGAACATAGACTCATCGCAAGACCGATGGTGATGGCACTGCTGTGAACAAAGGCACAGAAAAACATCGCCGCAAAAAACGAATAGGCTGAGTTTTCTTTGATCGCTTTAAAAAATTCGGCAAGTAATTCTAACTGCGCAAAATAATGCGAGCTGATCGAGATCATTTTAAGCCCTAAAAACAACATGGCAAAACCCATGATCACGGTGCTTAGGTTTTTTAGCGATGGCTTTTGTGCCAGAAAAAATCCGGTAAAACCGAGCACGAACAGCGGCAGGGCGTATTGTGACAGATCAAACGAGATTAACTGAACGGTTAAGGTTGAACCGATGGCGGTTCCGATAATCACACCCATTACCTGCGGAAGCTGGATTACACGTGCCGAGCCAAGGCCTACTAACATGCTGGTTACAGCACCCGAGCTCTGCAAAATGGTGGTCAGGCCTACGCCGACACCGATCGATAGCACGTTTGATTTTGAAAGCTTGGTCATTAAAAGCGTAATTCTTTGCGCCATTAATTTTTCAAGTGAACCTGAAGCCATTGAGGCGCCGTAAAGAAAAAAGGCGATACCGGCTAAGAAAATTACAATGTGACTATTTTGCAGATCGATCATAGCATTTAATAATACAAGGATAATGGGCTTAATGGCAAATACAGATGTCTTACAAGTTGTGGCTTTAGCGCTTTTTCACCCGGTGAGAAAACGCTATCTAATTGTCAGACGTAACGCGAAACAAAACTCCGGTGCCGGACACTGGGAGTTTCCCGGTGGTAAGATTGAAGCCAATGAAAGCCACACACAGGCTTTGGTGCGCGAGATCTTAGAAGAGCTTGGTTTTACTATCCAAGAATCGGGCCTTAAGTATGTGCACAGCAACCAATACCAGTATCCACAGCGCCTGGTAGAAATTCATCTCTACCGCTATGAAAAGGCCATTGATCAGTTCTTGTTGGTCGATCACGATCAGCATGCCTGGGTCGATGAAAGCGAAATAGCCACCTTCGATCTGGCTCCGGCGGATATTCCATTTATCAAATATCTTTATAACAATTAATCTAAGAAATACCTGCGCTCTTCAGGTGTCGGAATGCGGCACATTTCATCTTTACCAAACAGGCGATAGCGGTATTTAGCGACAAGCCGGTACAGTGAATCCGAAATAAAACAAGGCAAGATATGTAACATAATGCTTGGCAGGTAATAAAGCCCACCCATATCTTGCAGTAAATAAGCAATAGCCTGTGTTTTACGATGAGTTACGCCGTCACGGAAATACACGACATAATCAAGACGAAGGTCTTGTGGTGTAAGATAGGTCTCAGCTGTGGGGCCCTGTAAGGGAGCAAAATAAATTTCTCCGACTTTAAATTTCGGTAATGCAAAATCGACTAAACCATTACAGAGGTGGCAAACGCCGTCGAAAAAAAGGATTCTTTTGCTGGTTTGTTGCATCTTTATCATGATACACTGTTTTTAAGCAGATGAAATGTTTTGTTTTTCCGCTCACGCACGCAAATTTATTTCCGCTCACCACAAAGCCGTTAAATATCTTTGAACCGCGTTATTTGCAGATGGTCGAAGATTCACTCGAATCAAAAACACCGATTGCCTTAGCCTATGTGCCTGAAAACGGTGATACCTACCGCTCCATAGCCGGATTTGGCTTGCCGCAGGTCATTGATCAAAGACCCAACGACACGTTGTTAATTTTTTTACCCGGCCAGGGTAAAGTCAGAATTCTGCAAGAAGATACCACTTCGCACGGTAAACCTTATATTATTGCCGAGTGTGAAATCGTCCCTGAAGATTTGCAGGTCGACGAAACCTTAAAACCAAAATACATGACGCTATCAAAGCTATTGGTGCAGTGGGTGCAAAAGCATATTCCCGATGCTGAACAGCGCGAAGTTTTTGTTAGATCACTTAAAGGCCCGCAAGAAATCGTTTCAGCCTTTGCGGCCTACCTGATTCGAGATTACGATTTGCAATACGAAATGATGGAGATCATAAATATCAACGATCAGATCCGTTATTTGTTTCGGTTGTATGAATCAAACGAACTTACGATTTAGTTACTTCAAAATCACATAACGAGCCAGGTTTTCGCCAGAAACAGACAAAAACGTAATAAGCCCGCTTTGAAATTGCGCTTTAAAAAATGGTGCCGCTGGTTTTAAATGTTTGTAGCGTTCGGTGATAAAAAAATCGTAATCGGTAAATCTTTTAAGATCTTCGATGGTTTTTTGTGTTTTTAATCTAAAAGTATAAAAAGTCATTTGTTCGTTACAAAAGCTAAAGGTGAGGTGGCGGTTCTCAGAGCCATCAAAGTGGCAATGATCGACCCAAAGATCACTAACTTCGGCCAAAAAACTGTCGTTGTAGTTTGACTCAAGTGAAAGAAGTCTTACGCAGTGTTGGTTTAAGTTTAAGGTCAGGTTGGTTTTGGTGTGCGTATTTTTAAAGTTGAGCTGCAGACGGCATTTTAACATATTATCGTGTAGAGCTTCGATTGTGACTTTGTCAGAAAAGTAGGTTTTAAAAATTTCAGCTAGTTGCGGAGTGCCGCCCGAAAACCGCATTTCAGATGTGAGCTTTTGTTTTTTTTCGGTTTCGGGGCTGGCTACGACGATGTCAGAAGAAATTTTTAGTTTGGTGGTTTGATGGCCATCCATTAAGTAGAATGAGGCTACAAAGCTGTGTTTTTGTAAATCGTAGGTGTGGCCGCTGATCACGACATGAAATAAATCAATCAGTTGCTGGCGGGTCTTTACAGATTCGAGTTTGTTTTTCCAGACCAGCAGTTGCGGGTCTTCGATGTCGATATTATTTTCTGTGAAAAAAGCAAAACCCGCAGACAACAGTTTTTTAACCATGAATTAAAGGTTAGAGTGGTTATATTTTTTCGCCTACGCGACTAGACTAAAGAGCGCTCCAGAATTACGAAGCAGCGCCATGCTTTAGTTTGGCTGTGCTGTTTTCCAGTTTACACCTAGAAAACGCGCCCATAATAAGTGCGCTAAACCTAAGTGGGCAATTTTTAAGGCGACCGGGCTTAAAGTGACCAAGGTGATTACGCCGATGAACATAGCCGCTAAAATCTCCAGCGCAAAGCGGGTTTGGTTTTTTATATAAAGCCAAATCATAAAGCCGGTCATAATTGTTGTGGCTAATAAGGGGTGTATGATTCGAAGTTTAATAAAAATATGCGAATCTTTACTGAAATCATCAATAATACCCTGAAGCAGTGAGATACTCGGAAAGAGTGTAACCGATAGGGCTGCAATGGCGCCAGTGACCGAAACCAGTAAAAATAAGATAAGTATTTTTGACGGCTTAAAAGTAAACGCGGGATCGATGGCTTTAAAAAGTAGATAGGTTACCCCGGTCAGTAAAAAGCTGTTTAACTGGTGCGCAATCATAAAAGTAAGGCGCAAATAAGAATCATTGATGGTCACAAGGCTTAGTTTAACCAATAGTGCGCCGATCAGGGCTTCGATGATCATTAAAACCAGCAGCCAAATGTTAAGTTTACGCACGAGATCTCTGCCGTGTTTACGCAGCTTAAAGAAAATATAAAAAACGATCAGCCCGTAAGCGCCGGTCATTAAGCGGTGAAAATATTCAATAAAAGTTTTTTTCTGGGTCAGATCGGGGATGAGTTCGGCCTGACATAAGGGCCAGTGATCACCGCAGCCGTCACCCGAATGCGAAATGCGCACCCACGCTCCCCAGAAAATAACGATCAAAGTGTAAAACCAAAAAATACCGAGCCATTTCTGTGTCTTTTTTTCTTGCGGGGTCATGAGTTAATCTTTCGCTAAACGGTGATTATTAAAAATACTTAAAGCTTTGCGGTAATCGGCACGGCTGTATTTGATGATATCGGGGATATAGTTAAAATAAAAACGCAGTGAGGTAAGTTTGTTTTTAGTCATACAGCGGCCGCGGTTACGTTGAAAAAGTTCGTACGTGTAAAAGCGGTCTTTGTGGCAAGTTTTACCGATTTTGTGGCGAAACACAGTGGTCTCATCATAGCCGACGGCCAGATTTTGCTGATGGGCACGTAAGCTAAAATCGACATCTTCCCAATAAGTATGAAAACGTTCGTCAAAGCCTTTAAGTTTGCTGAAAGTCTGCTGGTTAATCCAAAACGCCGTGCCCGGAACATAAGTGATATCACGTTTGTTGTGGTCAGATAATTTTTTTAGGTGCTTTAATCTTCCGGTACGGGGATTAAGAGCGCCCATCACCGAATCAATTTCTTCTGAATTGCGGCGTAAAAGCTTAACCGAGCAGAAATGGGCAGGCGCTTGCTCGGGCAGGGTGATGGCTTCGGTGTCATTGGTTAAAAAGAGCACTGCTTTAAAATGCTTAAGGGCTTCGCGAATCGCGAAATTAGCGCCGCCGGAGTAGCCTCTATTTTCAGCTAAAATGATATGAGTGATTTGGGGAAACTGGGTTTTAAGGCTGGCAATATGTTTTTCTAGGCTTCCATTGTGAGTCAAAAATATGTTTTCAGGATTTGCAAACTGCAGGACGCTGTTAACGCACTTTGCAGTTAACTCTGGGTGGTTAAAAGATAGGATCGAAATCCCATAGGGCTTTGACATGACCTTTTTTTAGACTTGAAGCGGAAAAAGTTCAAATAGAAGTTTTTAACGTGTTAGGCTATTGCTGATGAATACAACATATACCTTGTTTTGGTTTAGACGGGATTTACGGTTATTTGACAATGCTGGGCTTTTTAATGCCCTAAAACATGAAACAAACGTTTTACCGGTATTTATTTTCGACACCGAGATTTTAAATAAACTGCCTGAATATGATTTGCGGGTGCAATTTATTCATCAAACGTTGGCTGAACTTAAAGACAGCTTACAGAAAAAAAAGAGTGATTTAATCATCGAACAGGGATCACCGGTTGATGTGTTTAAAAAGCTTTTAGAAAAATACCCGGTTAAAGCGATTTACACCAACCACGATTACGAGCCCTATGCCAGGGCGCGCGATGAAAAAATCGCTAAGCTCTGCGCCAAAGAGAAAATCGAGTTTAAGACTTTTAAAGATCAGACTATTTTTGAAAAAAATGAAATCGTCACCGATCAGGGAAATCCGTACACGGTCTATACGCCGTACAAGAAAAAATGGTTTAATTCCCTTTCAGAATTCTATCTTAAATCATATCCGGTAGATCTGTATGAAAGCAATTACGCAAAAGTAAAACCATCAACGATGCCCAGTTTGGCCAGCCTTGGTTTTAAAGAGCAGAAATTTATTTATCCATCTCCTGAAGTGACCTCAGCGATTTTAAAAAATTATGAAAAAACCCGTGATATACCAAGCCTTACAAAAGGCACCAGCCGTTTGGGCTTACATTTACGCTTCGGCACGGTTTCTATCCGCGAGCTAGCGCGAGAGAGTAAAAAACTTTCGCAAGTGTACTTAAGTGAGCTTGCGTGGCGGGATTTTTTTATGCAGGTGCTGTGGCATTTTCCGCATGTCGAAAAGAGCAGTTTCAGGCCGCAGTACGATCAGGTGGCCTGGCGAAAAAACAAAATTGAATTTGAAGCCTGGCAAAACGGTGAGACCGGATACCCGTTAGTGGATGCCGGCATGCGCGAGCTTAATACCACTGGGCATATGCATAACCGTGTGCGCATGGTGACGGCTTCGTTTTTATGTAAGCATTTACTGCATTATTGGTATGATGGTGAGCGCTATTTCGCTGAAAAGCTACTGGATTATGATCTGTCAGCCAATAACGGTAACTGGCAATGGGCCGCAGGTACTGGCTGTGATGCGGCACCGTATTTTAGAATCTTTAATCCGCAATCGCAGATCGAACGCTTTGATGCTAAGTTTGAGTATGTAAAAAAATGGGTGCCGGAATTTGACACGCCAAAATATGTTAAACCAATCGTCGAGCATAAATTTGCTCGTGAACGTGCGCTGGCCGCATTTAAAGAGGGCTTAAAAAAATGAAAATCCTAATCACTGGAGCCACAGGACATGTGGGTAATTATGTTGGACGCAGATTAGTACAACTTGGTCACGACATTTCGGTTATCACCAGATCGAAAGAAAAAGCGTTAAGCTACCTGGAGTTTCCGGCTGAGATTATTGAGCATGATCTGGTTCATCACGTATTGCCTGAAAACAAACTGGCAGGCATTGAAGCGATCATCCACTTAATGGGTGAAACCGTAGACGGCCGCTGGACCAAAGAGAAAAAAGATAGAATCTTAGAATCGCGTGCAAAAAGCAGCGAACACTTGTTAAAACATTTACCTGATTCAGTAAAAGTGATTATCTCGGCCTCGGCGCAGGGGATTTACGGTGATCACAAATCTCATGTGGTGACCGAAAACTCAAAGCTAGGGCATGATTTCTTAGCCGAAGTCTGCAAACAGTGGGAAGAGCCCTTTAAGCACGTGAAAAAAACTATCCGTACCGTGCAGTTACGTATTTCGTTAGTGTTAGATCCACAATCAGGTGTATTGCGTAAGATGATCCCGCTGTTTCAGCGCGGTTTAGGCGGCACATTAGGCTCTGGCAAGCAGTATATGAGCTGGATTGCCATCGAAGATTTAACCGAGATTATCGTTCATAGTTTAACTGATGAAAACTACCATGGGCCGATTAACTGCGCGACCGATAATCCGGTCACCAACGCCGAATGGACCAAGCTATTAGCCAAACAGCTTAATGCGCTGCCATCGCCACCGGTGCCGTCATTTGCCTTAAGAATGGCGATCGGTGAGTTTGCCGACTCAGTGCTGGCCTCTATCCAGATAGCGCCAGAAAAGCTGACTGCAAATAAGTTTAAATTCAAATATCCAAAGTTAAAAGACTACTTTGCCTATGCCCTTGAACCCTATAAAAACGGGCAGTATTTTTTCAGTGTCAAACAATATGTTCCTCGCGATATTGATACAGTTTTTAAGTTTTTTTCAGATGCAAAAAATCTCGAAGAAATCACGCCGCCGTTTTTAAATTTTGCAATCAGTAAAATGTCAACCAAGGCCATTCACAAAGGCACGCTGATTGACTATAAGCTAAAACTAAAAGGCATTCCGATGAAATGGCGTACGTTAATTTCTGAGTGGAATCCGCCGCATGCTTTTGTTGATACGCAACTTGAAGGTCCCTACCAGGTTTGGCATCACACCCACCGCTTTGAAAAGTTAGGTGAAGGTACACTTTTATCTGATGAAGTTAAGTATAAACTGCCTTTGGGTTTCTTAGGGCAGATGATGGCCTCGTCTTTCGTCCAGAGCGATGTTGAAAAGATCTTCAAATTTCGTCGCGAAGTGATACAAAAGCTAAAAATGTGATTCATCTTTGCAAAGAAACGGCCGAAACTAGAGCTATATGGTTTTTGCCGAGATTCCTTACAAAGCTCGTATTGAGCTTAAAGACAAACAGATCACTGTCCGTGGTTCGAAAGAGCTGCTGGATAAGGTTAATGCGTTAAAAGCGCAGTTTGGTACTGATCCGCACAAATGGCCGCAGCAACGGGTGGCTTCAGGTGAGGATATTCTTATTAATGAGTTTATCTTAAAGGCGAATTTTGAATTTAAATTTTGCTATAATCATGAAGAGCTTTGTCACTGCAGAAACGTGCCGACTGAGAAAGTATTTACCTCGATTAAAAATGACTGTTTTAAAGTCGACGACGTATCGCGCACAACCATGGCCGGCACCGGCTGTGGCAGTTGTAAAAAAGATATCGATGATTTAATCGAACAGTTTAAGAAGTCTTAATTCGTTATTAATCTTTTCTTCGATCGAAGAGATGTTATCTGATTTTAACCAGGTCCCCGCAGAACTTTTATGCCCGCCACCGCCTAAACGTGTCGCCACAAGGTAGGCATAATCATTTAAAGCCGAACGAAAGCTCACTTTGTATTCGTCCTGCGATGCCTGTCGGATAAAGTAGGCAAATTTAACTGTTGGGATCAACGTAAACATATCAACGATATCATTTACATCATCGCCGTGAAGTTGGTATTTTTCTAACTGTTTTAAGGTGACCGTAAGGCCTACGGTTTTATGATTGCCAGAGTATTTGGCCGATTTAATCAGCTCGGCTAAAAATTGCATTTTTTCCGGTGTCCAGTGGGCAAAAAGCGCACGCTGGATTTTTTCGGTGTTGATCTGATGCCCGGCAAGCTCGGCAGCGATCGAGTGAGAGCGGGCCGAGTTGCGCACCAGCTTAAACGCCTGGGTATCAAAGGTTAACGAAGAATAAAGTGCGGAAGCGATGAAGTCATTAATAGGAACGTTTAAGGTTTTAATAATATCAAAGACGATCTCGCCGGTCGAAGCTGCGTCTAAATTCATGATGCGGAAAATAAGCGGGTGTGGCTTTGAGTGTTCTACGTGATGGTCGATAAATAAAACTTTGCAGTTGTTATCCAAGCTGTTCTGAAAAAGCGGGTTACAAAGATCGCCGTGATTGGTGTCTAAAATAATCAACAAATCAGCATCGATAGCTTCAGGGTTGTTGCAGATATCGACATTTTCAAGCATGTACGAATAACGTTTCGGAACCTCATCGACCGGTACAAACCAAACCTGCTTGTCTAAATTTTTAAGGGCCCCGTACAGTGCGGCCAAAGAGCCGATGCCATCGCCATCAGAATTTCTATGTGTGGTCAGTAAGATTTTTTGGGCTTGCAGGATGACATCAATTTGGGATTCGATAAGCATAGGGTATATGTTAATATGACGCGACGTAGCCTGTCCCCTGTAGTTTGTTAAAGTTAAACATTTTTGGTATAAAATAAGACTTTTGAATAGGGATCACTTAAGAAGCAGGTATAATTATGGCAGATTCAGTATTACCAATGACAATTCGTGGAAAACAATTACTTGAAGCAGAGCTTAAAAAGCTGATGTTTGAAGAGCGTCCTGCCGTAATTAAAGCCATCGAAGAGGCCCGCGCCCAGGGTGATATTTCGGAAAATGCCGAGTACGAATCAGCCAAAGAGCGTCAAGGGATGATCGAAGGCCGTATTGGTGAAATTCAAGGCAAATTAGCTGGTGCTGAGTTTATTGATCCTTCGCAGATCAAATCTGACCGTGTGGTCTTTGGTGCGACCGTTGTTATTCTTGATCAAGAAACTGAAGAAGAGTCGACATACCAGATTGTTGGTGTTGATGAATCTGACGTAAAAAACGGCATGATTTCTATCCTGTCGCCGATTGCACGTGCGATGATCGGCAAAAAAGCCGGTGAAGCTTTTACTGTGCAGTCTCCTAAAGGCGATAAAGATTACGAAGTTGTTTCCTTTAAATTCGTATAATTCTGTTCTACAATTTAGCCCATGAAAAGAGCGGTCGTCGATCAAGCGGGTTTAAGGGTCGTAATCATAGGGATAATCCTATCGCTATTTATCGGGCTTATTTTTAAATCGCAGATCAGAGCATCGGTCGTTAAAGCCAAACTCCAGCAATCTCTCGTAAGGCTGCAAAAAGACATCAATATTGATTTTGAATCGGTCGAAGTTCGTTTAAGCGAATGGGGGCTGCCGCGTCCGGTGATCGTGATTCGGGGCGTGCGTATCAGTCCGCTTAAAGCGGCCTGCCAAGAAAACCAGGTTTTTATCGAAACCCTTTCGTTTCCGCTAAGTTTTAATTTAATTTTTGCCAAAGAAAAAGTGATTTCGACTTTGCATATTTCACTGATGGAAGTGCGTACGAAGAACACGCGTATGTGTTTTTCGAAAACTCCGGCGGTTGAAGGCGCGGTGGCAAACCGTGTGGTCTTGGCTGCTGATAAACCGGTCGCGGCAAGCGTATCTGCAGACGCAGCTAAACCCGTTTCAACTGCTGCCGAGGTAAAAACCGCTGCTATTGAAAAGTTACGAAATTTTAAATCGCATTTAAACGAAGTCAAAATTGACCGCTTGCGCGTAATTGCTGTGGATAAGATGAACACTGCGGTTGATTTTAATGCGGTTCAGGTTTCGTTTAAATATGAACAAAATAAACTAAACGAACTTAACGTCGGTGGACAGTTGTTGGCTTTTAAAGAAGCCGACAAAAGTTATTACCTGCTTAAATCTGATATCAAGTTTTTAGTAAAGCTAGAAGATAAAGCCAACGTTTCGGCCGAGCTTAAGGGCCTGGTCATGGATCGTCCGTTTCAACTGAAAATCAGACAAGACTTACAGAAAAACAGTATTCAATTTTTAGGCGAGTTAAGCGGTATTTCACTTAAGGCGATTAATTATATTGTCAAAGCCGAGCGGCCAAATACGGAAGTCTACGATTTTTTGACCGGATCTTCGATGAGCGGCTATCTTACCGGCGAATATTTTATCGATGACCGTCATTATGAAATTGATATTAAAGATATTAAAATTTTAGCCGGAAACGGTGTGGCTGAAATCAACGAAATTTTTGTCTTTGGCAAAATAGATGCAAAGGCGCAAATCAGACCGTTTGATATGCAGCTGTCACATATTGAGCTGACTAAGATTTTAAACCATAAAGCGTTCGACAATATCCGGCCGAGTATCCAGAATGCCGGGTCTATTTCGGGATTGATCCAGTTTGCTGGAGCTGATCAAGTTAAGGTTAAAGCCCTTATCGAAAAAACCAGTTTCGTTTTTTCGAATAAAGGTGAGCGTGTATTTCAGACTTTTGATAGTTTTAACTTTCACGCCACTCTTGATAGCAAAAAGTTGAGCCTTAACATCAACGAATTTATTCTGGATTCACAGAAGATCCAGGGGTTTGTAAAGTACTCGCACCAACATGAATCCGGTGATAAAGCGCTGGCGGTTGACTTAGAAGGCCATCTGTTAAAGCCTGAAACGGTTAAATTATTTACCGGTGCTGAGAGCAATCCGGAAATTAAACTGTTATTTGCTACCGATTTAAAGAATAACCTTAAAGGCAGTGCAAGTATTGATAAGTTAAATATCCACCAGCTCGAGATGACCAAGTTTAATTTGGACTACGAAAAAAATCTGTTACTTAAGAGCGAAATTTATAATTTAAAAACTGCTGGTTTAACGGTTAAAGAATCTAACGTTGCACAAACCAAACATTTAAATGTCCTGTTTGAGAAGATCTTTCCGAAACCGGCTGTGAGTTTTAATCAAAGCCGCATGGTTATCCAGAAAGACGGGCTGGGTAAGATCAGTTTTAATATCCGTGCTGATCATAAAAATAAGCCCGAATTTAACTTAAGCGGCGAGTATATACCTTCAGGCAAACAGCTTATGGCCAAGGGAGCGTTTAAAAACTCTGGCTTTACCTTAACTGGGGCGATGGATGTTTTAGTCGTAACGCCAAATAAGTAGTTATGATGTTTTTGAAATACTTTTACAATGCCAATATTGAATCCGTTAAGCCGCCGAAGCTGCAGTGTCACCGCGGATACTGGATCGAGGGACTTCCGCAGAATTCTTTAGCGTCGATTAAAAAAGCTTATGAGCTTGGCTATGGGATGTCTGAGTTTGATATTCGCATCACCAAAGACGGCGAAGTGATTTTGTTTCATGATGATGTGATCGGAAACAGAAAAATTTCGGATCTGACTTTGGCTGAAGTTAATGCCTTGCACCCGGTAGATGGTTTTCAATCGGTTTTAGAGTGGTTTAAGACGACTGCACCTGGCAGTTTTTATTTAAATATTGAGATAAAATCCAGATTTAAAATCAATCGCAGCTTAGAAACAAAAGTGTTACAGCTTATTCTGAAGTACAACGTGCAGGAGCGGGTGCTGATTTCTAGCTTTAACCCACTTTCGCTGTATTATTTCAGACGTCATTACCCAAGGCTTACCCGAGCGCTTTTACTTACCTACAGTGCAGATGCGGGTAACAACAGCGTTCTGCGCAGTCAGGTTTTAAACCTGTTAGCCCGCCCGCATCTACTGCACTTAGATGAAAGCAACTGGTCGCCTCAGCGCTTTAATTCTCTGTTGCAAAGGGGGATCCCTGTGGTTTTATGGACCTGTAACGACCCAGAAAAGGTAAAAAAATATTTTCTTCAGGGGGTCTTTGGGGTTATCAGCGATAAGTTAAAGCCATCTGACCTATTAAAAATGTAACTTCGTTTCAAGCTGATACATCTTAAATCTTCTGTTTACCAACTAAGGTCTTAATAAATCCGTGTTTTCTGCCGATAAAATTGACGGGGGATATCGTGTTCAAAGCGAAACCATCGTGTTTTATTTTTCTTAGTAAAAATAAGGGTTTTACTCTTGTCGAAACTATGATTTCGGTAGGCGTTATGTCTATTATTTTAGCCGGTATCGCGACCGCCGTCGTAAGCACTGTTAAAGAAGGCGAAATCGAAGCAAAAGATTCAATGAACTCGATGGAAGATCTGATGGTGCAAACAGCCCAGCAGGATTATCTGACCCGCGCTGCTCCTTCGTATTATTTTTTACATGTTCCGATCCGTTCATTCTGCGGAAGTTCAGCAAAGATTCCGTGCCTGCGTCAGCTTGATCCGGCAACCGGGGCATTGACTGAAGTGAACTCGTCTCCGGGAATCCCGAATTCGATTGATTTTTACAAAGATACCAGTGGTGAAATGAAAAAGACCAAGCTTCCGGGGATGTCGGCTGCCGGCGCCGTGAATGATGCTGTTCACATGATGATGGGTGCCAATATTGATGTCAGTCGTTTAACAGCGCAGCGTAAAACTTCGTTTGTATATGCAAGCTGGCCGCTCACGGATGAATACTCTGAAGCACTGCCTATTTTAGTCCGTAAAAAAGACGCGGCGATGTTGTCACATATAAAACAATTCGGAGCATCTTATGAAAATGCCGCACCGAAAGGAATTTCTTTTTATAACGTATCTTTAACTCCGGCTAAAGCGCAAAAATTGGTTAAAGATCTGAAAGATTCTTTGGTGGTGGCCTATAACATCAACCGTCCTAACCAATTTGTGTTGCAAAAAGTTACCGACATTATGAATTGTCCGCAGGATGCAACTACAAAAAATCTGTGTAAACAGGCGGGGATGTTAATATCTGACCTTGCCACGCCGGGGTTAGAAGCTGCGGGATTTGCCAATACGATGGTAGTTAAAACTGATGATGTGCCGATTTCTTCAAGCTTTACCGCAAACGCGGCACCGGGCTCCCGCCAACATTTAACCAGTAAGTATATTCCGACTTCAAAATCTGTATTAGTGCAAGGTAACTGGTTTGCGGGCACCAACACTTCTAATGATTATTTATTTCCGCGTAAGTCTTTTTCGCTTTATGACGATCGGCCCATGCTTCAGGGGGATTTGGATTTTTCTCCGGTAGATGTTAAGCGTATTCAGCATTACATGAATGCCAATGGCTCAGACGCATCCATTGTATTGCTTCCGGTTGATCTTGGTTACATTAAACTTAAAGAGAGCAAACAGTTTAAAGACAAATTCGATCTTGTGGTTGAGTCTGCCAGCCATGAAGTGATCGTGCTTGTACCTTCGATTAAGCTAAAAACCGATGCTGATACCCATGTTTATGTTAATCGTAAGCTGGGAACCGGTATGATTGAAATTTTTATTAAGTGAGGATGATATGAAACAAATCGTTCTACATATATTTATGGTGTTAAGTCTTATGACCCTGGTGTTGGCAGAAACTGCCATGGCTGGCGGGTTTAAGAAAAAATCCAAAGTTATCTTAAGTGGTAACTTGCTGGCCAACTCACAAGTAGTGCCGGTGGGCGGACAGGCAAAAACGGTCATGGCCGGTGGTGCCGGAAAATTCCGTTTTCAAAGCACGATGTACTGCGGGGATGGCGACGTGGCCCACTACGCTGAACAGAATCCAACCACAGAGTTTTATCCATCAACAGATCCCGACACGAATATCATCGTCGGTTACTGGATGAGCCCGGCAGGTGGGGCAATTGATTTATCGCCGTCTAAATTTTTCTCAATTGGTTATGTGACCGATGCCAAGATTGATTCTGATGTGACAGAGCGCTTGCTTGCGGTTAACTTTTCAGATCAGCCGCGCCGCCAGACTTTTGCATTGATTAAAGAAGCTATGCAGGATGCAGCCTCTATTGCTGAAGCGGCAACATCAGCTAATATTTCTGGTTTGGCATCAACAAATTATAATATGAAATTCGTGGCTATGGCCTGTCCTACGTTTAAAAATACGTCAGGGATCGGTGGCACGAGCGGGATGAATAATTTAAAGATTAACCGTCAGTTTATCTCAGGATTAAATCTTGTCGGCACAACTAATCTAAAAGACTACATGCACGACAGTATGATTGAAGCCAATGGGTCGATCAGTAAAACACGTTTTAACGTTAACACGGCCGGCAGTGGTAACCCGTCAAAATCAATTGAGCTGCAGTTTACCGGCTCGGGCAGTGAATCTTTATCTTTTGAGTTAGTAAATTTAATCAATGATCTGGCTTCAGCGTCAAAACCTCCGGTACACGTAAGTACCGTTGCGGTACTTACGCCATCGGCGTCAGGTCCGGTGCCGATGACCTGTAATTGTGACCGCTTAAGCTACTCGGCGGATTTGGCGTCGCTGAAAGCAAGATTTGAAAACTTTAAAAACAGATTTAACCAGGCCCAGGCCAATAAAAGTATCTGTGATGCAAGTCCTGGTATTAACTTTACCGCGACTGATTACCCGTGGGAAATTTACCGCACGAATGCCGCATGTCAGATGTATCATAAAGTTATTGCCGAGGAGATCGCCAATTTTGAAGCAGCGATCAATGATCTATTTGCCAACGCTGATACCAATAAAAATGCTTGTACCAGCGTAAGCCCAACATCGGTTTACCCAAGTTGCCCGGCTTCGTTGAATTTAACAAACATCAGCGACAATGAATACCGCCAGCGTAAAGTGCAGGTAAATAAAAAACTTTTAAAAATTGCCGGTACCCCGAATGCAATTCAGGTCGCTCAGGATCGCTTAAAGTCGCTGATTGCCAGCAACCCTGCAGTGTATGCGTTAAACCAAGGGGCGTGCTTTCCGCTAACCGCAGGCAGTGGTGAATTCGTGAAATACATCGGTTCATCGGTTGGTATCAACATTGATCCAGATCCTGATGTGGCGGGATCGTTACTTTTAACAATTGATAAAGCGCCAGTTGTGCATCCAGAGCCGTTCTTTGCGATCGGTGGCGATGCGCCTTACTTGACTCCATCAGGAAATTCACTGGCGGTATTTAATAACGCAAACGGAGATGCAAAGTTTAACTCTTCGTTTAAAGTATCATTAGGTATGAGTAGCTTTGTGACCGCAACAACTGGAACAGCCAATGCGACATTTAAGATCCGTTCGATAGGCTGTTCGCAAAACGTATATTGTTATAATGGCAGATAATAGATTCAGACATTCACTGATAAACAACAACAACGGTTCCATGGTCGTCATGATGATGATGGGCGTTGTTGTTATGATGGCCATTGCGGGGATGATCTATTACGTAAAAAACTCAACCGACGCATTATCGTTTATCATCGCCAAAGGAACGAGCCGTTCGATGACCGAAGAAGTGATCGGAAATATCCTTGAGGTTTATTCGCAACCGCTCGTGGGATCAACCTGCGATAACCAGCTGGTTACAGCCGCAACTAATTTTCGCGATTTAACTAATGATAATCCAGCTCCATTTACCTGGGATACGAATCCTTCAAATTCTTCACCTCAGCCGGCTGTAAGTGCGAGAGCGTGTTTGATTAACAGCCAATTGGCCGCGCAACTTGAGCGGGTGGTTCTGACAATTACGCCGCTGCCAACTTCTGACGATCTTATGGGAACCCGCCGTGAACTGCGGATCGAGATTAAATTGCAGAAGAAAAATGCAGTCGCCTCACAGGCGGTGATTAGGCACTATTCGTTAAGTTTATTAAGTTTAGACCGCTACGGTAGTATTGTGCATACAAGTGGTTTGAACGCCTTTAATATTGATTCATCGAGCAAGGTGTATTTCGATGCGCACGTTTTGCATTCAAATAAAGCCACACCATGGAATGTGAATAAACTGGTGACCTATAGCGGATCCTCTCCGCAAGTCGTTTTCAAACAAAGTGTTTTTACGCTGGCAAGGCAGATTGCAGTTGGCTCAACGATGGAACTTCCGAAGTTTAATTCAGTATTTGAAAAGGGTGTTATCACCGGACACCTGCAGAAGGCGCTGCACTTTCCAACGACCTACAGTGCCTATAACTGGACTCAACCGATTGATTATCAGTACGTCTATGAAAACTCAGGCGGCGTGCAGGATTTAAGCCCGCTGCCTCGGCTTAATTCTCCGCGCGTTTCAACGAATTCTGACGGACATAGGTATAATTCAGGGCTGGCGAATGTAACTTCTTTTCCGCATCCCTCCATCGTGACTAAGCTTGCGCATACCTGCCAGATTGGAATATCTGGAAGTGCCATTTCAAAGATCATGGTGCTTTACCGAGCCGATGCCGAAGTAACGCTCGATTTTTCTGCGGACTCTGACCCGCTTAAATTTTGCGGTATGATGAAAGTGCAAAAGTTGCATGTAAAATTGCAGTCAGGAAAGACCCATTATCTTTTTGGTAAATTCTACTTCGATGAAATCAGAGTAAGCGGTGGTGGAATCCTGCATATCGTTGACCCTGAGCTTGATACAACCCTTACAGAAAATTACGATGCGGTCATAAATATGACTGAACTTCGCCGCGAAATGAAAACCTTAGAGGTTTACATCGGCAATCCGTTCTATCAGCCGATTATCAATGACTTAAGTGTTGCCCACCCGAACTACGGCCATAAAATGCCGGCGGATTGGTTTTCAGGAGCCGTGCAGACTGATTTGACGGGCGCACAGATTGCGCCAGCCAGTGAGGCCTGTGATTCTGCGTTTCCGAATGATTACTGCTGGCCAACCTTTATGCGTAGTTACCGCCGCCATATAGAGGCGAGTGGATTTCCGAATATCAGTATTTTATTCAGGGCCTCAAGCCCGCATAACCGCACATTAATCTTTCACGTCATGAGGACTTTATGATTCTTAAAAATAATAAAGGCTTCTCATTAGTTGAAGCAATGATGATGGGTGGTATCGGATTTTTAATTATCGGTGCCGCAGTTTCTGGTATCACCTGGATTAAAAGCAGCTTCCAGCGCTTATCAAAGCGCACGGTTGCTGTCGAGATTGTCAGTTCTTTTTCACAAAACCTGCAGGATCAGTTTTCTCGTTATCCGAATATCGTGGTGAGTGGATCTCCTGCGACGTACGTTCTGTGTTTTGATGCCTCAATCCGGCCGGCTAAAAATACGACTGGTGATATGGAGCCGGTGATTAAGGTTTTTAATGATACGACAATTAAGAAAAACAGCGGTTTATGTACGATAAGCGGTTATGAGATACATCTCACATCAACGGCGGTCGTAAATCAGTTCCGCCTGGTCGTCATCGGCGTAAACAACAACTTGGGACCTATCTATGATGAAACGATTACAGTTTTTAGACAGTGACGGCATAGTTCATCTTCTGCTGTTTGGCCTGTTTTCGATTTTGGCCTTAGGCAGTCTTTATTTGTTTAATCAATTAAATCAGGACTACACCATTAAATCTTCCGAGCAGGATGTGCGCTGGCTGCTGATATTATTTTCTTACCCGCATTTTATCGCCAGTTATTTTTGGTTTTATAAAAATGAAAGCTTACGTCAGGAAAGCCGCTTTGTCGGCCTGTATCTGCCGGCGATTATCGTGTTGATTCTGGTGTTGGTGTTTACCCTGCAGATTTCAACTTTGCAGCAAGCTCTGCTGATTTGCGGCTGGATACTGTTGTTCTGGCATTTTGCCAAACAAAGCTATGGCTGTTCGGTGTTTCTGGGTAAAAGCGGGTTTCCTCAAGTCAGCAAATCTCTCTTACTTAACAGCTATTTGTGTCTGGCCGGTTTTGGTTTTTTAAATATCCAGCGTCAAGATGCGCAGATTCTGCTTTTTAAAAGCTATGTGAAAGTTTTTAAAGTGCCGGAGTACTTTTCGTTGGCACTGTTAGTTTTTGCCTGGCTGTTGTTTGCAGGTTTTGTGTGGAGTTATCTAAAGCACAGCGAAAGTAAAAAAAGATTGTTCTATATTGTTATCCCGTGGATTGCGAATTTGATGTGGTTTTCGTGGTGGGCGATCGAGAGTTTTTTTGCGTTGATTCCTATTTTTCACGCACTTCAGTACTGGCCATTTGTGTTGCAGGGGATTTCGCGTTTGCAGCAGCAAACTAAAGACTTTGCACGGGCAACGTTTGGTATATTCGCACTCTCAACCCTGTTTTTTGTCGGTATTCCGTACTTTATGATCCAGTGGTGGCCAAGCTTGGGTGCAACTCTAGTCACCGGCATATTTATTTTTCTAAACTTGCACCATTTCTTCATCGACTCGGTAGGGTGGAGATTAAGCCGCGAATCCCTACGAAAAATTCTTTTTTCTTGAACACGGTTTTAGAAATAAAAAAAGGCGAGTGTTAACTCGCCCTTTAGAAAAAAGGTCTGCCGAAGGCAGATCAAAACCAGAAAACAACTCTTAAGAGTTATTTTGATTTTGTTTTTGGTTTTGTGCTTGATTTACACCCTGTTGATTTTGATTTAATTGTTGCTGTGGAGATACGTCTTTTGCGTCGGTATCGATCTCGTTTAGGCCCTGTTTGAAACCTTTAATTGCTTTACCTAACGATTGGCCTAAAGCTGGTAAACGGCTTGGTCCAAAGAAGATCAATAAGATTAAAGATAAGATCAGAATATGTGAAAGGCTAAACTCACCCACGGTAGCTCCTTTGTAAGAAATTGCTTTCTATTTAGGAGTCCAGATTACTCTTGTTCGGCGGGTATTTCAACAATTTCAATCGATGATGCGTCTGTATTGTTGCTAAGATCGCCCTTTACCTGGTCTTTAGGTGTATCTTTAGGCATTGTTTCTGAGTTCATAGGAAGCTCACGCGCCCCAGAAGATCGTCTGATATAACCCTCGTTAGAAGGTTTATTGTTTTGTTTTTCGATATTGTCGTCTGAACTTAACGCTGTGGGCGCCGGGGATTTGGCCATTTCTCCTTTTGAGATCTTTTTTAGCTTAGCATCCATACGCTTTTTTAGAGCGGCTAGTTCGGTTTCGTATTCGTTACGCACTTCTTTGATCTGTGACTGTTTGTTTTCAGTTACGCAGGTATTATAGGTTTCTGCCGCGATTTCTTTAGCCTTGTTACGGCACATTAATTCAAAGGATGTACCGGTCGCCGCCATTGATGAATTTGAAACGCTTAACATTCCTAATAAAAATACTGTTGGTAAAGCTGTGCTTTTCATAAAACTATTCCCCATTAAATCTATTCAATAAAAGGGTATTACAATCCACAGGCCAGCCGGGAGCAAAAATAAAGGGCTCTGAGTGAGCCCTGTAGGTAAAATATTACATTGTTGTCGCGAGAATAGACGTGCTAGCGGCGAACCGTTTTAGGATCGATCGCATCTTGTAGACCATCCCCTAAGAAGTTAAAGCTTACAACCACAAGGAAAATAAGTACTCCCGGTAGAATCGCTAAGAACGGTGCCTGATAGATTAACTCCTGGGCATTAAATAACATATTGCCCCAGCTAGGCATCGGTGGCTGGATACCTAAACCTAAATATGACAGCGCCGCTTCGAAAAGAATTGAATCGCCCACACCCAAAGTTACCGAGACCAATAGCGGCGCAATTACATTTGGGAACATATGGCGCACAATAATTGTTAGATCTGTCGCCCCTAAGGTTTTAGAGGCCAAGATAAACTCGCGCTCGCGTAACGATAAAATGGCGCCACGGATTAAGCGCGCCACGGTCATCCACGAGAACAGACAAAGAATGAACACTAATTTGTAGATCGATTCTTTACCGCCCGAAAAGATGTTATTCACAATCTCTTGGGTAAAATTACCTGCGGCAGTGCCGAACCAGTTGTTGGCGACATTGACTAAACCACCTAATACTTTTTTAAGATCAATAGCAGCGATCACGACTAACACCGGTAAGATCGGTAACGATAATAACGAGTCAGTGACACGCATCAAAACGGTATCGATAAAGCCGCCGTAGTAACCAGCTAACGATCCGATAATCAGACCGATGATGGCCGAAGCTAAAGCTACTAAAATACCAACGCCAATGGAAACGCGAGTTCCATAAACCAGACGCATTAAAACATCGCGGCCTAATTCGTCGGTACCGAATAGGTGAAAGCTGGAAAAGCCATTAACCATTTTAATTAGCTGGTCTTTTTTAGCTGTATCTAAAGACTGCATGGTTTCGATGGCTTTAGATTTTTCTAAATTTACCCAGTCATACATTGCATCTTCAGGACGGACCGGTTGCACCAGGTTTTTTGCTAGCAGCTGTTCTTGGATTTGAGCTGCATCAGCTGGATTTGCCTGGATAAAGGCCTGCACCTGGCTTTCGCGTACATCCTGCGAAGCCACAACTTTTGAAAACGGTGGTTTGTAACGGTTAAATACGTTTTGTGAATCTGAATCTGTGCCTGTCGCCCATTCTATAGCCGGGGCAAATAAAGCCACTAATATAAAGAATAAAATCGTGTAGGCACCAAAAACTGCTGCTTTATGTTCTTTAAACTGTGAGTAAACAATCTGAAAAAACGTTTGCGACGTTTCAATAGCTTTTAAATTCGCAGTCATTGTCGGCGGCGTGTTCGGAGCTTCTTGTACTGGTTTGGTTGTTTCAACTTCGCTCATGTATATTCCTTATTACTTGTACGAGATTCTCGGGTCAGCGGCGCCGTATAATAAATCGGCGACAAGGTTCATAATAAGTACCATGGCAATTGAGATGATAAATGAAATCATCGCCACATTAAAGTCATTGCCAATGATTGAGGTATAAATCAAACGGCCCACACCAGGGTAAGCAAATAACGATTCAGTGATAAGCGCGCCCGAGAACACTGATGAAAAGCTGATGGCAACGATAGTGATCAACGGGATCAGTGCATTTCTAAAACCGTGTTTCCAGATTACAACTTTTTCAGACATTCCTTTGGCACGTGCTGTACGGATGAAGTCATTGCGCATAGCTTCGACCATGGCAGATCTTGCAAAGCGCGAAAAGCGTCCGATTGACTGAACTGATAGTGAAAGAATCGGTAAAATTAAATATTTGGCTTTATCCAACACTTCAGAAAACCAGCTGTCGTAGTGCATACCGGTAGTCTGATAGCCGCCGGCCGGTAACCAGCCAAGACCTACAGAGAAAATAATAATTAAAACGATACCTAAGAAGAACGATGGAATCGAAATTCCGCCGAAATTAAAAATATTAACAAGGTAATCGACCTTGGAGTTCGGTTTCAAAGCGCAGTAAATGCCCAGTGGAATCCCGACTAAAATAGCAAAGAGAAGCGAACCCATTGATAATATAAAGGTCGCTTTTAAAGATGGTCCCATCATCTCGGTTACGGGAATACGGTAGGTACGAGAGTAACCTAAATCGCCTTTGGCGATTTCAGAAACCCAGTTAAAGTAACGAACATAAGTAGGTTGGTCTAACCCATAAAACGCTCTTAAACGAACAACGTCTTCTTGAGTGATTTTAGGATTTGCCGAAATCATTAACTCAATCGGGTCGCCAGGCATTAACGTCATTAAACTGAAGCAAACGTAAGATAAAATTACGATTACCATCAATGTCTGCACCAAACGTCTAAGAATATATGTAGTCATCGTTTAAGGTTCCTCAAAAAAACAAAAATAACTTTTAACACAAAAGGAGCGCGCTAGCGCTCCCTTCAGGATAAGGTCAGCCGAAGGCTGATCAAATAAAGAAGCTTAAGGGTCTCTTTATTCTAAGTTCCAAAGCTCAACTACGTTTGTCTCTGGGAACTGGTGACCCGTAAGACGGTAGCCTTTAAGCTGCGTTGGAATAACAGCTACATCTGAACGGTAGTATAACGGTAATACCGGAACTTCCTCAGTGTAAGCTTTTAATACTTCGTGAATCATCTCAACGCGCTTTTCGTGTTTCATTTCAGTATCTAAAGCTTCTAAAGTTTTATCTACTTGTGGGTTTGACCAGCCCATGTAGTTTTGGCCAGACCAACCGTTTTTAGCAGATGGAATATTTTTAGACGAGAAAGTTGATTTTGGAGTGTTCTCAGGTGAAGAAACCCACGCAAATAACGCCATTGAATCAAACGCACGTTTTTTAGTGGTTTCACCGAAGAATACACGCGCTGGTTCGTTCTTAGCTTGAACTTCGATACCAACTTGTTTCCATTGGTTTTGAAGATAAACCTGAACTAATTCACGCGTTTTGTTACCAGCAGTTGTCATCACTGTGAAAGACAGACGTTTGCCATCTTTAACGCGGATGCCATCTGGACCTGGTTTCCAGCCAGCTTCATCTAATAAACGCTCAGCTTCGCGTTTGTTGTATTTGTAAAGAGTAACTTTAGCCGGATCAGCAGTAAACCATGGGTCACGCGGAGTGATTGAGTGGATGGCCGGTTGTTGTTTACCTTCAAATAGCGCGTTTACCAGATCTTCTTTGTTGATCGCATAGTTTAAAGCTTTGCGAACGCGAACATCTTTTAAAAACGGGTTATCTAAGTTTAAGTCGATGTGCTCATACACAGTCGATGGCTGGAATAAAACCTGGAAGTTTAAGTTTTCAGCTTTAACTTTTTTCTCGAAAGCAAGTGCCTGATCTAAAGCTAAACCTAGAGTAGAAATTAAATCAATCGTACCAGAACGTAAGTTCGCCTCTAAAGTACCAGTGTTAGGGATTAGTTTTACGATGATTTTTTTGATGTTTGGTTGGGTGCCGTAGAATTTAGGGTTTGGCACAAACGTAACGTGATCACCTAACTGGATCTCAGAGATAACGTATGGACCGTTGTATAAACCAACATTTGTAGGCTCTTTAGAGTACAACGAGTTCTTCTCGTAACCTTCTTTTTGTGAGCCGTATTTTTTAAATACTGCTTCTTCTAAAGATTTTGGTACCGGATAGAACGTACCAAGCATATAGAAATCCCATTTTGCTTTATCGTATGTGAATAAGCATTTTTTAGGGTTTTTATCTAAGTTCTCGATTTTTTCAATTTGTGTGTAAACTTCTTTTTCACCAACACCGACGTTTGGAGAAGAAGCGATCTTAACGGCTAATGCGAAATCGTCGCAAGTTACTGGTTGGCCGTCGCCCCATACTGCATTGTCTAAGATTTCCCAAGTTGCCTGGATTTTTTCTTTGCCGCCAAGTTTAACAACTTTAGCGCCGCCGTTTTCAAGAGTCGGGATAGATTTCGCTAATTGCGGAACCCATTTACCGTCAGCATCAATCACCACCAGAGTTCTGTTCACCATACGTTGCATGTATGTTGTTGCCAACATCGATGCGATTAATGGATTAAAATTCTCGAACTCCTGAGAGATACCGATTTTTAATTCGTTGTTTGTTAATTTCGCCGCTCCTTGGGCTTGTACGTCGCCGCCTTGACCAGCGTCTTTTTTAGTACAAGCAGCAACCAGCATGGCTACTACTAAAAGTTTCGATAAATTTTTCATAAATCTCCTTGCGCGCGGTTAGCGCGACAACTCCTTTTGTGTTGTTGAATTTAACTTATAATGACATGCAGCTTGGTGGCTTACTTCCCCAGTAAGCTCTGGGCGTTCCGTTACACATTTATCCTGTTTATAAGGACAGCGTGGGTGGAACGTACAACCCGACGGCGGATTAATCGGCGAAGGAATTTCTCCGGTTAAGATTTTTGCCATCTTTTTCTTACCTGTCCCGATTGAAGGAATTGATCCTAATAAAGCGTGCGTGTACGGGTGGTGTGGGTTTTTGAATAATTCTTCGCGCGTGGTGATTTCGACAATGCGGCCTAAATACATGACCGCTACGCGGTCACAAACGTGCTCGATCACTGATAAATCATGCGAAATAAAAATATAGGTTAAACCTAAACGCTCTTGTAAATCCTTTAGTAGATTTAAGATCTGCGCCTGAATCGAAACATCTAATGCAGAAACCGGTTCGTCACAGATAATAAGTTTTGGATCAAGTGCAATCGCACGCGCAATCGAGATACGCTGGCGTTGGCCGCCAGAGAATTCATGCGGGTAACGGTTGATGTGTGACGGGCGTAAACCTACCAGTTCTAATAACTGTTTTACGCGTGCCTCACGTTCTTTCGGGCCTAAGATGTTGTGAATCACGAAAGGTTGTTCGATGATCTGACCTACGGTCATACGCGGGTCTAAAGAAGCATACGGATCCTGGAAGATCATCTGAATATCTTTACGGGCCGAACGTAATTCACGACCGGAAGCATCCAAGAAATTCTTTTGTTCGAATTCAATCTGGCCAGAAGTAGGTTCGTATAAGCGGATTAGTGTTCTGCCTAAGGTTGATTTTCCGCAACCTGATTCGCCAACTAAACCTAGCGTTTCACCTTTGCGGACAGTGAGGCTTACATCATCAACAGCTTTAACATCGCCAACATGACGTAAAAAGAAACCTTTTTTAATAGGAAAATATTTTTTAATATTTTTTGCGACTAAAATGTTTTCTGAGTCGGAATTTTTAGCGTGCTCACTCATTTTAATCTCCTAGTTTGGCATTGGGTTAAAGCACGCAACTGATTGTTCGCGGCCTGAAGAGTTTTTAAACGCCGTCATCGGCGGTTTGTTTGACCAGCATTCAGTTTTAACACGTGAACAGCGGGTCGCAAACGGGCAGCCGGCCGGTAATTCGTGCGGCGCCGGCACCGAGCCTTCGATGGTTTTTAAACGTTTTGTATGGGTTCCGATGCGCGGGCGCGATTCGATAAGTGCCGCTGTGTACGGGTGGCGCGGGCTGGTTAATACGTCTTGGGTATTGCCTTTTTCGCACATTTGTCCGCCGTACATCACCAGGACGTTATCAGAAACTTCAGAAATCACTCCTAAGTCATGTGTGATGAATTGCACCGACATGTTAAATTTTTCTTGTAAGCTTTGAAATAGCTCTAAGATCTGCGCCTGGATGGTTACATCCAGCGCTGTTGTTGGCTCGTCGGCGATCAATAATGTCGGATTGCAAGATAAGGCCATCGCAATCATGGCACGTTGGCGCATACCGCCCGAAAGGTGGTGTGGGTAAGCGGCGTAACGGTCAGCAGGTGACGGAATGCCGACTAACTGTAACATTTCAATCGCACGGTCACGTGAATCTTTGGCGCTTAGTTTTAAATGTTTTTGGATCTGTTCATCCATTTGGTAGCCGATAGTTAATACCGGATTAAGTGCGGTCATTGGTTCCTGGAAGATCATCGCCATTTTGCCGCCGCGGATGCTTTCCATTTGGCTTGGCGTTTGTTTGACCAGATCCACGCCTTGTAAAACGGCTGAACCGTGCGTGATTTTTCCTGGTGTAGCTACTAATTGCATTAATGAAAATGAAGTGACTGATTTGCCACACCCAGATTCGCCAACAATACCCAAAGTTTCGCCACGGCCGATATCGTAAGAGATGCGGTTAACAGCGCGGAACGGCCCTGTTTTTAAATAAAATGTAGTTTCTAGATCACGAACTTTTAAAACCGGTTCCAATGTTTCATTCCCTCAATTCGATAAGCTTAAAAATCCCACTGGCGGGATTTTTTCACTGTGCCTTTAGTACCCGAACTCTAGTTATAAATAAAGCTGCCATCCCTATGATGCGCAGCGATATTGGTTGTTTGTTGATTAGAGGTTTTGCTTTTTTGCCGATAACTGACTGACCAGTTTGTCAATTGTTAAAGAAACACTTTTACTTAAAGCATCTGATAACTTATCTGACAGGGTCGGTTTTTTCTCGCATGAAATTTTTAAAACCTTGTGAGTTTTGGTCTTGTTTAAGATGTAATCATCACTGGTTTGGATCTTGTCGACCAAATTCAGATCAAGAGCGGTTTGCCCGTACCAGTATTCACCGGTAGCTACTTTATCCATGTTGAGCTGCGGGCGGAATTTGCCGACAAAGCCTTTGAATAACAGGTGTGTAATCTCTAATTGTTCACGGAATTTAGCTTCGCCTTTTTCGGTAATTTCGCCAAAAATGCTTACCGTGCGCTTAAAATCACCGGCCGTATATTCTTTAAAATCCACATCATGCTTTTTAAGCAGGCGGTTGAAGTTCGGAACCTGAGCGACAACGCCGATCGATCCGATAATGGCAAACGGTGAGGCAATGATCTGATGGGCTACGCAGGACATCAGGTAGCCGCCAGAGGCCGCAACTTTGTCGACACAAACAGTAACGCTTAGGCCTGCCTCGCGAAGGCGTAAAATCTGAGCTGCCGCCAAGCCGTAGCCGTGCACCACGCCGCCCGGGCTTTCAATACGTAGAATAACTTCGTCACCTTGTTTGGCCACAGCCAACACGGCATTGATTTCTTCTTTAAGGTGATCAACGGCAGAAGCTTCGATATCGCCTTTAAGGAAGTCGAGCAAATAACTGAATTGTTTTGGAGATTTTTCTTCGTCTTTAGCTTCTTTTTTAAGGCGCTTTTTCTCTTTTTTTAGCTCGGCATCATTCAAGATGATTGAATTTAAAGCTTCTTTTTGGTCTTCGATCTTGTCGTTGATGATTTCGACTTCGAAAGTTTTACCCATTTTATTTTTAACTGCGGCTGCAGCGATGGTTAAAATAACAGCTACAATCGCCAAAACGATAATCAGTGTTTGTCCGAAGAATAAACCTAATTGTTGAAGAATCTCCATAACATCCCTTTCATTTGTTTTAAAGGTGCCAAAAACTTACTGTAAAACTGCGGCAAGATAAAGACAAAAGTCGGGAATTGAGGAGTTTTTCCCAAAAGATATGACGCCAAGTTTGCCAATTTATGAGATAAAGAAGGAGTGAGATATTTACTCTTACTTCTTAGCTGTATGGTTTTCAGTGCGAAAAGCTTCGCCTATGATCAGGAATTAGCTGATCGATTAAAAGAAGATCTGCAGCATGAGTCGAACCGTCGTAAAGCCTTTAAAGAATTCGAAGATGAAAAAAAGAGAGTCGAAAAAGAGCAGAATAAAGGCTTATCGCTGTGGCTAGAAGAACAAGAGCAGTGGGATTCGGCCCGCGAAAAAGCAGTCAACGAACATAAAAAAACACGCAAACCGCAGCTTCCGGGCATCATCGATTCACAAGGTGTGGCACAGGATGTTTCTAAAGAGTACTACGATGATGTCGAAGTCAAACAGCGTGCCCAACGGGTAGTAGAAGAAGGCCGTAAGCAGCATATCGCTATTAAGAAAAGCATCATTGCCCAGTACTCTCCGCAGGATGTGATCAGCGAAGAAGAAGAATTGGGAATTTTTAACCAGCGCCCACGTTATGACTTACGTAAGCGTGGCCGCAATAAGTGGATGCAAAAAGGTGGCTCATCATTTGGTGGTGGTTCATCGGGATCATCAGGTGGGGGGTATATGCCACCGCCGCCGGATACGTTTGATTTCCCACCGCCGCCGCCGGGTGATTTTAATACCATGCCACAGGATAGCTTTGAGGATTTTCCGCCACCGCCGCCACCACCGGGTGATTTCGGTAATGCGCCGGGAATGTATGATTCAGGCTTTGGCGATGCGCCGATTCCTCCGCCACCGCCACCACCGCCGCCAGAAGGTGGCTGGGATTTCTAACCTTTTGGATTTACTTTTTCCTGTAAGAATAGATCGTTAGTTGATAGGCCGGTCAGGGCAGTTAGTTTTCTGAAGGTGTAAAATAAAATCGCACCCAGGAAGATGATTGACGGCACTAAAATTACGGCCATTGAATACATCGTCATCTGGCCCAGTTGTTGGTTTAAAATGTTTTGTTTTTCTTCGCTGGTAAGATTTTCTGCCAGCGGCGTAAAAATTCTGAGAGCTAATAAAAAGTTTAAGATAGCACTCATTAAAAATGACAGCGATAACAGCTGGGTCGAACTTTTCATGAGCGCTTTAAAATCATTTTCTTTGTTGGTTTCTGTAATCTTTTGCTGGATTTTATCGACATCAAAAGCCGCCGGATTCAGGAATAAAGATTCAAAAAACGGGCTTTGGCCAAAGCTTGAAAATAAAACAAATACACCGATAAGCAGTGGAAATAAGGCTTCTTTGATAGCGAACCAGATTCCGCCCAGAGCCATTAACGACAACGTTCCTGAAATCAAGATATTCAGCAAACCCAAAAGCGAGATAAAATCCATTTTTTTGTTTTTGTAAATTGAATACAAACCCGAACATAGCGGTAGAGCTAAGGCAACAAGCAAGGCGTTTTGGGGTGACAATCCCCAGTTTGCACCTTTGTTTAAAATATACACCGGCAAGATGATGTTGATCAGGATATGCGTAAAACTGTTGTTGGGGTTTGATTTCTGCATAGTCCGTGATTGTCTAACCTTATGGCTTTTAAGGTCAATACCTTATATGCGGTTGGATTAGCTTTACTTTGAAGTGTTGCTTTTATTTTGAGCTTTACGCGGGATGTGATTGCAAAGCAGTTATATCGAAGATTCAATTATTGCATTGGGAGAGTAACTTCATGAAAACTGCATTTAAAATATCGCTTTTAGTTTCGGCTCTAGTGACGACCGGCTCATGTGCCATGCTTCAAAAATTAACTTGCAACGCAACTTCTGCAAAAAATCAAGGTGCGGCCGATGCGGCTAATGGTCAAATCAATATGCCAGGGTTAAAAACTGCTAATTCGTGTGAGGGGGCTGAGTATTCTCCGGCGCAATATCAGGCTGATTACCGTGCAGGTTTTGATGAAAAGAAAAATCAAATTTGTCAAACCAGTGAAATCATCAAGATGACGCAAACTGCGGTTGAAGCCGGCCAGTCAAAGGCTGAGGTTGAGAAAAAAATGGGAGCTTGCATGACGATGTCATCTTTTGCGTCGTTAAAAAACACAATGGAAAACACCTATAAGACGTCGTTTTGTTCTGTGCCGCGCGCAGAACAAATTGGCAACAAACATGGAACTGAGTTGTCAGGCCGTGCTTTTGAAACTCATTTTGCCGGTTGTGAAGCTAAGTGGTCAGCGTTAAGACCTGCTTATGAGCAAGCCTACGCTAAGGCTGAAACTCAGGCACACAAGCAAAAACAGGACCTGTTCGTGCAAAATACCGGCACGTCTACGTTTATGCTGGATCAAAAAAATCTTTCCGCAACCTGCCGCATTCCTGCGGATCAAACGCATGTGACGGTTACCGTTAATAATCCGAACCCGTCGCAAATGTTAGTGCAAGGGCAATGGAACTACCAGTACTTCGATAAAAACTTTGCAAAAATTGCCGATGATTCTGGAATGGACGCGGTTTTATTATCGCCGCAATCAAACAAATCATTTACTAAAATGACTTTACCGCGCAATGCAAGTTTTTGCCGAGCGGAGTTTGCCGGAGTCAACCCCGGATCAAACGTTAAGTAATTCTCATCTGGACTTCACTCCAAACAAATAGCAATTCGTTTCATGGAATAGCCTTTGCTCTTTTTATGCTGTGTAAGCAAAAGGGGGCATTATGACCATTGCCGATAACAAAGAGTCGACCTATGCAACCACCACCAGTCACGGCATGCTTCACGAGATGCTGCATGACTTGCGCAAATCGCTGCGTGGCGAAGTGCATACTGTGGCTGAGATCAGACAAGAAATGAGTAAAACACTGCGAACAAGTGCAAAACTTACCGATGTGCTAAAACAACATCACAACTATATGAAAGAATCGCTGGTCGTTTGTTTGGATCGCGATAGTTCTGATCGAGATAAACAGTTTCACTTGGATAGATTGCTGCAACTTTTTGAAATGCATGCAAAAGCCGAAGAATCAACGCTCTATAAACTTATGATTGCAAGCCCAGAAAAAGAGCCGCGGGTAGAAGGTAACTTGGCGCAAGACGAACATGAACTGATTTTTCAGGTGATGGATGATTTACGAGATATGCATTTTATGGCTTTGTGGACAGAGGACGTAGAAGCGAAAAGTTTGATGTTCTGCGAATTGGTGGCTAATCATTTTAAAAAAGAAGAAAAAGAAATTTTTCCGCTCGCGCAAACCCGGATGAATTCAGATGAGCTTAATAATTTAACCAGCGATTATATTAACCTCTGTGAAACCTATCTCGGAATGAGTGAAATTCGCGCCAAAGGGATTTTTCTTTAGAGTAAGTCTGGGGAGTTGAGTTTTGACTGCAATTTAACACAGGTTTAGGCTAGTGATGAAAATTATTTTATTAAGTCTAATAAGTGCTTATCCAGAGATTAACTGATCGACAGTTTTTGCCGAAATGTCATTGTGAACCCAATGACTGGACGGTACTGCTTGTCTCATTTTGCGACATTGTTGCTGCTATTCTTTAGCAGTGTGATCGCTATTGCCGGCCCTTCGAAAACCACATATCAGGCCAAGATTATCAAACCCAATGGTTTACCGCTCGAAGCCACCAGCGTTGGTTTTCAGTTTACGATTTTAGATCCGACTGGTAGCTGTAGACTTTATTCTGAATCGTACTCTTCGGTTAATATGTCTTCAACCGGCGGTTTAATTTCATTTTCATTAGGAAGTGGAATCAAATCTTTTCCTGCCAGCAGTACGACATTTGAGCAAGTATTTTCAAATATCACACCGAATATGGCCTGTGATACTGGCGGCGGGGCTCCGGCGGTGTATACACCGATGGCCAATGATGCCAGAAAAGTTGTGATGCAGTTTAATGATGGTACCGGTTGGCAAACACTGCCTGCGATGAATATCAATGCGGTTCCCTACGCGATGTACGCCAACGATGCGCAAAAATTTAACGGCTTAGAAGTTTCCGACTTTGTACAGATGTCAATTTTGCCGGCGTGCGGGGTAAGTGATGCGATCACCTATAATGGTTCGTCGTTTTCGTGCGTGGCAACTGGTGGCGGCAGCGGCGGTGGCGTAACTTCTGGCTCGGTGATTACAGCGTTGGGCTATACCCCGGCCGACGGAGCAAGTCTTACGACGGTGACTGCGAATTTATCGCAGGTTTCATCAACGGTGTTTTCGGTTTCATCCACAGTGAGCTCACTCTCAAGCTCAGTTTCAAGCCTGCAGTCTTCAGTGGCCGCAAGCTTTGCTTCGATGACCAGTTCTCAATGGGTAACCAGCGGGGCTTCATTATTTTATAATGCGGGTTATGTCGGGATCGGCACGACTTCAGCGGTCACGGCCTTAGATGTTTCGGGTGGGGTGCGTGTAAGTTTTGAAGCAGCTACTTGTGCAACCAGTTTTGCTGGTACAATTCGCTATAATGCAGGTGCCATCGAGTACTGTAATGGCTCAGCCTGGACAGCTTTAGGTGTCAGTGGTGCAGGCTTAACTTTACTCAATGGCTCAGCAAGTAACACCCAAACTTTCCAGTTCGGTACTGCCGGCACGGCCCCGGCTATTGACACCGCAGGCGGCGTGCACACCTTTAATATTCCGCTGGCTTCGGTTGGTGCCGTGACTGCCGGCTTATTAAGTAATGCTGATTATATCAATTTCAGTAATAAAGCCTCGAGTGTTAGTGTTACCAACGTCACGACACATTTAACGACCGTGTCAAACACTGTGACGACACTTGCAAATCAAACCGCAGTCTCATTTGCGAATTTAACTTCTGCAGTTTCAGCGATCACGAGCTCACAATGGACAACTGCGGGAAGTCATATATTTTTTACGGGTGGCGATGTGGGTGTCGGAACCAATACGCCGCTGGCCAAACTTTCTGTCGATGGTGATGGTCTTACGCCGAACACACCGGCGCCAGGCACCGTGGCTACTTTTGATAATGAATCAGCTGATGTGGCCTTAGGTTTATTTACCTCTTCAGTGCGTAAGGCAAATGTTTATTTCGGTGTTACTGGCGCGGCTTCACGAGGAGCTTTAAGTTATCAGTTTAACGCCTCAGCAAGTAATGATCAGATGCGCTTTGATACCAACGGGCAAACCCGGTTGACGATTGTCGGAAGTGGTACGGTCGGTATTGGCACGGGCACCGCGGTTCCGAATGCGATGTTGCAGATTCAGAATAGCGACCTAAGCCAGAATGTACTGACTTTAAAAGGTGCGCCGTCGCAATCTGCGCATTGGTTAAATTTAACAGATTCTGGCAATGTGACGCGCGCTTATATTACGCCAAATGGAGGTATGCCTTCGTTGCGATTAGGTGTGACCAATGTCATTGGTTTAACTTCTGAGTACGGCGGTGTAGGCGAAATTCCGGCCGGGGCATCATTACATGCAAGTGGGAATCTTGGAATTTTTAGTGGCAACGGGACCGTCGGCGCAAAAGTGATGGCCGGTTATTTTAATCAAACTAGTTTTCTATCAGCCTGGGAATTTGTAAATCCGGCATCAGGCTTTGGTAATCTTTTATTAATGAAATCGGGCGGTAATGTCGGAATTGGGGTAACAGCACCGTCTGCGCGCTTACATTTGGCGAGTGGCTCAACAACAGTGGCGCCGTTAAAGTTTACATCCGGTACCCTGTTAGCTTCGCCGCAATCAGGTACTGTCGAGTACGATGGTTTTAATTTTTATCTGACGAATGCAAATAACACGCGCCGAGCGATTGCAACTACAGCTAATCCGGGAACTTTTGATAATGCAGCTTTATTAACCAATGCCAGCGGTGATATCGTGATGCAGCCAAACGCTGGTGCAGGCAGCGTGGTTGTCTCTAGCACGCTAGCTTCGACAAACTCGTCAAACGGGGCTTTGGTCGTTCAGGGCGGCGCGGGAATCGCCGGTAATTTAAATGTTGCTGGTTCGATCAGTGGTTCAGCGCGGGTTCTGGCAACCGGCTTTCGTGCTGATCAGGGAGCGCCAAATGCCACTGATAACTCTACCAATGGTTATGCTTTTGGTGCAGACGGTGATACGGGTATGTTTTCGCCGGGGCCCGCACTTGGTAATAACGGAGTGGTTGCATTTTTCTCGAATGACGTTGAACGCATGCGCGTGCACACAACCGGAAATGTGGGTATTGGTACGACCAATCCGGGTGATAAACTACATGTCGTCAGCGGTAATATTATTATTGAAAATACGCCATCGGTTTCATATGCCTCAGGCATTAAATTTAAAAACATGACTCATAAACACTATACGGCCGGTGTTAAGGGTAATCAGTTTGTCATTGCTGATACGAGCACGACTGATTCGACCTGGTCAGGTGCCGTCGATCGTTTTACGATCAACAATTTAGGAAGTGTCGGTATCGGCACAATGAGCCCATTTTCGAGATTACATGTGTATACCGGTAACGCCAGTGCATCTACTTTTGTTGCGGTAAACACAACGGCCATGCTTGAAGACGACGATTACGCTTTATTGGATTTAGCAACAGCAAAGACAGGTTTGGCTGGCGTGCGTTTTAATGCCGGTTCAGATACCACCGGTTCGGTTTTTTATTATGGTCCGACAAATGTAAACGGCGAGCGTATGGCAATGTTTGTCTCAGGAACTGAGAAGCTTTCAATTCTTCCGAATGGCAATGTCGGGGTCGGCATTAATACTCCGGCTGTAAAGTTTCAGGTTTCAGGCGGTGATCTGGCGGTTACGGCTTCTGATTATCCAGCGTTGTACACGGTAAATACATCTAAAGTAAATGGTACTTATGGCCGCACCTGGGGATGGATGAATTACGGTGGAGGTTTATTCTTAAATGGTTATGCTTCGGTGGATAACAATCTGGCGCCGGGCGCGCCTGTAACTGCGATGTATGTGAAAGATACGTCTGGCAATATCGGTATCGGCACAACGGATGTGGATGCGAAACTGCGCGTGGTCGGAAAAATTAAAGCCGGTACTGAAACCGATGTCGTTTCAGCTAATTTAAATCCGGATTTTAATGACGTGTTTGAGCTAGTTTCACCAAATGCTGTTTCGGCTCCGGCAATAGCGTTTCATCGCCGTGGTTTACACACCATACAGCTTGGAAGTTGGGGGACCTCGGTTTCACAACAAGGTTTATTAATTAAATCAGGCCCGAGTGAGGCAGCGGCTCAATTACAAGTGCAAAGTCATATTTCTTCACTGGCAGGTAATATTCATACCAATCGCGGGCGTTTAGCATTATCAAATACGGCCACTGATAGAAATCATACCATTTACAACAACTTGAACAATAATGATGGTGAAGGTGTGTGGGACGGGATGAAAATGAATGTCTACCACGGTTTAAGTGTGCGTGTTGGTCAATCCAACTCAGCTACGCCAACCACGGCGTTACACATCGATGCGGCAGCCAATGTCGGTTTTGGAACAACGTCACCGACCGCAAAAGTAAATATCGGCGGCCTCGGTGCAGCCAATGCCACCGCGTTGAGGATTGATTCGCAAGACACCTATTACCGCGATATTTTTATCTCTGAGTTTAATACTACAGCCTATGGCGGTATTTTACGTTACAACTCGGGCTCTGATTTGTTACAATTAATCACTTTAGAAAACGGTGTTGAAAAATACGGTGTAGCGGTTGCGCGTGCCACTGGTTTTGTCGGATTAGGTATGAACTCGGCTGCACAATATCAGCTGGATGTTGCCGGTGATATCCGTATTACCGGAACGCCGTATCGCGCAGGCGGTGATATTGCATGGACTGTGCCGTCTGATGCAAGGCTAAAAGATGTGGTGCGCGGTTATAACCGGGGTTTAAACGAACTTCTAAACATCGACACGATTATTTATCGTTATAAAAATGGTAACGTTAAAGATATCGATCCGGAAAAAGAATTCTCCGGTGTGCTTGCGCAGCAGGTTCAAAAGCAAATTCCAGAAGCGGTTACCATGGATAAAGATGGCTTTTTATCGCTAAATACCACGCCGATCTTTTGGGCGATGGTGAATGCGATTAAAGATCTGTACTACGAAATTACCGGCGTCCAGCGTGAGATTGCTTCGTTAAAAGAAGACAATAAGGCTAAAGAGCAAGAGATCAAAGAGCTAAAAGAGCGCCTGGATCGCATTGAAAAATCATTAAATCAGAAAAATTAATTAATTAATCACACTCGGAAAAAGAAGTGATGTCAGTTGATGAAATACCGCATACGCCTTGGCTGTCGCATGTCGGTTGCGCCTGTGGGTCGATCCAGCGCATGCTGCGTTTGTGCGCATTCACATCGTAGCCATAGCTGACTTTTTTAGTAAAAAGCGTTGGGCCATTTTTTTGGCTGCGTACAGTGAGTAAATTATCGTTGTTGATGGTCCAGAAATATGTATCCTGATTTTGCGTGGCAGCTTCGTTAACAAGGGCGGTGTTATCGCGTTTAAACGTCCATAAAAAATCAATGGCACCACTGGTCTGATTTTTCTGACACCACTTGTTTACGGTTAAGTTATTGATGACGAATTCATTAACCTGATCGTTGCCGGTTGATTTTGTCGTGCTGCCGTTCGGTGCGCAAGCCGTAGTTAAAAGTGCAAGTGGCATGATTAGCGCAGAAAATAAAATTTTGCTCATTTAAACCCCTCTTTGAATTCATCTTTGCAAAAGTAGGTGGTGAGTTGCAATCATTTTTCCTCGCGCAGAGTAAAAATTGCCTCCGGCAGCAGGTCGATGAGGTCGCTGGCGATCAGCGACAAATGATCTTTAGTTTCAACCCAGCGGTCAGCCAGGTAGCCATGTAAACCACAGGCTAAAACAGTGGCATCGATCGGTTTAAGCCCCTGGCTTAAAAAACCGGTGATCATACCAGTGAGCACATCGCCGGTTCCGGCTTTTGCTAAAGCACGGTTTCCGGTTTGAATTTCAAAGGTGTTGTGGTCGTTGGCAACTAAAGTTCTGTGGCCCTTTAAGACCACCATACCTCCAAAGCTATCCTGCGCGAGTCGCACGGCTTTATAGCGGTCAGCGCGAATTTCATCGGCGGTTATATTTATAAGTTTTGCCAGTTCGCCTTCATGGGGGGTGATGATCCAATCTTTTGATAGCTCAGTGACTAACGGTAACGCTGCGGCATCAATGACGACCGGTTTAGAAAAGTGACGCTGGATATGGCTAAAGGTCTTTCTTATCTCCCGGGTTAACGTTAAGCCTGGGCCCATTGCAATGGCTGCAAAAGTATCTAACGGCATATCTTCGCTTATTGGCAGCGATAAAAAATGCGGATGCAAAGTGAGTTCGGGGGTTTTATCGGATAAGTAGACAAAACCTGCGCCAACCCGGTAGCACGCTTTTGCACTTAGGTAAGCCGCCCCCCAAAGACCTTGTGAGCCTGCAATGATCAGTGACTTTCCTCCGGCGTATTTGTGCGCATCTTCGGCTCTTTTTGGCAAAAGACTGGGCAGTTCGTTTTTGGTGATCGGGATTAATTTTGGCATCAAACAGCAAGCGTTGCAGATTGAATGCCATGTGCTACCTCTAGGGAATGACGAATGACCTGTTTTTGAAAATGGCACTGATACTTTCTGTTATTGCAACCGGCGGAAGTTTATTTTTCTCTGAAGTGATGCTTTTGCCACCCTGTGTGCTGTGTTGGTATCAGCGTATTTTGATGTACCCATTGGTGTTGATTTTTACAGTGGGACTTTTTCGTAAAGCCAAAGAGTCATTTATCTACGGCTTAAGCTTAAGTGTAACGGGGCTTATTATCGCCATTTACCATAATCTGCTGTATTATCACTTGATTCCGGAAAGTATCACGCCGTGCACGAGTGGTGTATCCTGCACGTCGCGCCAGATTGAATGGTTAGGTTTTATCACAATTCCGTTAATGTCACTGATGGCATTTTTGTTAATTACATTAATCGGTTTTAAGGTTCTTAAAAGTAAGGAAGAGTAATCATGAAAAAGAATTTAATTTTTATTGCTGCAGTTTTAATATTAGCGATCGCTGGTTTTGCGCTAATGCGTTCACAATACCGCGGTGCCCAGCAGGCCAATGTCGACAGCAAAGCTTCGGAACATTTAATCCGCGAAGATCATCCGACCATGGGTAATAAAGACGCCAAGGTCACCATCGTAGAATTCTTAGATCCTGAATGTGAAGCCTGTGCCGCTGTTGATCCAGTGATCAAGGGGTTAGTTAAAGAGTACGGCGATAAAGTTTATTTTGTCGTTCGCTATATGCCGTTACACAAAAATTCGGTACTAGCCGCAGCAGCACTGGAAGAAACCCGTCCTTCAGGCAAGTACTTTGAGGCGTTATCTACTTTGTTTTACAGTCAGCCGCAGTGGGCTGATCATCATGATCCAAAACCAGAGTTAATAGCCGTAATTCTTAAAAAACTTGATATTGATATCATGGATATCAAACCACAGGACTTGATTGCCAAACACCGCGCTAAAATCGAATTAGACCAGGCCGACGGTAAAGCTTTAGGTGTCATGGGTACGCCGACCTTATTTATCAATGGCCAGATGGTTGATGATTTACGATACCAATCTTTAAAAGCTAAAATTGACGAGCTACTTAAATAATGCCCGAGCTTCCAGAGGTAGAAATAGTCGTCCGTAATTTAAATGAGATCGTGATCGGTAAAAATCTGATCGCGACCAGGCTTTGGCGTAAGGACGTGCGTTTTCCGATCCCCGATAAAATTTTGCAAAAAATAGTCAGCGGTGAAAATCGACTTATTAATATTCACCGGCGGGCTAAGTTTATCGTGCTTGAGTTTGCTGATTATTTAATCATCTCTCACCTCGGTATGACCGGGGCGTGGAGTGTTCATAGAGGTTCGTTGTCCCAATATTCCCCGAAAAAACATGACCATTTGGCGCTTGGCTTTGAAGACGGTAAGGCAGCAAAGGCTAAAGAAATGTGGCTTATATACAACGATCCTCGCCGGTTTGGCTTTATTCACGCGATCAGAAAACAGGATTTAGCGGTCTATTTTAAAGACTATGGTTTTGAGCCACTTGAGATGACCGATACGCAAATCGATGACCTTTACAAGTCAGCTAAACGCTCGAAATCTCCTCTAAAATCGTTCATTATGAACCAAAAATTTATTGTCGGGGTCGGCAATATTTACGCCTGTGAAGCCCTGTTTTTGGCCGGATTAGATCCCTTTAAACAAACAGCAAAGGTTAAAAAAGAATCATTCGTTAAGCTCATTGCCGAGATTAAAAAAAATTTATCTCAGGCAATTAAAATGGGTGGATCAAGCATCAAAAACTACCGCAATGTGAATGAAGAAGCGGGAAGCTTTCAAAAATCCCACTTAGTTTACGGTAAGGAAAAGACAAAGTGTCCGCGCTGTAAGACCGGAACCATCGTTCGCAAAGTTCAGGCAGGCCGATCAACTTTTTTTTGTAACACTTGCCAACGCTAGAATTTCATGATTTCTTTAATTCACACAAATTTAATAACAAATACCCCATAGGGTTTTAACAAAAGGACTTTCCATGAAAGCATTATTAGTAACAGCTTTATTAGCTTTATCATTCACAACAGGTTTTACTTGTTCTAAAAACGCTCCAGAAGCAGCAGCTCCAACTGAAGCAGCTCAACCTACAGCTGAAGCTACTCCAGCTCCAACTGAAGGCGCAGCAGCTACTGCAGCTCCAACTGAAACTGCTACTCCAGCTCCAACTGATGCAGCAGCTCCAGCTCCAACTGAAACTAAGTAATTAGTTTTAGCTAAAGAAAAGCTAACAATGAAAAGCCAGTCCCTGTGACTGGCTTTTTGTTTTTGGCACCTCTATTTTTCTATAGATTTTGTTTATCTCTTAGAGTGAAAACTCGACCATCTCGTAACAACACAGTTCATCGTAACATAACGACAGTTGCTTATAACCTCCGATTAGACCTAAAGAGCTAAGGCTCTAGTAATTGCCGCTTGTCAGAAGTCCCGTAGGGTGCTGAAATAATTGTATATTACATCTTGCATGCCGATGCAGGCACAACTTAAGGAGACTTTTGTGGACGCACTATTAAGCTATCAGGGATTTTTAACCGGCCTAGCGCCAAGCTGGGCCCTAATCACCGGCTCAATCATCATCTTACTTTTCTTAGGGTTTTTTAGCCTGCCGTTGTTTGTCTGGGCAGTGGTATCTGTCGCGCTGTTGTTTGGCTTAGGCGCGCCTAGTGCTCTGACAGCCGCAGTAGCAGCGCTTTTTGTGCTGTTTTTAATTAAGCCGATCAGAACAATTTTGATCTCAACTCCATTAATGAAAATGATGAAGGGGATCATGCCAAAAATTTCTGAAACGGAAAGAACCGCTTTAGAAGCCGGCGTAGTGTGGATTGAAAAAGACTTATTCTCAGGCCGCCCGGATTTCAAAAAAATCTTGGCTGAGCCATATGCAAAGCTTACAGCAGAAGAACAGGCCTTCATGGATGGTCCAGTTGAAGAGCTATGCAAAATGGCTAATCCGTGGAAAATCTGGCGTAACCGCGAAATGCCGCAGGAAATGTGGCAATTTATCAAAGATAAAGGCTTTCTAGGGATGATTATTCCTAAAGAATACGGTGGTCTAGGTTTTTCAAATATGGCCCATTCTGAAGTGGTGATGAAGCTTTCAACGCGTTCTATCTCAGCTTCGATCTCGGTCATGGTTCCGAACTCTTTAGGTCCGGCAGAGTTATTGATTCACTACGGAACTGAAGCGCAAAAGAATTACTGGTTACCGCGCTTAGCAAAAGGCCAAGAGATACCATGTTTCGGTTTAACAGAACCGCAAGCTGGCTCTGATGCAGGTTCAATCACATCTTCAGGTGTGGTGTTTAAAGACACTGATGGTAAATTAAAAATCAAACTTAACTGGAATAAACGCTGGATCACTTTAGCGCAGGTTTCAACGGTGATCGGTCTTGCGTTTCGTTTGCGCGATCCAGAAAATTTATTAGGTAAGGGCGAAGACGTAGGTATCACCTGTGCCTTGGTTCCAGCGTCGACTCCTGGTGTAGTCAATGACCGTCGTCACGATCCATTGACGATCCCGTTTCATAACTGTCCAACGCAAGGTAAAGATGTTGTCGTAACTGTCGAAGACGCCGTGGTCGGCGGAGCTGAAGGTTGCGGTAAAGGCTGGGGTATGTTGATGGAGTGTCTTGCTGCAGGTCGTGGTGTTTCCTTACCCGCACAATCAACCGGTGGTGCAAAACTTTGTTACCGTACGGCTTCATCGCACGCTTTCATCCGTAAACAATTCGGTCTATCAATCGGTAAATTTGAAGGTGTTGAAGAACCAATGGCGCGTATCGGATCTAAAGCCTATGCCTTGGATGCGGCCCGCAGATTTACATTAGGTGCTCTTGATAAAGGTATTAAACCGCCGGTTGTGACCGCGATGATGAAATACCACGCGACCGAAATGTCTCGTTCAGCAGTAAATGACTGTATGGATGTCATGGGCGGTGCCGGCATTTCTTTAGGTCAAAGAAACCTGATCGCTGAAGGTTACGTCGCAATGCCGATCGGTATCACGGTTGAAGGCGCTAACATCATGACCAGAACTCTGATCATCTTCGGCCAAGGGGCATTACGTTGTCATCCGTTCGCGTTTGAAGAAGTACGTACAATCGATAAAGGCGACAGTAAAGGGTTTGATGCTGCTTTCTGGGGCCACATCGGTCACGTTGTAACTAACCTATGCCGTTCGGTTTTATTATCATTATCACGTGGTTATTTGGCTTGCGCTCCGTCTGGAGTTCACCCGAAAACCAAAATTCACTACAGACGACTTCAATGGGCATCAGCTACGTTTGCAATTTTAGCTGACGTTGCGATGGGTACATTGGGCGGACAATTAAAATTAAAAGAAAAAATCACGGGTCGTTTTGCCGATATCTTTGCACATATGTACTTATCAACGGCGGTATTACGCCGTTTCGAAGAAGAAGGTCAACGTGAAGAAGATCTTCCTTATGTTCAGTACTTCTTAAAAGATTCTATGGCCCAAATCCAAAAATCGTTTGATGGTTTATTTGATAACTTAAAACTTGAAGTGCCTGTGATCGGCGGCATCTATCGTTTCTTAATGAAAGATGTTCTTGGTGCATGGTCACGTATCAATTCAATCGGTTCGCAGGGTACTGATGGTTGGTCACACTTAATCACTCAGTCTATGATGACGGCAGGTGAGCAGCGTGACCGTATCACTGATGGTATTTACTGGGTGGGCGAAAAGTCGCATGGTCCGGCTGAGGTAATCGCACGTCTTGCAAAAGGTGATCAGACAGCCCGCTTAGAAAATGCATTTAACGTAGTAACGCGCGCTGAGGCGGCGGAGAAAAAAATCCGTAATGCCATCAAAGCCGGTTCGATCGCTAAGAAAAAAGGTAAAGCTTCTTGGGAAGATGCCTTAGCAAGAAAGATTATCTCGCAGGAAGAATTCAACCTATTATCTGAAGCCGATAAAGTAAGATACGATGCGATCTTAGTTGATGATTTCTCAGAGTCTGAATACCAAGAAAAAATGCCATAGTCAGAGCGTCCCATTTGCGGGAGCAGCTTAGCACAGCCATAAAAAAGGCGACTTGAAGAAGTCGCCTTTTTTATTATGCAAATCTCAAATTTTTAAATCTTAGAACTTAACCAGGCCTGAACCCAGTGATAATGATGTGTTTTGCTTATTGGCGGTTACATAGTAGGTCACCGAAGCGTTGTTTTTATTTTGGCTTACGATGTTGTCTTCCGTTAATAGCTTACTTGGATCAACGATTAACTCACCGTTAACTGCGGCGATGTCTGTTGCCAGAGTTAAGTAGCCGTTAAACGGAGCGAGCCAGGCTGTAACTGTTTTGAAGTCATATGGTGCTTTTACCGGAAGTAAGATGGCCTGGTCTAAACCGATTTGTGCATACAGAGTCTGGCGGCCGGAAAATTGCGAAAGCTCGGTTACGCAAGTGGCATCTTCTGATTGCTGGGTGATGACTGCAAAGACAGTTTTATATTTTTCAAACTGCCACATTTGTTTATCGGTAAGTACGAACTTCATCGTGCCGATTTCAAATTTAGCTTCGGTTACGCAATAGTTGATGCCATCATCGTGATGGGTAGAGAAGTTTAAAAAACTTACGGAAGGTGTGGTTTTTGGCACAAACGACACCGCCATATTGTAAACGCCTGCGTCGGTGTTGCCATAAAGATTGGTAAAGTCCAATTTCGCCGTTTGGGTAAATGCGTATACGTTAATGTTGATGATAAAGCCTGTTAAAAATAGCACCGTTTTCATGAATGACTCCCTGATGGTTTTAGACACTTCTGCCAGAACCAGTAAAGATCCTCAAGTTAGGGTATTGTTAAGACAGCTCTCTCTGGTTAAAAAACAATGGCTTTGCCGATAGGTGCAAATGAAATTTTAGCCAATTTAAAATGCTGCAGACCAAACGGAATGCCGATTATAGTGATGCAGAATAAAATACCCCATAGGATATGTAGTGCGGCCAACCACCAGCCACAGAACACAAACCATAAAACATTGCCAATTAAGCCCAGGCTACCGGTGCCGATATCCGGGCCACTGATTCTTTCGCGCGATACAACATCAGAACCAAAAGGCCAAAGATTTAACAAACCGATATTAATAGCCGCGCGCGCCCACGGAATGCCGACGATGGTGATCACCATGAAAAACGCTGAAGTAAACCAAGATATGGCCGTCGTCCAGCCACCAAAAAATAACCAAAGTACATTTAATAAAACACGCATCATATTAGATCCTCATTTTCTTTACGTTAGCGCTTTGTTCAAGGCGAAAGTGTTCAAGTTTTTTTGCGATCGCTGAATTTTCAATGGCCAACATCTGTAACGCTAACAACCCCGCATTAGCTGAATTGCCGATGGATACGGTGGCAACCGGGACACCTTTTGGCATCTGTACGATTGAAAGTAAACTGTCCATGCCATCCAGTGATTTAGATTTTACCGGTACACCGATAACTGGAAGGGTTGTGTACGATGCGGTCATGCCCGGTAAGTGCGCGGCACCGCCAGCTCCGGCGATAATCACTTTAATTCCGTTATTTCTGGCGTTAATTGCAAATTCACGCATATCATCCGGCGTGCGGTGAGCAGATAAAACTTTTTTTTCAAAAGGAATATCAAAATCAGCCAATATCTCACAGGCGCCCTTCATAGTTTCCCAGTCAGACTGGCTTCCCATGATTACGGCTACTTGGCTTGCAGATTTTTTTGTTTTGCTAGTTTTTTTCATAAACTATAAATTCCTTTTAGTTTTTTAACGCGTAAAAAGATTTCATCTTTGTTATTACCACAAACAGTGAAGTGTCCCATTTTGCGGCCAGGTTTTGACATCGATTTTCCGTAAAGATGTAAGTGCCCATTAGGAACTTTCATAAACACATTCAAAGGCTGTAGTTCTGCCACCTGGTTTTTGGTGCCAAGCAAATTTAACATAACAGCATATTTAGTTGTCAGCTGTGTTTCACCTAAAGGTAAATCCAGAACACTGCGCACGTGGTTGTGAAACTGGGATGTGATACAGGCATTCATCGTGTAGTGTCCTGAGTTATGCGGGCGCGGTGCGGATTCGTTTAAATAAACTTTGCCGTCAGCGGTTAAGAAAAACTCAAAGGCGTAAACACCGCGTGCGCCGATGGCTTCAAGGGCACGAATGGTGTAGTCTTTGATTTGTTCTTCGATAGTGTCAGATAACTCGCAAGGCGATGTAACATAATGGCAGATGTGGTCTTCCTGTATAGTCTCCGCAATAGGATAGAGCACGGTGCCGCTGCTGTTTCGTGCCGCCATGATGGCCACTTCTTTAGTGTACGGAATAAAAGCTTCGACCAGCTTTTGGCCCTTTAATTTGACCAGGGCAGGTTCAATTTCATCTTCGGATTTAATCGTCACATTGCCATAGCCATCGTAACCACCTTTGGCTGATTTTAAAACCACAGGTAAGCCATGCGATTTGATAAAACTTAAAACATCATCTTTGTTTGTGACTTCTTTGAAAGGGCAGACCTGAATCCCGGCTTTGGCAAAAGTATTTTTCTCGCTGATTTTATCGCCGATTAACTTAAAAGTCTTAGCCGACGGATAAAGTTTATCGGGATATTTTTCTTCGATGGCGTTTAAGACCGCCTGATCAATAAATTCGTTTTCAAGCGTGATGAAATCACACTGGCCGGCAAACTGCAGAATTTTTTCGATTTCAGAAAAGTTGGCTTTGGTGGTGTAAGTGGCTACCTGTGAAGCTGGGCTTAGAGAGTTGATATCTTCGGAGCAGACAACGTGGGTTTTGATACCAAGGTCATAAGCTGCCTGTGCCGTCATCCGCGACAACTGTCCGCTACCTAATATCCCTAAGACCGTATTTGCATTCATACGTGATCCTTTACCCCTGTGAGTTTGAATATACGGGGCAAGGAACGTATGATCAATATCTATTTTTTGAATAATTGTGGCTAATTAACGGTGTGACGGGGAGAGTATTCGGTGCAATGATTGGCCATGGGCGCGCCACGGGTAAAAGTTAAAGCACAGGTACTAATAGTAAAAAACGACAAGATTCTGGTTTACCGGATTCAGGATGAGAAAAACGGGCAACATATATATAGACTGATTGGCGGTCGTGTGGAGTTTGGCGAATTGTCTGAAAAAGCAGCGGTGCGCGAATTTTTTGAAGAGACCCAGCTGGAAGTTAAAGTGCTTAAGCATGTTGGATGTTATGAAAGTATTTTTGTGAAGCATGGAAAACAAAAGCATGAGCTGGTGCAAGTCTATCTGTGTGAATTTATTGATAAGTCTCAGTATAATAAGGCGCGCTTTAAACTTTTTGAGCCCGGTGAAATTTTAAATGACGCAGAATGGATTGATGCTAATTTTTTAATACAGGAATCAACGCAGTTTTATCCAAAAACGTTAAAAGACAAATTACTTGAAAACATAATTATCTAATTCTATAGTTACATCACAACACTTAACCATCCATGTGACTTGGAGACTATGAGCCATATGTGATGTTTTTTATAGGAGTACCCATGTGCGGTGTAATTGGAGTTTTTGGAACTCCGTATTCATCTCAAGAGGTTCAACAAGGTCTGCAGCTCTTGCAGCACCGTGGTCAAGACGCAGCTGGGATCCTTTCGTTTAATTCCCAATCAAAAAATTTCTCTCTCTATAAAGATGTCGGTTTAGTAGCTAAAGTTTTCGACGAACAAAAACTCTATGGCATAAGCGGCGATATTAGTATCGGGCACACCAGGTATGCCACCGTAGGTCCCAAGACGGCCTTAGATGCCAAGCGGGATTTGCAGCCGATGATGGTGAATTATCCCTTCGGTATCGGCATGGTTCATAACGGTAATCTCGTAAATTATTACCAGCTTAAAAGTGACCTGAAAGAAACCACGAACCGAATCCTGTTTACGCAAAATGATCTTGAAGCCCTTCTAAATATCCTTTCGCAAAACCTATTAAAAACTCAAGACTTAAACTTCTCTTTTGATAAATTTCAGACCTCAGTTAAATCCCTCTTTGACCAAGCCAAAGGGGGATTTTCCGTTTTGGGGGTGGTTGCAGAAAAAGGATTCTTTGCATTTCGCGATCCGCACGGGATCAGGCCGCTTATTCTGGGACGCAGACCGCTGACCGAGGATGAAAAAAATCAACAGCCGAATAATTTTGGCTGGAGTTATTGCGCCAGTTCGGAGACCAATGCGATGAACTTCTTAGGTTATGAAGTGATTCGCGATTTAAGCCCCGGTGAGATTATTTTCATTGATCACTCGGGCGAAGTTTATTCGTCATCTAATTATTCAGTGCAAAATAAAATCCCGCAGAAAACCTGCATGTTTGAGTATGTTTATTTCTCAAACCCTGAAAGTAAGTTAGAAAATGTGTCGGTCTACGGCACGCGTTTAAATTTTGGCAAGCACATTGCCGAAGAAATCCGCCACAAGATCGCCGATGGCACCATTAATCCCGATATCATCGTACCAATTCCGGAAACATCCCGGGTAGCCGCCATCAGTCTGAGTGAAACGTTGGGAATTCCGTACCGCGAGGTTCTTATTAAAAACCGTTATATCCAGCGTAGTTTTATTTTAAATACCCAAGAATCGCGTAAGCGTGCGGTGCAATTGAAACTTACGGCGATTGCCTCTGAGATCAAAGGTAAAAAAGTTATGTTAGTCGATGATTCCGTTGTGCGCGGAACAACCTCTAAAAAGATCATTGATATGGTTCGCGAAGCTGGTGCCACAGAGGTCTATTTAGCTTCGACATGTCCACCGATTCGACACCCGTGTTTTTACGGGGTTGATTTTCCGGATCCGCAAGAATTGGTGGCTTTTGGTAAATCTGAACCAGAGGTAGCCAAAATGTTAGGAGCGGATCATATTTTTTACCTTTCAACTGAAGGGCTTAAAAAATCGATCGGTTCCGAGAAGTTATGCATGGCTTGTATCGATGGAAAATATCCGGTTGATTGTAGTAATAAACATTTTAGCGAAATTCGCCAAGCGCATCGCATTGAGGGGTAAATATGTTTAAGTTGCCTCCGCTTTTATACCAGGGATCTGTAAAAAATGTTCGCGGCTTGGTGAGTGATGATTCATTGGTGTTTGAATACTCCGACCGCTATTCGGTTTTTGATTGGGGTGAGATGCCGGATCAGATTGCAAATAAAGGGGCCGCATTAAATTTAATGGGTTTTGCTTTTTTTCAGTATCTAGAAAAACAAATCGGCCTTAAGCACCATATGCTTGGGCTGGTGGGTTCTGGGGTTACCAATTGCTGCCGGGTAAAAAACATTAAAGTGGTGCGGCCAGTAAAAGAAGTTGCCGGTTATAACTATAAACCCTATCAGGACCGTTTGGTAAATGTGTTAGTCCCTCTTGAGGTTATTTTTCGTTTAGGTTTAGCCCGTGGCAATTCGCTATCAAAAAGATTTAATGCCAATCCTGAGTTGGTCAAACAATTTGGCTTAACCTCAGTTCCTGAAGAGGGAGGAATGTTAGAAAAGCCACTCATTGATTTTTCAACGAAGCTTGAAAATGGCGATCGTTATTTATCGTATTCTGAAGCGCAGGCAATTGCGGGAATGAGTGATGGTGAATTGCAAAAGCTTATCTCTCAGGCGACCGCGATTGCCATTGTTTTACAAGACTTTCATCAAAAAATGGGTCTAGAGCTTTGGGATGGTAAGGTTGAATTCGCCTTCATTCAGGGGGGGGGCGGGCTGGATCGTGATTTTATGCTGGTTGACTCGATCGGCATCGATGAGCTTCGTTTGCTTAACCAAGGGCGCAGCCTTTCAAAAGAGTTTTTACGCGAAGTCTATAGGGGGACTGAATGGTTCAATGCTTTAACTGCGGCGAAAGAAGAAGCCGCGCACACAGGTCTAGACTTTAAAGAAATCTGCACAACGAAGTATAAGCAGTGGCCAATAAAGCTTTCGCTTCAAAATAAACAAAAAGCTGAAGATCTCTACCAGGGCTATTGTAACTCGGTTTTTGCCACTTTGAATTTACCGCTGCCATTTTCTCCGCAGCTAAATGTTAAAGCTTACATGGAGAAGTATTTATGAAAATTTTAATTGTTGGTTCGGGTGGCCGTGAACATGCTTTAGCCTGGAAAATCTTGCACTCTCCCAAAGTTCGGCAAGTATTTGTTGCTCCGGGTAACGGAGGGATGTTTCATAAACTTCCAAATCTGACACCGGTGAATATAAAAGCCACCGATGTTGAAGGATTATTGCATTTTGCACTTAAAGAAAAAATTGATTTAACGGTGGTAGGTCCTGAAAATTGTTTAAGTTTGGGCCTGCAAGATCTGTTTAAAGCCAACAACCTAAAAGTGTTCGGCCCTTCAAAATCAGCGGCGCAATTAGAATCTTCAAAGACATTTGCCAAAGAGATCATGGCAGCTAGCCATGTTCCGACAGCTGCCTATAAATCGTTTAAAACTTTTCAGGCCGCGTCTGAGTTTATTGAACGTACGCCTTGGACTCAGATGGTCGTTAAAGCCGATGGCTTAGCAGCGGGTAAAGGTGTCGTTGTTTGTCCTGATAAAACGAGCGCTTTTAAAGCCGTAAACGATTTTATGGTGAATGATATTCTCGGATTCAAAGTGCGGGATCTGTTGATTGAAGAATTTTTAGTTGGTCCAGAAGTTTCAGTATTCGCGCTAAGTGATGGTAATAATGTAACTTTCTTAGGTACAGCCAGTGATCACAAACGTTTGCGGGATAATGATCAGGGGCCTAATACCGGCGGCATGGGTGTGATTTCGCCGTCGCCGTATTGGGCACCCGCTGACCATGACTATGTGATGAATAAAATCATCAAACCGGTGATCGCCGAAATGAACAAACGCGGCACACCTTTTACCGGAGTTCTATTTGCAGGGTTAATGAAAACGCCTCACGGTTATAAAACTTTAGAATTTAACGTTCGCTTTGGTGATCCGGAAACGCAGGCGCTGATGACCTTGATTGATGATGATATCGTTCCACTTTTTTTAGCCTGTGCCGAAGGTGTGTTACATAATACTTCTGTAGCGATGAAAAATGAAAAGGCGATTCATGTGGTGATGGCCGCTCACGGTTACCCGGGCACTGAGGGGATTCCGGTTCGCAGTGGCGATGAAATCACTTTACCGGTTGAATTAGCAACAAAGATCTTTTTTGCCGGCGTAAATCGTTCTGACTCTCAGTTAACGACTGCCGGCGGCCGGGTCTTAGGGTTAACTGCAGTAGCTGATACTTTCGAAAAAGCGCGCGAAAAAGCTTACGCGGATATCGCTAAAATTAAATTTGCCGGAGCCCAGTTTAGAACTGATATCGGTGCTTCTCTTAAGGCACGAGGTATCGAGCGTGGGTAACCATAAAGCTAAGATCGTCATTCTAGCGTCAGGCAGCGGTTCAAATGCTGAAAGCATTATTCGCTATTCTCAGGCTCATGATTCGTACCATGTGGCGGCGGTGATCAGTGATCAATCAGAAGCTTTGGTTTTAAGCCGCGCAAAAAATCTCAACGTCGAAACTCTGACCGTGGTTAAAGTAAAAGATGAAACTAAAGCCAGCTTTGAACAGCGTCTGGTGCAAGCGATCAACAAATACCAGCCGGATTGGGTAGTGCTGGCCGGATTTATGAGGCTGTTATCCAAAGATTTTTTACAGAATTTTTACGACCATAAAATCGAACAATTTAAAGTTGTAAATATTCACCCCTCACTGCTGCCACTGTTTCCGGGTAAAGAAGCCTACGAGCAGGCGTTTAAATCCGGAATGCAGGAGTATGGCTGTACAATTCATTTTGTCGACGAAGGAATGGATACCGGCAAGATGATCTACCAGGAGCGCTTAAAAAAGATTGAAGGCGAAGACTTTGCATCCTTTAAAGCCCGTGGCCTTGCACTGGAGAACAGAATTTATCCCATCATTTTAGAAAAGTTAACTAATGAGTTTTTGTTGAAATAGGAGACTGCGTTTTGAAAACGACTTATAGATTTGAAATTTACCCGAACCAGCACCAATCGACTGAGATGAGTTTATCCGAGCTTAAACTTGCGGAGTGGTTTGCCAAATACTGCAACATAAAGTTCGATAAAGTATTTAAAGTAAATTACTTTTTATTAGAATCAAATGCACCGATTACAGAAATCGGCACTTATGCAAAAACCATTCTGACAGACTCGGTTACCGAAGTCTTGTTTTCATCCGAGTCAAAAAATATGGACCTGATTGCTTATCTGGCAAAACGCGGATTTACTGACCCTGTGTTATGCGACATCAGCTTTAAACCGGGAGTTACGGACAACTCGGCGCAGGCGGTGTTAGAGGCATTCAAACTGATTCCTGATCTAAAAAAATACGATTTAAATGTGGCTTCGGGCGAATGCTATTTTATGCAAAGTTCTGCTGCTTTAACTGATACAGACTTTGAAAAATACACTTTTGAAAAACTGGCCAATCAACTATTACAAAAAGTCAGCGTAAGCCGTAAAGAGGCCTTGGCGAACAATTTACGAATGCAGGCGCCAAAGATCGTCGAAGTGATTTCTACATCTCATGAAGCGGCGGTGATTGATTTAAACCAAGATGATCAGGCGTTGTTAAAGATAAATGCCGATAACTGCTGGGCTTTAACCTTAGAAGAAATGCATTTTGTGCGTGAATACTTTAAAACTCTAGGTCGTAATCCGACTGATGTTGAGATGGAAGTCATCGCGCAAAGCTGGTCAGAACACTGTAAACATAAAATATTTGCCAGCCACATTGATTACACTGAAGGTGAACTGCCAAGCCACATGAAAAAACTTGGTAACTTTGAAGTAAAAAGTATATTTAAAACGTTTATCCGTGGCGCTACAGAAAAGATCAGAGCTGATCGTAATCTAGATTGGCTGGTCTCTGTTTTTCACGATAATGCAGGTATTGTTCGTTTTGATAAAAATGTTGATGTCTGTATTAAGGTTGAAACGCATAACTCGCCATCGGCACTTGATCCTTACGGCGGTGCGCTGACTGGTATATTAGGGGTAAACCGAGATATCTTAGGCTGCGGCCAGGGCGCAAAACCCATCGCTAACACAAACGTCTTTTGTCTGGCCGAAGATTCATTCTTTAAAGAGCATAAGATTACCCTTCACCCTAAACTTAAAAACCCGGATCGTATCGCAGAAGGTGTTCATCTAGGGGTGCAGGACGGCGGAAATAAGTCAGGGATTCCGACGGTCAATGGCGCTTTCGTGTACGATCATGATTTCGTCGGAAAACCCCTGGTGTTCTGCGGAACGGTTGGGGTTTTACCGCAATCTGAAAATAGTCAATCGACTGCAGAAAAAAGGCAAAGAGCCGGTGACTATATCGTCATGTCAGGTGGTAAGATCGGTAAAGACGGTATCCATGGTGCGACCTTCAGCTCGATGGAATTAAACGAAAATGCGCCAGCATCGGTTGTGCAAATCGGTGACCCGATTACACAAAAGCGTCTGGGCGATTTTTTAGTTGAAGCCAGAGGCTTAAACTTATTTTCAAGTGTGACAGATAACGGGGCAGGAGGGTTAAGTTCTTCAATCGGTGAGATGGCGACTTACACAAACGGGGCCATTGTTGATTTGGACCGCGCGCCGACAAAGTATCCGGGTCTTTCGCCATTTGAATTAATGGTGAGTGAATCACAAGAGCGCATGACTTTTGCTGTGCCAAAAGAAAAGATTCACCAGTTTTTACAATTATCAGAAAAGCGCAATGTCCTTTCGTCGGTGATCGGCGAGTTTACAAACCAGGGGCAGCTTCTCGTGCGCTATCAGGGAAAAACCGTAGCTGATCTGAATTTACATTTCTTACACGAGTCGCTTCAGCCAATGCAGTTAAAGGCGCATATTGATACGGCTTCGGTTGAGGCGTCTAAAAGATCACACTGGTTAAGCGGAAGGATTAAAGAAGCGAAGAAGCCAGCGTCAGCAAAAGATCAATTACTCATGTTATTAGCTTCTGCCAATATCAGGTCGCATGAACACCTGGTGCGACGCTATGATCATGAAGTTAAAGCAGCCACTTTGGTCAAACCATTTACCGGCACGGAAGAAATAGGCCGTCATGCTCCTACCGATGCAGGTGTAATCTGGCTCTATCCCCACGGTGGTGAACAGGATAATGCCATTTCTATTTCTTGCGGGATCGCGCCGCAAGTGAGTCATTATGATGCTTACGAGATGGCTGTGCATGCGCTTGATGAAGCGGTAAGAAACGGCGTCTGCGTCGGAGCTGATCCGTCTGAGATGGTTTTAGTCGACAATTACTGCTGGCCTGATCCAATCACACAAAGTAAAAACCCCGACGGTGCTTACAAGCTTGCGCAGTTAGTTCGTACTTCAAAAGCGATTTACGATTTAAGCACTGATTACGGAATGCCGTTTGTCAGCGGTAAAGACTCGATGAAAAACGACTTCATGGCTGATGATGTTAAGATTTCGGTTCTGCCGACTTTACTTGTGACCGCTATGGGGCGCGTTCGCTCCTTAAGCCATGTTACGACCAGCGAAGCGAAAGCTGCAGGCGATCTGGTTTACTTACTGGGGCCTGAGCAATTAACAGATTTTAAAAAGCAATTAGAGCTGTATAAGTCTTTATATAAGGCTATCACTTCTGGATTTGTGAAAAGTGCACACGATGTATCAGAAGGTGGGCTGGCCGTGGCATTGGCTGAAAAAATCATGGCCACAGGTCTTGGCATGGAAATCAGCACTTCGCTTGATCTTTTTAAAGAAAGTGCCGGTCGTATTGTTGTAACGATCGAGAAAACTAAGCAAAAAGAATTTGAAGGGTTGTTTGCTGCACACTGTATCTGCTTAGGAGCAGTAACGGATTCTAGTCAGCTAGATATCAAAAATAGACTTACGGTTTTAAATTCAGAAAGTTTAACGGCGTACCGTGTAAAAGCAAAAGGAGTTATCTAATGCCTAAGAAAGTAAAAGTGCTTATTCTTACCGGCGATGGTATTAACTGCGAAACAGAAACCGCCTTAGCTTTTGCGCCCTATGGCTGCGAAACAAAGATCATGCATATTCAGGATTTAATCGATCAGCCAGGGCAATTAGGTCAGTATCAAATCTTAGCACTGCCTGGAGGATTTTCTTTCGGAGATGAAATCGGCTCGGGCCAGATTTTAGCGTTAAAACTGAAATACTCATTAGGTGTAGCGCTGACTGAATTTATTAACCAGAGAAAATTGATTATCGGCATCTGTAACGGCTTTCAGGTGCTAGTGCGCTTAGGCTTACTGCCAAAACCATTTACCGAAAGACAAATGACCTTAACTCACAACCGCCAAGGACATTTTATTAACAAATGGGTAAGTTTAAAAGTTCCTGAATCAAAATGTATCTGGACTAAGTCATTACAAGGAAAAGAAATCCAGCTTCCGATCCGTCACGGTGAGGGAAAAATCACTTTTGCCGGGGATCAGAAAACGCAACATAATACTTTTTTGGCGCTTAATTCTAACGGACAAATCGCTTTATCATACACAGAAGATGTGAATGGATCTTACCAGCAGATTGCAGGTGTTACCGATCCGACAGGCTGTATCTTAGGTTTGATGCCGCATCCAGAGGCTGCGACCTCAAACTGGCTCTTACCAGACGGTACAGCTAAAAAATCAGGACATGCCTTCGGATCACATTTTTTTATGAACGCAGTAAAGCACTGTGAGGAGTTTTTATTATGAGAACAGAAAATCTAGGCATCAAAAGAGCACTAATCAGTGTTTCAGATAAAAACGGCATTGATAAAATTGCTAAGTTTTTGTTTGAATACAAAGTTGAATTAATCTCAACTGGCGGAACTAAAAAATACTTAGAAGAGTTAGGTCTTCCGGTAACAAGCGTTGAATCGCTGACTGGCAATCCAGAGGCTTTCGGTGGAAGAATGAAGTCCATCAGCTTTCAGATTTCTTCAGGATTGTTATTTCGCAGATACCATGACCAGGATTTACAAGAGTCAAAAGAATTAAATATTAAACCGATTGATTTAGTGATCTGCAATCTGTACCCGTTTGAAAAATATATGAATCAAAACTCGCCCGAGGATGTGTTGATTGAAAACATCGACATCGGCGGGCCCTTGATGTTACGGGCGGCAGCCAAAAACTACGAATCAGTCACGGTATTATCAGGTGCCGGTGAGTACGTAAACTTTATGACTCACTTTATAGAAAACAAAGCGGGCACTAGCTTTGAGTTTAGAAGGGCGCAAGCTGTAAAGACATTTGTCCGTATCGCTGAGTATGATCAGGCGATTGCAACCGAATTAACGAAGAACTATCTTCCGGAAATGAATAAGATCTTACGCTACGGCGAAAATCCTCATCAAAGTGCAAGTTTAATGCTTAAAAACAACACGGATTCGCAGATCACTTTAGCAAAGGCTGAGATCATCCAGGGTAAAGAATTATCCTATAATAACTGGGTTGATGCCGACAGTGCCTGGCGTGCAATGAGTGATGTAGCGCACGCCGCACCCGATAAGTTTGTTACTGCTGTTGTTAAACACGCAAACCCATGCGGATTGGCTGCGACAACTGAGAGTTTTGATTCGTTAATGGAAGCCTGGAACGGTGATAACATCTCGGCCTTTGGCGGCATAATCGCCTGTTCTTATAAAGTTGAAGTTAAACACGCCGAATTTTTAACACAGAATTTCATCGAAGTTTTAATAGCGCCGGATTTCACAGCGGAAGCTTTAGAGTTATTTTCAAGAAAGAAAAACGTAAGACTTTTAAAAACGCCGCTGCGCGAATTTAAACAAAAAGAAACCATGATGCGTTCTATTTCAGGCGGTCTATTGCTACAGGACGAGGATGAAAGATGTTTTAAAACTGAAGTTACAAAGCTTGTGACTGAAAAATCACTGCCTCCAAATCAGCAGGAGTTGCTCGATTTTGGCGTTCTGGCGTGTAAACATCTGAAATCAAACGGCATTGCTTTAGTTGCTAAAACCGCAAACGGCTTTGCAGTGGTGGGAACAGGCATGGGACAGCCAAACCGTTTAGATTCATTGCGTTTGCTTGCGGTTCACCGCGCCAAAATGAAAAACATCCCGATGGATCAGGTGTTGATGATCTCGGATGCATTTTTTCCGTTTGCGGATTCAGTCGATGTTTGTCACGAAGTAGGGATTAAAGCCATCGTGCAACCGGGCGGAAGCATCCGCGATAACGAAGTTATAGATGCCTGCAATAAATACGGTATCGCCATGGTGATGACCGGTGTACGACACTTTAGACACTAGGCCGCGCGTACGTGCCTAAAAAGAAAGAGAAGCTTAATTATGAGTATTTCATATAAAGACAGTGGTGTAGATATCGAAAAAGCTGATCTGTTTGTAAATAAAATTTCACAAATGGTAAAATCGACCTACAACCAAAGCGTTCAGAGCGGGGTAGGGGGCTTTTGTGCTCTCTATAGAATGGATCAAGAGCGATTCTTAGCATCGAGTACTGATGGGGTAGGGACGAAGCTAAAGCTTGCCATCGAACTTGATAAACATGACACCATCGGTATCGATTTAGTTGCGATGTGTGTAAATGATCTGATCTGCTCTGGCGCAAAGCCTTTGTTCTTTTTGGATTATTTTGCCAGCAGTAAATTGAACTTAAAAACCTCAGAAAAGATCATCGCAGGAATCGTAGAAGGTTGTTTGCAGTCTAAAATGGTTTTGATCGGCGGTGAAACCGCAGAGATGCCGGGCATGTACCAAGAAGGTGATTACGATTTGGCAGGTTTTTCGGTCGGAGAAGTATTTACGCACAACCTGGTTGATGGCAAAAAAATTAAAGCTGGTGATACGCTCGTGGCCATACAAAGTTCGGGTTTTCATTCAAACGGCTACTCGTTGGTTAGAAAAGTGATATCTGAAGTTGCAAGTAAACAGCTCTCTGCATCTGATCTGGTCCAGCTTAAAAATGACTGCTTAACGCCGACTCGGATTTATGTAAACAGTGTTTTACATTTACTGAGCAAATTTAAAGATCATATCAAAGGGCTTGCCAATATCACCGGTTCTGGATTTTTAAATATTCCGCGCATGAACGAAGCTTTCGATTACGAGGTCTCTCAAACTGCAGAACTTCCGGCCTTTATGCAGACGGTATGTGCGATGAGTGGTTTATCTGAATTAGAGCTGCACAAAACATTTAACATGGGTGTCGGTTTTGTGGTGGCGACTGATCGGCCCGAGGCTGTCATAAAGACTTTGCACGAAATGGGTGAAAAATCTTTTGTTTTAGGCACGGTAAAGCAAGGCTCAGGAAAAGTCCTTTTAAAGGGTGCCGAAATTATCTAGAAATACAAACCGCCCACGGGCAAGGTGTGAAGTTCTATTTTTAGATCTTCAAAAGCGCGGCGGTTATTTTCGATAAAGCTTTGCGTGGTTTCAAAGTGCATTCCACTGTGTTCGCTAAATTTTCGCGTCACCGGAAGACGAAGGTAGTTCATTGGCATGCCGACAACGACATCGCTACCGAATGCTAAAAGAGGTCCGCCACTGTTACCGCCGTAGACTGAGCAGTTATGTAATTTTTTAACCGCATAAGCCTTGATGTCTTTTGCATATTTTTTGGCTGCAGCGACTTCAGGATCAACCGCCTGAGGCCTGATTGGATCAGCCTGAACGTGCGGAGCCTGAGGCAGACTTTTCTTCGCCCCTAAGAATTCCAGTTCTTCTTTGGTTAACTCCTGCATGGCTGAACGATTAGTTGATAAAACCTGACATTTTTCTGATACAGTTATCTGGCCTCTGCGCTCTTCGTCGCCCGGATAACCGATCAACTTAAGATTGGTGCCTGCGGCCGGAACACTGTCGGCCAAGGTTAAAAATTTTATGCTTTTTCTAACGGCCTCGGGATTGATAAAGCGCGCTTCGATGATCACGAAATCACTCTTATCATGGGTAATTAACACGCTTTCGCAAAACCCTTTGTGGTTGCCGCTGGCTGTTGTGATGTGCACACCTTTGTCATTGCAGTATTTTTCAAAATTATATTTAGCACAGTGCTGGGCAGTGGCGATAAAAAATCGCTCATTGATGTTTTTAACAAAATAGCCGGTACAACGACCGGATTTTGAACCTAAGTTGGTCTGAATCTTCACGATCCCTAGCTTTTCGACATCAACGGCATCGCGGCGCAACGAATTTTCAAACATCGACGTTTGGATAAAGCCAGCTTTTGGTGAAGCATAAGTTAATACAGGTAAAAGCATTAAAAAAGTGAGTGTTTTGATCATGCTCTACGGTAAAGCAAGTGAGTTGCCAACTGAGCTGCAATAGGCCGCTTTAATCAGGGAATTAAACCGTAAGGTAACATTTTAGGCTGACAGAAGTGGTTTTAAGCATATTGTCTCACACTGAGACGATGTGCTTTATAGGTACAGACGGGTTACGCGCTCAAGTGAGTTTTTATATTTTGAAAACGAGCCGCGCTCGAGTTCAAAAACACGTATTAGATCTAAATACCACAGTGGCACACGACTTTCGCATTTCAGCTCTAAGATAGCCAGGCTCTCTTGGCTTGCGCCATCATCAAAAATTAAGGAAGAATCATAGCTTAGCATCTCGCGCGGGTTTGGCCAGAGGTTAAACTCATGTTCTTCTTTGCACTTAAGATCAACATCAAAAGTAATGCGTACGTAATCTTCGACGTTAGATAAAAAAGCCCGTCTGCGGTACTGGGTTAAGACCTGCGGGCGTACATTGTAGATCTGGGCATAGCTTAAGAATTTTTCCAGATTTTTTTTTGATCCCATATCTACGTCTTCAGGTTTGTAAGTTCCTTCGAGGACAGACTGGATATTTGCGGTTTTAACATTGGCGCGGCTTTTTTTAACAAAGTCTGCGGTTTTTTCTTTGATTTCGAAAAAATACGGAGGCTTCGGCTCATCTCCATACGAGCGTATGCGCATATTCTGGCGCTTTGGATTTACGCCGTCAGAAAAATGATAAAAAGTGTGTGACGGCGAGTCCAGGTAGAGCGAGTTGATGGTATAAAAGCTGTCTGGCGAAATCTGCGAATAATAGTCCATATCGCAGTATGCTTTTACATACTCAGAGATCGGATCGACTAAACGGTAAGGGATCAAATACTTGATCTCGTAGCGTTCAAAGAACAGCGGTGAAACGCCGGCTTGGTTATCTGACATACTTTTTAAGCTCCGCCAAAGTTAATGGGCGTTCAGATTCGTACATCAAGGTCAAAATTTTATCTAAGATCGAGGTTTTTAGAGAAATCAGCTTTGCATTTTTGTCGAACTTATTTTTTTGCATACTTTGAATAGTCTGCAGATCAATGACATTATATATATTCTTTTTATTATTTAAAAATTTATCTTCTTTAAAGCTGGTTTTCTGTAGCTGCTGCACCAGTTCAATATCATTCTTTAAAGTCTCTTTGATGTTTTTAAGCTCATTGGTTCGTGTCTGCGCACTGGTTCTTTCGGTCAACAGCTTTCGCTGTAAATTGTAACGGTCCGAGTAGTACAGTGTCTGGTCTTCGCGCAAAAAGTTTAAATTAAATACGGCCTTTAACCCGAAAGCAGCTTCGTTGTTGGCTTTTTCATAATCTTTTTCGTAGATCACTTCAAAACCGTCAAAGATCGCACTGTCTTCGGCACGTTTAAACTCGTACTCGGCCATAGCTAATTTTGAATACAAATCGTAGGCTTTAGCTGACTGAGTGGTTAAGTAGTTGGTACTGAAAGAATCAATCAGCTGATGAATGTTTTTAACATTTAAGACCGCTTCTTCCGGAACCTGCTCCCAGTTTAGTTTCATTTGCTGCAGCAGCGGTACTAATTCGTTTTTTTGTTCATTCAGCTCAAGGCCCATGATTTGTTTTTCTTCGTCCTGGGCGATGATTTTTAAGACCGTATTTACATCGGCATTTGAGTTTTCGTACGTAGCGGTCAATGAATCACGAAAACGGCTCATCCATTTGTTGTATTCGGCAAACTGTTTTTGTTTTTGCTTAACATCAAGTGCCTGGATGTAGCTACGGATATTATTGAGATCTGTTTCAGAGTTTACAAACTGACTGTTTAGGCTGCGAAAACGCGAGTCAATTTCTTTAACCTTGCTCCACTTGCGGTACTCATCAAAGCCATACAGCTTAAATTGCAGAGTGTATTCGTACTTTTGTCCTTCGAGATCTTTATTAGCAACGCTTAGCTGCGCATCTTTAAATGGTGACTGAAAACCAGATGCCTGAATCGCAACGAAACATAATGCTAGTAAGGTTAGATTAGTGTGCTTCATTGATAAAATAGTACGGTTCGTTTTTACCTTCATCGAAAACGCCTAAAATTTCATTTTTAAAGCCGATGGCGATCCCTTCAAGCTGGTTTACCGGAAACGTCTTTAATAGCTTTAAACGATCTGTTTTTAACTGATCTGTTTTCCACAGAGCTGAGCAGTTGCCTTTGCTGCAAGTCGTAGACAGGTAGTAGCTGCCATCTGCATAGACCAGGTCACTTAAGCCCATAGTGTTTTTTTCGTCGGTCTCGCTTCGGCCGGTAAAATTAAGCTTTGCTTCCAGAGAAACCTGCTGGCTGTAAAAATATTTATGGGTAAAAATGTAGTCTTTGTTACTTAAGCGCAGCACATAGCTTTCAGCATTCGCGGTGTGAGGGGCTTTTAGAGCCAATAAAATATCGTTTCCGATTAACGTCATACCTTCAATATCAAGATCGCCGTTTTTACTGCTGCCGTTTTGTATGGTTTGGCCAAGCTGTTTTAGTTCTGCATCTGCCGATTTTGCCAGAGCGTTTAATAATAACGGACGCAGTTCAAAACTGGCTACTGCCGTTAAATCCAGACCATCGCGCTTAACTTTAACCATTAAACTTCGGTGTGCTTTAACATCACCACTTGAATTACGCGACTGGGATGAGAGAAGGTAGATAAAATTCTCATCTTGGGCGATCGATTCAATATCCATGATTTCAGGTAAGTTTTTTATTTTAAGTAAGGCGTTATCAACGCTTCCGTCACGGTTCATTAAAAACAGTAGCGGTGAGTGCGTGGCATTGGTGTCATCGCTGATCACGAGATATTTGTTTAAATCGTTTAACCAGATGGCACCAGAGGGCTCAAGTTTAGTCTGTTCGTAAATGGCTGATCCGATTTCCATTTTCTTAAGCGAAAAATGGCTTGATTGTTCAAAATTTGGAAGTATCTCAAATTTTGAGGCTTTCGCCATAGCCATAAAGCTAAAAAGTGGTTTCGACGGGTCAACGATCACTTTTTCACCGATTAAAAATTGATTATGTTCACTCAGCTCTAAAGTTACTTCGCGGCCATAGGCAACAACGTTTTGATACTTTAATAAACGCAATGGCATCTCAACCGTTCTGCGACCGATACTTTTAATCACCGCAGTGGTGGTTACATCGTTTCTTGCGGCCGAACGGACTTTGACCTGTTGGCCTTCGACTAACGACACATCCATGCCTTCATTAATAAAGCCGGTTACAAAAGTCGGCGAGCTGTTGGCCAGAGACATCAGTGTAACAAAAGCATCGACTTTTTCGCCGACTTTAAAGTTAATCTGTCCGACGACGCCATCAGCAGGCGAAAACACATAGAGATTTTTTTTCTTTTTCTCAAGGTAGTCTTTTTCTTTAACCAGATCATCATATTCAGACTGTAATGGGTCCATAAAAACGCCGGCATTTTTTGCAGGCTTGGCTTTTGGCATAATGCGGCCGATCTGCTTGCGTAAAGTGATCTCGGACTGAAGGCGGTTCATTCTAAAATCCACATCACGGATACGGGTATTTAACTCAGACTGATCAAGTTCCAAAATCAGATCGCCTTTGCGTACATTCTGCCCCTGGATGACATGCACGCGCTTAACTTCAACCGGATATTCAAAATTGATCTGCAGCTCTTTTGAATCAGCGATTCCTAAAAAGCCGATGCGCTCAACCCGGATTGAATTATAAAGCACGGCGCAGATCACCAGCGCGCCGATGAGGGAAGCGATCAGAACATTATGGTTTTTACTGGTTATTTGTTTCATAGCACTCACCCTATAAATCCACGACAGTTTCTTGCATCATCACATTGACGGCTTTGGCAGTAGGAAGCTTTTGCACCTGCACAACCAGATCATGTGATGTTTTGCCGGGTTTAAATTTAATTTGATATGTGTAATCGACGCGGTCACCTTGAGCTACTTCGCGCACATTGAGCAGATAAAACTGTTGGCAATGTTCAGATAGCAGTTTTTCTAAAGCCCGAACGTCATCACCGGTTTTATCCAGGTTTAAGCGCAATAATCCGTCAAAGTAGGTTTCGTTGGCAAACGGCGTTTTGTGAAGAATGACAGCGACAATCGCAAAAGCCAGCGTACCAAATACCGCAATAATGTAAGAATGCGCTCCGGCGGCCAAACCCAATGCCAGCGAGGCAAAGATAAAAAACATATCGCGTGGGTCTTTGATGTTAGTTCTAAAACGCAGTAGTGAGACTGCGCCCATCATGCCGATACCGCGGGCTACGTTATCCCCGATGGCCTGCATGGCGATGGCCGTTACGATCGGGCTTAGAATTAAAGAATGAATAAAATTACGCGAATACGAGAGCCCGCGGAAGGTTTTGATGTAGGTGTAAGCTATCGTACATCCCATGACAAAGGATAAACAGAATGCGAAAAGAATTGAAAATTCACTGACGTGGGTTGCGGTTGAATTTAATACTCCGAAATCAAACATGGGCCTGCCTCAGAAATCGTTAGTTTTCTGTTAGTTTTTTTCTGAACTCATGTTTTCGCAGATAAACGGTGTTCTATAAATTAAAATACGCTTATGTGGAATTCATTTCACGGGTGTACAAAAGTTTGTCACCCGGATTATTGCAGCAAAGCTTTAGTTAGCGAGATCGCTCACGGTGGCCATCGCGGTGTCCGTGATTGCCCCGGTGTCCGCCGTCCTGATGGCCTTGGCGGGACTCGGTCGCAATGGTTTCACGTACAACAACGACTTTGATCTGACCTGGGTATTGCATTTCATCTTCAATGGTCTTGGCGATCTTTTCAGCGATCTGTAAGGCTCCTAGATCGTCAACCTGGCGTGAGTTAACCAGTACACGGCACTCGCGTCCGCCATTTAAGACAAACACATCGGTAACGCCTTGAAAACGCTTTGAGATCTCCTGCAGACCGGTCACTTTTTGTGTATACGTTTCCATTGTTGAACGACGAGCGCCTGGGCGTCCGCCCGAGATTGCATCGGCTGCGATAACTAAGAAATCCATATCGGCCTCCGGCTGTACATCGTAGTGATGGGCGCGTACGGCATGTACGACTTCCGGGTCTTCGCCGCGGGCTTCGATAAAATCAGCGCCGATTACGGCATGTGAACCGTCGAATTGATGATCCAGGGCTTTACCTAAATCATGCAGTAAGCCGGCTCGCTTAGACTTTTTAATATCAGCTTTAATTTCTGCAGCCAAAAGTGAAGCAAACCAGCCCACCTCAGCACAGTGAAAGTATTGGTTCTGGGTGTATGAATAACGGTAGCGTAACGAACCCATGACCTGGCGAATTTCAGGGTGGATATTCTGCATACCCAGTTCTTTTGCCTGTAAGTCGCCGTCTTTTTTGATTTGTTTTAATAGTTCATTTTTTAAGTTTTCGCCGGTTTTACGGATGTGCTCGGCCGGCAGCGGCTTGTTGTGTTTTTCTGCGTCTTTAAAGATTTTTTCAAACAAGCGGCGGGTCAGTTCACGGCGAACAGGATCGTAACCAATGACCTGAATATTTAGTAATCTTTCTGGATCTGGATTTTCATCGATAAAAATATCACAGCCGGTAACTTCTTCAACCGCTGCAATATTTTCTTTTAAAGCGTGGCAAAAGTGAGCGCGGATTTTTTCATCTGGAAAATAGCTCGAAGCGATATTTCTTTCCGTGCTCATTTCTTTGGTGAAGCGGTCAATACATAAACCCAAGATACGTTTGGCTTTTTGTTCGGCAAACTCTTTATGCTCTTCTTCGGCAAAATTAATGTAATTTTCAAAATCTTGGTTAGCTTCAGTAATCAGCTGGGTGGTGATGTCGCGGATAACATCTGCTTCTTTAAGTTGGGTTTTATTCTGCAACTGAGTCTGATAATTCTGTTTTAGCTGGTTTAGTTTTTCGACAAATACCTGAAATGATTTTTGCTGGTCAGCAAGGCGCATAGATAGATCACGTAAGTCGGTTTCCAGTTTAAAAAGACTCGCACGGTTTGTCTTATCGGTTTCTTCGTGTGATTTTTTACGTTCGGCGATCTGTTGTTCTAGATCAGAACAGCGTCCTTCCATCAGTAAATGCGCTTCTTCGACTTTACCCCAGGCCGTCAGTTCGATTTCCTGGACGACTTCGTTGCGTTCGTCTTCTTCTAACTGAAACTGATCCTGCGCTTCTTTAACGATATCGGCGGCTTCTTCTTTGGCTTCTTTAAGCACCATGCGCTGAACCGCACGTGAAATGGCAAAAATACTTATGCCACCAACGGTTAAGCCAATAATAAAATTGATAATAACATCTAAACTCATAATTATATCTGTCCTTGTACTTCAGCCTCAACCATTGATTCATGGTCAGTAGCGGTCGGCTGATCTAAATATTTTAATTTTTGTAAAATAACTAATGTGAATAAACCAGCACCGATGGCCATGTAGCCAACAGCGGGGTAATTTAATAAACGACCGTCTTTAGGATCGATCGAGACGATAAGGCCTGCAATGTATGAGCCGGCGGCCATGGCTAAAGACTGTAAACAGCTGAGAAGGCTCATAAAAGTTCCGCGCTGTTGTGATGAAACTGCCGCTGAGACCAGAGCCTGGGCCGGAATCATGCGAGATCCTGCTGAAATAAAAAACAGGCTGGCAACCAGCAAGACAACCCAAAGGCTGTCTTTACCCTGGTGGGTCACTAAAAAAATCGGCAGTATTGAAAATAAAATCGAATAAAGATAAATCTTGGCTTTACCGTATTTGTCGGACATGCGACCGACAATCGGCGCACTGAAGAATGAGCAAATACCGCCGATCAAGTAGATTAAGGTCAGCTGTTGTTCGCTTAACCCTGCATTCACCACTTGCGAAGTTGCGATAAATGGAATGATGCTGAAATGCGAAAACATCACAAAAAACATAAAGACCAATGAAATTCTTTGCACTGGTGATTGCAACACCGCAAATACCGGTGCCCAGAAAGTCGGGCGCGGGACATTGGGAATAGATTTTTCGGTAAGATGGCTATTAACACTCGGAACGTAACGGTAAATACCAACTAAAATAATTACACACAGAAGGGCTAAAAAGATAAACGGCGCATACCATTCGAAAGATTGTGAAAGAAAGATTGAAAACGGTACGCCAAAAATCGAAGCTGCGGAAAATGCCGTCGCTAAAAATCCCATCGCCATGCCCCGGCGTTTGTAATCGATCAGGTCGGAAGTAATGGATAAGATGATTGAATTCATCACGCCACCGAAAAAACCGGTAAGCGCACGCGCAACCAATAAAGTGTGATAATCGCGGGCAATTCCGCAAAATATCGTAGCTAAGGTAAAGCCGGTAAATAACCACAGCAGACTTTTTTTGCGGTCAAAACGATCCATATAGAATGAAGCTAAAAAACCGGAAAGGCCCGCAAAGAAGGTGTAGCTTGAAACCAAAAGACTGAACTGCTGGGCTTGAATATCAAATAGGCGCATCAATTGTGTACCCATCGGCATGATAATCATGAAGTCCACAATGTGGTTAAATTGAACAAAAGCTAAAACTGTTAATATCTTTTTCTCTAAGCTGGTAAACACAATCCTTAAAGTCTATCTTTTGAGAGTAGTCTCTTAAAGGTTTTCTTTTGTGAACGTCCTGCGTTATGTGGTACAAAATAAGAATGTGGTTAAAAATATTATCAACAGCAAAAAAAGCCGTAATTAGTTTCATCGTTTTCTTTTTTCTTTTCTGGGTGTTTATCTGGAATTTTTCATTTGTATTTAAATCGAAAGTTGTCGGTGAAGTGCAAAAAATTGAGCAGGTCGCGCCACAGGCCGTGATCACCAATGACCAGCCCTTTAATGCGCAGGTGTTCTCGTTTTCAGTTGCGATTAAAGATCTACGTACAAACGAAATTCATATGGCTTCGAGTGAAGACCGCAAGTGGGGCGCTGTACAAGCAGGCAATTGTGTGGTGGCTGCGTTTTTTCCGTACGAGCCATGGCGCTTGTCAAAAGGTATGACTGACAGAAATGCCCGTTTACTGCAAAACTTCACCAATTGTGCCGATATTCCGAGCCAAGAAGGCTTCTTAAGCTGGTTAAAATTTTTCTTTTTACTGTAAGTCTAAAGTGAGTAGTGGCGCTGGCTGATTAAATTAGCAGCGCAACTATTTAAAGATTGAGGTCACGAACGCCTGTGCACGCAGGCCGGCCATTGAGTGACCGCCACGCTGCTGGTTCATTTTCTGATGAATCATGTAGGTAAGTGTTAGAGCCATGAACACGATAAACCAATTTCTCATTTGCATATAGTGAAGCATGACCTATCCCTTTTTAAGACTTTTTCTCGTCCAAGTAGAGTTTAAAATAATCCCATCCGCTGATAAGGCTTAATAAAACACTGAACCAGAGAAGTCCATAGCCTATTTTAAGGTTGGGGATATAGGGATGTATTTCATTCACCATCATGAAAGGAACGGCGATCATTTGTAATGCCGCCTTCCATTTGCCCGTAGTTTGGGCAGGGATCACCAGGCCGTCCGCTGAAGCCGCAGCACGGATGCCGCCAACCAAGGTGTCACGGGTTAAAAAGAGAATGACCATCCACGGGTCAATTCTCTGCTGTTGCAGAAGTATGACCAAAATAGCCATGACCAAAATCTTATCGGCTACCGGGTCTAAGAATTTACCTAAGTTAGTTACGGCATTATATTTACGGGCAAAATAGCCATCGTAGTAATCAGTGATAGAGGCTGCATAAAAAAGAACTACCGCAATCCAGTCAAAGTAATAACCGGGAAAGTCACTGCTGTAGAGTAACAACACTGCCACTGGAATCGTCGCAAAGATACGGGCCACCGTAAGAATGAGAGGAAGTTTCTTCATCAGAAATGATCTTGAGTGAGCAGGTGCCCTTATGTCAAGATATGTCGATGTTTACTTATGCGCGAACTGTACACGTTTACGAGACTGATCTGATGGGGATTGTTCACCACACGAACTACCTACGCTATTTAGAAGAGGCGCGCGTTGCATGGTGCAAAAAATTTGTTGCCCACTTGCCAAGCGAATTGGCCTTTGAACATCAGAATATTTTCGATCTGACAGTGGTTGAAACCCGCGTAAAACATAAAGCACCGATTAAATATAACGACAATGTGCGTATCGAGATGCAGGCGCAAATTGAAGGCATCGTGTTGCGATTTCAATACAAAGTATTTAATGACACAAAGATTTGTGCCATTGCTGAGACCACTCACTGTAGTGTAAATGAAAAGTTAAAACCCAAGCGTCTGGCAGGCAAATATCAAGACGCAGTAAAAAAGGACACCCCATGGACAGAAACCTGGCTTTAGAATTTGTACGTATTACCGAAGCAGCCGCAATTGCCTCAGCTAAATGGATTGGTTCAGGCCAAGAAAAAGCCGCAGATCAGGCTGCCGTAGATGCAATGAGAAAGGCCTTTGATTCTGTCCGTATGGATGGAACTGTGGTGATCGGTGAAGGGGAGCGTGATGAAGCGCCGATGTTATATATCGGTGAAAAAGTTGGTAATAAAACGGACGATGCTCCGGCCATTGATATCGCTTTAGATCCGTTAGAAGGAACAACGATTTGTGCGACCGGCGGTGTAGGTTCGATTTCAGTGATGGCCATGGCTGAACGTGGTGGTTTTTTACATGCTCCGGATACTTACATGGATAAAATCGCCGTGGGCCCAGAAGCTAAAGGCTGCATCGATATTGATAAATCAGCGACTGAAAACTTAAACCGCATTTCAGAAGCTTTAAAAAAACCTGTTAATGAATTAACAGCGGTTATCTTAAACCGCCCTCGCCATGAAGCTTTAATCGCCGAAGTCAGAAAAGCCGGCGCACGTATCCACTTAATCGGCGATGGCGATGTATCTGCCGCCGTGGCAGCAGCCTGGCCAGACTCTGGCATTGATGTCTTGTTTGGTATCGGCGGCGCACCTGAGGGTGTTATTTCTGCGGCCGCAATGCGCTGTTTAGGCGGAGATTTTCAGGGTCGTCTGAAATTCAGAAACGAAGACGAAAAACAGCGAGCGGCCCGCATGGGTGTTAAAGATTTAAATAAAAAATACACTTTAAATGAACTGGCTTCAGGGCATGTGATGTTTTGTGCAACCGGCGTAACCGACGGCCCTTTACTAAAAGGTGTTAAAGTTTACCCGGGTCGTAAAGCACGCACGCACTCGGTGGTGATGCGTTCGCAAACCGGCACAATCAGAAATGTCGAAACTTACCACGATTTTTCAATTAAATCCGAAGTCAAGTAACCTTGGGTTAGCGTAAACTATGGAACTGATTTGTTTTAAATGCCAAAAGGTGAATCAAGTCGATGCAAAAGTCGGCTACCGCGAAGAGTGTTTGCACTGCAGGCAAGATCTGCACGCATGTAAAAACTGTCATTTCTACGATCCTAAAGCCTATAACGAATGTCGTGAACCATCGGCGGATGTCGTTCGCGATAAAGAAAAATTTAATTTCTGTGATTTTTTTCAGCCGTCCGGTAAAGGTCCGGCTGTTGATGAAAAGGCTAAACTGAAAGCCGCCGCTGAAGCATTATTTAAGAAAAGTTAAAAGATCAATAAGGAGATTATCGTGGCAACAGCACAAACATCGGAAGTTTTTAACTGCACACCGGAAGAATTCTTCAAAATCGTATCTGATTTTGAAAAATACCCTGAATTTTTACCCGAGGTTAAATCGGTAAAAATCACCAAAAACGACGGCAAAGTTAAAGAAATGGAATACAATGTTTCTTTGGTTAAAACATTCAAATACAAGTTACAGTCAACTGAAACAGCTCCGTCAAAATTGGATTTTCATTTTATTGGCGGCGATGTGTTTAAAACCATGAAAGGCAGCTGGCAAATTGCCCCGGAAGGTGCTGATAAGTGTAAGGTGAACTACTCAGTTGAGGCCACTTTTGGGATGCTGGTTCCGGGCCCGATGGCTAACACGCTGGTCAGTGTGAATTTGCCGATCATGATCAATAATTTTAAAAAACGAATCAAAACCATTTACGGGAAGTAGCGCAAGATGCGCAGGATGCGGGTGCTCAACTATGGCTAACGGAGACAACGAAAAAAAAGATCCCAAAATCACTGATGCGATTAAAAAGATTTTAACCGCCGGTTCGCCTACTGATATTTCTAAAGAACTATTAACGACAGTTGTCGGACAGGTTTTAAAAACCAAGGACGATATCACGTTAAAAGCGACAAACGAAATGATCACTTTGATTCAAAAGATCGATTTCGTAAAAGAATTTTCGAAATTTGCCGAAAATCACAAATTTAAAGTGACGGCAGAGATTGAAATTATGAAAAAAGAAGACCCTAAAACTTAAGACATAATCCTATGGCTACATTTAAAACGTATAACCCGGCAACGGGGGCATTTTTGCATGAATATCCGTTTGCAACAGCTACGGATATTTCGCGCTCCCTAGAGAATCTGCATATTGGCTTTAACCGCTGGAAAGCGCTCTCGTTTGCCGAAAGACAAAAAGTCTTACGCCCGGCGGTGGGTCTTTTTCATCAGACCAAGGATGAGTTAGCCAAGGCCATCACTGAAGAGATGGGTAAACCCTATGCTCAGTCACTCGCAGAAATCGACAAGTCGTTGCAGGCTCTTGAGTATATGTGCACGAATCCGTGTCCAGAGCTTGATGTTAAGCCGGTTAAAACCTTTTCTGATTCCGAAAATATCAGCCATCAGATTTACCATAAACCAAAAGGTATTATTCTCGGGGTGATGCCGTGGAATTTTCCATTTTGGCAATCGGTGCGCATGATTTTTCCGGCACTGCTTGCTGGTAATACGGTTTTGCTGAAACACTCGGAAAATACGCCTTCGACCGGTAACTATATTAAAAAAATCTTATCTCAGGTTGAAGTTAAAAATATTTTTGACCATTTAATTTTTGATCACAGTTTAACTGAATCAGTCATCGCAGATAGTCGTGTGCACGGCGTAAGTCTGACCGGGTCGGTGAAGGCCGGATTTACCCTTTCTGAATATGCTGGCAAGTACATGAAGCGCGGGGTGTTTGAACTTGGCGGCAGCGATGCCCACCTGGTCTTGGCTGATGCCAACTTAGAAAAATCAACGATAAATATCACGCGCTCGCGACTGCAAAACACCGGACAGAGCTGTATTGCGGCGAAGCGGGCGATTGTCGATAAAAAAGTTTGCAAAGAGTTCATTGAAAAATTGATCTTAAATTTTGACAAATACCAATGGGGAAGTGTTTTTGACCGCAATACCACCTTGGGGCCGTTGGCTGCGGCCCGCTTTAAAGGCGAAGATGAAGCCCGCTTTAGTGTGTTAAAAAATTTTGGCGATGTTGTTTATGAGCGAAGCCCGGAAGATATTTTAGTAAAAGCTTTGGCGGATGAACCTTCACGGCAGGCTTTTGTGCCTATTCGAATTGTTAAAATTAAAAAAATGACCGATGAATTGGCTAAATATTTAAAAAACACCGAGTTTTTCTCGCCCACCTTGCTGGTTTTTGAGTTTAATACCCTTGAAGAAGGCATTACGCTTGCCAATCAGACGAACTTTGGTTTGGGCGGTTCGGTGTATTCTGAAAGCATTCATCATGCGCAGGAAGTTGCTCTGCGTTTCGAATCCGGACTTGTCGCAATCAATGATGCGGTGGCCTCGAATGCGATGCTTCCGTTTGGCGGCATTAAAACTTCAGGAATCGGCCGCGAGCTGGGAATGCACGGTTTTACCGAATTTACCGATATTCAGGTTGTCAGTACGACAAGATTTACATAAAAGTTATTTATGTCATGGAATGATTTTGAGCATTCAGTCTGGAAACAGTTAAAAAAGCACGGGCTGGAAAACCGTGATTCTTTTATTTTGGCTGTTTCCGGCGGCCTGGATTCCATGGTGCTGTTATCGGTTTTACACAAACTAAAACCAAAAGCCCAAATGATCGTGGGCCATTTCCATCACGGTGAATCCGCTTCAGCCGACGTGCAAACATACCGTGATCAGGCGATGCAAATGGTAAAGGCCAAGGCCGAGGCCTATGGCTTAGAGTTTTTCTCCGGTAAATCCCTGGAAAAATTAAAAAGCGAAGACGAATTCAGGCAAAAACGCCTGCAGTTTTTTGCCAAGCTTAAGGGTGATTTTCCGCATAGCGTGTTTGTGACAGCCCATCACAAAGATGATTTGCTTGAGACCTGGCTGTTAAAAATGATCCGCGGAAGCGGTCCTGAGGGGTTAACCAGCTTTAAATTCTGGAACGGGCAGACGTTACGTCCGTTATTATCTTTTACCAAGGATGAACTTAAAGTTTACGCCGCTGTTGAAGGTTTAACCTGGCTTGAAGACCCGAGTAACCAGCGTAACGACTATCTGCGTAATTGGCTGCGCAATGAATGGTTGCCAACTTTGGCGGCCAAAGTTCCGGGGTCACTGGGTAATTTGAGCGACTCCTTGGCGCGTTTATTAAATGAGATTCACAATGACGATGAACTCATTGATATTAATTATGAGCTTGATAAACACCACACTCCGACCAAAGCCTTGTTTGATCGCACACTATTTCTGCAATTGGGTCACTCAGACCAGTTTAAATGCTTAGCAAGGGCCCTGAAGGGGATCGGGCAGCGCGAATTTTCACAGGGTCAACTAGAAGAAGTGATTAAGCGGCTCGACAAAAATCAAAAAGACCTCATATTTTCTGTGGCTGGCGTTAATTGGTTTATTAACGCGCAGCAAGTTGTGCTAGAATTAGTAAAAACAGATTCGTAGCAAGTAGGAAGTCGCGCTGGAGGCGCGCAGAAAGTATTCAGCGATGAAGACAAATCAAAAAACACTGGCCCTATGGTTTTTTATCTTAATTATGTCGATTTTTGTTTTCCAGGCCTGGGAAATTAAACGTCAAAAAACAATTGTAGATTTTGATTATCCAAAATTCTTAAAAGCGGTCGAGTTAAAAGAAGTTAAAGATGATTCAATTATTTTCATGCCGGATGCAAAAGTCATCCGTGGTGAAATTAAACCCGAATTTGAAAAACGTTACTCAGGCCACCGTTTCGAATTTTCTGGCGATACCGATAAAGCCTACGAAGAGATTAAAAAATTCGGTTACATTCCGAAATATGAAAACGCCCAGTCGGACAGTTTTCTATCCTCATTTTTTATTAACTGGTTACCGTTACTGCTTATCGTCGGTATGTTTATTTTTATCATGCGCCAGATCCAGGCTGGTGGCGGTAAAGCAATGTCTTTTGGTAAATCACGTGCCCGTTTAGTTGAAAATAAAAACCGCGTGACATTCAAAGACGTAGCCGGTGTAGATGAAGCCAAAGATGATTTACAAGAAATCGTTCACTTCTTAAAAGACCCGAAAAAATTTACCAAGCTCGGTGGCCGTATCCCTAAAGGCGTACTGTTGGTTGGCCCTCCGGGAACGGGTAAAACTTTACTGGCGCGAGCTGTGGCCGGTGAAGCCGGTGCGCCGTTTTTTACAATTTCTGGTTCTGACTTCGTAGAAATGTTTGTGGGCGTGGGCGCAAGCCGTGTACGTGACTTATTTGAGCAGGGTAAGAAAAATGCGCCTTGTTTAATCTTTATCGATGAGATCGATGCTGTCGGACGCCACCGTGGTGCCGGTATGGGCGGCGGTCATGATGAGCGCGAACAAACCCTAAATCAATTGTTAGTTGAAATGGATGGTTTTGAATCGACTGAAGGGGTTATTTTAATTGCTGCGACCAACAGACCAGACGTACTGGATCCGGCTTTACTTCGTCCGGGTCGTTTTGACCGTCGTGTTGTTGTGGGTAAACCAGATCTTAAAGGCCGTGAGCAGATTCTAACGGTGCATATGAAAAAAACGCCGCTAGGCCCTGATGTCGATGTATCTAAAATTGCACGCGGTACTCCTGGGTTTTCCGGTGCTGATCTAGAAAATTTAGTCAACGAAGCTGCGTTAGTTGCGGCCCGTGCCGATAAAAAATACCTTGAGATGGAAGATTTCGAAAAAGCGAAGGATAAAGTCATCATGGGTGCGGAACGTAAGTCGATGGTGATCTCAGAAGAAGACCGTAGAAATACGGCATACCACGAAGCAGGCCACACGCTTGTAGGTATTATGCTTCCAGGTCTTGATCCTATCCACAAAGTAACGATTATCCCTCGTGGTATGGCTTTAGGGCTTACGCAGACTTTACCTGAAAAAGACGCCGTTTCTTTCTCAAAACGTCAGGCAGAAAACTGGATTGCTTTTGCTTTCGGTGGACGAGCGGCAGAAGAGTTGATTTTTACAGATTACACGACAGGTGCTGCAAACGATATTGAGCGTGCCACCGGTATGGCCCGTAAAATGGTTTGCGAATGGGGTATGTCTCCATTAGGCCCGATTGGTTTTGAGAAAAACGATGGTCCGGTGTTTCTAGGAATGGGGCACGGAAATCAGCAAAAGCATTACTCGGAAGCTAAGGCGCAGGAAATCGATGCTGAGATTTCAAAAATCATCAATACGGGTTACTCAACGGCGTTAAAAATCTTAAAAGATCACCGTGAAGCTTTAGAAAAAATCACGCAAGCTCTGTTAGAGTTTGAAACTATCGACGGCTCTGAAGTTGATATGTTGGTTAAAGGGGCTGCGGTTTCTGAGATTCATAAAGTTCGTGCCAATAAAAAAGAAAGCAGCTCTTCATCAAGCGGTGGGGGCAATCAGGGTATGATTATTGATCCAGACAATACGACACCAATCCCGACTGGAAAAAAACCAGTACCGGTATCGTAAGTACTACCGGTAAAGCATGGCTTATTTTCAAACGTTCTGGGAAAATTTAGTATTTATTAGTTCACACTTAAGAGCGCAGGATGTTTTCGACATCCTGCTTGTGTGGTTGGTTATCTACCGTGTGCTGATGATTATCCGCCGCACGGGTACGGTTCAGATTTTATCCGGTCTTGGTATTCTGGCGATCACTTACATCATGACGATCTGGTTTGAGCTGTTCACGATGAACTGGCTTTTGGATAAATTTTTCTCGAATTTATTTGTTATCATTGTGGTGTTATTTCAGGCCGAGATTCGCAGAGCCTTGGCGCAAATCGGCAGTCATCCGCTTTTTTCTGACGTCTCAGCAGTGATGGAAACCCACATGGTCGAAGAAATTGCCAAAGGGGTAATTACTGCGGCCGAAAAAGGCTATGGTGCACTTCTGGTTATCGAAAAAGACATTATGGTCGACTACCACATTGAAATCGGTACCGAGATGGATTCGCGCGTATCGGCTGAATTAATTCTTTCGATTTTTCACCCACAGGCTCCAATGCATGACGGGGCCGTGTTAATCCGTTCCGGTAAAATTGCCTATGCGGGATGTTTTTTACCGCTCAGTAAAAACCCGGCCTTGGATAAAAATTTGGGTACGCGTCACCGTGCAGCCATTGGTTTAACGGAAGAAACAGATGCGGTGGTTTTGGTGGTCTCAGAAGAGACAAAATCCATCAGTATCGTAACCGGCGGCCATATGCGGCCGAACGTCGAATTGATCGATGTGCGTATGGCCCTGTACGAAGCTTTTGGATTAAAATATAAAGTTCATCATCACGAAGGGGCTACTTAATGCCGCAACCTCAAGTCGATAAGTTACGTTTCGTGAAATCGTTCTTCTCAGATAACTTAAGTTACAAAGTGGTCTCGTTATTTGTTGCTTTAATCCTCTGGATTTCAATTCTGGGCCGCCGTGATTTTGTGACCACAAAAGAGATGGATGTTCAGCTGGTGTTGCCTCCAGGCTACATGGTTGCAGGCCAAAGCCATGATAAACTCCGTGTTAAGATTTCTGGTGCCCAACCGGTGCTTAAAAAATATAAGGATATCTTCAAAAAAGTTGTTTTCGACCTCTCTGATAGTGGTGAAGGTTTAATTGAGATTGATGTCCCGAACAGCCGTATCGATGTGCCGTCCGGGGTAAAGGTTCTAAATGTTAAGCCTAACGTGATTCGTGTTGAAATAGCGAAGATAAAAAACTAGAATCTGACTCTATGTCAGAGAATAAAAGCGCAGATAAAAAAATAACAAAATTGTTTGGTACAGACGGCATTCGCGGAACTGCAAATCAGTTTCCGATGGTGCCCGATGTGGTTGTTAAAGTCGGTCAGGCCATCGGATACCTGATCCGTACCGGAAGAATTTCTTCAACGTCTAAGAACATGAAAGTTGTTATCGGAAAAGACACACGTCTTTCTGGTTACATGATTGAACAGGCGCTTTCCAGCGGTTTAAACTCGATGGGGATTTATGTTCAGCTGGTAGGGCCATTGCCAACGCCGGGTATTGGTTATTTAACCCGTACTATGCGTGCCGTTGCCGGTATTGTTATTTCGGCTTCTCATAATGCTTATCAGGATAACGGCATTAAAATCTTCGGGCCAGACGGATTTAAATTAGATGATACTTTAGAAAAGGACATCGAACGATTGGTTGCCGAAGATAATCTATTGTCATTATTGCCGCCATCAAATGAAGTCGGCCGTACCCGCCGTATTGAAGATGCCCAGGGGCGCTACATTGTGCATGCAAAGAGCACCTTCCCGTTAGAGCACACTTTAGAAGGCATGCGCATTGTTTTAGATACGGCTCACGGAGCAGCTTACAAAGTAAGTCCTGCGATCTTTGAAGAGCTGGGGGCTGAAGTAATTCATTTGGGCTCACAGCCCAACGGCACCAACATCAATGATAAATCCGGTGCCCTTCATCCAGCAAATATTGCGGCGGCTGTTCGCCAATACCGCGCAGATGTGGGTATCGGTTTAGACGGGGATGCAGATCGTATCGTTATGGTCGATGACAAAGGTCAGATCATTAACGGTGATAAAATCATCGCTATCTGTGCAGTTCACATGAAGAAAAAAGGCGAACTTAAAAACAACACCATCGTTGTCACCCAGATGACTAACTTCGGTTTGGAAAAAAAGATGACCGAACTTGGCATTAAGACCATTAAGACTAATGTTGGTGATAAATACGTTGTCGAAGAGATGCGTAAGAATAATTACAATCTTGGCGGCGAGCAATCCGGCCATATCATTTTTCTTGATCACTCAACAACCGGAGATGGCACGGTGGCCGCACTCAACGTTTTATCGGTTATGCGCCAAACCGGCCGTAAATTAAGTGACTTAGCCGCCATCTTTGAAGAGATGCCGCAGGTTTTAATCAATTGCCGCGTACGTAACCGCAAGCCGCTAGATCAAATAAAAGGTTATAAAGAATTAATTGCCGCAAAAGAAAAAGAAATAAACGGCGATGGCCGTTTATTTATCCGCTTTTCCGGCACAGAGCCGCTCATCCGAATTTTAGCTGAAGGTTCATCAAAAGAAAAAATCTCGGCGATCGCAGAAGAGATCGCTACCTTTTTAGAAAAAGAGTTAAGTTAGTATGAGTTCAAAGAATAAAGTTCGTTTAGGTGTTAATATTGATCACGCAGCCACCCTCAGACAGGTGCGGGGGGCGACCACAGAATACCCTAATATGCTTGAGATGGTAAAACTGGCCAAGGCCGGTGGGGCTAAACAAATCACTATCCATTTACGTGAGGATCGCCGCCATATCCAGGATTACGATGTCACCTTACTTTGCAAAAAGTCTCCTCTCGAAATCAATCTCGAGATGGGTGCAACCGATGAAATGCTTAAAATCGCTCTAAAACACAAACCGACCTGGGTGTGCATGGTTCCTGAAAAAAGAGCCGAGCTGACCACTGAGGGGGGCTTAAATGTTTTAAAAGGTTTTAAAACGCTCGAGGCAATGACGCACAAATTGGCGAAAGCCAAAATTAAAGTTTCAATGTTTATCGAGCCCTCAATTGCTCAGGTAGAAGCTTCGGCGCTGTGCGGGGCGCACGCTGTCGAGTTTCACACTGGTCACTGGGTGTTGCTCAAAGGCGCAAAGAAAAAAGCTGAATACAATCGCCTGGTTGAAGCGGCACATGAAGCCAATCGTTTAGGTTTACGTGTACACGTAGGTCACGGCCTTGATTACGCCCACGCGAAGTTGATCAAAAAACTTCCGTATTTAGTAGAAGCGAATATCGGGCACAGCCTGATTTGTTATTCGTTAACCGATGGTTTAAAAACTTCGGTGCAAAAAATGGTGAAAGCTTTAAATTAATGTCTAAAGATGTGTTTTTTATAAAAAGCATGTCTGATTGGGACAAGGTTGTAGAGTTTCTTACGCCTAAGCTAAAAGGTAAAAATCTTTTTTTACTTGAAGGAAATTTAGGTGCGGGCAAAACAACTTTTGTTAGTCTAGTGGCGAAAAAACTGAATATCAATCTGGTCAGTTCACCAACGTTTTCATTGATTCAGCAGTATAAAAACCTGGTTCACGTTGATCTCTACCGTTTAGAAGATATGGAAGAAATCGACGCCACGGGGTTTTGGGAGATATTTGCAGACGAAAATGCGATGGTATTTGTCGAATGGTCGTCCAAGATTTCTGATGATTTATGGCCGCTCGACTGGGATATCACCCGCATCAACATTACTAAAACTTCTGAAACTGAACGCGAAGTGACACTCGAAAACCTTTAAGCTGGCAGGTCGTAAGTAGAAAACCCGGGAAGTAATTTTTATGACTATTGAGTTTAAGCCGATAAATTTACCTCTGGATAAAGCAGTCTGCACTAAGTTTCGTGAAGATTCATTTGTTGCAAGTTTTGGTGATGCCTCAAAATTTCACGAAAGCGATGGTAAAGGGGCCGAACGTTACCTTGAGTGGTTAGCCGCAAAAATCGCCAAAGACCCATGGCTCGCTGTGCACTGTTGGTGTGATGGTAACATCATAGGGCAACTTGAATTAGGTTTTTTAAATACAGATCCAAGTTGTGGTTATGTGAATTTGTACTATTTAACGCCTGAAGTTCGTGGGCATGGTATCGGAGATCAATTAGATCAGTATGTTGTTCAATTCTTCAAAAATATGAATTTAACAAAACTTCGGCTTAGCGTAAGCCCAACGAATATTCGCGCGATTAAATTCTACGAAAAAAACGGGTGGCTCGATCTGGGGCCGCGCTTAGATCACCCGGAAGTGCATTTTATGGAGAAGAAAATTTAAAACGCCAGGCCTGGCAATTAAACGGCTTTTTCCGAGATTGATTCCAGGGTGGTGATATCGTCTTGAGAAAGGTGAGTGGTTTTAAATCCTACAAGAAAGCCAACAACTTTTGGTCCAAGCTTGATTGCCGAAATACAAGCGTATTTAAAATCCAGGATTTTTAGACCTAGCTGGTTGATGTTAAAAGTTTCGGTGAAATGATTTTTAAAAACATTAGCAAACGGGTTATCTTCGTTTAAATCATAAGAAAATAGCATGAGATCCAGCTGTTCTTTTTCGAGATCTTCATCCATTTTATAGAGTTCGGTTTTTTGTTGCGCGGTTACGCGCAGCACGACGTAGGCGTCAAAATTTTTGCGAGCGATCTCAGAGAAATCTCCGTGATTGGTCTCTAAGTTTTGCCATACATGCTGCCCGGTCATGCCGGATTCAGACACAGCATGTAACTGCGGCGCAGGTGTATTTTCTCTGATCTCAATAACCGGATCGAGTGGTTCAAGAATTTTTCTTACCGGTGTGTTTGAAATAAAAGCCAGATTTTCCGGCGAACACAAAACAAAAATAGCCTGCGGCAGGGATAAAACTTTTTCGCTATACTCTAAGCCTGCAACCAACAGATGCCCATCCCAGGTTTGCAGCGGGATAAGTTCGGAATTGAGCGCCGTGTACTGGCTGTAACCCTCAACTACTTCAAGATGTTGTTTGCGAAGTTTTGTGATTGATTGTTCATCTAGTTTTTCTAAAACCGGAACACCGTAAAATGCAGAGGCCCAGGTTTTATATTCATTCCAGCTGATAAATTTGTGATCGAAGGCGATTTTTAATTTTGATTTTTTTAAAAGCTCTGGATCGGGATTAGACGCTAAAAGTTCTTCGACTGATAAAATCGCATCTTGAAAAAAATGTTCCCAGTTTTGTTCAAATCCCATGGTTTTTTATCGGACCTTTGCCTTGCGAAATTTAGCCTAAACAAGCTTTTCTTCTGGCGCAGCCGGTATAAACCATGACTTGCTGCCCGGTAAATTCTACAAAATCGTCGATATTTTTGACGTTTACTTTAACCTTGGTCCGGGGTGGGCGGTGTCTTACAGGTAGTTTCAGGAGGAAACTATGATTACACAGCTTATCCAATGGTTCTCAGTTGCAAGTATTGTCGGAATGTTTGCCTTTGTTATGGTGCAAAACCGCGAAGTCAAATATAACGATTATAAGGCGCCGGTGGTTGAGGATATGCCGTCAAAGAATGAACCTAGGCCTGTTTATCCGCCGTTAAAGAAAAAGCCCTATACCCGCACGACGAGAATGGCTTAAAGTTTTAGCCGATAGTTAGTCTTATTGTTTCATTGTAAATGGTTAATTTTACATAGATAAATTTAACTGTTATTAGCCTTCAGAACTTTCCAATTTTAACATTATCGTGTACAAGTCTGGGGTTATGCTTAAATCACCAATCTACCTGGATTTCAATGCGACAGCTCCGCTATCGCCATCGGTTCTATCCGAGATGCCGCAGTTACTGCAACTGTGGGGAAATCCATCATCAATTCATCTGGCTTCGCGTGGTCCGAAAACGATCTTACGTGAAACCAGAAAGAAGCTGGCTGATTATTTAAAAGTTTCAAGCTTAGAGATTATTTTTAATTCCGGAGCCAGTGAAGGTAATAACACGGTTTTAAAATCCGTCTGGAATACCTACCGCCCCGGTAATCATTTTGGCCAGCCGGTCAAAAATGAATTTTTGATTTCTTCGGTTGAGCATCCGAGCATCACTAAGACCGCCCAGTTTTTAGAATCTGAAGGTGCACTGATTCATTGGATCCCGGTTTCCCGAGATGGTGAGTTAGATATTAATTTTATCAAAGAAAAATTATCTGAGCGTACTGCGCTGATCAGCTGCATGTACGCCAATAATGAAACCGGCTCGGTATTTCCCGTTAAAGAAATCGTGACATTGGCTAAAAGCAAAAATGTTTTGGTGCATTCTGATTGTGTGCAGGCTTTTGGTAAGACCGACTTTAATCTGCAAGAACTTGGGGTTGATTACGCTACGATCTCGGCGCACAAATTCTACGCGCTCAAAGGCTGCGGCGTTTTATTCGTGCGTAAGAACGCGCCGTACATCAACCTGGTTCACGGTGGTGGTCAGGAGCGTTCACGCCGTGGCGGCACCGAAAATATCTTAGGTATCGCTTCTTTAGGCGTGATGCTTGATCAGCTTCATCAGGTTGCAGTCAAAGAAGCAGAGTTAAAAGAGTTGCGCGATTATTTTGAGTGCGAAGTGCTGGCACAAATACCTCATACCAGTGTTACCTGCGCAAGTTCAAAACGTCTGGCTAATACTTCAAGTCTGGTTATCACAGGTGTTGACGGCGAAACTCTGTTGGTCAGTCTTGATTTAAAGGGGTTTGCCGTAAGTACCGGAGCTGCCTGTTCAAGCGGTAACCCGGAACCAAGCCCTGTGTTGTTGGCCGTGGGCCTTAGCCGCCAAGAGGCGCAGAATTCGCTACGGGTAAGTCTTGGCTGGAGTACAACCCGCGAACATATTGATTTATTTATTCACCACTTAGTTGAAATAGTTGCGCACTTACGCAGTGTGAACGAAATGGAAAATGCAAATGTCTAATGAGACGAAAAAGAAAAAAGTATTGGTTGCGATGAGCGGGGGTGTTGACTCCTCGGTGGCAGCCGCACTTTTAAAAGAACAAGGTTATGATGTTGTCGGCGCAACGATGCAGGTCTGGGATTACACTAACTGCGACATCACTGAAGGTAATGGCACATGCTGTTCGTCACTGGATGTCGATGATGCCCGTTCAGTAGCGGATAAGCTGGATATCCCGTTTTATGTTTTAAACTGCGAAGCTAAATTTAAAGCTTCGGTTATAGACCCGTTTGTTAATGCCTATCTGCAGGGGCAGACACCGCTTCCGTGCGTGAACTGCAATACCTACTTAAAATTTGACCACTTAGTTAAAAAAATGAAAGAACTTGAGTGCGATTATCTGGCTACCGGGCACTACGCACAGATTATTCAGGGCGCCAACGGGGACTACCAAATAAAAACCTCTGAAGACGACTGGAAAGACCAGACTTACTTCCTATTTACGATTGATCCGGCGATCGTGCCGAAGCTGTTGTTTCCGGTCGGGCATTTAAAAAAGCCAGAGGTGCGTAAAATCGCAGAACAGCAAGGTTTAGTTGTAGCCAAGAAAAAAGATTCGCAAGGCATCTGCTTTGTTGGCAATATGGGATACGATAATTTTATTAAAGGTCAGGTTTCCGAAAGCGTTCTTGCATCAAAAAAAGGCGTGATCAAACGCTATCCTTCAAATGAAGTTATGGCTAAGCATGACGGTATTCATCATTATACCATCGGGCAAAGTAAGGGTCTTGGCATGACCTATCACGAAAAATTATTTGTTCTCAAAATCGATGCCACCGATAATACGGTTTGGGTCGGCGAAGAAAAATACCTGTTTCACGACGAAGTTGATGTGATTGAGCCGCATATTATCAGTGCTTTTAATGACGGTGATGAGTTGTCAGTAAAGATCAGATACCAACACAAAGGTTCGGTAGCAAAAGTCGTAAAATCAGAAAACGGCTATAAATTAAAATTTAAAGAACCTCAGCGCGCGATCACACCTGGTCAGGCTGCGGTGTTTTATTCAAAAGAAAAAGTACTATTAGGAGGCGGATGGATCAAAATCTGATAACGTCGCAGGCTAATGACTTCGTGGTGCACACGTTCGGTTGTAAGGTAAATACTTACGATGGCGGTCTTATTCAGAAGAATATGACGACGAATGGTTTTAAACTGGGGATTGGTCGCCTAAGTCTTGATAACTTAGACAAGGCGAAAACACAGATCCACATTTTAAATACATGCGCGGTAACCGCTGAAGCCACCAAAGAAGCCGTTAAGACGATTCGAAAAATTAAGGCACAGCAGCCATTTTCTACGATCGTAGTTACCGGCTGCGCCGCACAGGTTGATACCGGTGCGTTTGAAAATCTTCCGGGAGCGGATTTGGTCATTGCTAATTCGCATAAGGGATTGCTTCCGGATTTATTAAAAAAACATTTTCGTGGTGAATTAAGTCAAAAGACTTTCAAGTCGAACATCTTTAAAAAAGAAGAGCTTGAAGCTGATGGCGGTGAAGAAGCTTCGCACACCAGAACATTCTTAAAAATCCAGGACGGGTGCAATTCTTTTTGCTCGTTCTGTATTATACCTTACGCGCGCGGCAAGAGCCGCTCTATTTCAATTGCTCATATCGTAGAAAAAGTTAATCAGGTCGTCGCCGAAGGTAAAAAAGAAGTAGTTTTAACGGGCGTTCATATCGGTGACTATGAAGATAACGGAAAAAACATGGACGATCTGGTTGAAACGGTACTGGCGAAAACAACGATTTCCCGCGTTCGATTATCGTCTTTAGAGCCCATTGAAATTTCGGATCGTTTAATAGCCATGTATGAAAACCCGCGCCTTTGTGCTCATTTTCATATGAGTATTCAGTCTGCCGATACAGAGACTCTTCAACAGATGAAACGTAAATACACTGAGCAACACGTCGAGAGTGCGTTACATAAGATTTCAAAGATTAAAGATGTGTTTGTCGGTATGGATGTGATCGCCGGTTTTCCGAGTGAAACTGAAGAGCAATTCGAAAACACTTACAAACGTTTAAGCGAAACTCCATGGACAAGATTGCATGTTTTTCCCTACAGCGAGCGCTCGGGTACTCGCGCTGCAGTGATGGAACAGGTTCCGCATCATGTCCGTAAAGAGCGGGCAGCGCGTTTGCGTGAATTAAGTCTTCATCGCTTTCAGGCAGAGGCGTTAAAACAGGTCGGCAATGTGCACCAGACATTGATTCTCAATAAGGCCTCAAGAAAGGCCGAAGGTTTAACGCGTAATTATTGGCCCGTGCGTTTAAACTTAAGTGAAGAAAAACTTAAAGAGCTTTCCGGCAAAGAGCTGCAGGTTAAAATTACCGGAGTAAATTTTGAAACCGGCGAAGGCCAGTTAGAAGGGGTTATTTTATGACTCCGCAAAGTTTAGAACAGGCAATCAATTACAAGTTCAAAAAACCCGGACTTTTGGTCGAAGCTTTAACGCACAAAAGTTATTGCATTAACGATAAAAGAAGAATGTCTCACAACGAACGTTTAGAGTTTTTAGGGGATGCCATCTTAGGTTTTGTTTTAGCAGAACAGTTGATGCAGATCTTTCCGCAGGACAATGAAGGGATGTTATCAAAAAAACGTGCAAGCCTAGTCAACCAGGATGTGCTTGCCAAAAAAGCTTTAGCTTTCAAACTAGATAGTCTATTGATCATGGGTCCGGGCGAAAAAGAGCAGGAATCAAATTTAAAACCAAGAATTCTTTGTTCGGTCTACGAGGCTATTTTAGGTGCGATGTATCTAGATTCTGACCTTGCACAGATCAAAGCATGGATTCAGAAAGAATTTAAGGCAGATATAGAACAAATTAAACCAGATCTTGAGTTTGAACGTGATTACAAAACACGTCTGCAAGAGCTGACACAAAAATTAAAACTAGGAACCCCAGAGTATCAGTTGATTGGTACTGAAGGTCCGTCGCATAACCCAGAGTTTTTAGTCGGGATTTTCTTAAATGAAAAAGGCAAATCTGTTGAGAAGTTTCGTGCGACGGGTAAGAGTAAAAAAGCTGCCGAGCAAAGTGCCGCTCAGCAGTTAATGCAAGCGTTAGAAAATGACCAGGCCAAGAGGAAAAATATATGATTAAGACAAAAGCAGGATTCAGAGCCGGATTTTTAGGCCTGATCGGACAACCGAACGCTGGCAAAAGTTCGTTATTAAATTTTTTGGTTAAAGAAAAGGTGTCGATTGTAACACCAAAGCCACAAACGACCCGCCGTCGTATTACAGGATTGCATACAACCGAAGAAGGACAGATTGTTTTTATCGACGCTCCGGGGCTGGTAAAATCAACATCTGGACTTAATACCTTTTTAGAAAAAGAGGCTCATGACGTTATTAAATCATCGGATGCAATTGTTGCCGTACTGTCGGTAGATGAAGATACAGCTGAGCGAAATGAAGAGATCTTAGAGCTTGTTTCAAAATCAAGAAAGCCTTGGTTAGCTGTGATCACGAAAGTAGACCTTAAAGAAACTGAACACCGGGTGATGATTTTACGCGGTTTGGTTGAAAAATTTGGTGGCCGTGCTTTAACAGTTTCCAATAAGAAGCACAAAGATCCGGAACGCCAAGAATTACTAAAAGAGATGATTAAAATTCTTCCGGAATCAGAAAAGCCTCTTTTTGATCCAGAATTATTTACTACCGAAAATATGCGTGATCTGGCCTCTGAGATTATCCGTGAAAAATGCTTTGAAGTGTTGACGCACGAAATTCCTTATCAGCTGGCGGTGCAAATCAGAAAGTTCGACGAAGATGCCAAGCCGTGCCCTAAAATTTACGCGGATATCATGGTCGGCAAAGAATCACATAAGCCGATTCTTATCGGAAAAGGCGCTTCGGTAATCAAAGAGATCGGGCAGATTTCGCGTAAAGAAATCGAAGCGTTAATGGGCGAAAAAGTGTATTTAGAATTAAATGTAACAGTTAAAGAAAATTGGTTTGAGAATAAACAAACCCTGAAAGAGTTGAAGTATGTCGTTGATTCAGAATAATGGTTCAGATGAGGGTTTTGTTGATTCGCCAAAGGTAGCTATTATTGGCCGTCCGAATGTCGGTAAGTCTACGCTTTTTAATATTCTAACTGATTCACGTAAAGCGGTGGTAAAAAATCAGCCGGGTGTAACCCGTGATATCTTAATTCAGCCGGTGGATGTGTGGGGTAAGAAATTTGATCTTATCGATACTGGCGGTGTGACAGAGGCCTCGGATTTATTTTCGAAACTGATCAAAGAACAAGTGACCGAGTTTTTATTTTCGGTGGATTACATAGTTTGTGTAATGGATGGCCGTGTCGGATTAGTGCCCGAAGACCGTGATATTATCAAAATCGCCAAACAGACTGGTAAGCCGATGTTATTGGTTATCAATAAAGTTGACCGTGCCCATGAAGCCGACATGCAAAAAGCTGATTTTTATGAATTTGGTTTAGATGTTATCGATGCAAGCTTCGAGCAACGCCGGGGCGTCGGTGATGTGCTGGAGTGGATCGTTAAAAATGTTCCGGAAGTTCCGAAAGAAACCGGCAAGTCATTGCGTATTGCGATGGTCGGCAAACCAAATGTGGGTAAATCATCACTTTGTAACTGTCTTTTAAAGCAAAACCGGATGTTAGTGAGTGATATTGCGGGAACGACTATTGATTCGGTCGATGCTCCATTTCATTATAATGACCGTGATTATATCCTGGTTGATACGGCCGGTCTTCGTCGTCAGTCAAAACGGGAAGAAGATATCGAGATCATTTCTGCGTTTAAGTCACAGGAATCTATCCGTCGTGCTGATGTTGTCTTGCTGGTTATTGACGGAACCCTTGGTCCCTCGGAGCAGGATGCTAAGATCATGCAGGCGATTTTAGATGACCATAAAGGTGTGATTGTGGTGGCCAACAAATCTGACTTAGGTCAGGAAGAAATCGAGAGTTACCGTGAAACATTCCGTGCGCAGATCGCCCGGGTATTTCACTTTTTTGTCGATGTGCCGTTGGTATTTACCAGTGCTTTGAAAAGCCATGGCATAAAAGATCTATTTGATGAAATCGAGCGTGTGGCTGACAAGCGTGGTTTAAAAATTTCAACGTCTGAATTAAACGACTTTTTCTTTGAAACCATCCGTAAAGCTCCGGCTCCGGTATGGGGACACACGAATGTTAAATTTTATTACTTAACCCAGACCTACCAAAAGCCACCGGCGTTTATTGCCTTTTGTAATCATCCGGAAGGCGTTGATAATTCATACCGCCGTTTCTTGATCAAAAACATGAAAGAGCGTTTTGACCTCCACGGAATTCCTATCAGAATTTTCTGTATGAAATCTCGTCGCGGCGGTGAAAGTAATTTATAATGCCTAATAACAAGTTCACCGGAAAAATTCTGTGGCGAAACCGCTTCGCATTTTACCTTCTGGCTGTGGGTTCTGCCTGCGGTCTTGGTAATATCTGGCGTTTCCCGTACGTGGCCGGTGAAAACGGGGGCGGTGCTTTTATTCTGTTGTATCTTCTGCTGGCGTTTACGGTCGGTGTTTCGATTTTGATTGCTGAGCTGATGTTGGGTAAAAAATCGGAAGCCAGCCTGTTAAAAATTACCCAGCGTGTTTCAACAACCCATAAAAAACCATACTTCTGGATTTCTCGGCTTACGCTGTTCATCACGCTGGTGATTTTGTCATATTACTCGGTGATCAGCGGCTGGGTTTTGCACTATATCACCCAGTTTGTGGTCGGTTTTTTTCGTGGCGATACGCTTCAGTATATTTCGTCTCTGAATATGAAGGTATTAACCGATAATGGTTGGCTACAGTTTGCCTTGGCTTCGGTGCATTTAATTATAGCTGCGTTGATCGTAGGGCAGCGAATGACCAATCGTTTTGAAAAAATTCTTACAACGATTATTATCCCGGTGTTTGTCTTTTTATTTGCAATGTTATTGGTGCGGTCACTTTCGCTCGATTCGACACCTGAAGTGTTGCGATTTATCTTTTATCCAGATTTTTCAAAACTTAACTTACGCTCGCTGGGCCATGCCATCGGGCACGTGTTTTTTACCTTATCTATCGGGGTTGGGGCATTGGTCACATTCGGATCGTATTTTAAAGATGAAGATCATCTGCCAAAGGTCGGCTTTCGCGTAATGATGGTCGATGTGATGATCTCGTTATTTTCGGTTTTACTGGTGTTTCCGATTGCCTTTGCGATCGGCGAAAAACCTCTTACCGATCCAAGCTTATTGTTTGAATCTCTGCCGCGCCTGTTTATGAAAATCCAGTTCGGCGCCCTGTTTGGGCTGGCGTTTTTTATCTGTCTCTGGGCCGCAGCACTTAATGCCAGTGTCGGGCTGCTTGAAACTCTGGCTTCAAATTATTCGGAGAGATACTTAAAGTCTGACCGCAAAACATCAATCTGGCTGATTATTCTGATTACGCTCGGATTTACGGTTATTCCGGCCTTTTCTGGTTCTGGATTAAAGAACATCAAACTCTTTGATCAGACGCTGCTTGAAAATATCGATTCATTCCTGATCAACTATCTATTGCCGATTTCTGGTTTAGGGATGGCTTTTTTATTTTTTAAAGCCCTGCCGTTGGCGGATCAAAAGGATTTGTTCTTAGATGAAAAGTCAGAATCCAGCTATGCTTTGATTAATTACTGGCAGGCGATCTTAAAATACGTGGCTCCGGCGCTGATAGCGATCGGTATTATCTTGCAGATCGTTGCGTTGGTCAGAAACTAAAAATTCGTACCTAAAATCAGATTCACTTCAAAGATATCACCGTCTAAATGCGGTGATATGCTTTTTAAGTTCGGGTTGCCTGAACCGCCTTCGTCGATGAAGTAATTGTTTTCATCCGGAAACTGTACATAGTTAAATAAGCCCTGTGCGCCAATGTAAAAACGGCGCTGCACAAGCGGGATCTCGATACCGCCGCCTAAGCGAAAGCCGACAACTTTATCCGGGTCATTGGCGAAACTTTCGTTGAGATTATAGGTTCTGACAAACATTCCGGTTCCAACCATCAGGTATGGGTTCAGTTCAGCAAGACCTTTTGTGACGTTGTCGGTGTTAATGTAGTATTTTAGGTGAATATCGAAAATCTGGATATTGACCGTTCCGGTGTAAGACTGGCTCGGGTCAGTTAAGCCCGTGTCATCAAAACTTTGAAAAGCGACGCCATGATCGCCAGTTGAATAACTTAATGCGGCTGCCAGATTTAGATCGAAAAAATAACTAAACTGCACACCATAGTTTAGTGAAGGCTCGTAGCCCTCGGCAAAACCCTTGGTAAAACCACGGTAGCCTGCCAATAATCCCAGGGTCAGATAGCGGCCATTGCGTAAAAAATGAATATCTGCTTCTTCATCTGTCTCTTGCTCAAAGTCATTGTAATCAGAAAACGGATCGAAAGAGTCATCGGCTTCTGGTGCCGTTGTTTGTGCCAGTGTGGTCGTCGGGATGAACAGACCCGCTGTGACTAAAACGAATGCAAAAAGAAATCTTAAGATGTGGCGCAAAAGCTGTTTTTTCATGTTCTTAATTCTTAGTATAGGGGTAAGCTGAAGCTATGATCAACAGGTTAAGTCTACGGGCGTTAGATTTTCAATCTTCAATTGTGCAATTTACCTATGGCTGGTTTAATTTTTGTTATGCTCAGCTCATTGGTCATTTCATCTAGCTCAAATGCTGTAAAATATAGCTCGCTTTTCAGGTCCCTCGGGGTTGAGGTTTCGTACTTAATTTTAGATCACAGTAAAAATACAGCCTTTGCAGCCTTTGATCAGCACCGGATGTACCATAACGGCGTCGTTCATTATTTTAACCCAGAGGATAATTCGGTTCATGCCCATCAACAGAATTACCGGTTAACCGAGGGGTTTATCCAGCGACTAAAAGATTATTTCTTAGAAGATTTAAATCTCAGCAAAGAGCTGCCGCCGTCGCTGGTTATATCTGATTCCAACGATCCCATTCAGTTTTTTGTCAAAGAAGATGTCGTGGATTTGAAATTTAATAAGCAAGCTAAGAATATTCAGCTCGAAATCAAAAACAAAGGGCTGGTAAGTTTTGATCATTTGTTTATCGAGCAGACGGATTCCTGTCTGGAGTTTGTCAAAGAAAAATCAGCGCCACTCGTTAAAAGCTCGGATAGGTCGGATCTGATTTGGGTAAGCTACAATTACAAGATGTCGGCTGACTTTACCCGTGAAGATTTCTGGTATCTGGAAGACCGCAACTACCAGTCAATTTTTGATAATTGTTTTTACCTGCAGCCGCGGGACGGCCAGCTAAGTATCTGGACTCTGATCCCCCAGCATCAATATTTAAATCAACAATTTCATCATGATTTTCAAGATCGTTTGCGTAAAAAAATTGAGTCGCGGTTTGGTTTTGCCAGTCTGTCGTTTGTAAGCCTTGCCGATTACACCCTGCACGTAGCTAACAGCCATAAACTACAGGTCAATGCTAACGCTCGTGTTTCTGGCTTTCCGTGCTTTAGTTTTTACTCAAGCCAGAATGTTTACAAATGGTTTAATCAGTTTTCGCGTGAATTTAATAAAAAGCATAAAGTTAAAAGTGCAGATCAAAGGGTTTAATTAATGATTAGTCGATATCAAACCGAAGAAATGAAAAATATTTTTCAAGAAGAAAATAGATTTCACTACATGCTACAGGTAGAAACGGTTGTGGCTGAAGTGCAGAGCCAGAAGGGTTTGATTCCGGTTAAGGCCTATCAGGATATTAAGAAAAAAAGCCGGATTAATCTGGCCCGCATTTTGGAGATCGAAAAAACGACCAAGCATGATGTGATTGCTTTTGTCAGCCAGGTCGCGGAAACGGTTGGGCCAAACGGCCGCTTTATTCACTTCGGTCTGACCAGTTCAGATGTGTTAGATACTGCTCTGAGCTTGCAGATGTCGGCAGCTTTTGACGTTCTCGAAGCAGAGATTAAATTATTGAAGGCCACGCTGAAAAGATTGATCAAAAAGCATGAAAAAACAGTATGTGCCGGACGTACCCATGGAATCTTTGCCGAAATCACGACCTTCGGTTTTAAGCTGGCCGGCTTTTATTCGGAAATATCGCGCGCAGAGACTCGTATTAAAAAGGCGCATCAGCAATTTAAAATCTGTAAACTTTCAGGTGCTGTGGGTACATCGGCATCATTTGATATGGATATCGAAGCCGAGGTTGCTAAAAAGTTAGGGCTTACAGTTGAGCCCTTTGCCACCCAGGTGATTCCACGTGACCGGCACGCCGAAGTGTTTATGTCTTTGGCCTATTTGGCGGCAGGTCTAGAACGCCTGGCTATTGAGCTAAGGCACTTGCAGCGCAGTGAGGTTTCAGAAGTTATCGAAGGTTTTACGCCGGGCCAGAAGGGGTCGTCGGCGATGCCGCATAAGAAAAATCCGATCAGTGCCGAAAATATCACGGGCCTTGCACGTTTGATCAAAGGCTATGCCTGGACTGCATTTGAAAATATTCCGCTTTGGCATGAACGCGATATTTCTCACTCTTCAAATGAACGTGTTATTTTTGCAGATAGTTTTACGGCGACTCACTATATCGTTCGCCGCATGAATACTTTGTTATCCGGGTTGTTTGTTGATAGCGAGAAAATGTTAAACAATTCTCATCTGTTAGGCGGTGTACTTTACAGTTCGCATTTATTATTACACCTGGTCGAGAAACATAATTTTTCTCGTGAAGAGGCCTATGCTGTTATCCAAAAATTAGCCCATGGTCTGACAAGCGGTGCGCATTTAAAAGATGCGATCGTTAAAGATAAAGCGGTTAAAAAGTATTTTTCAGATAAAGATTTAAAAACATTATTCTCCGGTGATCGTTACACCGATGCAATTCAGAAAAGATTAAAGAAGTATGAAAAAGTCATCTCGTAAATCAGCAAAAACAGACACCTTTTTTCTTAAGCGTGGCGATATCGTTGATATCGTTGCGCCGGCCTCGGCCTGTTCTGAAGAAAATTTTCGTTTGGGGGTTAAGTGGATTGAAAGTATGGGGTTTAAGCCGCGCTTTAATCCGCATATCTTGCAGCCAGATTTATACCTCTCTAATTCGGACAGCTTCCGGTTTCAGGATTTAAAAAAAGCCCTCTACGCCAAAGATTCAAAAGCGATCTGGTGTTTACGCGGCGGTTACGGCAGCTTTCGTCTCTGGCCGGAAATGCTAAAGCTCAAGAAAAAAGCGCCGCCTAAACTGTTTATTGGTTTAAGCGACATCACCAGTATGCACCAGTTTTTGAATCAAAAATGGGGATGGCCATCTTTACATGGGTCACTGCTTGACCGTGTCGGGCAAAACAAATTGCCTGCAGCGGTAGAAGCTGAACTTATTCAAACGATTACCGGCGAGAAAAACGCTGTATCGTTTACTGATTTGACCGCGATGAATGCGGCAGCAAAAAAGCGCAAAGTCATTAAAGGTACGGTGCGCGGTGGAAATCTTTGCACCTTCATGGTTTCTGTCGGAACCAAGTTGCACCCAAAGTATCAGAAAAAAGATAACGTGATTTTGTTTTTTGAAGATATCGGCGAGCGGGGGTATAAAATTGACCGCTTTTTGCAGCACCTAAGCCAGGCCGGTGTTTTTACCAATGTAGCGGCCGTGGTGTTTGGTGATTTTACCGATGGTTTAGAAGCCAACGGGCAAAGTCTGGTGCAGGAAACATTGCTGCGTTTTGCTCAACAAACCAAGATCCCGGTTTTTTCAGGAGTAGAGTCCGGCCACGCCGTCGTCCAGCGTCCGTTATTTTTTAATACGCGTGCAGTGCTAACTTGTGACAAAAAACCTAACATGGTAGTTTATTCTTATGCGCCATAACAGTATTGAACGTGCTTTAATCGAAAAACTTCAGATTGCAATTCAGGATGTGACTCCCGGGGTTGTTGTACGCGCCTATCATCACGGCCGTATGATTTGTGATATTCAGGTTGGACAAACTTTTCCTATCTATGATCTGGCTTCTTTAACCAAAGTTATTTTTACGCAGCAATCCATGATGCGGGCTTACGACCAGGGCTTGTGGAATTTAGAAACCAAAGTAAAAGACATTCTTCCGGATTTTGCTTTTGCCCAGATGAAGGTCACCGAGCTTCTGACTCATACATCAGGTCTAGAGTGGTGGCGTCCGTTCTATAAAGATATCCGCTTAAATGATTCTTGGCAGACTAAACGCCTGTGGTTGTTTAAAGAGATTAATAACACCGAGTTGAAGCCGACCGGCAAGGCCGTGTACTCAGATTTAGGATTTATGACTCTGGGTTTTATCCTTGAAGCTTTTTATAAGAAAGATCTTCTGCAGGTTTGGCAAGAAGCTAAAAACGATTTCTATCCGACCACATCCCTGGATTTTCATGTTGATAATGTGCCGCTAAACGATATCAGTCATTATGCTCCAACTGAGGAGTGTCCGTTTCGGCATAAAGTCATGCGCGGCGAAGTCCATGATGAAAATACATGGGCACTGGGAGGCGTTTCTTCGCATGCCGGACTGTTTGGTTCCATCGATGACGTATCAGCTTTTGGCTTGAATTTGCGCTCTCAGCTACACGGAATTGCAAGGTATAAGATCAAACAAAAGACTGCGCAGTTATTTGCGGCCCGTGCGATCGATCAAGAAGTCGGGGATTGGGCAATGGGCTATATGATGCCTTCAATTGAAAACGCAAGTTGTGGCCCGCATTTTTCGATTCATTCGATCGGACATACCGGCTTTACCGGAACATCGTTTTGGTATGACCCCCGTCAGGATTTACTGGTATTAGCTTTAAGTAATCGTGTAAATTACGGCCGTGAAAACCGCGCCTATGTGCAACTGCGTCCTCAGATTCATTCTTGGATTTACGAGGCGATTAAACGAACAATTTAGTAAAAATTATTTTAACCCATCTAAAAGGATTTAGATAATGGCTCAGCAAAGTTTAAAATCAATCAAACCGGGTTCTCATGTTCATTTAATGGGAATCTGTGGTACGGCAATGGCCTCATTGGCAGGGCTATTAAAAGATAAAGGGTATAAGGTAACCGGCAGCGACTCAAATCCTTATCCGCCAATGTCGACTCAGCTTGAGAGTTTAGGAATCCAGATTCAAAAACCGTATAGTAAAGTGAATCTTACCCCTAAGCCCGACTTTGTTATTGTCGGAAACGTTATTTCAGCCAGCAATGAAGAGGCACAAGAAATGGTTAAGCTGGATATCCCTTACTGTTCACTGCCGCAAGCCATGGGCGAGTTTATTATTGATGAGCGTATATCTTATGTGATCTCTGGAACGCACGGAAAAACGACGACTACATCTTTGATGTCTTGGGTGTTGGATCAAGCCGGGTTTGAACCGGGTTTTTTAATTGGTGGAATCGCAAAAAACTTTTCGCAAAGTTTTAGAAATCCGAAGCAGAATGTGTTTGTTATCGAAGGAGATGAATACGATACGGCGTACTTTGATAAAGTTCCGAAATTTATTCACTACCGTCCTCATAATGTGATTTTAACTTCGGTTGAATTTGATCATGCTGATATCTATGCAGATTTTGCAGCCGTTAAGGCCGCGTTCTTGCGTTTAATGAAACTCATACCAGACAACGGCAATTTTGTTTTCTGGGGTGATGATAAAAACGTTTGTGAAGTGGCTGATCACTGCAAGATTAAAAATAAATTTTCATACGGTTTTGGTAAATCTAATAATTTTGTCTGTGAAGTTCTGGAAGAAACTGAAGGCTATACCAAGTTTTCAGTGACACATAACGGTGAAAAGCTGGCTGATTTTGTCACAACCATGACCGGTCGTTATAATATTTTAAATGCGACGGCGGTCGTGGCCCAGGCTTTTGCTAACCAGCTGCCGCTTGATGGTGTGATGAAAGGTTTATCTACGTTTGCCGGCGTAAAGCGCCGTCAGGATGTGTTAGGTGAGCCGGGCGGGATCCTGGTGATCGAAGATTTTGCACATCATCCGACCGCAGTTAAAGAAACGGTGCTGGCAATTCAGAATAAATATAAAAACCGCAAAGTGTTTTCAGTTTTTGAACCGCGCTCTGCGACGTCTCGGCGTAAAGTATTTCAAAAAGATTACGTCGATGCGTTCAGTGAAGGCCATGAAGTCATTATCGCCGAAGCCTTTGATCAGGGTAAGATTGCCGAGACCGACCGTTTTTCTTCAGCAGAACTTGTAGCTGATTTAAAAAAGAAGAATAAGCCGGCGCACGTGATGGCCTCTGCCGATGACATCGTTAAGTATTTAAAACAAACGGCCAAGCCAAAAGATGTTATCTTGATTATGTCAAACGGTGGCTTTGACGGAATTTATCAAAAGCTTTTTGCAGCTTTAGGGTAAAACAGATGCAGCCAATCAAATACTCGCTTTTAAACATTAATGATGAAGCTGAGTTACGATCGGTAGCCTACATTCATGAGAGCGCTCCGCAGAACTGGGATCCGCACCACAAAGTAACTGAGGCCAGGGTGATATTCTGGGTCGAAGAATTAAAAAAAATGGCATTTGGAACAACGGCCTGGCTGATGGTTGCTAAAAACCCAAAACATCAAGTCATCGGTATGCACTGGTTGGTGTTGGAAGAAAAACATAGTCAGCTGCGCGGACATATTTATTCACTCTGGGTGCATGATGATTACCGAAAAAACGGCATAGGATCTGAACTTAAAAAACGCGGTGAAGACTGGGCTAAATCTCAGGGCGCAAAACTTATCAGCACGCAGGTTTATTATTCCAATCAGAAGATGATCGCTTTTAATCAAAAATTAGGCTTTATTCCGCAGCAACTTGAGATGATAAAGCCACTTAAATAAGCACCCATAATACGCACAGCAAAAAAAGGCAAAAACCACCTATTTACATTGAAACTTTATAGGCCCTTTTTTACACCTTATAATTGGACTTTATCAGAGGTAAAACGTGGCTAAAAAAGACGGCGAATTAACACCCCTAATGAAACAGTTTTGGGATATTAAATCCATGCATCAAGATAAGATCTTGCTTTTTCGCATGGGTGATTTTTTTGAAATGTTTTATGACGATGCGGTTAAGGCTGCGCCGATCTTAGGAATCACGTTAACGCAAAGAAATAAAAAATCCGAAGATCAAACCCCGATGTGCGGTGTTCCCCATCATTCAATTTCTGGTCCGATCAATAAGCTGTTGGCCGCGGGTTTAAAGATTGCAATCTGCGACCAGATCGAAGATCCGAAATTAGCTAAAGGTTTGGTTAAACGTGCGGTAACCCGCATTTTAACTCCAGGTATGGTTTATGATTCGGACACGTTAGAATCAACGCAAAGCCACTACATTACAGCTCTTGATGCCCAGTCGGTAAGTTTTATTGATACCACAACCGGTGAAGCGTTTTATTTTTTAGTAGCTGATTTAACGGCTCAGTTAAAATTAATACAGATTCTTCCGGTGGCAGAGCTCGTGCTTGATGATTCACAATTTACTGCTGAACAGCTTGAGATCATTAAAAAGTCGCTACCGTTAGTTACAAATTTTAAAGTTGCAGATAAAGTTTTACCTAATTCCCCGGCATCGGCTGATTTATTACAGCAATATGTCTTAAGTCTGGCTGATGAAAAAATTCAAAAAGTTCTAAAGCCATTTGTTCAGCGTGAAACTGAGCACCGGTTAAATCTATCAACGCAAACATTACGTCACCTTGAGATCTTTTCTACCTACAAAGGGGATGAGCAGGGTTCGTTATTTCAGGCTATTAACCGCACGAAGACATCTTCAGGAGCCCGCTTATTGCGGCAATGGATTTTATTTCCGCTACGCAATAAACAAGCTATCGAAAAGCGCTTAGACCTAATTCATTTCTTCCGTGAAGATATGTATTTGCTTAAAAAACTACGTGAGATTTTATCCGGTATGGGTGATATCGAACGTCGCATGTCTAAGATCGCACAGCCGCAATGTAATGCCCGCGATTTAACAAGTCTTGCAACTTCGGTCGATTACGCTCTGGATGCTTTCGCGAAATCTAAGAATATCCTCGCATCGCAAATCAATACCGAAGTGTTAACGGCTTTAGCCAGCGAAATTAAAGCCACGATTTTAGAAGATGCGCCGCTAACACTTAAACAGGGCTTTCTTATTCAAAAAGGTGTGTCCGCAGAACTTGATGAATTAATCGAATTATCGACTAATGCACAGGCACACATTGAAAACCTTGAAGCTAAAGAAAAAGAAGCTACAGGCATTAACTCGCTTAAAATCCGCTATAACAATGTGTTTGGTTACTATATCGAGATCACACATTTACACAAAGATAAGGTGCCAGGCCATTATCAGCGCAAACAAACGTTAGCCAATGCAGAGCGCTTTTGTACGGATGAGTTAATTGAATTAGAGAAAAAGGTCTTATCTGCGCAGACTAAGCGTAATGACTTAGAGTTTGCCATCTTTGATGCCTTAAGAAATAAAGTTTTAAATACAGCGAGCGAGCTTTTAAAACTTGCGAGCTACTGTGCAGAGTTAGATGTTCTATCAGGGCTTTCGTGGTTATCGTTAGAAGAAAGTTATTGCCGTCCGGTATTTGCAGCAACTGGTGAACTAAAACTTATCCAGTCCCGCCATCCAGTGGTTGAACAATTTCAACGTGGTAAATTCGTAGCTAATAACATCACTCTGGATAAAAACGACTGTTACCTGATCACTGGCCCGAATATGGCCGGTAAATCGACTTTAATGCGTCAAGTGGCCTTAACGGCATTACTTGCTCAGATGGGGTCATACGTTCCAGCCACTGAAGCCACTTTGCCATTGTACGACTCTATTTTTACCCGAATCGGCGCGAGTGATCAGTTATCAGAAGGTCTTTCAACATTTATGGTTGAAATGACAGAAACAGCAGCGATGTTAAAACAGGCCACGCCGAATTCACTCTTGATCCTGGATGAAGTTGGTCGCGGTACCGCTACGTTTGATGGTCTTTGTTTGGCGCAAAGTATTTTAGAGCATATTTTAAACAACGTTAAATCGCAGGTCTTTTTTGCCACTCATTACCATGAGTTAACTTCGATGGATCAAGTTTTTGCACAGGTTAAAAACGTGCATATGAAGATTCATGATCACGGCGGTAAAATCGAATTTTTACATATCTTAAACTTCGGTCCGGCAGGGCAAAGTTACGGGGTGCAGGTCGCTGAACTTGCGGGGCTTCCTAAGTCAATCACCGACAGGGCAAAATCATTACTGGCGAATTTAGAAAATAAAAAAGTAGTCCTTGAAGCGCCAGCGCCGCAAGCAGCAAAAAATGAAAAACCAACAAAATCGACAAACCAGCTATCGCTGTTTGATAAGCCTGCTATTGATCCAAAGGCCGAGGCTTTGATGAATGAGTTAAAACAGCTTTCAATCTCAAACACATCGCCGTTACAGGCGTTAAACCAGATTGCTAAATGGCAAGAGCAGCTTAATTAGCTGCTCTTTGAACTCATAGTTTATTGAGCTGAGAATAAAAAAAAGAGCAGCTTTATCGGCTGCTCTTTTTTATTAGTAATTTAATTATATATTAATTCTTGGCGTTTTTTGGAGCTGGATCGTTTTTTGCGCCCGCTTTTGTGCCTACGTGGGTTCTCCAGTTGTACTCATCACCTTTGATATAGCGGTTTGCCCAGTCGTCCCATTTACGTTTAGGAAGCTTATGGACCACGTTGCCTTTGTCGTCGAAAATTTCAGGATCTTTACCGAAAAGCACATCGCCAATTGTTTTTAAAATACCCATAGGATCTCCGTTATAGAGACCATCATAACTACATTTTTGGATTAGCGCAAATATCAATGTATTCTAGACCTTTTTCTTCGCCTGGGTATTCGCCATTGGTAAGTTTTTGGAAGCATGATTTTGACGCAACTTTGAAGGCTTCTTGTTTTGTTTCTGCCTGTAATGTAAGCGTGAAAGCGTCTTTTGCTTTTGGTTTGTAGGTAAAAGACCACGATTTCGGAGCCGCGAAGGAAGTCGAACCTAATGCTGTTACTAGGGTGATAAGTAGTAATGTTGTTTTCATACAGTGCTCCTTTGTTTTTAAAGCTCGTCGTATATAGGAGTTATATCCAATCGCTGTGCCAATAGACCGGTTCAGGTTGATCCAGTTTAAGCAAATAGGGTGGATTTGACCCTGTAAGGGGTGTTAGTTTAATAACAGGTGTAGGAACGGGCATAACACCCGTCTCAAAGTGAGAGTATGGCATTTAAACAGGTTTTGCCCGAGGTCTATCAAAAATTTTTAGACCGAAAAATTTTAAATCTCGATATCGCAGAAACAAAAGCGACCTGTGATAATTGCCTGCGCGCCCGAGACAAAAGATTTCCTTATAGCTATGAGGCCAATTTAAAATGTTGTACTTTTGTTCCGTTTATCCCTAATTTTGCCGTCGGCGGGATTTTAGCACAAAAATTAGATGGGCATAAAGTCATTGAAAAAATGATCGAAGAAAGCCGGTTTGCTCTACCGCTTGGTATTTTTCCTGACTTTGATTACCAGTATCGTTTTATCAATAAAAAACAGCACGACTTCGGTAATCGTAAAGATTTGTTGTGCCACTACTACGACACAGAAAAAAACCGCTGCAGCATCTGGGAGTTTCGTGGTGTTGTTTGCACGACGTTTTTCTGCCGCAGTGATTACGGAAAATCTGGCCAAAATCTATGGACAGAAATGAAGGAGTATTTAAGCTACGTCGAGATGGCCTTAGCTGAAGATTGCCTGGTGATGAAGGATTTTTCGCCCCGGGATATCTCGGATCAGCTCGTGTTTTTGAATAAACGTGAATTTAGCAAAGCCGAAAAAACTTTAAAATCAATCCCAGCAAATGACTTAAAACCATTCTGGAACGGGTATAAAGACGTGCAAGAGTTTTATCTGTCTTGCTATGAGCTTGTTCAAAAACAAACGCGTAAATCTTTCCGCGAAATTTTAGGTGAACAAGGTTTGAATTTAGAAAAAAGAGTGATAGAAAGTTACCTATGTCTATCGAAGTAAAAGCTCAGGAAATGGTGGCCCAGTTTGCAAAAATCACTGACTGGGAACAGAAATACGAAAAATTAATTGAGCTTGGAAAAGCCTGGCCGGGCATTCCGGAAGACCTAAAAACAGAAGATTTAAAAGTTAAAGGCTGTCAGTCGCAGGTGTGGATTAAGGCCGACTTAAAAGACGGTAAAGTTTTTTTTATCGGCGATAGTGATGCGATTATCGTACGTGGGTTAGTAGCTCTAGTTTTATCGGTCTATTCGGGGCAAACTCCCTCAGATATCATTAAATATGACGCGGGATTTTTAAAGGATATAGGTCTTGATTCAGGACTGTCTCCTTCTCGTACAAATGGCTTATATTCGATGATAAAACAAATTAAATACTACGCGACAGCTTTTGCCTATTTACTTTCGAAACAATAGCCCCTACCATAATTATTATGAAACTTATTTTATCACTATGGATTGTGATCTCGTTTTGTATTGCCGCGGAAGCTGGACGTATCCGCATGCGCAAAGTTAAAGATGCCCCAAAAGTATGCTCAGTGATGGAAGAAGATAAGCTTTTATCGCGCGGTAATAAGCGTATTTTTGGAACTTTAAGAAACAGCGTTATTTTAGAAAACGATATTTCTATCGTGAACGATCTGGGAAAAAAAATCTGCCAATGGCCAAGCGATAAATGGCAGGCTTTGGGCGATCTTTCTAAATTCACTTTTTATATCGATGAACAAAGAAATGCACTTTATCCGTATATGAAGAATGACGGGCAGTATCAGTTTGTAAAAATCAGTTTAGACGACTGCGAGCTGGGCGAGTTGCAGGCGACTGATAAACTTGAGTTGCCAAAATGTGAATCTAAGAAAAAATCCCGCCCGCGCTCCAAGCGTAAAGTGGCCAGCAACTCTCGCAGAGCTTAATTTTACTGTTTAAAAGATAAAATAAAAAAAGCGCTTAATCTGTTAAGCGCTCTTTTTTATTTTAAGCCGTGTAATGATCTTAAACTGTGGCGTAAACTTTGTGGGTATCGTCAAGATCATCAACCGCAGTTAAAAACTCTTGTACATCTTTAAGCTGCTCTTCGGTAAGTTCCGTGGTGTTGTTGGCTTTATATCCCAAGTATGATTCAGTCACAACCCAGCCGCGGCTTTTTAAAGTTTCTCCGACAGCGGCTAAGTTCTCGGATGAGGTGATGAATTCATATGAGCCATCCTCATTTTTAGAAACATCATCGGCACCAGACTCAATAGCTTCTTCGTCGATATCAAACGAGCCAGTTTTAGCAGCCACGATAAATCCACAGTGCGTAAACATCCAGGCAACCGAGCCAGATTCGCCTAAGTTACCATCGTATTTTTTAAATATCGCGCGCATTTCGGGAGCTGTTCTGTGTTTGTTATCGGTTTGGCATTCAACGATCACGCCAACACCGTGTGGGGCGTAGCCCTCGTAGGTTAATTCTTCAATTACTTTACCATCATCTAAAAGGCCTGCTCCTTTTTTGATGGCACGATCAATAGTGTCATTCGGGCAAGAGATCTTTTTAGCCATATCAATTGCCAACCGCAGGCGGGCGTTCATGTCAGGGTTGGGGCCTCCTGCTTTTGCGGCTACCGCAATCTCTCTGGCAGCTTTGGTGAACATTTGTCCTTTTTTCTGTGCGTTTTCTGTTTTGCCGGCGGCTTTCCAACCTTTACCCATGACTAGCTCCTAATTAAACTTGAAGTCGTATTAAAGGGATATGGTAATAAAAAGCCCTATACTTTGTCTAGGGATGAGCTTGCGCAAGAAGTGAATTTGGACTATTTCATTAGGCTGTTATGTGGGCATTTGCTGAAAAAAACATCTTTAAGAAAATTGAAATGGTTAAGTCGATGACCAGCTTAGAGAACAGTGTGGGGCTATCAACTGAAAATCTAGCCCCAGCCCGGGATGTCCCGGTAATGCCTTTACGCTTTCATCCGGATAAAAAAGGTCTATCAACTTCTGCCGGCCAGGCCCGTATGCTGCATGATTTGGCCAATATTGAATTGCAGGCGATGGAGTTAGGTCTTCGTACGCTCTGTGATTTTCCCGAAGCTCCACAGGCCTTTAAAGAAGAATTGTTCGCGGTCACAAAATCCGAAGCCGACCATTTAGAAATGTGCCTTATCGAAATTGAAAAGCTCGGGCACAAGTGGGGTGACTGGCCGGCCCACACGGCTTTATGGGATTGCACCAGCACTAAAGACACTTTACTTGACCGTATTCTCATAGTGCACCGCTATCTGGAAGGTAGCGGGCTGGATGCTGGCGACACTTTGATCCGTAGGTTAAAGGGAGTCGATTCAAAATCAGTTTTAATGGCCGTTGAAAGAATTAACCGTGAAGAAGTCGGGCACGTTTTATTTGGCTCAGAGTGGTATGTAAAAATCTGTAAGCAAGAAAACATCGATCCTGAAACCGATTACCCAAAACGCATGCGTGATTTGCGCTGGTCGCTTCCAAAACGCATGGAGCCGATTAATATCGATCTTCGTAAAAAAGCGGGATTTACTGACTTAGAAATTAAATATTTACAAAATCTGCGTGAATCTTTTTTAGAAAAGCATCCATCGGCTAAAAAATAGCTAAAAGGCAATTTTTTGTGTAAATGTTGAAGCGTTTAGATTTCTTCTTTATCAGTGACAAAACGCCACTGGCCTTCTGGAAGATCGCCTAGTTTCAATTTGCCGGTGCGTACGCGTTTTAGACCGTTAACTTTTAAATTAACTAATTCGCACATTCTTCGGATCTGGCGTTTTTTTCCCTCTTTCAGAACGAAACGCAATTGATCGTCGTTGATCCATTCGACTTTGGCCTGTTTCAATTTTTCGCCATCAAGTTCAAGGCCATGATTTAATAATTTTAATTTTTCCATCGGAAGCTTACCCTCAGGCCCGAGGTACTTTACGCGCACGATATATTCTTTTTCGACCTCTGAGTTTTCGCCGATAATTTTTTTTGCGATACGCCCGTCCTGGGTAAAGATCAGTAAACCTTGTGAGTCGATATCTAAGCGCCCAGTGACAGCAATATTTTTCAAATCACCAATTTTCAATCGTTGTTTGTAGGTTGGGTGATCCTTGAACTGGTTTTCCGGCGTAATTAATTTAATCGCCGGCTCGTAGCCTGGTTCCGGTTGGGCCGAGACATAACCAATTGGCTTGTTTAACATAATTGTTATTAAGCCTTTTTGCTGTTTCATCGCCTCAGCAGAAAGGGTGATTTTTACATCGGGCAGAACTTTTGTTCCGAGCTCAGTGATTTTTTCGCCGTTAACAAAGACATAGCCTTTGGCGATGTACTCATCAGCTTCTCTGCGTGAACAGATACCGCGTTCTGACATTAATTTAGATAAACGAATTGGTTCGCTCACTTGATATTGATCCCGCCATCGATGTTATGGATTGCGCCTGTTGTCCAGGTCGATTGTTCTGAACCGAAAAAGAAAATGCTTTCGGCAATAAACTCAGGCCGGCCGATTTTTTTAAGTAACTGCATGCCGGTGATACCTGAATAGATTTTATCTTTATCGCTGGCCTTGGCATGGTAAAACCCATGTATCGGGGTTTCGACAATGCCCGGGCAGATTGCATTTGCGCGAATTCCGAATTCGCCACCTTCTTGCGCCAACGCCACTGTCCAATTCACCATAGCAGCTTTTGAAGCTGAATAGGCTGAAGTGTTTGGTGCTGGCTTTACACCCAGTGTAGAAGCTACGTTAACGATCGAGCCGCGTTTGTTGGCTTTAAAAATCGGCCACAGAGCTTGCGTGATTTTAACTGAACCAAATAGGTTTACTTCAAACATTTCTTTCCAGACATCAATATTTGTATCGTCGGGTTTATTTTGTGTGTAAACACCGGCGTTATTTACTAAGATAGTCGGCTTTGAAAGCTTGGAAAGACTTGTTTGAAGTTTAGCGGCATCGAAATCCTTAAGATCCATGCTCAAGGTTTCGATTTTGATATTGATATTTCTTGCTTGGGCTTGGGCTTTAACTTTATCTAATTTTTCAGAATTTCTTCCGATCAATAGTAAATCAAAGCCTTCGCTGGCAAACTTATAAGCTGCAGCTTCGCCGATTCCGCTACCTGCACCAGTGATAACTACAGCTTCTTGCATACTTGAGCCTTGTATCCTGCGCACTAGGCGCGGTCTAATTCAATTTTAGCAATCGTTTGTAATTGCATATTTGAAGTACCTTCGTAGATCTGACCGATTTTAGCGTCGCGCCAGAATTTTTCTACTGGGTATTCTTTCGTAAAGCCGTTGCCGCCGAATAGATCGATGGCCATCGAAGTTACTTTTTCTGCCACTTTTGACGAATAGTATTTAGCCATAGCCGCTGCTTCGATAAAATCCTGACCAGCGTCTTTTAAACGGGCAGCGTTGTAAACCATCAGACGAGAAGCTTCTAATTCGATACGCATTTGTGCCAATTGAAATTGAACGCCCTGAAATTGCCCGATCGCTTTACCGAACTGTTCGCGGCCTTTGATGTAGTTTAAAGTAGCTTCATAAGCACCTTGTGCGATACCAACCATCTGGGCGCCGATACCGATACGACCTTCATTTAAAGTTTCAATCGCGATTTTATAACCTTTTCCGATTTCACCTAAAACGTTTTCTTCCGGTACTTCGCAGTTTTCAAAAACTAATTCGCAGGTTGAAGACGCGCGGATACCCAGCTTGTCTTCTTTTTTACCTACCGTAAAACCTTTAAAACCTTTTTCAACGATAAAAGCTGTAATGCCTTTATAGCCTTTTGCCGGGTCCATATTGGCAAATACGATAAAGAATGAAGCTTCTTTACCGTTGGTGATCCAAAGTTTGTGACCGTTTAAAATCCATTTGCCGTCTTTTTTCTCGGCACGGCATTTTAAAGCAAATGCATCTGAGCCTGATGACGATTCAGATAAGCAGTAAGCCCCAACCCATTCACGAGCCAGTTTTGGTAAGTATTTTTCTTTTAATCCTGGAGTACCCCAACGGATGATGGCGTTAGTTACTAAAGTGTTTTGTACGTCGCAGAGAACAGACACAGAACCGTCAATACGAGCTAATTCTTCGATAGCGATACAAGCCATAGCAATTGAGCTACCTGCGCCACCGTATTGTTCAGGAGATTCGATACCCATTAAACCCATTTCAAATAGTTTAGAAACGATTTCTGGTTTCATTTGGGCTTGTTCATCCATGTGTGTAACGTGAGGTTTGATTTCTGATTCAGCAAAAGATCTTACGGCTTCGCGGAAAGCCACTTCATCTTCTGACCACATAGTTAAAGCGGGACGTGCGTTTTCAATCATCTTAATCTCCTTCGATGCAATTTTATTTTTCGCTCATTAAATTAGAACTTTCATGCGTCTGAGGCAAGTAACACTTTGAGTCAAATAGTGTTTTTTGTTCTCGTACAGAAGACCATGAAGAAATGGATTCTAATATTGTACAAAAACTGGTTATTTTTTTCGGTCCTCTGCTATTTGCCTTGTGTTTCCATGAATTTGCCCATGGCTTAGTGGCCAAATGGCGCGGCGATCATACGGCAGAGCGTATGGGGCGCTTAACTATGAATCCAATGGCGCACGCCGATTTGATGGGTACTTTCATTTTTCCGATTGTTTCGATTCTTATGACCAGTGCAATGGCTTCGCCGATTATCTTCGGTTGGGCAAAACCGGTTCCGGTTGAATCGAGAAATCTTAAAAACGTGCGCACGGATATGTTCTGGATCGCGCTGGCAGGGCCGCTTTCAAACGTTTTACTGGCTCTGGTGACAACCATAATTTGGGCCGTTATTTTAAAATTTCAACTTTTTACCGATTATGCGTCAGGTGTAAATATGTTTGCTCAGACATTTATCGGCACCAATATATTGCTAGCGGTCTTTAATATGGTGCCTTTACACCCCTTAGACGGTGGTAAAGTGTTAGCGCGCTTTTTACCGGCATCGCTAAATTACGAGCTTGAAAAACACGAGCAAATCTCAGGCATTATTTTGCTGGTTTTACTGTTTTCTGGTGTATTGATGAGCATACTTTCTTATCCGATGGATTTTCTGTATCGCTTGATTGTTACGACCGTGATGTCCGTTTTCTAATCAAAAAATAATGCATTAATCTTTGGGCAATTCATAAGAAAGTTGTTGAATAACCCAAAAACGCTTGCTTCAATTATCAGTGCTGGATGCGTAATAGTTCGTAGGATGCGAGCAAATAAGTTTTAAAACGTTTCGTTAATGACGAACCAAGTTTAAATATAAGGTTAGATGCAGCATGAGTATACGCGTTCAGCTTCAACAATTTGAAGGACCCTTGGATTTATTATTGTATCTTATTCGTAAAGACGAAATGGATATCTTTAATATCAACGTCACTGAAATTACGAAGCAATACCTTGAATTCATTAAATTAATGAAAGAATTTGATATCGAAGTTGCCGGCGATTTTATCGCGATGGCTTCGACGTTAATTCAGATTAAGTCGCGTATGCTTCTTCCGCAGTATGACGAAAACGGTGAAATCGTTGAGGGTGCTGAAGATCCGCGTAAAGAGTTAGTTCAAAAGCTATTAGAGTACGAAAAATTCAAAGAGGCTGCAAAAGCACTCTATGACCGTCCGCTGTTAAACCGTGACCAATGGCCGCGCGGATTCCGCGAAAAAATGGACGAAAAAGAAGACGAAATTGAATTAGAAGATAACGCCCTGTTTTCTTTAATCGGTTCATACCGTAAAATGATTAAGGCATCACTTAAGCGTATTCATAAAGTTACGGTGAAACTGCAGTCAATCGGTAGTCGTATTTTAGAAATGAAAGACCTGTTGATTCCTGGTCGTCAGGTTACGATGTTTGAGCTTTTAAATCACACTATCGAAGATTTGAAAGAACGTTCACGTAATCGCTTAATCACATTTTTATCATTATTAGAGCTAGGTAAAATGGGCTATGTTTCTGTTTACCAAACAGAAAACTACGGCGATATCTACGTCAATCCGAAAAAGGCCGTTGAAGGTGATGTTCTTTCAAAAGTTGAAGAATACGGTAACATTGATGCTGATCAGGTAGCTGAAAATCTGTTTCAGAAATCAAATGTTATTACAGAAGAAGAGCTTGAGAATATCGATTCTGAGCCGCAGACCTTCGTGTTACAGGATGGCGGTGTAAACGCTCAGACTGAACAGTTGTCATTTGAACAGACAATTGCTGCAACTCTGGCAGAAGGCGAAAACCTGTCGTTATCTGAAGACATGGCCTCAGATGATGAGATTTTAGCTGCTGAAATGGAGATTGATTCAGCCGATATTAAATTGGACTTAAACGTAGTTAGAGACTTTAACGAAGATATTACAGAAACGCCGGAAGTGCCGGTAATTGCCGAAGAAGTTTTGTTTACGCCAATGATCGAAGAGACAGTTGATTTTGTTGAGGAAGAGACGGTTTTAAGTTTTGAAAACACCGCAGAAACGATTGAGGCTTCTCCTGCAGCTCCTGCTTCGGTCGAAACTTTAGTTGCTAATGCAATTGAAGCTTTTGAATTATTTAATGATCAACCAGAACCAATGGCTCAGCCGGAACAACAAGAAGTTGTTGAGCAAAAAGATGAATTTAATCGTGAACCAGAAGGGCAAGTGTAATTATGGCTAGAAAATCTAAAAAAGCTAAAGAAGTTGTCGAAGCTGCAGTTGTTGAAGAGCAAAATGTAGAGGCGCAAAACGAAGACACGCAAGCTGAAGGCTTAGAGGCCTCGGTTGTAGAGGATTTATCTGCTGATTTAGGCGGCGACATCGAAATTACAGCTAATTTATTTCAGTCTGAAGAAGCTGAATCTGAAGGTTTTTTACCTGAAGCCTCTGAAGAAGAGTCTGAAGAAATGTCGGCTGCCGGTGCAGACGTAGATCTTGAAGGATCAGAACTTGATGGTTTTGAGTCGGCGCAAATCGACGAAGTTGAATTCGTTGAAGACGAACATGCTGAAAGCATCATTGAATCTATTTTATTTGCTTCTGACCGTCCGGTTTCTTTAGCCTCTATCAAAGAAGTTTTTAAAGGCACAAATGTACGTAAGGATAAAATCAAGCGTATCTTAGATAATTTAGCCGTAGAATACGCCAGTGGCCGCCGCGGGGTAACGTTAGAAGAAGTTACAGCCGGTTACCAGTTACGTACTAAGATCGATAATATGAACTTTATCCGCCGCACTATTAAGGCACGTTCGTTTAAGTTATCAGGGCCTGCTTTGGAAACTTTGGCAATTGTAGCCTACAAGCAACCGGTTGTTAAAAATGAAATCGATCAAATCCGCGGTGTTGAATCCGGTCACTTACTGCGTGCTTTAATGGAAAAAGGCCTTTGTAGCTTCGAAGGTAAAGCCGAAAACCTACCGGGACGCCCAATGCAGTACGGAACAACCAGAAAATTCTTGGAAATTTTTGGTTTACGCAATTTAAAAGAACTTCCGACATTATCGCAGATTGATGAATTATTGCCTGAAGGCATCGGTGAAGAAGAAGAAGAAAAACCTACCTTATCGATGGTTACTGATTCTATGTCTCAGGAAGTTAAAGAAGTCAGTTATTCGCAAGGTGAAGAAGAGTTAGGTTTAATCGAGGCAGATCTTCAAACCATCTCTACATCTTCAGATTTTTTTGAGCAGGAAAAAATCCGTCAAAAACAAAAACGTGATGCTGAAAAAGCCCAGGATATCCGCGATGCGATGACGATGGGTGAAGAGGTTCCCCGCCGTGATGTAAACTGGCTAAAAAAATATGAAGAAGCTTTGGCTATGGCCGCACAAGGCAGTTCTGTGCCGGCAAACTTTGTTGAAGATGAGCAAGCTTCGGAAGAATTACAGGCTACCGAGCAGAATATCGATCAGATCGAAGCGGGTGAGGGCGCTATGCTTGCCGCTGATGACGCTGAAGAATCTGATGAAGACTCAGCTGATGAGCTTCCGATGTATGAAGAAGCCGATGACGACGGCGAAACTCCAATCGATGGAGAGCTTGCATAAGCCGCATTATCCTGACCTGTGTATTTATTTACTTCGTTTCCATGATGATCGTCATGGGAAACGGGTCTTCGTTTTTAGGGCGCTATTTAGGTCAGTATTACTTTGCGGTGGCTAATACCACCGGCGTCAACACGACCTGGAATTTTTTCTCTCCTGATCCGGCCCATATCATGTATGTGCACTATATCATCCACTATGAAGATGATTACGGTAATCCGACCCAGGAATCTAAAGAGTTTTTCTATCCAGAGCAAAAAGACGGTTCTGATTTTGCAATGAATGTGCGCCGTCATAACTATATGATGCGTTTTATAGTTATCGATCCGGTTCGTGTGCAGCAGTTTTTTGTGCCGTGGGTCTGTAAACAAAACCCGGGAGCCACAAAAGTTCAGTTTCAGTTAATCTTAAACCGTATTCCAAGTTTAGATAAAGTTATTGCCTTAAAAGATACGCCATATAGCGATCTACTTACCACTGAAGAGTTGAATCAAAATGTTTATAGCTGCCAAAGACCAGGTTAATAATTTTAAGAAACTTATTAATGAGTTTCTCTTTGCTGAAGGTCATTTTGAACGTCTTGGCGTGTTTCGCTTTTTGCTTTGTGGTGTCATGTTTTATATCGCTTGCTGGCGCCAGCTCAATGTTGATCAGTATGGCCCAGAGGCGTTGATTCCAGCGGCTAATGCCTTTGATGTTTTTAGCGAGTTCTATAAACCCTACGTTAAATTATTTTTCTGGCCCGATAGTCTGGCCGCCGCCGTACACGTTTTCTACATTGTGCTTTTGCTGCTTGCGACGCTGGGTTTATCTAACAGAATTCTGATGATTTTGACCTGGATCATTGCGCAGGGATTTATTCAGCGCAATTTCTCAGTGCTGTTTGGTGCCGATGTGATCGGTACGTTGTTTTTATTTTTCTTAAGCTTTACCCGCTGCAATGAATACTTTTCGTTGCGTGGTTTATTTCGTAAAAAAGTGGTTATCTACAACCCGAAATCCTGGAGTGACCAGTTAAGCACGGTTTTTTTTAGACTTTTGCAGTTACAACTTTTTACTATCTATGCCTACACAGGTTTTGAAAAATTAAAAGGTCAAACCTGGTGGGATGGGACCGCTCTTTGGACGGTTTTGGTAAATCCGCAATTTACCGATTTTGACTTATTATTCTTAAAAAACTTTCCGGTATTTTTTGCGATCGGAACTTTTGTGACGATTATCTTTGAAGTTTATTTCTGGGTAATGGTTTCTGTTAAGCGCACGCGGCTGTTGTGGTTAAGTCTTGGGGTGGTGTTTCACCTGATGATTGGTGTTTTATTAGGACTTATGTCGTTTTCATTAGTAATGGTCTCGACCTATGTTTTATTCAGTTACCGTACCAATCTGAGACAATTCATGGAAAAACTTATTCCTGTGAAGTTTCAAAAGCTTATAACCCTATAAAACCTTTAAGAATTTAGTCTGAAATACCGATAAATTCAGAGTATGTTTCTTCGTTTATTGGTATTGAGTTTTATACTTATATTTCAGGGTTGCACTGGGGCAGTAAATAATTCCACGCTCTTATCTGCATTCACGCCATGTAAAGAAAATTGCACCACCAGTGATCCGGGAACTATCAGCGGTGAGCTAGAAATTTTACCGGATAGCGGTGAAATTTTTGCTTCGCCTGAAGGTTCTGATTTGGTTGAAGTTTCCGGTAGCTGTAAAGATTTAGGTCGCAAGGCAAATCGTATTTTAGTGCAAGTCTATGAAGGCGAGGATGATTCGGTTGCTCCGATCATTGATAATTCAATCGGTTTAATGTGTCAGGATAATATTTCTACCTCATCGCTGCAATCGACTGCCGGTGTTGGTAAAACCTGTATGTTGATCGCACAAGGGATCGGTCTTGCTGATACCGGAAGTTCAGTTAGTCAGTATCCACAATGTTTTAACGGCCGTTTCAGTTTTCAGTTACGTATGGGTCGTATTATTCGCCGCGATACGGGGATTGCGGATAATTCTGACGCCACCAATCCGAAAGTTCGCTATCTGGTAAAAATGAAACTGCGTACAACTGACAGTATTACTTCAGATTCTGCCCCGACGACGATGTTTGTATCACGTCAGCTACAAACGCCGACTTTTTCCATTACACAAAACCGAAGCAACGATCGTTGTGAGATAAAATTTAGTCCTTCGAAGTTCCGCGACATCAGATACACTCTGACCACAACCTGGACCGGCCCAAGCTGGGGAGCTTCCGGAACTTTTACTAACTCGGTGTCTGGTGCCGTGTATGTGGATAAAGAGCCAACTTTTCCGCCATTAGGCAATGGTACCACGGTTGAGAATTTCTATCACTTCGGTGAGCCATTAGATCCTACGATCGGTTTAATGCCCGGTATGACTTATACTTATCAACTGCGTTCTGCAGACTACTCTTACCGATTTACAGGCAATCCGGCGATTACTGATTACGAACAGCAGTTTGCCGGCGGCGCCAGCGCAACAGCTGTTGAGCGCAGTAACCTTTCTGGTTCATTGTCTTGTGTTATGGATCCGGCTTACGTCGGAAACCGTAACGAACAGAATCAGGGAGCCGGTACGCCGAATTCATGTTTATTAACATTGGCCGGCTTTAATACCCGCGGATATAAGCTGGAATGGCGTGTAGGTATGACAGCTAACTGGATGCAGGTGAGTCCGAATTCTGGAATGTTAATATCGACAGGGGGAGATTCGAATTGCCGCTCGCTTTCAACGTGTTTTGTTCACGGTGACCGTGAGAGTTCTTCTGCTACGACTTATATTGACCCCGTGTCAGGCACAACGTCTTTTCAGCCCATGGTTCCGTACTACTTTGCAGCCCGACATTACCGCGATACCAATGGCAATAATTTGTATGATGCAGGCGAGCTGGTCGGCGAATGGTCACCACCAACAGCGGTTTCAGATAACGAGAATGATTTTAACCACCGCTGTACTTTTAATACATTCCCGGTCAATTAGTTAAAATTTTATTCATAGAAATAAAAAAGCCTACTTTTAACAGTAGGCTTTTTTATTAGCGACAAAATGCGGACGTACGCTTTAAAACTAAAACGTCTCGTCAAACGCAACTTGGCCCGATACACCCATTTGGTAGGCTGATACACGGCGCTCGAAAAAGTTTGCAAGCTCTTGCATGTCTTGTAATTCCATGAAAGAGAATGGGTTCTTAGCGTTGTAGCGTTTAGGGATACTTAACATCTCTAAACGTTGGTCAGCAATGTATTCTAAGTACTGGCGCATATCAGTTACTGATAATCCGGCAATACCGTGGGTTAAAAGATCTTCGGCAAAAGTCATTTCGCACTCGATAGCATCTTCTAACATCTGAACTACCATCTCTTGCATTTGTTCATTAAATAAGTTTGGCTCTTCTTTGCGAACTGTGTTGATTACTTCCATCGCGAAAGCCATATGCATGCTCTCATCACGGAATACCCAATTAGTTCCGCTCGCAAGACCTGCAAGTAAACCTTTAGAACGTAAGAAGTACACGTAAGCAAACGCTGCGAAGAAGAATAAACCTTCAATGCAGGTTGCAAAGCAGATTAAGTTCATAACAAATTTTCTGCGGTCTTCTAAAGTTTCTAATTTTTCTAACTCGTTGATTGAATCAATCCATTTGAAAGCGAATTCAGCTTTCTTTTTGATCGATGGAATGTTTTCAATTGCGGCAAACGCTTTTGCACGTTCATCCGGATGAGGGATGTAGTTATCTAATAAAGTTAGATAGAACTGGACGTGTAAAGCTTCTTCATAAAGCTGACGTGATAAGTATAAACGTGCTTCTGGAGAATTGATGTGTTTGTAAAGATTTAAGACTAAGTTGTTGCCAACGATAGAATCGCCTGTCGCAAAGAAAGCTACTAATCTGTGGATTAAATGCTTCTCTGATTCAGTCATTTTTGAGTGTAAATCAACTAAGTCAGTTGAAAAATCAACTTCTTCAACAGTCCAAGTGTTTTTAATACCGTTTTTGTACATTTCGTAGAAAAGCGGGTATTTCATCGGGCGTAAGTTTAAATCAAATCCTGGATTTAAGATCATAATAATTTCCTCGTTCTCTCTTGTAAAGGGGCCAGTTGTTACTGGCACGCCTCACAGGCTTCTGGGTTTTCTAAGCTACATGCAATCACTTCAGAGTCTGAATATTCTTTTTTAGGTGCAGCTTGTGCTGCCGGAGCTGCATTCATAGCTGTAGTGCCAGCTGCATCACCTTTTGCCATTGAAGATTTAGAAACTGTCGTTTTCGCGATTGAAGTCGCTGGACGAGAGCGTAAGTAGTAAGTTGTTTTGATTCCGCGTTTCCAAGCGTACATATACATTGAAGATAATTTTCCGATCGTCGGTGATTCAGAAAATAAGTTCAATGATTGTGATTGGTCAATAAAGGCTCCACGGTCAGCAGCCATATCGATTAACGCTTTCATCGGGACTTCCCATACAGTGCGGTAAAGTTCCTGAACGTCAGCCGGGATAGCCGCGATACCTTGGATAGAGCCTTCGCTTAGTTTGATTTCGTTACGTAATTCTTCATTCCAAAGACCACGTTGTTTTAAATCAGCTACTAAGTAGCGGTTAACTTGCATGAACTCACCTGAAAGTGTTTCACGTTTAAATAAGTTAGAAACTTGTGGCTCTGTCGCTTCATAACAACCAACGATAGATGCGATAGTCGCAGTTGGAGCGATCGCGATCATTAATGAATTGCGCAAACCGGTTTTTTTGATTTTCGCTTTAAGAGCGTTCCAGCGAGCTTCGTCAGTTGGTTTAACACCCCAAAGGTCAAATTGTAATAAGCCTTGAGCCGCTTTAGTGTCAGCAAACGCACCGTGAGGGCCGTGCTTTTCAGCTAATTCTGCCGAAGCTGTTAAAGCGTGGAAGTAGATCTCTTCTTGAATACGAGCTGAAAGTTTTTGTGCAGCTTCAGAGTCAAAAGCGTACTTTAATTGAAAGAAAGCATCTTGTAGACCCATGATACCAAGACCAACAGGGCGCCATTTGTGGTTAGAGTCCTGGGCTGATGGGATCGGGTAGAAGTTGATATCAACTACGCGGTCTAAGTATTTAACTGCTGTTTGAACAGTTTTAGCTAATTTTTCGAAATCAAACGCGCCATTGACGATGTGACGGCCTAAGTTTACCGAACCTAAGTTACAAACCGCTGTTTCTTTGTTTGAAGTCACTTCTAAAATCTCTGTGCAAAGATTTGATAAGTGAATCACGTTTTCTGGTTTGCCGGTCTGGTTGGCTTTCATGTTAGAAGCGTCTTTGAACGTCATCCAACCGTTACCAGTTTGTGCTAATGTCTTCATCATACGGGCGTAAAGATCACGGGCTTTTAATTGCTTAACGTATTGTTTTTTCTCTTCAGCTGCGATGTATGCCGCTTCGAACTCTGGACCGTATAAATCTACAAAGTGAGGCACTATGCGCGGATCAAATAAAGACCACATAGCATCTGCTTCAACACGTTTCATGAATAAATCTGGAACCCAGTTAGCCATGTTCAAGTTGTGAGTACGTTTTTGGTCATCACCCGTGTTGTCACGTAACTCTAAGAATTCTTCCACGTCAGCATGCCATGTCTCTAAGTACACACAAGCTGCGCCTTTGCGTTTACCGCCTTGGTTAACAGCGGCAACTGATGAATCCATAGTTTTTAACCATGGAATGATACCATTAGAGTGGCCATTAGTTCCTTTGATTAAAGAACCACGGCTACGTACACGTGAGTAAGATACACCGATACCGCCAGCGAATTTAGATAACATGGCGATGTCTGCGTATTTTTGGTAAATAGCTTTTAAGTCGTCATCCGGAGAATCTAGTAAGTAACAAGAACTCATCTGAGGGCGTAAAGTTCCAGAGTTAAATAATGTCGGCGTTGACGGCATATAGTCATGCGAAGAAATCAATTTGTAAAATTCAATAGCTTCAGCCGGGCCAACAGAAAGACCGCAAGCCACACGCATAAAGAAGTACTGAGGAGTTTCGAAAACTTGGCGTGAAGTTGGGTTTTTTAATAAGTAACGGTCATAAACTGTACGTAATCCAAAGTACTCAAAACGGTCAGTTTTGTAGTGTTCGATGGCCGCGCATAACTCAGCTTTGTGAGTCATTACGAATTTGTAAGTGTCTTCAGATAAAAGACCGTTGTTAAAGCCAAATGCCACTGAATCAGCGAAAGAGCCGATTTTTTGCGATTTAACTTCTTCATCAATATATGTAGATAATAAACGGGCTGCCAGGCGAGAGTACTCTGGGTCTTCACCAATTAATAGAGAAGCCGTTTGAATACATAAATTGTCTAGTTCTTTAGTTGTCGCGCCATCGTATAAGCCAGAGATAGCTTTCGTAGCTACACGTAGTGGATCGATTTGCTGTAAACCTTGAGCGTTGCGATTTACGCGCTCAACGATCTTGGTCACGTCAACCGGCTCTAAAGTGCCGTCACGTTTTTTTACGCGCATCATGTGTGAGTTGCTAGCATAGCTAGATGATGAGCCAGTGTTTGTTGTCCCTGCAGTCATTGTATTAGTTGTCGTCATGACAATACCCCTCGTTCATAAACCTTCCAGATCCCCATCTGAAAGACAGTAAAAAGCACCCTTTGTTTTTTACCCCTCGTAAAAAACAACGATTAAATTAGTCTAGTTCTAAATGTTCTCAAAAATTTTCATTGACCGTCTTGGTCAACATCGCGAGCCCTCTAAATCGATTAGTGTCAACATACTGTTAATCACTATATCTAGTGGTACGATTGCCAGCTCATATCCTATAAGCTGTGTTTCTTCTTGAAATTAGGTTCAGGTAAATTTGAATCGATTGCAATTAAAATTCTTCAAAAAATTAATTATTTTTCTTTGGTCTTGCTAGACTTTTGTGCATACGCTGTGCGAAAAGTGAATATGTATAAAACTAAATTAGAGGAGTTTTCTCTCTCGAGAAATCATGTCAATCATAAATTTTCGTCTTTTTTTTACGGGTTGTGTAACGATAAAATTTAAGATTCTTACATGGCTTAAATTCGCTCAACTCTTAATCGCATATTTTCAAATAAAATGTTGTCATTTTCGTTTTGATTGATAAGAGAGCATCCTTGATAGGTTTTCGACTCTCTAAAGCTATCGATAATGTACTGATGAGTCCCCATTTTATCAGAAGTCCACTTCGGCGCGATTAATTCATCCCAGCGGGAAGCAAAAGCTGCCAGGCGGTGGACAGCAATGCGCGGGTGAAGGTAAGACATAAATAGTTTTACGCGTTCGGTGTACTGTTCGCGTTCGATCGGCGTAAACTTGCCTTCGGCATACCATTTGGCCAGCTCAGTGTTGGTCAAAACATGCAGATTATGCAGTTTTACGTTGGTGATCGGTAGATCGTTGCAGATCAGGGCCTGCTGTTTGATCTCCTCTTCAGTCTCGTTAGGGGAGCCGATGATCAAATGAATTCCTAAATCAACCGCTGTAGAATTAGCAATCTTATCGATGGCCTTAAGCGAATCACTGCCTGAGTGCCCCCGTTGCATGAATTCTAAATGATGGTCAAAAAAACTCTGCACGCCCAGTTCAACGGCGACAAAGGATTTTTGGTAGTACTCTTGCCAAAGATTTAAAACTGCCGGTGACAAACAATCCGGACGGGTGCCAACGACAAATCCCTTAACAAACGGGTAAGACAGTGCGGTTTCAAAGTTTTCGCGTAAAGCACTTACTTTCGTAAATGTGTTTGTGTACGCCTGAAAATAAACTAAAAATTTTTTTGAATTATACTCTTCGCCGATTTGAACCTGGTATTTTTCGATTTGCTCGCGAAGGCTCAGCTGAAAAGACTCTTCTCGGGCGGCAGAACCCCAGACGTCACAGAAGCTGCAGGTCTTCATTCCTTTTAAGCCCATGCGGTTAGGACAGTCGTCAACCACAGTTACCGGAATCTTATAAACCTTCTCGCCGAAGATTCTTTTGTAGTGTTCTGCAATACTGTGATAGGGTAAGCCCCGCCAGCCTTTTTCCATAGGGGTTTTATAGTGGATTTCAAATCTTTTGTCATTGAATTAACCGCCGACGGAAGTCCTACACTGCGGCTTAAAAATTTAAATGAATCACATCCCGGAAAAATGCCGGAATCTATGCACCATTCGGGCGGGGCTGCTGCTGAAACTCTTTATATTTACACAGAACCTTTTAAAAACAGCCTCAAAGCGCTGGCTGAAATTAAACAATCCCAGCTCTCAATAGGGGTTGTGGGCCTTGGTTTGGGCTACATAGAGCTGTCTATTTTACAAAATCTGTGTGTTAAACCTGCCATTTCTGCCACTTTAACCAGTTTCGAAAAAGAATCAGAGCTAAGCGAAGCGTTCATTGCATGGTTTGGCGGCCGTGATGATGTTACCTATGACTTAATCTGCAAAAAGCTTTCAATTGATAAAAAGGACATCGTTGAATATTCAAAGTCAAAATCCTGGAATATTCTTGGCGAGTTGTCTTTAAAAACTGCCGTGAGCGAACCCTTTAATTTTGTCGCTTATGATGCTTTTAGCCAGTTTACCGACGGGCCATTGTGGACTGATGAATTTCTGGATTATTTTCTGTCGTATTTGTGTGCGAAAGACTGTGTATTTACAACTTATGCCTGCACCGGAAATTTAAAACGGGCACTGCAAAGAAATGATTTTCTTTTTATTAAGCGCCCGGGATTTTCCGGTAAACGTGACGCCACGCTGGCTTTGCGTGGGGGATTTAAGTCTCTTCAGTGTCTTTTCCAAAGCGTTTGATGTAATCCATCACAAGTGCCATCATTTCATCGTTCATATTCACGAATTTAAGGCCGACATAGCCATCAAGCCCGGAATAGGTAACTTCGGCTGTCAGGTTTACCGGTGAATAGAAATGCGGGCTTGTCAGTTGTCCCTGGATAGTTTCGCCAAGCTTTAAATCAAAATTATCGGTAATCCCTATGCCGCCCTTACTGATGGTGATTACGCGAGCATTGATTTTTTCAGCCGTGCCGATTTTAGATCCCGAAAACTGCGCTAAGATAGGTACCCGTTGGTTTTCTCTGCGGGTAAGACCTAAACGTTGTACGATATCCGGCATCGAATAGATCTCCTTCCACTCACGGTCTTTTTTATCAAAGATAGAAATTTTAGAGACATCTTCCTGTTTTGCGGTAAAGGCCATTAATTCTTCTTTGCTCATTTCTCCTTTATCGACAAAGTCGTACTGGACACGAAATTTTTCAACAGTATGGGCTTTAATGTCTTCGATAACTTCGGCCTTGGTAGCGCGGCCAGAAGGTTTTTCGAAAATATTTTTTTGCTGTGGCGTAAAGGTAACTTCTTCAGAAGGCTGGGTCTCTGTTATCGTCTGTTGGTTGGTCGCGGGGGCTTTGGCGTCGGGGTTCCATTTATCAGCCCGGATCCACTCAGCATGGCCACGTGACCATAAAAATGTGGTGTGCATATGTTCGCTGTACTGAGGCATTTGTGCTTTCACTTCTTCAGCAGAAAAAGGGCCGCGGATAAAGTTGTTGGAATTAACGAACCATTTAGTCATAGGCTTCCTCATTAAAAAATTTGATTATATCTTTGTGTTGTTTCAGGCAGTCAGCATGTCCCATGGAGATTAAACTTTTGCAGAAATCACTGTCGAACAATAAATAACTTAATATCTCGCTGGCTTCGTTTAGATCACCGAAGGCATTGATCGACATCCGTAAAATGCGCGGGATGTGGTGGGCTTTGTTTCTGGCAATTTCGCCGATATCCTGGCTAGGTGAAATACAGAGCGCCGGAATTTTTTTAAGAGTCGTTGCTTTAAAATGCATATTGCTCGCGGTAGCTTCATCATAAAGATCGTTAAGTCTCTGAATACGGTGCACATCTTGTTCAACCGAATCCAGCATGACTGCATTGAGCAGGGTATTAAGGATTCGCACCATTGAGGCTTCGTGAATTTCTTTTGAATCTTCTTTAAGCGGAGCCCCTCCGGTGCTATTGGCAGATCTTACGCCGATCACCAGGAGTTTATTTGCCCCCATGCGGATTGAGGGGCTGCAGGGAGTATTGTTGCGGACACAACCATCACCATAAGGTTCTCCGGCAATCTGAATCGGCGGAAATAACATCGGAATTGCCGAAGAGGCCAGAATATGTTCCGGCTGTAACTGGGCGTGAACAGCTTTGCGGCGTAGTTCTTTCCATTTCATTAATTGTTCGTTGACCCGTGAAGCCGTCTGGATAAAGCTTACGGCACTGTTGCGTGAATAATTGTTGGCTGTGATGATCACAGTATCAAACAACCCCTTTTCAAGATTACTTTGTACATTTTTAAAGTCACAGTTTTTATCGATCAGATTTCTTAACGGGGCTGTATCTAGGATCGAATTAAATTTCTTCTGTTTGCCGCCCAAAAGAGCGCCCAGACCCAGCGTGTTTAACGACATGATATCGGCTTTAAAAACCTGGTCAGTTTTAATTTTTGACCATAATTGAACTAATTCGGCCACTGCGGAGTGAAAATCACCGCTGGTTGATGCAAGTTTTGCCGTATTAATTGCACCAGCGCTGGTGCCGGATAAGATGCGAAAAGGCGGTTCGATTTTTTCTTTCTTCAGTATCTCGGAGATTCCTTGCAGAACACCGACCTGGTAGGCTCCGCGGGCGCCACCGCCGGATAGAACCAACGCTGTATTCATTTTCTTAGTCATATTGATAGTGTCGCAAACCCTATGGTCTTTTGTCAGTAACCGTGAAATGTTGGCTAGACTTCAGCCCCGTATAGCCACAGTTGTCACCGGTCTCAGCCTGAGACAGATTTTTGCTGTTTTGGTTTCATAGTGAGACGAAAAACTGTCTCATTTTAAGAGCAAATTTGGCATCTTTGTTGAACCTTATGTTTTAAAAGAAAAAGCGAGGTTTACATGAAAAGCTTAAACGCCAACCGAATATTCTTATTATTAGTTACAGCTACTTTAGCTTTTTCAGGTTTATCGTGCGCAAAGAAACAATCTAAAATCCGCGGTGCTAAAACGCAGCAACAGGTATTAAATCCGCAGATCACAAACCAATCAGTGCAACAGGCCGATACCCAAGATATCAGCTATATGTTAAACTCGGTAAGTACGCCGCAAGATAATGGTAACGGCACCCACACGGTGGTTTCAGAGATTTTAAGCCGCGCTTCAAATTATATCCCGATTGATACAACTCATTCGCCAAATCAAGACTCATATGGTGTTTTCGAGGATACAACGCAAGGCACGCAGTTAGATATCCGTTCTCGCTGTATCGGTGAGGGTTGTGAAAAATACGTTTTATTAATTACCGTTGTAAAAAACGGCTACGCCTACCACCAGATGGCTGCAATCTCGTTTGCGAGTGATGACTTTTTCTACTCGGAACAAAGAAATTACCGCGTAGCTACAATGTTTAAAAGTGTTGATGAGGTCATCGCGCAGTACCCTCATCTTCAGGCTGGAAATTAATTGTCGTTCTTAGAATAACTCTATAAGCTTGTGGAATGTCTGAGTTAATTCATTCTATTTTGCATCTCGATCAAACCTTAAATATATGGTTACAGCTTTATGGCACTGGAGTTTATCTGGTGCTTTTTTTAATTATCTTTGCTGAAACCGGTCTGGTTGTTATGCCTTTTTTACCCGGTGACTCGCTGCTGTTTGCTGCCGGTGCCATGTGTTCCATCAATCCGGTAGATTTGCGCATTGAGTATTTAATTCCGCTCTTAATCTGTGCCTCGTTATTAGGGGATAATCTAAATTACTTTATTGGTTTAAAATACGGCCGCAGAGCCTTTGAAAGCAAACATCGGCTGAGCTTTTTGTTTTCACCGAAACACCTAAAGGCTACAGAAGAGTTCTATGTAAGACGCGGGGCCTGGGCTGTGTCATTGGCGCGTTTTTTTCCGATTATCAGAACCTTTGCGCCGTTTGTGGCAGGGCTTACGAGAATGCCTTATAAAACTTTTGTTAAAATGTCGTGTATGGGGTCTTTGGCTTGGGTATCGATTTTTACCTCGGCAGGCTACCTTTTTGGGCAAATCCCCTTTGTTCAGAAGAACTTTACCATCCTTGTCATGGGGGTCATTGGTCTTTCTGTGACACCATTTTTGATTGGTGTCATCCGTAAGACTTTCGTGAAAAGTTTATAAAACAGGCACAATTTAAGGATATTACACAAAAATAGGGTTGAATTGACTCCAATTAATGGCACTATGTTTGCGATAAAACCTACCTAAAAGGCTAGGTTTATAAAGTTTAGCAAACAATACTTAAGGGGGAATTAAGTGAAATTAAATATCATCGCGGCATTATTATTATGCGCATCTGTAGCTACGGCAGCTTCAGAAACAACAACAACAGCGACGACAACAGCGACAACAACTGAAACAGCTCCAGCGGCTAAAGCAGTTAAAAAAGCTAAGAAAAAAGCAGCAGCTAAAAAAGACGAGAAAAAAGATTCAGCGGCTACAGCTACTGAACAAGCTCCACAAGCAGCCGTTGCTCCAGCAGCAGCGACTTCAACTGCAGCAGCTCCAGCAGCGCAGGCTCCGGCTAAAAAATGGGGTGTAACATTATTAAATGAATCAGCTGTTGATTACGCTGGTGGTAAAGACATCGGTCGTGCAACGATTTCTACAACTAACTACATCGGTGCTTCTTACAAAATCACTGCAACTGAAAAATTAGGTTTACGTCAGTACTACACTTACGATCATGACCAACAATCTGAGAAAAATTTTGAATCATCTGATATCAAACAATCTTTCACAGTTGCTACTGTTTCTACAAAAACAAAAGGTATCTTAGGTTCTGACGATATCTCTCCTGTATTCTGGTACTACATGCCAGGTCACACTGCTGAAATTAACAATTTCGGTCACGATATGGATGACTTTTATGGTATTCTACGTGCTGACGCTGAAATCGCTTGGACGTTATCTCCAAAATGGACTGTGTCTTACTACTTAAATCCACGTCAAACTTTAGGTGCTAAAGCTGAATTCATCAACGAAAACACTGGTAAAGCAGGTTCTTTCGAACCATCTACTCGTTTAGTTCACTACGGTTATGTATACTACAACCAAACTGATGCAACTCAGTTCTACGGTTACGCTGGTTTTGATAACAGAATGACTACAGCTACTATGACTTCATCAAGCGATGCATACCTTTCAGGTGTTGGTATCTACTCAACTTTCTTTGGCGGTAAGTTAGCTCTTAACCCAGAGATCTCAGTTGCAACTACGCTTAAATCAGCTGGCGTTGCTGCTAAAGAACAAGAATTATACAAAAAAGAAAACATCAGCTACGTTTTAGCGACTGTTTTATCTTTATAATTAAAGACTTAAATTATTTAAGTTAATGCTAAAAAGCCGGTTGCAGAACCGGCTTTTTTATTTTGTGATAAGCTATGCGCATCAGACAAATGGGATTTTCATCCAAGCTTAAAGCTCACAAACATCTACTTACCTTAGAGACTCTAAAATTTATCTCTGAATACATGGAAGACGGAAGCGCCACGGGGGCAGCCTTGCGTATCGGGATACCGGAAACCTATGCTTCACGTTACGGCCAGTGGCTTAAAAAGCATAACTTTGTTAAACAGGCCATGGAGTCTGACCTGGACGATCGCGAGCGACTACGCTTGCGTAATGCGCTTATCGAGATCGATCGCCAAATGCAAATCTGTAAGGATATTCTAAATCTTGAAGAGATTGACTAGTATTCTTCCGCGCCGTCATCGACTTCGTTTGTAAGAGCTTCGCCGGCCGGTAAATAAGGCAGGGGATCGATCGGGCCATCTGCTTTGCGGATTTCAAAATGCAGGTGTGGGCCAGAAGATCTTCCGGTATTACCTAAAGCACCGATCACGTCGCCCTGGCGTACACGCTGGCCTTCGTAGACGATGATTTTATCCAAATGGCCATAAAGCGTAGCCCAGCCATCTTTTTCGATCATGATCATCTTTCCGTAGCCTTTAAATTCTTTACCGGTGTAGATCACCATCCCGTCATGCGAGGCCATGACAGCTGTTCCACGCTGGGCAGCTAAATCAATACCTTTGTGCGGACGTTTGCGTCGGCGGGTTACTTTAGGTAAAAAACCGCGCGTCATACGGGCTTCGTAGACTGGCCAGTCAAAAAACGGCTTTTCTTTCGAACGCGATGGTTTGCTTTTTTTAAATGAATTCGTGCCCTTGTCGATTTCTACTTTTACTTCTTCGGTGCCGCCGTTTTCCGAAGGTCTTGGACGGCTTACGCAGCCGGTATCAAAAATAAATGTCGCAATCAAAACCGGTACGATTAATAAATTGGAAAACTTTTGCATAGCTCTTTCACTTCGTTGTGTATTCTTTGATGTAAATCTGTGTTCTCTGGATTTTTTAAAACTTGTGAAATCCAGTTAGCGATGACTTTCATTTCACTTTCTTTCATCCCGCGTGTTGTTAACGCCGGGGTTCCGATACGGATGCCGCTGGTTACAAACGGAGAACGGGTTTCATTGGGCACGGTGTTTTTATTTACTGTGATACCGGCATTATCTAAAATGCCTTCAGCTACTTTGCCAGTCACTGTATCAGCTACTTGGGATTGTTTTAAATCTACTAAGATTAAGTGGTTGTCAGTTCCGCCCGTAACCAGATTGAAGCCATGAGATTTCATTTCTTCAGCTAATACTTTTGCATTTTTTAAAACCTGATCGATGTAGGATTTAAACTCAGGTTGTAATGCTTCACCGAAGGCCACAGCTTTGGCTGCGATGATATGTTCAAGTGGCCCCCCTTGGATGCCAGGAAAGATTCTTGAATTCATCGTTTTCGCTCTCTCTTCAGAGTTTGTTAAGATGATGCCACCGCGCGGACCGCGTAATGTTTTATGGGTCGTTGAAGTAATATAGTCAGCATATTCTACCGGTGATTGATGGTGACCAGAAGCCACTAATCCAGCAAAGTGAGCCATATCAACTAATAACTCAGCCCCAACTTCGTTGGCAATTTCGCGAAATTTGGCAAAATCCAAATGACGAGAATATGCCGAATAGCCAGCGATAATCAGCTTAGGTTTTACTTCTTTTGCTGTGGCGCGAATTGTGTCGTAATTTAGTAAACCGGTTGTTGGATCTAATTTATAACCAGCCGGTTTGAATAATAGACCAGAAAAATTAACTGGTGAGCCATGAGTTAAGTGACCACCATGTGATAGATCCATACCTAAGATTGTATCGCCAGCTTTGCATGCCGCTAAATACACGGCCATGTTAGCTTGTGATCCGGCATGTGGCTGAACATTGGCAAATTTAACGTTAAAAAGTTTTTTCGCGCGCTCGATAGCGATAGATTCAACACCATCAACGAATTGGCAGCCGCCGTAGTAGCGTTTACCAGGGTAACCTTCAGCGTATTTGTTAGTTAAAATTGACCCTTGCGCTTTCATTACTTGAGGCGAGGTATAGTTTTCAGAAGCAATCATCTCTAAACCATATTTTTGGCGAGTTGATTCTTGCTCGATTAAGTTAAAAACTTCTGAATCAGTAAAATTAGGAAAAACATTTGTGCTAGACATTGGTGACCTCGGTGTTTTTAAAGCAATTGGCTGTGTTAGCAGTATGACGGATTTTCACCGATCTTTGCAACACGCGCGGTGTGACGACCTTCACTGAATTTAGCTTCCATAAAGATTTTGATCCATTTGTTGGCTTGTTCAGCAGTTGCAAAGCGAGCACCCATGCAAATTACATTAGCATCGTTGTGTTCCTTAGCGAGTTTTGCAATTTCATCAGAATAAACTAGAGCAGCGCGAATATGTTTAAACTTGTTCGCCCGCATTGCCATCCCTTGACCAGAGCCACAAACCAGAATTCCCAGCGTGTCCTTTTCTTCAGGTTTAATTTTTTCACACACTTTGTTGGCAAAATCGGGAAAATCTACAGAATCAGTCGTAAAGGGGCCAAAGTCTTCGACCGTGAAACCTTGTGCTTTTAGTTGAGTTACAATAGCCGCTTTTAAGTCGACCGCAGCATGGTCGCCAGCAATTAATATTTTCATGCCTTGATGGTATGTTATTTTTCGAATTTTGAGAAAACTAAACAGCTGTTTGTCCCGCCGAATCCAAAAGAATTATTCATCACATGATTGATCGCACCTTTGCGCGCCGTGTTCGGTACGTAATCTAGGTCACAATCAGGGCTGACGTTGTCTAAATTGATCGTCGGAGCTACTGTTTGCGTAACGATTGATTGAACCGATAAAGCTGATTCAAGCGCCCCTGCAGCCCCTAATAAGTGGCCAGTCATTGACTTCGTTGAAGAAACCCAGACTTTTTTCGCATGTTCGCCTAAAACCGTTTTTACTGCGTTTGATTCGATTGGATCACCCATCGGCGTCGATGTTCCGTGAGCGTTGATGTAATTTACTTTATCTTTTGCAAGACCAGCGTCTGTTAAAGCGTTATTCATGGCTAAAACAAAACCTGCACCATTAGGATCCGGTGAAGTGATGTGGTAAGCATCTGATGAAGCCCCATAACCGGTGATTTCACAAAGAATATTTGCATTGCGTTTCATGGCTGATTCTAGAGATTCAACAACGAAAATCGCACAACCTTCGCCAAGAACAAAACCGTCGCGGTCTTTATCCCATGGACGAGAAGCTTTTGTTGGATCGTCGTTACGAGTTGATAGCGCACGCATATTGCCGAAGCCTGCAATAGCTAACGGACAAATTGTCGATTCTGAGCCCCCGGCAACCATGGCATCAGCTAATCCAAATCGAATGTAATTGTATGCTTCGCCTAATGAATGCACCCCAGAAGCACAAGCAGAAGCTAAGCTGTAGCTTGGGCCTTTCAGGTTATGATTCATTGAAATCCAGCCTGCTGCTAAATTAGTGATAGCTGCAGGAATGAAAAATGGAGAAACGCGAGAAAAACCGCGTTCAATGAGTTTGCCGTGCTGTTCTTCGATAAGTGGTAAGCCACCCATACCCGAACCGATAATGGCACCCACACGAGGCGCCATCGCATCAGAAACGACTAATCCCGATTGAGCAAAAGCCATTTTGGCGCAGGCAATCGCATAATGGATAAAAGTATCCATCTTCTTTTGCTCTTTTTTCTCAATGTATAGATCGGGATTAAAGTTTTTTACTTCACCGGCAAAGCGAACATCATAGGTGCTAGCATCAAATTTAGTGATATTAGCAATACCTGAAACACCATTAACGGCATTGTTCCAGGTTTCTTCAAGTGAATTACCAAGAGGGGAGACAGCTCCCATCCCGGTTACTACAACTCTTTGTTGTCCGCCTTTGCGAGTGAAAGAGATAGACATATTAAGATTAAGCTTTACCTTTAGAAACTAGGTAGCTTTGAACGTCGTTAACTGTTTTTAATTTTTCAGCGTCTTCGTCTGGAATTTCGATATCGAATTCTTCTTCCATCGCCATAACCAATTCAACGATATCTAAGCTGTCAGCGCCTAAGTCTTCAATGAATTTTGATTCTAATTTTACTTTCTCTGGATCAACGCCTAATTGGTCAACGATGATATCTTTTACTTTAGCTTGTACTGACATTTTGGTTCTCCTTGTAGTTCAATATTCAGTTTTAAATTATATTAAATTTAAAAATTAAATCTAAATTCTAGTTTAAATAAAGTCCACCATTTACGTGAATGGTTTGTCCTGTGATATATGAAGAAGCATCGCTTAATAAAAAAGCAACCGTTTGCGCGACTTCATGGGCTTCGCCAGCTCTACCTAATGGTATTTTCTCTGAAAAATACTTAAGTTGATCTGCACCCAAAGCTTCAGTCATATCCGATTTGATATAACCCGGCGCAACAGCGTTAAAGCGCACATTTCTCGAGGCTAACTCTAACGCTAATGAACGGGTAAAACCTTCGATTCCGGCTTTTGATGCTGCGTAGTTAGATTGGCCGGCATTACCGCTTGAACCAATCACTGAAGAGATATTTACAACTGATGCGTTTTTAGCTCTTAGTAAATTTTTTGCAAAAGCTTTGCTGACGTAATACGGCCCATAAAGGTTCGCTTTTAAAACAGCATCAAAATCGTCGTCTTTCATGCGCAGTAGTAACTGATCTTTTGTGATACCGGCATTGTTAACAACGCCGTGAACTTCACCAAAGGCCTCGAGGACTCTGCCGCAGACAGAATCGACCTCTTCTTTGTTTGTCACATTCATTTTAAAAGTTAAATGACCAGACCCAGGTAGTGAGGCTAAAACCGCTTCGGCTTGAGCTTGTGCGCTTGAATAGGTGAACGCAACTCGTGCGCCTAACTCGGCACACTTTTTTGCTATACCAGCTCCGATGCCACGGCTTGCGCCAGTGATAAAAATATTTTTACCTTTTAAATCCACATGTAACTCCTGATGTATAACCTGACCGAACTAGAGCTATTGCTCAAGGACTTTTTAAGTTACTTTTGCGCTGCTTCAATAAGCTTTAAATCGTCTAAGTTTTGAGTTGAGAAGACTTCAAATTCAGCATCAATTTTTTTTAACAGGCCTTTTAAAACCGAACCGTGGCCGCATTCGATAAATCGCTTAGCTCCGGCCTGCTTCATAGCCAGCATACTTTGTGTCCACTTAACTGAGCCAGACACCTGTTTGATTAGGTTTTCTTTAAGAATTGCCGCATCAGTTTCAGGTTTGGCATGAAAGTTTTGAAAGATTGGCAATGTTGAATTCTTGAATTCAATTCCATTTAAGAACGCACGCATTTTTTCTTCGGCAGGCTTCATTAAATCACAGTGAAACGGAGCTGAAACTGCTAAAGGAATCAATTTCGCACGACGTGGCTCGGGTAGTCCGTTTTGAGCGAAGACTTCAGCTTTGAAATTGTCTTTTAGCCAATTTAAAGCCTTTAAGCTTCCGCTGATAACGATTTGCCCGTCGCAGTTAAAATTTGCCGGATTAACAGGTTTAAAGCCAGATTGTTCTTCTGTCCATTTACACAAGAACATAGCCTGCGCTTCGTCTAAACCCAGGGTTGCAGTCATGCCGCCTTCACCAACCGGAACCGCAGATTGCATGTATTGGCCGCGAGAACGTACAGCGCGAACCGCATCGGCAAATTTAAAAACGCCGCCTTCTACAAACGATGAGTATTCGCCTATTGAATGTCCTGCTGTTGCAGTAGGTTTGATACCAAAAGTCGTATTTAAAACTCGGGCCGTGGCAACTGAGGTCGTGAGCAGAGCTGGCTGGGTATTTTCAGTTAACGCTAGTTCTTGTTCTGAGCCCGAAAAACATAACTTTTTTAAATCTATTGATAATGCATCAGACGCTTCTTCAAAGGTTGCCCGGGCGACCTGAAATTCGTCGAATAAAAATTTTCCCATTCCTGGGGCTTGGCTTCCTTGACCTGGAAAAATAAAAGAAAAAGACATAAACTCTCCTGTTTAACTCTTTAAGTAATCAAAAAATCTAAATTTAGCTTAAAAGCGTAATAGTACAGACCCAGAAGTTAAACCAGATCCGAAGGCTGTGAGAAGGATTAACTGTCCGCGTTTAATACGGCCATCACGATAAGCTATATCAAAGGCAATCGGCACTGATGCCGCAGACGTGTTTCCAGTTTCGTGAACCGTAGAAACGATTTTATCCATCGGAAATTCGAATTGGTTCGCTACGGCCTCAGTAATGCGTTGGTTGGCCTGATGCGGAACAATCCAGTCAAGATCTGCCGGAGTTTTTCCAGCAGCATCTAAAGCTTCATAACAGGCAGCTGCCATAGTGCGGGTTGCGTGTTTGAAGATTTCTTTACCCTTCATTTTCATGAAGTGAGTGCCAGCATCTAAAACTTCCTGGCTAACTGGGGTTTTCGTGCCGCCAGCTTCAAACCAGAGTAGTTCAGCATGCGCGCCTTCAGCGTGACAGTGACTTGTGATAATTGTGTTTTCGTCGGTGTTGCTTGCACGCGATAAAACCATGGCGCCTGCGCCATCTCCAAATAAAATACAAGTTTCACGGTCTTTATAATTAACTAAACGGGATAAGCTCTCGGCGCCGGCAATTAAAACATTTTTATAGACACCGGTTTTGATAAACTGATCAGCTACATGCATTGCATAGACAAAGCCGGTGCAGGCTGCGCTGAGATCAAATGCCATGACATTCTTTGCGCCTAATTTCGTTTGTACCGCGCAAGCAGTTGCCGGCATACGAAAGTCGCCAGAAATAGTGGCTACAATAATTAAATCAATATCCTGTGCAGTAAGATTTGCGTCTTTAAGGGCTTTTTCAGAAGCCTTTACGACCAAGTCAGATGTGGCTTCATCGGGTGCAGCCACATGACGGTGAACGATACCAGTTCTTTGAACGATCCAGTCGTGTGAAGTTTCAACCAACTTTTCAAGGTCGTAATTCGTTAAAAGTTTCTCGGGTAGGTATGATCCCACCCCACTGATTCTGGTTTTGAACTGGCTAGTTGCTGACATAGTAGGTATTTAAAATACTACTTTTTAGCTTTTGGAGCGCTGATTTGTTTACCTTTGTAGTAAAAAGCGCCGTCAGCAGCTTTAAAAGCGCGGTGAGGGCGTACAAGCTCTCCAGATTTTTTATCAATTGCCATTGCAGGTGCTTCTAAAGCATCGTGCGATCTTCTCATATCACGGCGTGACTTCGACGTTTTCTTCTTCGGTGTAGGCATTTCTAACTCCTAGTAACTCGTATTTCGTTTTACGCATATACGAGGATTATTAAAATAAGGTTCTAATTTATGTATGAAAGCGCCATAAAAGGCAAGGCTTTAACTGAATTAATTAAGCTTTAAGCCTTTGAGTACATTAAAAGCATTATTCTTTTTCTCTTCGCCCATTTTTTCATCATAGATAAACAGGTCGCCCTCATCGCTTTTAAAGCTGGTTTTGCAGGCAGGGTCGCCGGCATCGTGGCGCGGGTTAAATGGAATAGAAAAAGCAATGGCTTCGTGCAGGAACTCGCCCATATCAAATTGGTCGCCATGATATTCTGATACGCCCGGACCGTCTTCATTAAGCTCTGAAACATGGTTAGATTTAGCGAATTGGCTGTTTTTAATCTCTTCAGCGCCTGGAATTAAAATCTCGTGGATCTTAGCTTCAGCTTTAAACTTAAAAGCTTCGCCGCAATGAGAACATAACTCCGGGGTTTCGCTTTTAATGTAACCAGAAACGTCGTAATTTTTGGTATTTAAAGGACGGATAAATAATTTTGCCTCATATGGCGCATCTTTGATTAAATCCGCCAGAACAGCGTTTAATTCGCCGGTATTGCGGTTATAGATGTACTCGCGGCCTTCTTCTGGAATTTCGTGTAATTTGATTTTCATAACTCGGTCCTTATACAGTTAATTTAGTCTTTTTTCCAGCCGTAATTAAAACTTACGCTGATCCGTGGTTCTTTAGTGGTGTTTTGCGGCACTTCATGGCGCAGCCAGCTCTCAAACAGCACGACATCGCCCTCTTTGGGTTTAAGGCTTAGAAAACGCTTATTGGCGGTTTTGGCATTAGCTTTGGGCGTAGGTGAATTCATAAAAAAGCCTAATCGCGGATCTTCAAACTTGATCACACTTGAGCCCTTAGGAAGCTGAAGGTAAAAGGTGCCGCTGATTACCGACAACGGGTGGATGTGAGCCGTGTGCTGCGCCCCTTCAGGCATAACATTAACCCAACAATGGCTTAAATACAGATCGGAAGCTTTTATATCGTATTCTAAACTACTCAGGTAATTTTTAAGATGGATTTCAAGGGCTTGCTCTAGTTTCTTAAAATTTGCCATGATCAGATGAAGTTTGTCGACCGAGCCATAGCTGGTATAGCCTGCAACATAATTTTTATCTGACCAGCTATGACCGGCCTCATCCGATGCCAGCAGATTCTCGACGTCTTCTAGAAGTTTGTTACTTAAAGAGAGGAGGGTTTTGGGCGTGCTTAGAGGTTTATTGTAAATTTGAGTCACGAAGGCCTGTATCATAGAGGCTCATATTTACGGTATAACCCCCTAATATGTAAGCCCTTTTTGGCCTATGTAAAATTATTTTACATCTCATAAAAATTCCTAATTGGTTTTAACCGATCTGAGCCCGTATTTTGTCTCAAGTTGAGACCTGAGAATGGGTCTTTGGGTTGCAAGTAAGACATGTAAATAAGGAGTTTATATGAAAACATTAAAATCTTTAGCTTTAATCTCTATGATGGTTTTAGGCACACAGGCTTATGCTGCTGATGCCATGGATTTCGATGCAATCATTAAACAAAACGCCCAGGCCCAAAACGAATTACACAAACAAATCAAAGAAACAGTTGAAACCAGCCGTATCGCTGCACAAACGCCAGATACTGGTTCGCAAGTGATCGCTGATAACGCGCAGACAGTGCACGTTAGAACTAAAAAAGACATGTTAACGTTTGCTAAAGAGAAAAAGCACAGTGCGGCTTCTCGTCAAGCCAACGATAAAAGACTTGCGCAAGAGTTCAAAGATTTAGAATAATATTTAGGTGCAGAACCTAATTTTCTTTTCTCTATTAATCTATTCATTATCTAGTTTTGCGGCCGGTAAGGCGAAAAACCAGATGCAAAGACAGCCAGTTAACCTGGCTGTTTCTTTTGAATCCCTCGGTAAAAATAAAGAACTTTTAAATACCATCTCATTTGACGGTGAGCAGAAGGTGTTACTGACCGGTGATGTGAAGAATGCCACTGATTTTAAATGTGAAAGTTCTGGGCAATTTGAGCTCATTACCATCGGCATTAAGCAGTACCTCGCGGCTTATTTGGATTTTACCTGCAGCTCAAATAGTGGCCAAAACGAAGCCAAAATCACCTCTAAAGTCGGCCGAATGTTAATTCCAGTTAAAGAATATCAGTCGTTTTTCAAAATCATTTTTCTCCACAAAGACCAACCGGAAGTAGTGCTTAAAATTAAAGAACTTAGTCTTTAATTGCGCTAAGCGATAAGGTTTTTTGCGAATATCGGCTTGTCAATTCAGCCCAAAATGGCAAAACTACTCGAACATAAATTTATAGAGCCAGAATACTATTATGTTGAATAACATATGGCTAGACCAAAAGGAGTTTCGTTTGGGTACTTTTGAAATGATCGCAAAACACGGTGAACACGAAGAGATTTTATTTTGTCACGATAAAGATGTTGGTCTTAAAGCTATCATCGCTATCCATAATACGGCGTTAGGCCCGGCTCTTGGTGGAACCCGCATGTGGAACTACAAAAACGAAGACGAAGCCTTAACTGACGTTTTGCGTTTATCAAAAGGTATGACTTATAAAGCTTCTGCAGCTGGCCTGAACTTAGGTGGCGGTAAGGCTGTTATTATTGGCGACCCGAAAACACAAAAATCTGAAGGTCTATTCCGCGCGTTCGGTCACTTCGTAAATTCATTAAATGGTAAATACATTACAGCTGAAGATGTTGGAACTGCGGAAAAAGACATGGAATACATCTACATGGAAACTCCATGGGTTACAGGTATCCCTAAAGATTTCGGCGGTTCGGGTGATCCATCTCCATACACAGCTCACGGCGTATTAATGGGCATCAAAGCCTCTGCGCACGAAAAATTCGGCACAGATTCTTTAAAAGGAATGCGCGTTGCCGTGCAGGGTTTAGGTAATGTCGGATCTAACTTGGTTAAGTATTTAACTGAAGAAGGTGCTCAAATTATCGTTGCAGATATCGATGCTAACCGTACGGCTAAAATCGTAAACCAATACGGCGTAAAAGCCGTTTCTGTAGACGAGATCTTAGCGGTAGATTGCGACATTCAGGCGCCATGTGCTCTTGGTGCTATTGTCAATGATCAGACTATTTCTAAATTTAAATGTAAAGTTATCGCCGGCGGCGCCAATAACCAATTAGCTGAAGCCCGTCACGGTGATCACTTACGTGAATTAGGTATCTTATACGCTCCAGACTACGTGGTTAATGCCGGTGGTTTAATGAACGTATTTGTAGAGCTTGAAGGTTATTCTCCGGACCGTGCCTTTGAAAAAACCCGCAAAGTTTACGACAACGTTAAAAAAGTTTTTGAGATCGCAAAACGTGACAATATCGGTACCCACACAGCAGCTGACCGTATGGCTGAAGAGCGTATCAATACAATTGGTAAGTTAAAACAGCGTCACCCAGGTAAATCTAGCCGTGCGTTCTCGACATTAAAAGAAGTTCACAACAGATAATTAGCATCATTGATAGAAAGAGATTTTATATGGAATTTTTAGAAAAAAACGTAAAAGGGATTTTAGCAATTGCCGCTTTAGTGGTTGTTGCTGGTTTAATCGGAACTTTAGTTTCGCAAAACACGGTTCGTAAAGAAAAAGCCACTCAGGAAAAGTTCTTTGCTATTGATGCAAAAGTTAAAAAATATAAAGAAGATAAATTCAAAGCTGCAGATAAATCAGCCGATAAAAAAGATGAAACTGCATCAATTCCGGTTGATGTAAACCAACTAAAATCTGAACTGGAAGCTTTTGTTAATGAAAATACCGGTACCGTAGCGGCTCAGATCGCTGGTCTTGAGTTGGCAGAAATTCTAAATTCAGAAAACAAAGCCACAGACGCGTTAGCTTTGCTGCAAAAAGTAGAAACTAAGTCCGATCTGTTATCGAACGTTCTAGTTCGCATGAAAATCGCACAAAGTTTTGCTGACCAGGACCGCTGCGCCGATGCTTTGATTATCTGGAACAAAGTTTTAGGATCTAAAGCTACTGCTTACGTACATGCAGAAGCCAAGATCAATCAGGCACTTTGCTACAAAAAGATGAATGATTTAAGCAAAGCCGAAGAGATTTTAAATCAGGTTAAAAACGATAAAACTGATGAATCTGGCCAGACAAACCGTGAGGCTGAAAGAATTTTACGTTTAATCCAATTCAATAAATCTTTTGGAACATAATATTTCTATGTTTAAAAATGCACTTATCTTTTTGGCTTTGGCTCTAACCGGATGCCAACATATCGAACGAAAAAACGTTGAAAAAAAAGACCTAAAGGTAAGTGCCTTCTGGGTACAAGATACTTTGAAAGAACCGAATATCGGTTACCGTAAGATTAATCGGTTTGCGCCTGTACTTTATAAAGACCTGATTGTCGTTGCAAATGGACTTGAAGGTTTGGTGGCCTACGATATTTTAGATAAATCAAAAAAATGGTCTATCGCGATTCCTAAAGGTGTCGAATCCGCAGGTGCCGTGATTAATTCACGTCTGTTCGTCGGTGGGCTAAACGGTGTGTTTTATTCGATTGATTTAGATACGGCAAAGATTGTCTGGGAATTTGATACACGCTCAGAAGTTGTCGCCGAACCGTTAATTCAAGACGGACATGTGTTTTTTGTCAGTGGCTCAAATATTTTATACTGTTTAGATGCGACAAACGGGCGCCAGATCTGGGTTTATAACCGCCAGGACACTTCAACTCAAATGACAATCCGTGGGGGAGCCAAGCCATCATATTCAGCCGGGCAGATTTATCAGGGTTTTAGCGACGGATCTTTGGTCTCTTTAAATGCCAAGACCGGAACACCTAACTGGGAAATTTTATTAAACCGCAATACCAAATTCAAAGATATCGATGCGTCAGCTGTGATCGACGGCGACACCATTTTTATCAACAGTTATGATGACAAGCTTTATGCGGTATCAAAGTCTTCTGGAACAATCCTCTGGAAATCAGATTTCGGTGGCGCAACTCCGCCGCTGGTTTATGCCGACCGCCTGGTTTATTCGTCTTCAAAAGGTCATTTGATGGTTGTTACTAAAAAAGGCGGGGATCTAATCTGGAAAGTTACGAATTTAAAAGGCATCACAACCGAGCCTATCGCTCATAAGGGTTTAGTTGTCGTCGGCGAATCGCAAGGCGCTGTGCTTTTTTACGATTTAATGAACGGTCAGTTAAAATCTACTTTTGATCCGGGGCGCGGAGTTTTAGGTCGTTTAACCACTGACAAAAATAAACGTATATATTTTATCTCTGGCGAAGCCAATGTTTACGGTTTGCTGGTCGAGTATTACAATAAAAATTCTAATTTTTCTTTCTTAGAATAATTCGTTTTAAATAAAAAAAAGGGTGTTATGAAATTAGTTTTAGCTATCGTAATTATGGGTTTAATGGCTTCGTGTTCGACAAGAACCTGCAAACCTAACGAAACTCTGGGGCAAAACAACGATAACACAGCTAAAGTAAGTGCTCCTGTTGCGGGAGAGACAACCATTTCACCGACTACGAATATGACTAATCAAATTAAAAAAATTAAAGTTTATAAAGCCGATGGCTCTGTACAATGCGAACAGGGTTCAGGAACAAAGCCTGAAGAAATGCAAAAACAGCTGGGAGACATCAAAGTTTATTCTGCTGAAAACAAGCACGATGGGCTAATCCGTATACAAGTTTGCGGGACACCGACTGGTAACTGCAACGTCTATGAAATCAATGAAGCTGATTTTGCTAAAGCCGAAAAGCTTGGCTTTAAAAAGTGGAAAAATAACTAAACCTGATCTTTTAGCCCCCTGGCCGGCCAAGAACGTTTCAATGTAAAACACATCGACAGATAGGGCGCCCCAGATCGAATAGGTACGATCTGGCTTGGCCCTGGTCTCGCTATTACTCCTGTTCGGGAATCTACCCAAACAGGAGCTATTATGAAGTCTACAGGAATCCTAAAGGCCGTGACCTTGAGTTTTGCTTTAACACTGTCATCAAACGCGTTTGCAAGTCAGGCCCAGCAACTTTTAACTGAAGACTTACAGCCAGCGATCAAATCCTTACCGCGCGAAACCCGTCTTTATCATTATTTCGGTATTAATTTAAACGGCAACCAATTGCAGGATACCACTTTAAAGAAAGCAAAAAACCGCTACGAAATGGTTAACTCACGGGTAAAAGGCGCAGCGGCCGGCTTCTGGGATATGAATAATAATTCAACTCATTTAGCAAACGCGGGTAATGGTCTGTATTTGGCGATTGATCCATTTGCCTCTTCGCCGGCTGCTGCTCCGGATACGGGTGCAAACTTCGGCTCTACGATGATGGAAGTTACCTTCAATGCCGGAACCAAATACCTAGATTTAATGAAAGATATCCCGTTACGCGAAGAAACAATCAAAGCGATTATAGCTGAAACAGGCATGAGAGCAGAGGATGCTGCTAAATTATTGCTTCCGCGCAGAGAAATTAAATCAAACGGGGCAGCTGGCGTATCTCACGTTGGATTTGCACGCGATACACTGCAATTTATGGCAGAAAAGCAAAATGCAAATTTTAGAAAATTAGTTCAGGCTATTTATGCACAAAACGGCATTGCTATGACTGAATATGGTTGGCAGGCCGCAACTTCTGCCTTCTGTGGTTCTACAAGCCCACATCGTTCAGCCCTTGTATATGTCGGTGGCCCTTTAACTCAGGCTGCTATTAAATCAGTAACTATGATCTTCTGGGCTCCGCACTCAGCTGAGTTAGATCCACAAGAATCTGAGGCTTTTCAGCGTAATAAAAAGCTTTATAGCGTGCTGCAACCACTGCGTCCGTTAGAGAAAAACTACCAATCGATCGCTGATAGCGCTTATAAGGCAAAAAAAGCTGGCGATAAAGCCTCGGCAAAAGAGCTCAGCGCACAGTTACCGGGGCTAGTTTCAACAATGACCGGTATTATTAACTCAACTTACCCTGATCAGGCAGAACTTTTGGATCTTCGCTCGAAAACCTTTGAGTGCATGAAATAAGTTTTCAAAAGGGCTAGTTATGAAAAATATTTTTGTCTCGCTTATCGTTCTACTTGCTGTCAAACAGGCTTTGGCCTGCGATATTTCGATTCAAAAATTTTCTCGCGATTGCGTCTTACAGGACCGTTTGCAAAATATCCGCACTGAATACGCAAAACTTGGTGTCGACGTGGATGAAATCGGTGAGTACAAGATCTTACGTTTTATCGACCGTTCTTCCTGGGAAAAAGCAAAAATTTTCAAAAAAGCCCCCGTCGATATTTACGATCCGGCGCCGGCCACCTGGCAAGTTTGGGAGAGCGGAATTGACTCGTTATTTAAAGGTAAAAAACTAAAACACGCCTTATTTACCGGTGAACATCTGGATCAAACGATGTTTTCACACATTAATACCGTCCTTTTAACCAACGGCACTACAAGCATTAAAGATAAAAGCACTGATCAGAAAAAAAAGCCGGGTGAATTTCGTTTTAAAAACGACAAAGGTGTTGGCTTTTGTGCCGGCAGCGAAAGCGAGATCAATTACCGTATAGGAATTAAACGTTCGGAAGATTCAATGGAGCGTTACCAAAAACGCTGGGAATCGCTTGCCGGTATCGAGTTTCGAGAAGTCGTAAAAAATACCGGTGGACCGGATTGGCACCGTGCTGATTTAAAATCAGGTATGTTCATTTCGCAGGGAAACTGCCGCGGTTACAACGCGGTTTTCATAGCCTATAGCCCTTCAAACCAGGTCGAATCACAAGTTGAATGGATCCGAATATTTATTAAAACAAATTTAGAAGCCTACGGCCGCGGAGAAGCTATTTTATCTCCGGTAGAATTGGCTGCGGTTGTACAAAAATGGTTTGTAAGTGTTCATCCTTTTTCTGATGGTAATGGCCGTACTTCGCGTGGCGTACAAGACATGATTATGGCCAATTTCGGATTACCCTTTGTACCAGCCGGCGATCTGCAGGAAGATGCAATGGCTGACGTAGAAAAATACATCGAAAACACCTATCAAAAATTAGAATCTATGCTGACTACATTAGAAGATTGTGTGCAAAAACGTGATAAATGGAGGGTTCCACGGGCTTGTCGCACCATTGAGGAGCTTAATAGGCATTTAGCTGATAGCGAAGAAGCTCAGGCACAACGAATAAACCCTGGACTGTAGTATTGTGATACATGCCGCATGCAACATAATATAACTTATCAGAGGTTTATTATGGCTTTGATTTAACAATAAATCCCCACAACTTTTACTGCTAAATTAGCGAATTTCTGGCTACTCTTAATTCATGTCTAACATGCGTTTAATCTTAATTCTGACAGCTATATTCGTAACTCTTCATACAAAAGCTCAAGAACTTTCAGTTTCAGCTACAGAAACTGCATCTGCACCGGTCGCTCCAGTTGAATTTAAACCGACAAACAAATTCTCTGGTGATTTTAGATACCGCCACCAAGAAACCAAAGATGACACCAAAGATACGCGCCGAATTCATCGTTTAATGGTACGTGTTGGTCAAAATTTCGAGATTCAGCCAGATCTAAAATTTACATACCGATTAATGACTGGAACCAATAATAATTCAGGAAATACAACGATTGCTGATGGTGGCACAAACACGCAAGGATCACCTCGGTATACAATTGGTCTTGATCAAGCTTATGTTACTTATTTACCAGAACAGAATTTAACTTTATTTCTGGGTAAAATGCCGCAATTTTTCTATACACCGGCAAAACACCAGGTAATTCTTGATCGCGACATCACCCCTGAAGGTCTCGGCCTAAACTATAAATACACCCTGATTGAAAAAGTTTTAGATTTTAACCTTAATGCCGCTAGCTTTTGGATCCGTGAAAAATATAATTCAGCGGGCGGTAAAGATTTAACCGATTCATTTTTAAATTCGGCACAAGCAGTAGTGAATTACAGCTTTCTCCCCCACTCCTCTGCTCAGTTTGGTCTAGGAAGTTACACCTATACGGATATCAAGGGGATGACACCGAACAGTTTAACCGTACAATCTACACCAGATTTTAGAGGTAATACGCAGGATGGTTCTGGAAATTATTTAAATGATTACAAGATCCTGCAAGCAAGCCTTGAACTTAAATGGAGAAAATCTCCATACGAAGTGTCATTGTTTTTTGATCACCTCAAAAATAATGGGGCTGACACTGGCAATAAAGCACAGATTTACGGACTTTTGGCTTCTTATGACAAATTCGGTTTAACATATATGCGCCAAACCATTGAAAATGATGCCGTTCTTGCGATTTTCACCAATGCTGATCAGGCTGGTGGTGTGACCGACTCACGCGGGCAGGTGTATTTGCTGGGGTATAAATTAAATAAAAATGCAGTGGTTAATTTCTCGCTTAACGATTTCGAAAAAAATGTCTCAACAACCCCGACTACCTTCAGGGTATCACAGCTTGATTTAACCATTAATTTTTAGTTATTCGTTTGATAAATTTCGTCGTGTCGCAATTAATCCCAGCTCGTGCGACACTTCCGCCTGACGGCCGTATTTAGGAAAAATCAAAAGGCCGCCAGCCGGACTCAGGTATTCCTCCCCGTTGGGGGTAATTCCTAAAACCTGGCCCTCTTTGACCGATTGCAAATTCTGAAACCCAGGGATTAATTCTGACCCCAAAGTATGTTTTGTAATATGATGCGAGATCTTAAAATAGTCGACGCTGATTTTTTTTGCCGGATTAATGATAGCTTCAGCATTTAAATAAAAAAGCACATCACAGATCGTTTTAGCAAGTTTTAAATCAAATCCGTTCTGACTGATCTCGATCACTAAAGCGGGAATTTTTTCTTCTCTGGCAAATTCCATAAGAGTTTTTCCGTCCTTAGAAAAGCCGGAGGCATCGAATGTGACAATGGGCCAATTTTGATTCATTGCTGCCGCTGATAAAATCAATGATTTATCTTCTGGCAACATAAAAAACGGCGAAAACGTTGGTTCTGTTGTTTGATGTAAATCCAGAATAAAACGAGGGCCTAGCTTTTTCATGATGCTTTCAATTTGAATAGCTCGGTAATACTCTTCGCCACGTGGTGCCTTTGGGTTATCATTTGCAGAGCAAAAACTCCGATTTAAATCTTTATCCAAAAAGCGCTGGTCTTTTTTATACGCAGGCACGTTGTTCAATAAAACTGCAAACGTATAAGGTGCTTTATGATTAGATTTTAAAGATTTTTCTAAGAAAAGATTTAAGACTTGCAATCCTATAACTTCATTCCCGTGCGTAAGGGCCGTAAAAAAAATGTCGGGCTTTTCAGACATAGTAAAGCCATATTGATCTATAGCCTTAAAACCCGATTGCGGGCGAAAGCGACTCATCAACGTTTGAAATTTTTCTAGTTCGTCTTCGTGATGTTGAGTCATGTGGATTTTATGCAGACTGTTTTTCAGCCATGTCACTGTATACCACGGACTTTCGCTTAATTTCCTTGATTTGATCTTCAGTAACTTGATCACTCGCCTTCAAATAAATCTTTGTTAGCGATTTTTGTCCTTTTAATTGAAAGCTACCCAAATCTTTTGCCTGAGGTAATTTGTCGATTATCGCCTTTGCAAAAGTTTCTGATATCGCTACATTTGAGCCAGGTAGCTGATGCGTAAAACCTTCTAAGCGATGGACTAGATCAACATCCGGCGATGTCGAATCAAACGATTTTTGTTTAATAGTCCCGCGTAAGGTTTGAATTTCAATTTCATGAAGGTTGATAGAGACATCTTTTGCAAGATGCAAGCCGATCCCGCATTCGATTTTTAAACCATGCTTAAGATTTAAAGCTCGCAAAAAACTACGAAACTCCGTAGCCGTCGCTAACGCCGATTCAACCGGATTAGAGGTTGATTCGAGCATGCCGAAATGAGCATAAGCTGAATCGCCGGCATGCGACTCGCGCCACCCACCTTGACGCAAAACCGATTCAGAAAACCCTTTTAAGATTACAGATCTAACCGATGCTCCGTCGATGGTAATGTCATGTGTTTCTGAAGAATTAATAATATCAAAACAAATCAAAGCCAAATCACGTTTCATCGGAAATTGCAAAGAGTTACTCTGAATAGCAGAAAGTACAAAAGGAGGAGCCCAAGCTTCAAGCTCTTTCCTCGCTTGTTCTTCGACAGATTTTGCAACTCGTAAATCTTCTGTAATCTTTTGCAATTCCTTGTTCTGTCTTTCTAGAAGATCATTTTTTTCAAATAATTCCTTTTCTAAATTGTAAGTATCCATCACAGACTTTAATCTATGAACCAGATCCTCAACATCCCAGGGCTTCTTGATATAGTCGTGAACGCCAGCTTTTCTGATTGAATCAACTACCAAGTCCTCTTCGGAATAGCCAGTTGCAATCACACGCTTTGATGAGGGGTGAGTTCTTTTAACAATTTCCAAAAAGTTAACGCCGACCATACCTGGCATTTTTTGGTCAGAAACAACAATGCATGGGTTTAGCTTTGTAAGAGCATCTAATGCCTGCAATGGGCTTTCGAAAACCTGAACTTCCCATTCTTCGGGCATTGCGGCCTCAAAGACAGTTAGGTTCATTGGTTCATCGTCTACATAAATGATTAAGGGCTTCATGCGGCCTCCCTTACTTGATTAGAAAATTCTAAAGCTGGTAGTGTAATTAAAAATTCTGTACCTAAATTAATTTCTGAGAACACTTTAATCTGCCCACCGTGTCGCTCAATTTCTTTAGAAACAATGTGCAAACCTAATCCCGTACCTTTACCTACATCCTTCGTAGTAAAGAATGGGTCGAAGATTCTTGTAATCACTTCGGGCTTAATCCCTTTGCCATTGTCTTTAACAGAGATACTAATCTGATTGCCAACACGCGTTCCTTTGATATGTATAAACTTTTCATCCTTATCCAAGGCATCAAGACTGTTGGTAATAAGATTCATAAAAACTTGGTTCAAACCAACAAGGCTCCCTTGCGTTAAACAATCTTGTGAAAATTCAGTTCTAAAATCAACTCCGCGCAGCTTACTTTTTAAAATGGTTTGGATTGACTGCACAGACTCGCCTATCTTAATTTCTTTAAATTCAGCCTGGTTAAGCCCAGTGAAAGTCCTCAAACTTTTAACGATATCCACTGTGAGATTAGTTCCTTCTTTAATTGCTGCAAATAACCTTTCAATCATTCTTCGGTCGGCATTTTCTGGAAGTAGCGCATAGACTTTCTTCTCGAGTGGGATAATCGCACCGCTAACATAGTTGATTGAATTATTGATCTCATGTGCAATTCCAGCGCTAACGGTACCTAAAGAGGCCAACTTTGCCGATTGAACGAGCTCTGCTTGCGTTGATTTGAGGGAACTCAATGCCTCTTCTAGATGCTTTGTTTTTTCAATTACCTTGTTTTCGAGATTAGTTAAAAGTCCATCTCGCTCGACATAAGTAGACTCGATATTCTGGTTCACCGTTGCAGCCAAAAAGAATACCCCGGCCACTGACCCTAAAGGCATAATCATGTACGAATTAATCAATCCGGTAATATGCAAAAGATCATTCATACCAGCCAATACAAAAATTGAAATAGAAAAAATACCTAAGATAATATTTCGGTCAAAGCCTTTTTTGAAACCTTCACTAACAGAGTGAACTAAGAAGGAAGAAAGACAAATAAAAGCAAATGGAATAGGAATTGTAGTACCTAGCTGAACGACATCCGGGTTTCCGCCAAAAATGATTAAAGCCTCGCCTATAACAAATGCAGCGATGAATGATCGAAATTCAAACTTTCCTAAATAGCCATAGTTGCGAAAGAAATAGATGTAACAAAAAGAACCGATCCAAACAAAGACATCAGCAACTTTATGAGCAAATATCATCTTAACATTGAGATCAAAGATATTAGCCGTTGTAAGAATAGAGTAGATAGCAAACGAAACCGACCCTACAAAAAGGCTTATCACGTATTTACTTTCAACGCGTCGGGAAAAAATGAATAACGAAAAAACCGCCAGAATTAATAAACATCCCGCGGATAGAACATTAAGAATGACATCAAAGAAAAAGTATTTGGCTGTCGTAGACTCAATAGCTGGGAAATTATCTATTCTAGCAAAGTACTTTGCGTACGTTGATACGTGCCAGTCAACTTTTGCATCTTTTTTTATATATTTACAATCGACAACAGCTCTTGAATAAAATGCGGAAGTTTTAGAAAACGATTTGTCGCCAGTTTGCAAAAACAACTCACCGTTTATATGGATTGTGTGAATCCCGTGAACCACCTGCGGAAATACCAATGACATGCCTGGGGCGCATGTTTGTGATGCCTGAGTACTTGACGCGGAAAATTCCCAGGTATCACCAACTTGATTCCACGCCTTATTTACACTCCAGCCGTTAGTATTCGAGGGAATCTCCTGAATACCTAAAATGCTCGAAAATGTAAGAAGAAGTGAAACCAAAAAGTCGGTCATTGTATTATGCAGCTTTTTTCTTCAGCTCTTCTTTTTCTACAGAAGGAAAAGAGAATCCGGCCTTAAGCATGGCTTTTTCCAAACATGCAGTTGCATAATCTAGATCTGACTTTGAATGTGATGCCATCACAGTGAATCTAAATCGACAATTTTTTCTACTCACAGCCGGATAAACAATCGGAATACAAAGAACCCCATCATCAAGAAGACTTTGATACATTTCGCCCAATTTCTTCTCATCACCAACGACAACAGGCACCACCGCACTCTCTTGCGGTTCTTTAAATTTGTAACCTATTGATTCAAGGTTTTTTACAAAATGCTGGATATTCGAATGCAAACGTTTTACTAAATCCTTGTCGTTAACAAAAAGTTCTAAAGATTTACTAACTGCTGCCACAGTTGAAGGTGGTAAACTTACAGAGAATACTTGGGCGCGACTGAACGCCCGCAACCATTCGATTAATTCAGTGGAGCCGGTAGCGAATCCGCCGATTCCTCCGCAAATTTTTGAAAACGTCCCCATGATAATATCGGTTTCTTTTAAAAGATTGAATTTTTCACAAATTCCAAAACCATTAGGGCCCACAACACCGAAACAGTGAGCCTGATCAACCATAATTCGGCAATTGTATTTTCTTGCAATATAGAAAATTTCATCTAGTTTGGCAGTATCGCCATCCATAGAAAACACACCTTCGGTAATAACTAAACACCCATTATAGTTTTGTCGCTCTTTCTGAAGAATTGCTTCCAAATGGGCGACATCATTATGCTTAAAGAAGCGAGACGTGGCTTTAGACATTTGCATTGCATCTTGAATCGAAGCATGGCAAAGCATATCAGCAACTATTAAATCATTTGGCGCAGTTACTGCTGAGATAATTCCAATGTTTGCAGCATAGCCAGAATTGAATAGTATAGCCGCTTCTTTTTTATGAATTTTTGCGATTTGTTCACAAAGTTCAAGGTGAAGATCTGTAGTACCAGTGGTAACTGGAGATCCTGTCGAACCAAAACCATACTCGTTCATCGCGTTTTGAGCTGCTTTAACCACCTCTGGGTGTGCACCCAACCCTAGGTAGTCATTCGATCCCATGACGATATAGTCTTTACGATTACCTTTTCGGGCACGAGAAAGATTAACTCTTTCTCCTTTTGAAGACTCACGGACTGTTTTGTAACCATACTTTTTATTACGTTCCCATTCAGCACGAAATACGTCAAATTTTCGCATGCGATCAAATAAATCAATATTCGAATATTCACTTTCTACAAAGTGAGCTAATGAAAATTTGTCCGAACTTAATTCTTCATTTTTACCATCGTCTTGTTCTTCTAACCTAATATCTAATAATTTTGAAATTTGGGAGTTAACTGGAACTTTAATATCAATTGTTGAGAAAGCAACCAACGCGCCAGAAGCATCTGATTGGATTCTTCTGACGACCATGCGGCCTAACCCAAATTCCTTTGAATCCCACACCAATTTTGATGCCGAAACGATTTGACCAAAATTTGATTTATCTTCTTCGCTAAAAGTGTAATTTGTATGACACTTTAAACCAGTTTGCGAACATTCGATGACAGAGAGTTCAATCTGATCTCCGTTTATATAATCAACAATTATCTTTAATGTTGACTGATCTTTAACCTTAAAACGACGTGAACGAATTTGTTTGTCTAGACTACTCATTGGCGGTTACCTCTGGTTTAGTTTTCGACATGTTAAGAAATCTTATTAACTAGACGATGGTCTATTAATGACTCAGAGAGGAAAATATTACTAACTCAGTCGATCAACGCAGTTCTCATTAATAGTAGCACGAAGGCTGACTCCTATTCTCCTGAAGCAATAACAGGAGAATAATTGAGTTTGCTATTATGTTACATCGCCAGTGGCATTCACACAGCCACTGACTCAAAAAAAACTACTTAACAAAAAGTCCAACGGCCAGATCATTCAAAGATAGCTTTCTAGCTAACATTGGAGAGATTTTTACCAGTTCATCAGCAACCTTATGTTGTAACCGAATCATACGGGCCATAGCTTCAGTGTATTGTATTTGTCCCTTTTCAACAGTTTCAACATCTGGAAAGGCAATCCGTAATCCATTTTCTTTCTCTGACAATCTTAAATAGGTAACCCCATCTTCTACCTGAATACGGTTAACCGGCAACATTAAGAACTGGGCCAGTCTTTCCGGTGACGATAGTAGTACCATGTAGTGAGAACGACGAATCGACATCGCTTCTTCAGAGTCTTGGCCGAAACCCAGGCCTTTAACCAACATGTAAGTTAGCAGATTGCCCATCATAAGTTGATTTTTTCTGACAAAACAAAACTCTTCATCGTTCACGGTTTCACAATTGGTTTTTTCGCCCATTATTTTGCCCCATTGAAGACTTAATTTTGGCAATAATGGTTCGCCTGCTAAAAGTGACTCTTGGGCAATGGCTATCTGAACCCGCTCAAAGGCATTAGCCAACATCTGATGTGTGTTGATATAGGCTGAATTATCAGAAATCGCAGCTTTTAATACATCATCTACAGAGGCTACCCACAACGACTGATCTATGGCCAAGTATGGATGCAGTATAAGAAGAGCTGAAACAAATTTTTCGAGCTTATTAGTAGCTGTTAAATATTTTAAATCCTCTAAACTGCCTTCGTTATCTTTTTGATTTAAGTAAAAGATTTTTTTCTGTAATAACGTAGAAACTGTTAATACCGGTAAGTGTAATCCCAGGTGTTGCCAATGGGTTTCTGTGTTTTTTTCTAAATAGGAAAACGCCGGATCATAAAACTCACGAACAATCGTGCCACCATTTCTATCGACTTTACCATCAGCCGTTTTTTCTACCCAGGCTGCACGGTTAAACTTAAGCATGTCTTTTGTCATAAACACCGTACTCATTTGCTGCTGACAGGTCGTAAAATTGGCCGGTGAACCGTTAATAATGAATTGTTTTAAACCTTTAGGTGACGCGGTCACCTCGCGAATAGTTGCTTTTATGATATCGACGTTTGAACTATTTAAATTTCGAACCGCATTAGGAACTTTATTCAACGCATAAGCCGTCATAGCTTCGCAAGAGCGAAAAGCGGCTTCGTCTAATTCAGTTAAGCCTTCTTTGGCATTTAATACTTCATCACGTATGTCAGACAAAGCGCGCATCTCTTCACGATGGTATTCCTCCATCATTAAAGCCAGGTCCTTGATCATGACCATCATCTTTTTTTGATTTTCTAATATCTCTCTTTGCATTGCTTTGATTTCGGCCAAAGACTGTTTGATTGCCGCTAACTCCGCCATAATAGCTGGATCTGGACCACCCCCACCAAGACCGCCTCCAAATGCAGCCAGTGCCATAGTTGCCGGACCACCAGAAAAGGCCGCCAGTGCACCGACAAAACCACCAGCAGAGTAAGCTTTAGCTACGGCGTTTACGACCTGAATGCCTTTTGAAATTTTCGCTGCCGTATTTATTGCCTGGTTAACTTTAGGATCCAGTTTGACACCTAAGGCTTTAGTAACTTCTGAGGTCGCCAATAAAATATTATCAAGAGATTTAGCAGCCGTATCTGCACTTGTAATAAAGCGGTTCACATCATGATCTAACTCTCTTTTTCTCTCAAAAAAGCCTGTCGTTTTTAATTCTTCAGCTACGTCTTGTGAAACTTCATTTTGAGCTTTACCATTAAGCAGGTCATTTAAAAGTCGACGGGCACTTTTCTGCCCTTTATCCGAAATAACAAATGATCCCCTGTCTAAATCATCACTCAGTTTTTTAATTTTATCGTAGATATTGTCGACCGAATTAGCCATAACTTTGCCATTGGCCGAAAGCTCTTCACCGTATTTTTTTAACGATGTTGTAAGGCCTACTACGCGATTAGCTTTATCTACAAGATCTTTAACCTGCATACTGGCTTTGATCAGGTGCTTAATACTCGGTTGTTGCGCCAACACATTCGCCAAAGCTCCGGCGACCGCTGTATAGACGATCATTTTTTCGGCATCCGAATCACTGATCTCATATTTTAAAAACAAATAATCTGCTTGTTTTAAATAAACGACGATCTGCTCAATCTGAGCCGACCGATTTAGTGTTTCTTTGGTGCTATCAATACGCGAAACAATTTCAGGTCTTTCTGCCTGAAGTTGTTTTACTAAATCAGCTGCAATATCGTTACTGTCCAGCTTAATTTGTTCATCGTAAACTTTTAATAAATTTTGTAAAGCTAAAGACTGAACCAAGCCCGAAATTTTAATATCGAGCTGGTGGCGAAATGCATTGCTGCGCTCAACTTCAGTTAGATTTAAATTAAGGGTTTTAGACAGCAAGTCATTGTCGGTGATTGCCGTTGACTCACCAACGACAATCGTTTTTTTGAGTTCGTTCCACTGGTTGGCATCTGTGTTTGAAAAATTTAAGCTGCCATCCTGGATCTGTTGTCGCAATTTAACCACAACATCCGGACTCTGTTCGCGGAACACATTGACCAACACCTCGGCCAGGGGAAGATTAGTCTGATGTTCCTGAAGAAGTTGTTGGAATTTCTCCCAACTTGAGAAATTTTCTGCTTCACTGTTTTGTTGCTGATACGTAACTGCTTCTTTCACAATAACGGTTTTGTTTTGCGGAGTACAAGCTGATGAAAGCAGCGCTGAAACAGTAAGAGATGTAATAATTCTATTTTTCATATTTTACCTTTTATATTTTATGTGTATTTTACTTTTTAATAATTACTGAACTTTCTTCGATCAGGCCATCAGGCCCCTTGTCACCATCTGCGCCTTTAGGACCTCGTGCCCCCTGTGCGCCGGCCTGTGCACCTTCATGACAACCGTTAGCAATAGCACCTGGATCGCCACCCGCTCCGCCAAGGCCACCTTCACTGCCTATACCGCCTGGACCACCATAACCGGGAAGACTTTCAACATTCACAGTAAACCGGCCCAGTTCTTTTTCGATAATCACTTGCGCTAAACCTGAAGCGCCTCCGGGCATACCATTACCACCACGATTTCCCGCAGCACCCGATTCACCCACGCCGCCATTGCCTGGCTTATGACAAGTCCATTCACAAATAATAGCAGCAGGTGCTGCCCAGGTATCTCCGCTGAGAACAGATTTTGGTCCAACATGTTCACAAGGTCCTTTAGCCCGCACGCCTGCGGTACCGGTAGCACCTTTTTTTCCAGAGGCTGTTTGCAGTAATCCCGCATAGCCTTGGCCGCCATCGGTTCCACGCATGGTAATAGACAAATCCCCCATGGCTTGTTGAGCTTCTATGATAACCCGGCCACCGTTAAGACCTACAGTGCCCGATACCGGAATTTCTCTGGCTTTTTCAGCAGAAAAACTTTCTACTGCAGCTTGGTCTGCAAACAGTCTCTGAGCTCTGATTCTAAGGTAAGCGCCTTCTGTTCTTAAAAGACTTCTGTTTTCAAAAAACACGACGCCAAAATCATAAGACCCAGTTTTAATTTTTAAAGATTGCAAGGTTGTCACCCCCGCTTCATTTTGACTTGGAATAATTAGATCAGGATAAAAAGTAGCAGAACTTTCTCCGCTTAAAGTTTCATGAGAATAAAATTTATAGGTCAATGTTTTTGGAATAAGATCCGACTCCCACAACTTGAGACGATGTTTAATAACGTAATGTCCATTAACAAATTCAGCGTCATGTTTAGCGATAGTCTCAAAGCGAGGGTTTAAAGCCAAAGCATTAAGAGATCGCGAAATCTGCAGATCGCCGGTAAAAACCTGCTCTGGAATAGTCATAGTTGTTTCGTAAACATTTAAATTATTCTTAAAATCGGTGTAATTCGTTCGGTCGTTGCGAAGCTCAACAGTTTTTTTGATTTCAATCACGATACCGTTAGACATCAACTCACGCACAGGACGATTCATATTTTTCTGAGTCATTGCCGCCGGTGTTGTCTCAGCGACCTGGTCTGCGGCCTGTTGGCAGCCAGCAACTCCGATGGTTAACAGCATTATAGTAAGTAGTTTTTTCATTTTCTCTCCTTAGGGGCGTTAGACATGTTTTTGAGCCCCCGCTGGTTTGACGTAAATTGCAAAGCCAGACCCAGATTTGAGTAGTTCTAAATAACGTATATTTGAATAGAAGGGATTTTTAGATCCGAATTCCAGATCTTAGGAATAAAGTCGTCCGATTTTTCGGAAGTTTAAATATTAGAGGGCACTAGAAGTTACTGATTAAAACGTTCAACATACTGACATTTTTGACAGAGCTCTTCGACAAGCTCACCACGCTCAAATCCTGTTTTAATCTTTTGAGCGCGCTCACTGGTCATGATACTCCGTAAGGACTGGCCGTCTTTAACAGAGCCCAGCTTTAAAACCGCCTCTTTATCCAAACAACAAGGGACCACATCGCCATTGGCGTGTATAGCTAATTGCTTACGTAAGCCGTAGCAAGTACCTTTAGTCGATAAAACATCGCGCTTTAAGGTCGGCCATTCAAACTCCGTATCAAAATGCAGATACAATTTTTCTTTTACTTTTTTTGATTTCTGCACACGCACGTCGACGTTTTCATTTAGGCTTACAGCAAATCGCTTTTCAACTAAATCATAAACCTGCAGATTTTGTTCTCGTTGAGCATTGACCGATGCCAAATTCCATAAGCGCAGATTAATATAGTACGCATTTTTTCGATCAATCGCGAGTTCGCAAAAATCCAAGATCGGTGTTAAGTACTGTTCTAAGCTTTGGCGAGAAGTATTGGCAAAATACGAGTGCACCGAAAAATTAATCTGTTCCAGGTGTTTCCAGTTTAAAATAGTCTCGGCATGACGCTTAATCAGCGTACCGTTGGTGGTCAGAAAAATTTTTAACTCCAGTTCATCACAAACTTTAACGATTTCGCCAAATTGCGGATGTCCGAGCGGCTCGCCCATCAGGTGCAAGCAGACCTGTTTGGCCAAGGGCTTTGCCTGAATCGCATTAGCTCTAAATTCCTCAACAGAAATGACCTTCTTATCGCGTACCACCTCAGGGCAGAACGTGCACTGTAAATTACAGATATTGCTGATTTCTAGATAAATGCGCTCGAACATATAAGTCTTAGTAACTAGCTTCTTTTTCCAGAATTTTCCATGTAAAAGTCTTTAAAACTGGAAACCACATCCGAAAACCGGCTTAAAGCGAATTAAACCGCATCTGGGCTGGCCACGGGCTTGAATTAACCTCTAATGAGCACACTTGTGCAAGAGAGGATTAACAATGCAATGGTTTAGCGATTTACTGGCAATAGCAATGTCGATGTTTATCATCAGAAGCTGCACAGCAATTACACCTACCCCCAGAAATATTGAGCCGCCGCCATCTGTCCAAACCGTAGATACCAACGGCAATGAAATCTGGGATGATGTTGAAGTTAAAATTGAAAATAAATGGAAAGCAGCACATCCGAATATAAAAAAAGCGGCAACCGAGCTGGCCCTGGCTGTTCAGCACGCACTAAACCCGTCACTCGACATCTCCATTCGCAGTAAAGAACTTTCTGAGGCTATTGCCTGTATGATGGCTACCGAACGAGTTCATAACAAAGATATCGAGATAACCACGCTATCTCAGGAAGTGCGCGATCTGGTCATCTCAAATCCGGCACGGCAAAAATTGTATATTAAATATAACGCCGAACTCAGCGGCAGCATGCTTCCGGTGCCGGGGGCGAGTTTATTCTACTGCAAATATAACAACAGAAAGTGATAATTATGAAATTAAACTTAATTCTTAAAGTCATTCTATTTTCGCAGCTAAGTTTTGCAAGCTGCGGTAACCCGGAAAACGTGCTTACATTTGCCAACGGGATGTTTAACGATCATTTCGAAGCTCAGGCCAGTCTGGATAATTTTCGCGTGATGTTTATCAAACAATATCCACAGACCCCGATTCATCTTTCGTACTTAGCTTACAATACTAACGAAGCCGCTTTATATCAGTTATATGAAGTCTACACCCAGTATATTTCTTCGACCGGTGAAGGCTTCTGGAAAAACATGGCCAAAGTTTATCCGTTTGCGAACGAAAACCTAAAGCACGCAATTTCAGATCAGGCCTCTCACAATACTGATCTTAACCGCCAGATTATGACCTATCAAAGCTACGTTGACCGAAAATACAAGATCGTGACAGTGGCCCATTCGCAAGGAAACTTCTATACACTTTCGAGTTTTAATTATTTGAATTCACCCCGTACAAAAATGGTGTCAGTGGCAACTCCTGCACACGCCGTGTTTGATAACGGCCCGTATTTTACTTTTAAAACTGATCCTATCGGCGCGCTGATTCCGTTGGCTTTAGAACCTAACCTGACAAAAGCCCATGCCAGTCAGTTTGATCACGGCTATCTTACTCATTATCTAACTGATACTAACGCCAAAGCAAAAATCCTCAATGCCGCTCATCAGGCATTTACAGAATCAACTGATAGTATGGTTAACTATTCCTTTGATGAACATGATGGGCACTTTAACAGTGATATGCGAAATGTCTTGCGCTGGATGCAGTCAACAGCCACTACAAAGAACCTCGAGCCAGCCCAGGAGATTTTAGCGGCTTCGATCAACGAAATGGCTTTAGATATTTCGCTAAACTGTGAGGACAGAAATTATCGCACACTCACTGAGGCGCTCGTGCAAAAAAGTATGTCAGAACCGCAGCTTAATCCTTACATTACGCAATCATTGGCGCTGCTTAAGACTTTACAATTTAAATAGCTTTTAACTTTCGCTGTCTTTGGTTAACGGAAAAAAAGATACCATCAGTTCATAGACATGGTTTTTAGCCTGGCTTTTCTTTTCCAGTTCATCAACCAGTGATCTGGTAAAATTTATGATTCTTTTTTTTGCCTCAGCAACTAAAGACGAGTCAATCGCCACCGTTAAAGTCGTATTTACACGCAGACTGCTTGGCACCTCATACATCGCGGTCATAGCCTTGGTACCGAACTGATTAATCGACTGACGTAATGCTTTAAAATATGATGGGTAATCATCAGAGACGATTCTTAATCCCGGACTACCCTGGCCGGATTTTTTAAACTGACCATCGCTGGTGCGCTCTAAAAGACCAAGCGTGATCAAACGCTCAACCGCCAGCGCTGCCTCGCCTTCTGAAATCCCCAGCTTTTTGGCAATCCATGCAGCCGTAGGTTCAAAATCAGATAACAACGTAAGTTCGACGATCGTAATATGGTACCAGTCTTGGATTAATTTAAATTCTTCATGACGGATCTGCTTATCCTGTAAAGGTACAAAAGACTTCAAACCCTCAGAGCTTTTTACATATTCACGGTATGAACTTAAGTGCGGCTCGGCCAGGCCGGCAGACGGCGCCAATCGCTCTAACATTTTTAAGGTCACCGGAATTTTCTTACGGAGAATTTTTGACAGCAATGACGGTTCAATATTCAAGTCACGCGCAAAGGCACGTAATGAGTAACTGGAGTTTGTTCTTTGTCTGCGTAAAAGCTCTGATTGTAAAAATGTGGCAAAATTGGCTTCGATCATGAGGCAATCATATTAAACTAGAAATTAGCTAAACAAGTAAATTTTTGTGTCCATGTTAAAAAACACATAACCATTGTTCCAAGCAAGGTGTTCCAAAGTTTAGTGAAAATTGTTAACTGGAGAAAATAAATGAAAATCCCCATGTTACTAAAAAAACAAAATGCATTATCCGATATGTCCTTAGCTTTTAAAGCATGGAACCCTTAAGTTTAAGTGGCCGCTATTTTCCGTTTTAAACTTTTTTCAAATAGCTTGCATTACTCTTTACTGGGCGGGATTTTAAATACTGGCCGGTGGTCGCAAGCGAAGCGTGACCCAGCGTTGTTTGCACAACGTGAATATCCGCCCCGTTTTCTAGTGCATGAATCGCAGAGGTGTGTCTGAACCAGTGTGGGGATGGAGTTTTTCCGCCTGGAACTTTAATTCCCGCTACCTGAGTTGCTTTTTTGATGATCTTAAAAATCGTAATCCGCGATAACGGCGCACCTTCAAAATTAAAGATATAATCATTCGGTTGAAGGCTGGCTTTTTTTATATATTTTCTAATTTCTTTCCAGAGATAAGACCCGGTTAAAACAGTTCGGATTTTACTCCCTTTACCGATCACAGTTAAATAGGCTCCTTGCGTATTGCGCTTTTGGGTTGAGACCGAAAAATCTTTAACCTTGATCGTTGAAAGCTCACTGACCCGCAGACCAGTGAAATAGAGAATCTGCAGAATCAATCGGTCACGGGATGACCCCACTTTTTCAGTCATACGCTTGATCTGTTCAATTGATAAAACCTTATAATGAAATGTCTCCGTGACTTTTTCTTGTTTTACAACTTTAACTGGACTTTTTTGGATGTACCCGACGTTTTCCAGATACTGAAACATCGACGACAGACAGTTGCGGTGTAAATTGCGCGTAGAGGCTGCAACTTTGTCTTTTTTTCGAAGATATAGAGTGACCAAGGCCGGAGTAATCTGTTTTAACCCCAGATGCCAGTTAAAGGCTAAAAAATCTTTTACAATACGGAAATAGGTTTTTTTCGTACGTTCTGAAAAATGGCCCTGATTTAACCACGCCCAGATCTGAATTGATTCTTCGGACTGAAGATTTGTCGATAGCTGGGTCTTATCTGAAAAAAAATTATTTTCCTGAAGTACGACCAGATCACGAATCATTCTTTACCTCCAACAGCCGCGATAAAATCCATCTCTAGAGTTAAAACCTGGTAGTTGACCTCAGGTTTAACGCGGTTGCGCCCCTCGATCTTATGTTTCTTAAGATTAACTAAGCCCTTAGCAGCGAGAAAATTAACCTCTTTTTGGATGTAAGGTTGGGATTTTTTTAAGGTGTTTGCGAGCTCATAAACCGACTGTGGCTTATGCGATTTAATCTGCCAAAGCAGCTCCAGGCGCTGCTTTGAAAGCCCCGCGAATAAATCGATGAAATCCTGCATTTTTTTGACCTTAATCATCATTTTCTTCATATAATATATTGTAGCATATATAACCTATTTAGCAATAGGTTAACAAAACTAAACTTATGTTAACTAATATTTTTTGGCCGTTCGTTTTTCGACCTTGATTTAAAGCTGGAAGTTTTGGAAGATTAGACCTATGAAAAATAACATCACTGATTTTACCTACCCGATCATTTTCAAGCACGTGCACGGATTTTTAACGGTTTCGGTCCCGGATTTAGGAATCGATGCAAAGGTCGCTCTCGCGAGGGATTTTTTTAAGAGCGGAAAACTTGAACAGAACAAAGAAACCATCTGGAAAATTTTTGCCGAAGTTTTGGAAGATTCGGTTTCGCACCTAGAAACCAAAAAATGGATCCCCGACGCGTCGCAAATTAAGACCCAGCTCAAAACACCTGAGAAAGACTACAGCCTTCCTGAGTTTTGCCGTGCCGTCCAAAAGCATATAACAGTAAGCGAAAACACTTTAAGAAGAGAGATTACCCGGGGGAAGATTATTTGTTACACCACCGAAGGCGGTCACCGCCGCATTCCCGAATCAGAGGTGCAACGCTATATTAAAGCCTCACAAATTTCTGCAAGCACGAAGGCTTCAGAGCAAGGAAATGAGTTATGAAATTATCACAGAAATTAGTTTTAGGTTTTTTGACCGTTAGTTTTATCAGCTTGGGAGCTTTGGCAGAAACAGCCTACCTGGGCGGCGGCTGTTTCTGGGGCGTTCAGGATCTATTGCGCAAGTATCCGGGTGTCACCCACACCGAAGTAGGCTATATGGGTGGCGAAGAAAAAAACGCCAACTACGAGCTGGTTAAGACCGGCAGAACCGAATATGCCGAAACGGTTAAAGTTGAATTTGACCCAAAAAAGTTAACTTATGAAAAATTACTTTTATACTTTTTTAAGATTCATGACCCGACTACCATGAACCAACAAGGAAACGACAGAGGCCGCCAGTACCGAAGCGTCATCTTCTACACTTCAGACAAGCAGCGCGTAACCGCTCAGGACACGATTGCCCGGGTGAATAAATCCAAAGCCTGGAAAAAGCCCATTGTTACCGAAGTCACCCCGAGTTCAAAATGGACAAAAGCTGAAGACTATCACCAGGATTATCTTGTCAAAAACCCTGCCGGGTACACCTGTCACTTTGAGAGAAAAATTGAGTTCTAAAAATAAAAAAGGGCATGTTAAACATGCCCTTTTTTATTTAAGCTATATCTTAAATTCAAAGTTATTCGTAAACGTGGCGAGGGAAGTTTCTCACGCGGTTTGCCGGCACACCATTACCGTAATTGCCATTTGGTGAACTATCGACAAAATTATCGGCGTCTGTTAATTGATTACAAGCTTCGCCCGATTGCCCCGGACAGTCTGCCGGCGCTGAACCAGGCTCATCTGCACCTACTGGCGTCGAAACACCTGATGAGATATAACTTGTTAATGCTGCTACTGTATCCCACTCCTGCACCATTACGCGGATGCGGTAGTTAACCTCAAAGGCTTCATCCAAGCAGTCAAAAATATAATACGGACTTCCTGGGCTAAGTACCGTACTGCCAATGCTATCAATTAAATCACCAGACCGATCGCTGATCGGATCGACATAGTAAGGATAAACTGACGTTACCACACCTGAAGTAGCACCGTAACCTGTGTGATTGTGTTGCCCCATCGAGAAATAATTTGCAATAGGGATATTAGACCCGGAACCTGGAGCATGATCTATTGTTGGCTCTACGATTACAAGTTTTGTCCGCGCTTTATTTGGCGTCATGTTTTCAATGACATATCTCGGATAGCCTTTAGAGGTTTTTTGTTCCCATGAAGTTCTTCCCGGCCCGCCAATACACGACTCAACCGAACCGCCCCATTCTTTACCGCGCTCATCAGTGCTGGTAGATCCATCTGGAGTGTTTTCCGTAGTACGTAAGCGGTATTTACCAAAACAGCAATTTTGTCCACCGTCAACAGTGGAAGTGTCATAACTACATTGAACTTTAATTTCATCAGAGATATCAAATTCCACATCGCTACCTGCGGTAGGTGGTGTTGTACTGGTACAAGTATATGGAGCAGAACCATCCACGACACACTGTGAACTAGTCACCGTGCCGCTGGCATTTCTATTTACTGTAACTTGAACATCTCGCGGTCCGATGCCGACTTCATAATTCCAGTACCAGTAGGGATAGGTTGCAATATACTTACACTGATTAGCCGGCACATTATATTGAAACTTAATACCGTCTTTAAAAATTGCTAATTCATTAACTTCAAAATTACAGGTTAAATCATTAACCACCGAAGCCGTAGTGAATGTACAGCGGCTTGCCCAGTCGCCGGTCACACTTGTGAAATTTAAATAATCAATTGTGTCTGGTACGGTAACAAACAGATTAGATGCGCTATACCCTGAAGGAATTGTAGCCTGCTGTTCTTCTTCTTCAACCGTCGGTTCAGAAGCCGCTGGGGTAGGATCAACTGTTGTGGTTCCGGATGTAGCATCGGTGCTACTTAATGTAGTCTGTGAACCGCCGCATGATGAAAACATCAGGCCAACAAAACTTAGTAAGACAATCCCTTGTACAACTTTTAAAGATCCATTCATAGATCCTCCAACCATTAATGATTTAGGTACACCCTAATATCGTAACAATAATGATCGGAGGCGTCCCCTAGACCCATTCTAATCTGGACCTTAGTCTTTTAAGGTCGGCGTGATTTCCAGAGCTTCTGTTTTGCCGTTACGTAAAACCGTGATCTTGGTTTTTACATCGGGATTTACCGATTGCAGGGTGTAAACATAGTCATAGATGTTTTCAATTTTCGTTTGGTCAAATTCAGTGATCACATCACCGTTAACCAGACCGGCTTTTTCAGCCGGGGAGTTTTTGGCCACACCACTGATACGCACACCCTTAACACCTTCCTGGGTGTAATCAGGAATAGTGCCTAAGAAAATTCTAAAACTGCGACCTTCAAGGCGTTTACCCTGATTGCTCTCAACTTTTGCGTATTTAAGAATATCTTTCTGGTTTTTGCCAATGGCATCCGCAAAGTACTGCACCACCTGAATGGTGTCTTCTAAACCGGCGTAGTTTAATGTTTCCGGCTTATCAAGCGGCGTGTGGTATTCGTTGTGGGCGCCCGTAAAAAACGAAATTGACGGCACACCGGCCAGATAAATCGACATTGAATCTGTTGGTAAATACGGATCAGATGTTAAATTTAACGCGACCCCGGTTTTGATTGTTGCAGCTTCTGCCAGGTTTCTAAATCCCTCAGCAGATCCTACACCTTGAATATTTAAATTGTCACGCAGACGACCGATCATGTCCATGTTAAGGCCTGCAATAAACACATCACCAAGTTTTTTAAACTGATTAACAAAGTGGTGCGATCCCAGCACGCCGATCTCTTCACCAGACCAGATCGCAAAATAAAGCGGTCGCTTTAATTCATTTTTTTGTGCAGTTTGGGAATAATAATGCGCAAGCTCTAACACTCCGGCAACACCTGAGGCATTATCGTCTGCACCGTAGTGAATTTTATCTTTATGTTTATTGGTCGCAAGCGATGAGCCCGGAACCCCTAGACCTAAATGATCGCCGTGCGCTCCGATTAAAACTGCCTTAGCTTTTTTGGCCGCACTTGGCTCTAATTTCGCAACCACGTTGCGGCCAATAGATTTTTTCGCCACCAGATCAACAGTTGCGGTAAAATACTGTGAGGTAAAATTAAAACCTTTAACCGCATCGTAAGTATTGTAAGTTGATTTAACTTGATCATACGTCGCCAAGTCTTTGTTATCTGATGCGTTTTTTAATAATTTTTCAAAAACACCGACCGAAATTTTAACAATCGGCAATTGTGAGTCTGATAGGCTGCCGGCAAATTTTAATTCACTGACTTTATTTTTATCTTTGGTTTCTTCAACTAATATGACCCCGAAGGCACCGGCATTTTTAGCTACCGTAATCTTATGTTGCAAGCGTGAAAACGATAACAGGTAAGTGTGTTTAGAAAATTCTTTCTTCGAAGGCTTAGGGGCTTCGTCTAACAGAATCACCCACTTACCTTTAACATCTAAATCTTTGTATGAATCAAATCCAGCAAACTCACTGTGCGGCGGCGCTTTAATCCCGTAACCGGCAAACACAACCGGAGCGGCCGTAAACGAACCGTTTTTCGAATACGAAATCAGCTGATAATCTTCATTGAGTTTCAAAGCTAAACTGGCACGCCCTTTAAATTCGGCGCTATTTTTATCCCCCGCAACCACGCCCGAGATAAACTCAAAGGTCTGGATAAAATCCTTACCGTTAGATGGCTCAAGGCCCCAGGCTTTGAATAAATCCGCAATTTTCTGCGTATAGATTTTTTCTTCTTCTGAGCCTGTAAAGCGGCCCTGGAAGTGTTCGCTGGCCAGATACGAAACAATCGCCTTTGCATCTTGCTCGTTAATCTGAGGCACTAACCCCGCTAGTGGCGCTTTAACTTCAGGCTTAGCCTCTGGTAACCCTAACAGTTTTCTGGCTTTAGCATCATCCCAGTCGCCGATATAGATCTGACTTTCACCTTTTTCGTTTTTATGTGACCAGGTGATTTTTTTGCCATCCGGAGAAAATGTCGCCAGACCATCAAAACCCTCAGCAAAGGTAATGCGCTGTGGTTCTTTTAACCCTTCGCTATCAACGATAAATAGCTCAAAGTTTGAATAACCGCCGACTGTGGTATTAAAAATAATATAGTCACCGCTCGGATGATAAAACGGTGCCCACGACATCGAATTTAAACGCGTGATCTGCTTCTGATTTTTACCGTCGATATCCATCGTAAAAATTTCTGCCGAGGCCCCACTTTCAGAGAATCTGCGCCAGGTGATTTTTTTACCGTCAGCTGAGAAAAACGGACCACCATCATAACTTGGGCTGGTCGTTAAACGTTTTACCTCAGTACCATCTGCCTTCATGATATAAATATCCATAAAGTACGAAGGATCCTGGTTAAATTTTTTCTGTTCTTCAGCGGTCAGTTTACGGTCATAAGCAGAGCGGTTTGAGGCAAAAGCTATGTACTGACCATCAGGAGAATACGACCCTTCGGCGTCATACCCCAGCTCTTTCGTTAAGCGTTTTAGATTTTTACCCTCTAAATCAGATTCAAAAATATCGAAGTGCTCATCAAAACTCCATGAATAGCGACCCTTTACCGGATTTGCGCGCAGGGCGTACTCTTCTTTTACTTTAGCCGAAATTTGTTTATCTAAGTGGGTTGAAGACCACATCACCTTTTGCATATTCGGATGAATCCAACCACAGGTGGTCTTACCCTGGCCAGGTGATAGTCGCTGAACATTTCCTGATTCAAGATCTAAAATAAACATCTGATAGAACGGATTATTCAGCTCACGCTCAGACTGAAAAACCATTTTTTTACCATCAGCGCTGAAATAGCCCTCGCCGGATTTCGGCCCGACAAAAGTGATCTGCTTAGCATTGGTGATCAGCTTGGGCTCAGAGACCAACTGGTCTGCGCCTAGATAGATAACGGCGGCTAACGGCAAAATAGAAATTCTGATTAGATTTTTTAAATTCTTCATATAAACTGTAATCCTTGAGTATGTTCAAAAAAACGTTATAAGGATTTTTATGAATTGGGTATTAATTTATGCGTTACTTTTCGCTGTGGGCTGCCAAAACAAGCCAGTCATGGCTAATAAAAAACCAGCATCTGACAAAAACTATGTCTCACTGGATTTAGAATACCCTGAATACAAAGCTACCTTAGACAGACTTGATGGTTTTTTAGGCACAACGCTTGTAAACCGCGGCGAAGCTCACATTACCGTAATCACCCCGCCTGAATTTAACATTATATCAAACAAAATAAGCGCTGAAGTCATCCATCAAGAATGGCAGCAATGGAAAACAAAGACCTTTAAAAAAGTCTGCTTAGGCGAAGGCCGCCTTAAAGAGAAAAAACAAATATTAAAAACTTACTACATAGTTGTCGATACACCTGACCTGTTGTCATTTCGTGAATACTTAAAACAAAAATATGCCGTCGATGGTTTTATGGCGGCCAGGTTTTATCCGCACATCACCTTAGGCTTTACCCAAAAAGACCTGCACTTTGAACAAGGTGTGATTAAAGACAAAAACTCTTGTCCGGCAAATCTGCAACACCTTCTGTAAATGAAAGTCTGTGAATTAGCCACTACATGTCCCGGTTGTTCGTTATGGGGTACCCCCTACCGGGATCAGCTCGCGCAAAAACAGCACAGACTCGCTGAGCTCTTTGGCAAACATTTACCAAAGAGCAGCATAAACACCCATTCAGCCGGCGAATACGGCCTGCGCGAAAGATTTGATTTTATTATTAAAGAAAATCAGATTGGCTTAGTTGATAAGGACAGAATGTTTATTCCGATTAAAGAATGTCTGCAGTTAACACCCAAACTGCAGCAGGCTTTTGATTTATTAACGCAGACTAAATTTAATATCCGCATCGGCACCATCAGACTGCGTGCCGCAAGCCGGTCACAGGTTGATAAGTTCGGCCTGTGGTTGGATTTTGCTAATAACGATATTAAAAACCTGCTGCTGGAAAAAAACACCCTTAAAACTTTAAGTAAAGATTTTTTTATCGAAGTCGGTCAAAAGAAAAAATGCCTCGATCAATCGACTTTTGACAGTGAACAGATCAAATTAGCTGAACCCAAAATGCAGCACTGGTTTCACACCTATAATTACCTTAATCAAACACCGCTAGATCTAAATTGTGCGGTCAGCAGCTTTACCCAGCCATCAGCTGCAACAGCAAAATTAATGACCGATATTATCGCCGATTGGATGCGGGGTAAAAGCCAAACGGTCTGGGAATTCGGCTGTGGTATCGGCCAATACACCTTTGCGCTGTTAAGCCTGGGTCACAAGGTTACAGTTTTTGAAAACGATGAATTTGCCTTAGACTGCGTAAAGGCTACCGCGGCTGAAAACCATTTAGAAAAAAAGTTAACGATCAATGCCGGCGATTTTCAGCGCATTCAGAAACTTAATACTCACGACCACCCGGATACCGTACTGGTTAACCCGCCTAAATCCGGCTTAAAAAATTTCACCCAGAATGTCATCGCAGCCAAACCCGGTAAAATTATCTATGTCTCGTGTTATCCGGAATCTTTGCGGGCGGATAGCGAATTTTTCCTGCAACATAACTACAAGATCACCAACGCGCATATCGTTGATCAATTTCCGCAGACCAATCACTTTGAAGTGGTTATGTTATTTGAGAGAGTAGATATTTAGGCCGGTAATGCGCCCTACGATGTCGGTTTTAAACAGTAACGACAACAGTGGCAACGTGACAATGCCCGTAACTAACGTTAGCGTTGTTCGCACGATAAGACGCGGAAGATACGATCGCTTTATACGCTCATGCGGCTGGCCTAAACGCAGCGAACAGGTTCGCTCGCCTATCGAAGCTCCTACTAAGGCGCGTGTTGTGATAAAATACATCCAGCCACTGAATAAAAAGAAGACACTAAACGTGATGGCGAGATTTTCCTTTGTTAAGGTAAACCCCAGCGTGGATTTTAAGCCCAACTTTAGTAAGGCTGAGTAACATAACATAAAAAAGCAAGTAAGCGACATCACTACCAAAGCATCAATCGCAGCAGCAAGCCACATCCAGATCGACAAACGAAAGCCGGTACGCTTTTGCGGACCACCTAAAAATCCAAGATCAAAATCAACGACACGATCACGGTGAAACAATTCTGACTTTACTAAGCCAGAATCGTTACGCTCAGAGTCCTTTTTAGGGACTCTGATTTTTTCGATTTCAACTTGCGATTGATTTTTCTCTATAATCATCAGCGCGATGAATCCGTAGGTTTGTTGGTTGTGCCTGTCGACGAAGAAGGTTGTTCTGGACAGTTAATCGGATTTGCCACTGTCGAGCCATCCCAGCATGTGTAAGACGGATTCGATGGACAATTCGCTAAATTCGTCACTTCGGTGATACCATCCGAACAGATATAAATGGTGTTTGTCGTCGTTGTGTTCTCACACAAACACGAAGAGGCATTAGTCATCGTCTGACCCGGAGGGCAGGCCGCGCAACCACAAGTGCCATCAGCTAACAATGCCTTTGGTGCTGCACACACAGATCCGCACGGAGGAATAGATCCGTTTGGACACGCATCGCCGGCTGGTTTTAATGTAGGTTTTTTCGGTTTTAAAAATTTATCATATAATAACCATAAACCAACACCACCGATAACCCATGGTGCGATTTTTTTGATACCGCCCCATAGTTTCGAGAAGAAACCAGGTTTTCCGCCATTATTGCCACCGCTGCCAGAAGCTTTACACTCCCATACTTCAGCGCCATCGCCATCAGAGGCAGTTTTCACACAGGTTTCGTTACCAGTACATGCCGGATCACACTGACCACCACCAGCTGGCTCGTCGACTACTGGCGTACCAGATACTGGCGCTGGAGTCGGTGTCGGAGCTGCGGCACACTGTGCACCAGGCGCAACCGCCGGACCATTCGGACAAGAACAAGTCAACGTCGTTTCATCAACTTTACCGCCACCGGCACAACCTGGAGTTTTTTCTAAATACGCAGCAGTAAATAAAAAGCGTGCATGTAACTGGTCACAGGCGCCCCAGAATTCACGGTCATATTGCGTTTCACCCGCAGCTGCCGCACAGTCGTTTCGGGCCGCTGTAATTGTAGACTCAAACTGTGATTGAATTTCCTGAAGCTTAGCTAAAAGTTCCGGCGTGATTGTTCCGCTTTGGAAAGCCGCTTTTAAATCCGGCGTTCCGTTTAACATGCTCTCTAGGTAACGTTTGGTATTTGCTATTGCCGAAGGATCCTGTAAAGCCTGGGCTTTATTAGCCTCGATAATGCCCTGGTAACGAGCCGCATCTTTACCGGCACTAGCTGCAGGTAAAGACATTCTCACGCTGGTTAAAGGCATTTTAGCATCGCAACCCTTGTTAAAGTGGGTTGCTGTTTGTAATTCTGTTGAACTAGATAAACAAAATTGTTTACCACCTGAATCAAAACCGTAAATCGTCGGATTACACGGAAAATTACAACCAGGAGTTTTTGCACCAGCTGGGTACTGACAACGCTTATTAGCGCCATAGTTTCCGATATAACCGGCCACAACACACTTAGTATCAGCCGCCTGAGCTTCATCTAACATCGCAAAGAAGTTGTTCCATTTGTCTAATGAAGATGTTTTTTTACCTTTTTTATGCGCTTCTTTGGCATCAAGTACATCTTGCGCACCCGACCATAACAATCTCATGTTCATCATGAATTGCGCACGCTCCATCGGCGTCATTTTTTTCCACATCGCCTGGTTAATTTTTGGAAGACCAGCATACTTAGCAGGAGGAATAGCTTTTTTTGCTGTTGCCTTATTTTGTTTTTGCACAGACTTCGGAGAAGTTAAAGCCTCACCCATGCCTTTACGGTGAGAGGCATCGCCAAAATAAAGTTTAGCAAACATATCATCAAAGTTAGCCACATCTTCTAAAGTTAAATTCGTGTTATCAAATTTTACGAATTTATTTTGTTCACCTAAAAACTGGATATTGGCCAACTGATCTTTACCGGTTATACGAAGAGTGGCGATAGATTCGCCTTTTGAATTTTTCGCCTGGGCGATTTCAAACTGCGGCATCGGTTCGTTTTTAAACTGAGTCATCAAAGGCTCAATCATCTTTTGAATGCGCGGCGGGAATTTATCCTTGTTGTTTGTATAAAATTCGCCGACCGACTGAGACTTATTTAAACCTAATTCCTGCACGAACTGTTCAAGTTGTGCCTTAGAAATTCTTTGCGACTCAGCCTGAGCTTTTTGCCCCAGGGCTACCGGAGAGAAAACCATGGTAGCCATTGAAAGAGTCACCAACAAACCGTTAATTTTTTTTAAAATCATGTTCATCATAAATTATCCTTTAAAAATCCTAGTTAGCACCTGGTACGCCGCCAGAGTTTTGATCGTTCGGGTTAGTACCTGATCCACCTTCAGAAACTGGCGGACATGTGTTTGGCGGGTACACTTGAGTTCCGTTTTGACAAATTGTCGGAGCCGGACACGTCGAAGGCCCTGGTGGTGTGAAGTACTGAGTTGTTCCGTCCGGGCAAATACCCGGCTGAGCCACAGTATCACACTGACAGGTATTTAAGTTATAGACCTGCTGGCCTGGCGTACACGCATTTGCCGTCGGACAAGCACACACACCATTATTTAATACTTTTGGCGCTTGGCAAGTTGGCTCTTGTACAACCGGATCACACGCACAGGTTGTTGGGTTTTGCGTCGTATTAGGCGCACATACGTTTGTACAACCTTGTGGCGGTGTAGGTGTTGTCGGTTTGTCTTTCTTCTTTTTCTTTAATAAGAAGAATAATAGCGCTGCACCACCAATGATGCCGGCACCGATTAACCATGGTTTCCAGTTGAAACCAGAGCCGCATTTTTTGTCTTCGCCTTGTGGTTCCTTACCATTTTCACAAACACATGAACCTTCTTTTTCAACCGTTCCGTTTGTACACTGCAGACCTTCTTCTGAAACTTCAGTAGTTCCGCTTACAGCCCCCTGGTCTTCAGTTGGCAATGGCGCAACGACAGAACATTTTGCACCCGGCAATGCTTCCGGGCCACCGTCGCATGGACATTTTAAGGTCTCAGGATTGACGGATTTATTATCAGGGCAACCTGGTTTTTTCGTTAAAAACTCAGCTACGAACAAGAAACGCTTATGTAACTGGTCACAGGCACCCCAGAAATTTTTATCATATTGGTCTTTTTCAACGGCCGCCGCTGCACAGTCATTGCGTGCCGCTGTGATTGTTGAATCAAACTGCGTCTGGATCTCTTGCAGTTTTTTTAATAAATCTTCGGTGATATTGCCGTTCGCAAAGGCCTCACGTAAATCAGGAGTACCCTGCAACATGCTATCTAAATACTTTTTCGTGTTCTCCATAACTGAAGGATCACGTAAAGCGGCCGCTTTGTTGGCCTCTAAAATACCTTGGTAACGTGAAGAATCTTTTCGCGCATTAGCCGATTGCGGCAATGGTAATTCTACATTTGTTAATGGCATTTTGGCATCACAACCTTTGTTAAAGTGGGTGGCTGTCTGCAATTCTGTCTCGTTACTTAAACAGAACTGTTTACCTCCGTCGCCAAAACCATAGATCGTCGGGTTACACGGAAAGCTACACCCCGTCGTTTTGGCGCCGGCTGGGTATTTACATTTTTTATCAGAACCATAAGTGCCAATATATCCTGCAACAACGCACTTCGTGCCAACCGTGACTGCTTCAGCTTCGCCATTTAGCAAGGCAAAGAAATTATTCCATTTATCTAAAGTGGTATCTAAGGCAGAAGTCTTTTTACCTTTTTTGCTATCGATTTTTTTAATGTTTAAGGTTTCTTTCGCATCTAAAACATCCTGCGCACCAGAGTGTAATAATCGCATATTCATCATAAAGCGCGCACGTTCTAATGGACTTAGTTTTTTCCACATCTCACGCGTGATTTTCGGAGTACCGCTAAATTTACTTTGATTTGCCTTAATAATGTTTTTATCGTGCGTTTTTTTGATCTTGATATCTGAAGCCATTAAACGCTTCATCGCCGGGGTGATCAACATCATGTCATTTTCGGTTAAAACGACATTGTTAAATTTGGCAAACTTGGCTTTTTCGCCAAAGATTTGCATTTGATAGGATTTACCTTTTTCGCTGATCGTCAGTGTCGGGATTTTATCACCGGTAGAGCTTACCGACTCTTTTAATGAAAATTCAGGCATTAACTCGTTCGGAGCCTGCATCAGGTAGCGTTCAACATCGGCGTACACTTGCCCTGAGTATAAGTGTTTGGTTTTTTCCCAGAACTCTTTATAGGTGACTCGCTTATTTAACTGCGTTTCAGTCATAAAAGCTTCAATTTGCTTTTTCAAATTATCTTCAGATTGAAGTCCCAATGCCACGGGCGAAAAAATCATCGTTAGAACCGAGCCTGCTGCAGCTGCAAATCTAATAACGTTTCTCATAGAAAGCCTAGAGTTCATGACCGTCTCCTGTTTTATTCCTCAAAAATATCTCAAAAAAATCCGTTTTGTTTTCAGTACAAATACAGTCCCTTATCGGTGTCTCTTTTTAATAACTTAAATCATTATGTTACGATCAAAAATGAGACAGTTTAAGGCTAATTTTTACGGCGCTCGGAATCGCGCTCTTCCGTTCTACGGTCTGGATTATGGTCGGTAGAAGTCCACTTCATACGGCGATCGATATACGGAAATCGGAAATAAAACGCGATAACCAAGACCCCTAAAGTTGTTACCACCGCTAAAATTGAAAAAATCTTTAAAAAATGCGGCTCAATCGAATTCGGATCAGCCTGAAAAACACGTATTGCATTAATCGCTAAAACCACGACCAACGTCAGAATAGCAACCGTCCATGAAAGTTTATGCTGGATAAATAACAACACCCCGGTCAAAAACAACAACCCTAACCAAATCCAGTCAAAGGCTGAAACGGTTTGTAAAAGCGCCAGAAAAATCGGGGGTTCATACCAGTTGGTAAGCCCTGAACCCAAAAAGCTGATGATGATATTGCCCAGAGGAGCCAGGATAAACATAATGGCCATGGCGTAAACGCCGAGAGGTTTCTTCAAAGATGACGATGCTTCCGGTGTATTGTTCATGCCTACAGCATAAACAGTAAGTTAATTTTTGAATACCAGAATGTTAAAAGGTCTAGTTTCTGCGCTTCATTTAGGCTATAAAACTACTATGTCAGCAACAACCTTTCCAATGTCATTGTACAACCTGCTTGATGTCGAACTCTATGTGGTTCTAGGTATCATGTGCATAGGCACATTCCTGTTCTACAAATCGTTTTTAAAAAGAGCCTCAAGCGCGCGCCACCAGAGTATCCAAACCCACCTAAAAAACATCAATCGGCATTTTTTGGGGCTAACCTTTCTCGTGGTGATCTATCTGCTCTTGCGTGAACAGACAGACAGTTCGCTGCTGGTAAAAAAGATTACCCCTTACGTGGCAACAACGACTTACCTGGCAGGTGTTTTACTGTTTGTGCGCGTCTGCCGTCTAAATGTATTAATGTATCTGTTTTTAGGCTCAATGACGGCCGGAGTTCCACTACTTCTGGTAAACATCTTTTCACTGATTCTATTTGTATCGATTTCGATCTGGTCGGTTTCGCATGTCTTCGGCGTTCAGGTAGCACCGCTACTTGCAACCTCTGCAGCACTTTCGGTCATTCTGGGTCTTGCCCTGCAAGACACGCTAGGAAATCTATTTGCCGGCATTTCGCTTCAAGTAGATAAAACCTTTGAAATCGGCGACTGGCTCGAAGTTCAAAACGGCGCAAATAAGATCGTAGGCCAGGTCAAAGAATTAACCTGGAGATCTACGGTCTTAGTCGGCTGGTCAGATGAGATCATCACAATCCCCAACAAAGTTATGGCCTCAACACAGGTTTCTAACTTCTCGCCTCCCGGCATTCCGATTCTACGCCGCCAGGTGTTTCGTATTCCCCATTCGCAGGATGCTCACGCCGCCAAAGACCTTTTAGAAAGAGTCGTGTCGCAGATTGCCGATATCCGCGCGATCCCTTCGCCGGTTGCCTTTATCTCTGAAATTAATGAAAACTGGACAGAAATAAAAATCGCCTACTTTATCGATTCCTACGGAAGCCAATTTTTAATCGGCGATAAAGTCTACGCATTAGGTCAGGATATTTTATTAAAAAATGGTTTTAAACTGGCTAACCAGATCTTCGAAGTTAAGTACCCCGCTTCGCCAGAGGTAAAAAATGAAACCCGTTAATCGCGAACACCCTCTTGCTGTAAAAATCAGAAAGCAGATCACCCAGGCCTTAAGCGACTACAATATGATCGCCGATGGCGACAAGGTGATGATCTGCGTATCCGGCGGCAAAGACTCATCGATTCTAACTATTCTTCTTGATGAAATCAGAAAGCGCGCTGAGATTGAATTTTCAATTTCGGCTGTTATCCTGGATCAGAAACAACCGGGCTTTGATGTCCTAAACTTTAAGGCCTGGATTGAATCCGAGGGGATTAACTTTCACATGATCGAAAAAGACACCTACTCGGTGGTTAAAGAAAAAGTAACCAGCGGGGTTTATTGCTCGCTATGTTCGAAAATGCGCCGGGCAATATTATACGATTATGCGTTTGAGAATAAATACTCTAAAATGGCGCTAGGCCACCACAGAACCGATTTAATCGAAACCACCATGTTAAACATGTTCTACACAGGCCAGATTTCTACCATGCCATCCAAGCTTCGCTCTGACGATGGTCGCAATATCGTAATCAGGCCTATGATGTACGTGGCTGAAAGTGATTTAATTCAATTAGCGACTGACTGGGGCTTTCCGGTGATTCCATGCAACTTATGCGGCTCGCAAGAAGGCATGAAGCGCCAGAAAATGAAAAAGCTAATTTCTGAATTGGAAAAAGATATTCCGAATTTAAGCGCAAGCTTCATTACTGCTTTACAGAATGTAAAACCGAGCCACTTGCTCGATAAAAACCTATACGACTTTGAGGGACTTCCATGATTGCAAAAAAGTTTTCAGATTTAAAAGCGCGCGCGTTACATAATAAATCTTTAGACATATCGTACCGCATAGACAATCTGAAAAAAATATTGTCATGGATTGAAAACCACGAACAGAAAATTAAAAAAGCCCTGCATTTAGATTTTCAAAAGTCAGAATTTGAAACCCAGACTTCTGAAATCAGCATTGTCAAAAGCGAGCTCAAATACTTTATTAAAAACCTAAGATCCTGGGCAAAACCTGAGCGTGTGCCGACGCCGGCTACTTTACTCGGTCACACCAGCACGATTTACTATGAGCCAAAAGGTGCTGTGCTGATTATTGCGCCCTGGAATTATCCGTTTCAGTTAGCGATTAATCCGCTGATTCCGGCACTGGCTGCAGGTAATACCGTAGTCATTAAGCCCAGCGAACTTACACCTAACACCAGCCGCTTGATCCACCAGATGGTCAGTGAAGTTTTTTCTCCGGATGAAGTGTTATGTGAACTGGGCGGCAAAGAAAAATCTGAAGAGTTATTAACTTACGATTTTGACCATGTCTTTTTCACCGGTTCAACCCAAGTTGGCCGTATTATCGCAGAAGCTTGCGCCAAAAAACTCATCCCGTACACTCTTGAACTGGGTGGTAAATCTCCGACCATTATCGATGAAACCGCTGATATTCAGGATGCCGCCGAAAAAGTTTACTGGGGTAAATTCTTAAACCGCGGCCAGACCTGCGTCGCCCCGGATTACATCTTAATTCACCGTTCAAAAAAAGACGAGTTCATCAAAGCCTTTAATGACTTAGAAAAAAACAACACTGAGACACCAACGGGGTTTGTAAATTCTAACAATCAGGCGCGCGTGGCAAAGCTTTCTGGCAATAGCGATAACTACCGCGAAACCCGCTGTGAGCTGGTTGATTCACCGGATTTAAATTCAGAAATCATGAAGCAAGAAATTTTCGGCCCAGTTGCCCCGGTAATTGCTTTTGATACATTAGATGAAATTTACAAAATCATGGCTCTAAATCCATACCCGCTTTCACTTTATATTTTTTCAAGTTCACAGAAGAATATTAACGAGATCTTGAATAAAACTCAGTCCGGCGGGGTTGCAATCAATAATGTAATTGTGCATCTTGCAAATCACCACTTACCGTTTGGCGGCATTCGCACAAGCGGTATCGGCACATATCACGGCCACCATGGCTTTTTAGAATTTTCGCACAAACGTTCGGTGATCGAACAAAAGTTTTTCTCTAAAACGATGCGTTTTGTGATGCCACCGTACACGGATTTCAAAAAAAAGCTGTTACAAAAAATCTAGAATTTTTCGCGGCGAAGTTTTTTAATTTCGGATTGTTTTGATTTTGATTCAAGGCGTTTACGCACCGAGGATTTGGTCGGTTTGGTCTTTACGCGTTTTTTTGGCACATACAGCGCTTTTTCAAGCAAGATCTGTAAGTTTTGAATGGCTTTATCTTTGTTGGATTTCTGGTCACGCTGATCTTCGCAGCGAACCGTTAAGATATGCCCTTGCACCAATCGGTGAGCCAGGTTTTTAAATAACAAAGATTTCTGGGCATCCGGAATTTTTAACAACAAAAGATCTAAACTGGCGATCACCGCCGAATTGGTTTTATTCACATGCTGGCCACCGGCCCCCGATGAACGGGTCACCGAAAACTCAACAGCATCTAAGATGGTTTCAACAGAAATCTTCACCATGACTTATCCATGACTGTGCGGCATTAAAACTTCAACGACATAAACCATTAACGATAAGAAAAGTAACATCACACCAAAGATCAGTTTTTCGTTATTCTCTAACCAATGTAATTTAACCTTAGCCGATCCGAAAAACACCACCGTCATAAATACAGTCATCGCCAGTAATGTTCCCACAGCCAGCACTACTGATAAGACCGCAAAACCTGCCCATCCCAATGGCCATGCCGAAACATACACCGGCAGAAACGACTCGCATGGGCTAAAAGTTAATAGCGATAGAAGACTTAACACTGCCCAGCCATCATTGGCGGTTTTTTTATAGTCGTGATGATGCGGATTTGAGTTATCACAGTGCGAGTGTTTATGGCCACGAAAGTGCTGGATAATATTAAAAGCCCCGAACAAAAAAACCGCCGCTGCGGCTACAAAGATAAAGATCTGCTCGGCCTCTTCTGAGATTTTAACCCCGAACCACACCAGTAAAGCGCCTAATAAGGTAGTCGTGATAACGTGGCCAAGGCCAGCGATCATTAAAATGGAGAAGGTCTTTTGATAGCTCCATTTTTGTGTGCGCGAAGCTAAGACAAACGGCAGCCAGTGCGTCGGAAGTGAGGCATGAAGGACAGAAACCGTCAGGCCTGTTATAATGGCTGGCAAATAATCAAATGTAAGCATAGGGTAAGGTGATACCCTAGGGGCCAATATAAGCGCAAGCTGGGACTTGACCCTTCCTTAAAAAAGGTTATTATTTACAGGCATTTAATCGGTTTATGCAGCCTTAGCGTAGTTGGTAGCGCGCTTCCTTGACATGGAAGAGGTCACAGATTCGAGTTCTGTAGGCTGCACCATTTTTTTTCAAATACTTACACGTTTTTTTGTCATAATTAGGAAAAGGTCTAAAACGTCATTTATGACAGTTTTATGACAGTTTCCAAAACCACTTATGTCAATATGACAAAAGTAGCTTTTCGACCGTATGACAGTTCAGTCAGTTTTCTTACGGTTACTTTCAAAATTAGTAACCGTATTTCTTAAAGACTCGTCCTGTAAATGAACGTATCTCGTCGTTGTCTCCGGCCTACGATGCCCGATCAACCGCTGCATTTTTGCAAGGCCAATATCTTGATCAGCGTATTCCGTAATAATTTTTCGACGAATTGAATGGATTCATATTGAAGCCGCTCAACAACCTGACCCGAACTATTTATTACATCAGTTACCGTTTTCAGATGATCTTTGATAAAGTAGATAATTTTTATTTACCGGAGAATTCGTTACAACTGAGATACAAAGAGATTTGTGTTGAGACAGTTGGTTGTTAGATAGAGAAAGTGATGATATTGACATTGCAAAACAGCTGGACGTTCGACCTACGCTTGACCAAGTGAGGATTATGTTGCACATATTATGTATAACTTGAAGAAAATAAATCTAAGTGCGAACCTCAATACCACCGTTTTCAAGTGCTTCTACTTAGCCTGTCTGTAGTAGTCTAAATCAAAAGTAGCGCCCAACTTAGCAAGCAAAACTAGGTTTTTTTCAGAAATATTAATTTGAGGATCGCTAGCGCCATTTAGATCTAACATGCATTGGATAACAATTTGGCATTTTTTAAATTTACTCGTTTTTAATTTGAATAGTTTCTTATTTTTTAAAATTAAAGAGAGACGGCTGTTTAAATCCATTCTTTTACTAGTAGGCTCATAAAACCAACCATTAATTTGCGCTCGTTGCCTAGTATGGGTTTTCTCACATTTCACATAAATCCTAGATGGCTCGAAACCTAAAAAACGAGTTAACTCCACATGTTTGTAGCTAAATTCGACTATAGCTAGCGAGACGCGAAAATTTGAAGGCAATATGTTACTCACTCTTTGCATCTGTCACCTTTGTATGGTTTCATATCACTAATATCGTAGTCTTGTGGTGTCGGATTCTTATTAAACTTCTATTTCTATACTTTCACATATACATGTGACTTCACAGCCTACACTTGCATCAATTTGAAATAATATGCACTTACCAGTTTCAAGCTTATTAGCAATTTTCTCGATGTCGTCACTTGTCATCTCAAGATTAGTCTGCTCTGATTTAAGAATATTACGAAAGTCATTTTTAGTATAAGCCAACATACGAAAAACTACATTCTGGGGTCTAAACCCGTTACAAATGAGTCTTAAAACACCTGATAAATGAATTTTAAATGACACGCCTTCCTCAGTTCGTAGTCCAATTTGAAAACTTTTACCGTCGTCACCTAACGTAAAATTCAAAATTTCAGAGTCGTGTATTCCGTTGAATTGTATTACATTTTCGGAATTAATTATTACTGAAGTTCTATTTTGCATTCTTAGTCGCATTCTCCTGGTTTCGGTTGACGACCAGGTCCTCTTTTGGGATTTCCACCAGCTTCGGGCCATGTCCAGTCATGAACATGCGGTACGCCATGCCCATGATCATGATCCCAATCGATATCTAATTTAGCTTTCCCTTTTTCATCATATGTTCGTTCCTTTAATTTGTCACCTTCAGGAGTAGAAACTACTTCTTTAGAGTCTGGGTTTCCTAAAGTTGGCATTTTTGACTTATTTTGAAACCAATCAATTAATTCTTTTCCTGGAAGTAAGATTACGCCACCACCGCCGCCACCTTGTCCGCCCTCATCAAGCATTGTCGCCTGAGCGGCTAAGCCGGTACGATCGATTAAGTTGATGGGATTATTTAAAACGTATACATAGAAGTTATAGCCACCTTGAAACTTGATGGGATCCTTACTAATCCAACGGCCAATTTGAGGGTCATACCAACGCGCACCGAACTGAACTAATCCGGTGTTAGAATCATACAAACCCCCGGCAAAACCGAATGGCTGAAAACCCTTATTTGTATCCTTAGTTACTCTTCCGAACTCATCATGCAGCATCTCTTGAACGATAGATCCGTCGGCTACTTTAATAACTAATCTGACACTTCCTAAATGGTCTGTAATGATTCGATAAGCATCACCATTTATAAGGATATAATCTGGGACATGAGGCTTAGTCGCATAAATGTAGTGTTGTAACACTTTGCCATCAGGACCAATCAGACCAGCTACGCGTAATTGATCCATATAGACGAATGAATCCTTCAATTTACCATTTACAGTGTTTTGAATTCTTCGGCCTAAGCCGTCTATTTCAAAGCCATATGTAGTCGCACCGACTTTAACAGATGTTAATTGCCCAAAAGAATTAAAAGTAAACGGTGTAACTTGATTTGTAATTGTGTTTTTCTTGAGCTGCAGATTGCCGTTTAACGCATATTCAAAACTTTCCGAATTGTACGTAACCAACCGATCTTGCGAATCATAAGTAGCCGATATTTTTTGTTCGCCAATAACACCTGAAATACGATTTCCGTTACTGTCATATTTATAATTCCCGGTTATTTTGCCGTTTAATTTCACTTCAATTAAGCGTCCACTCAGATCATAAGAATAGTCGAATTGATGAGTTACACCATTAACTACTTCAGATTTTCTGATAATTCGTGCTAGATCATCATAATTTAGAGATAATGAATATATCGTACCTTTACCGGTTTGTGCTGAATAAGAGCTAAGCTCTCCATACGGATTGTACTTAAAACTTTCTGTAACGTATTGAGGTCCTTCAGATATAATGGTCGATTTGATGCGTCCCGAATCTGGATAATACGAAATTTGCTCAAAGCCCGCGACCTCGACTTTACCATCTTTTGCCGTAGAATAGTCTATCCAGAGCCCACCTTCAGAATTTTCTCCTTGGATATAATCTCTAGCTTTAAAACCACGAGAATTTAGCTCTACGCCGTATCCCCCAACTACGGTCGATCCTTTTCTGGTGAAATCACGCACTAAAGCACCGTCAAGGAAGAGTTTTTGAGTTAAGAAATTCTTTGGTGTTCTAATCTGATCGTATTTTCCCGTATTTGGATTAAAACTAAACGTATAAACGCCTTCTTTAGTCTCTATACTGTCTAAAGTACCTTTTTCTTGATCATAATTATAAACTAAATTTGTTCCATCAGGGTCCGTGACTGTTAGAAGCTGCTTGTCTTCATTGTACTCGTATAAAGTAGGTGTTGCGACACTATTGCCTAGCACAGGCGGTAAGTAACTAGTAAGTAACTCAAGGGCATTGAAAACGAAGCTATGCTTAGTTTTTCCCGATGGAGTTATTGCTACGAGATTATCATTATCGTCGTAATCAAAAGTAACACTACTCACTTCAGGGTTTACTTTTGAGATTAGTTTTCCAGCGCTATCATAATTAAACTTTGTAGAATTTCCTTGCGCGTCCTTGATTTCAGATAACTGACGAGTAGTTGCATCATAAGTGTACTCTACAAAACGAGATCCTTGAGTAACGCGCACTAATTGATCTTTATTGTAAGTGTAGACAGTTGGAAGATCCGTCCCTGCCTGAATCGACACTACTCTTTCAAGAGAGTCGATAATGGTTGTTATCTTCTCTCCACGATTTGATTGGCTTATAAATGTTCGAGTAGAACCATCATATGTAGTAGTAAAGGACTTTTCACCGTCCTGATCAGACTGGGTTAACTCGTAACTTGAAATAGAGAACGGATCCGATTCATCATCATATGTAAATGATTCTTCTTTGAATTGGGAAATAAGAACGACTGCACCAGAAACTGACTTACTTTCTGTAACTCTTGCTAGCGCTTGAAATCGTTCGTCATTTTTGTATTTGGTCGAGTAAGTAATATCATTAGCAATTGAGACGTTAGCATCTGGCGAACTCCATGTTACTGTCACAGTTTCATCAGGGTAAACTTGCACACGCTGAGATACGTAATCATTTTTTTCGGTTTCATGATTTGGAATGACAAGGTTACTAGTAAAGCTACTAGTAACACGACCCATTTTAGTTTTTGATGAAATAATAGTTTCATCTTCGTTGATTGATTTTTCTAGAGATAGCTCATATCCGCCGGAATGAATGTCTTGAATCAAATTACCAATTGAATCATAAACAAAGGTACTGATTTGCCCTTGAGGCTTTTTAAAAGTCTTAAGTAAGCCTTTAGCGTCGTAATAAGTCATCGAATGAATCGTTCCAGCTGGTGATTTTACCGATGAAATATACCCTGCTGTATCGAGCGATATTAAAGTTTGTTGACCATTAGGCGCGGTAATTGAAGCAATATCGCCATTGCCATTACGATTAAAAACTGTTTTTATGCCAAAAGGCTCTTGAATACTTGTAAGTACACCTTTTTGATCGTGGTAAAAGACAAATAGATCTGCTCCTAACCAAAAAGACTTAGTTCTAAGATGCTTGCCAGTTGAAGCATCAAAGATATAGACTAGCGATCTGTCAGTATCGACTGCAAGCAATTGTCCATTATCTAAAACTTTTGTTGGCGTAGACAAACTAGATCCATCACCACGAAGGATCTGCCGACGATTCAAATCATAAAAATGATAGTTAGTAGGAATCCAACCACCAAAACCCAAGCTTTTCGCTTGAAGACTACCTAAAGCAACGCTAAATGAATTCTTTTTGCCGCCAGGAAGCTGTTCAATAACTACTTCAACTAAGCCTGACCCCAAAGCAACTTGACCTTGACTAACTCCGTCCCAAGCATAGTCGACGCTTAAATTTGGCTTAATTGGAAGTGTCTTTGATTCGACGACTGATCCATTAATTTTGACTGTGTATTTTACTGATTTTAACTTGGAATCAACCGATTCCTTAGTTAATGGAATTTTAATTTTATAATCCCCAACGCGGCCTGGGACTTTATTAGTAAAATAAGCTAAGTTAAATTTAGCACCTACGACAGGAATAGTTTCACCAAGAACTTGGTTATCTTTAAGAATAATAGAGCCACATTCAATCACTGGGTCTTCAACCACAGGCATGGTTTCTGTTATGGCAGCTTCGCCTTCACAATAAATCTGAGACCAACCAAGCGATACCACTTCACCACCTGCAAAAAGGTGGCAACGGACATTAAATCCGCCATTAACATATTGAACCTCTATTTCCGCCTTCTCTGGATCTGCAAATATTTCCAACGCTCTATCACAATAATATTGTTGCGTAGCGACTTCTTCTTCGCAAGTAGCTGCCCGAGCATTAGTGAAAATAAAAAGCGAGGAAACGACTAATATAAGGCGTAATATGAAGGTCATTTTAGACTCCTAAAAGCCTTAGGATATAAATAGAGAATCATTTATGGTCAAATTTAAACAATTTCCATTGAGAATAGCTTAAAAATACCATGCAAAACCTTGCAATTTAGGTAAAAAATGTATGGTGTTAAGAAACGAACAAGGCGAATTTTAGATAAAAATCACTTAAGAAAAACTACTACAGACATAAAATAGTAGTTCTTGGACAATCATCATTAATGAGTAGGGCCATGAAGGTAGAATTTCAAAATTTAGGACAGTATTTAAAAGTTAGACGCCTTTCACTTGGTCTTACCCAAGCTGAGCTTTCTGCAAAGCTTAAAGTTCACGTGCAGTTTGTATCTAACTGGGAGCGTGGCACCTGCGCTCCCCCGTCACATTGTTTTCAATTAGCGCTAGACATATCGGATGCTGATCGCTAAAAAGATCGTATAGCTAATGGTCTTGGACTCTAAGCGCGCTATTGAAGACAAGGTTTATAAGAAGAAAAGTGGGAAATTAGGGTAAGTTAAGCATAGCTAACATCACTTAAAAATAACAATACCCTTTAGACTTCACTTAAAGAAATTTGCAACTCTAAATCATTCTGCAATCTAGAGATTAATAACTTAGCCGAATCTATATCCAAGCGACCTTGTTTTATATCTTGAGCGTGGTTCCTGGGAGACCTATTAAGCTGAAGCACTCCGAAATCTTTTTTAGGATAAACCTCATAGCAGTACTCCAATGCATCTTCTAAAATAAAAGCAAACGTTTTGCTGAAGGATTTGTGACGCCAAATATCTAGGTCGATAAGATCCAAACATAGTGCGCATTTTTGATATAAAATTTCAAATTTATCTTTCTCGCCTACTTTTTCAATAAAAATATTGTTGTACAGATTTGCCACAGACTCTACTAACTCTTCTTATCCAGATGATCAAATAAAAGTTTTGGAAATCTTTTTTCAACAAAATCATATGCTTCTTCTGCCGTATTCATTTTCTTTTCTATGAGCTTAAATCCATCTGAATAAATCACACCAATTTTATTACTAACTGAAACTCGATCGTTCAAAAATTTTATAAATACTAGCCAATCGTTTCTTGATGAACCATACCAGTTCGTACTGATAAGGAGATTCGAGTTAGGATCTTTAAAAAACAGTCACGCACAATGTGGCGACTCTAGCACAATTCGATCAATTTGATGATAATCTAAGTCATATTGAGAAAAAAGTTTTGTTACGCTTATCGCCTTATCTTCGCACATCCATTTATTCGGCCAAAGAAAAAAATACCCTGAAACGACAACGATCACTGTCAGAATACAAAAGAAAGCCAGAGTGATAATTACCGCGGCAAAAATCCGCTCTTGAATACCTCTTAAAGCTAGCTCATGTTGTCCTAATGAAAGCGCTAAAAAAAACAACATTACAAAAATCAAGAAAGCTATTAGTAGTGCTTTTCTGGAAACCCCGTTACCTCCCTGCACCCTCCTAAAGAGAAACGAAGCGAAATTTGGGGCAAAAATTTTTGGTGTAATCTCTATCATTCTTTGCTCCTTAATGTTTAAACAATGGTGGACTATTCGGAAGAGGAGTGGGTTGTGGTGGTGACACGTAGCCATTTGAATGAGGACTAGATGACACTAAAGTTGCCCCGCCATGATCAAAATTCTCCGTCAGGCTTTAAACCGTTGTTAAAATTATCGACGCCTTCAGCCGCTTTTTCAAGCGCATTACTATTAAAACTACTAGTGAATGTACCGAAAAAACGAGCAGACCGCCAAAGAGGTCACAGATTCGAGTTCTGTAGGCTGCACCATTTTTTTTCCTTCACAGACCAGTTACATTCTTTTAATGGCGCTCAATGAAATCCATTACCAGTTCGTGCACTTGATCGGCGACGGCACTCACCTCATGAATCATAATCTGATGCGGGATATGCCCTGGTCGGCGATAGGTGATTAATTCTAAATCGGCGAAGTTTTTACGGAGCACGCGCTTTTGTTTGGTTGGTGAGGCAACCCAGTCTTCTTCTGATACTACGCCTAGAGTTGGTACCGTTAGTTTATAGTCAAGTTTGCGGCGCTGATTGATTTTTCCTAAGTCGATCACTTCAAACATCGATTTTACCGGCGCACGCTGAAGATAAGTTTCTGGGTGGCGCTGGATCACCCGCACATCCGATACTGGAAGTTTGCTAAACACCCAGCTAATCCCCACTTCTTTGATACCTGATTCTCTGGTGATCTCTAAAAGCCAATCAAACATGGTTTTATTCTTAAAAAAAACTGAAATTAAAACCAGCGAGCTAATGGTTTTGTCTTCGGGGTGAGTTGATACATAATCATGAAAGATCGTAGCACCGGTTGAAAAACCGATCAGATGAATTTTAGAAAAACACATCTGCGCCCGTTTGATTTCTTTACGGCTCCAAGAAATCCAATGCTCTTTTTTATATTGATTAGCGATTTTTGCGGTGCCGCCGTAACCGGGGATTAAACCCGAATAGACTGGGTAACCAGCCTGATTAATCCTATCAGCGATCGTTTTGAGTTCATTGGGGTTTGCTAAAAAGCCATGAAGTAAAATAACCAATTCATCTTTTACGCCGTCTTTGGTGTAGGCTTTGGCCAGATCGGATAACTGGTTAAAACTGCGATCTAAACTTCGGTAGACCTTTTCACGCTGTTGCATCTGAGTTTTGGTCTCTAACTTAAAGTTTTCCCAACAGCTGTTGGCTTGAGTGTTAACGGCCGCTAACAAAGCTATGATCAGTATTAAATGTTTCATTACCTATAATGTTAGGCATAAAACATAATTATTTCTAGCGACTTTAAATGGTGGTGGTGATATTTTTTATGCCTATGATTAAGACTGAACTTCTTCACGTAAAACCTTTTACTTTATCGCTAAGTTCTGGATTTTTCGGCTTTTTTGCCCATGCGGGCTTTTTACAGGCCTTCGAAGAAAAAAACTTACACCCCCGTAGGCTCGTCGGCAGCAGCGCTGGCGCATTAACCGCAGCCTGCAGTGCCAGCGGCCTCACCGCCAAAGATATGGCTAAAGAATTTACCCAGATCAGAAAGTCAGACTTCTGGGATGTAGGCTTAGGCTTTGGTTTGGTGCGCGGTGAAAAAATGGAGCGCTTGTTTGCACAGTTTATGGCCTCTGACTTTAACAAGCTCAAAACTCCGCTGCAAATTTCAGCGTTTGATGTTTTTGCTTTTAAAACCAGATCCCTGACCACCGGCTCAGTCGCTAAAGCCGTGCGGGCCTCTTGTGCCGTACCGGGGCTGTTTCATCCGGTCAAAATAGACCAGCGCACTTACTTAGATGGCGGAGTCGCTGATAAAATGGGCTTATCCGGTGTAGATCGCAACGAATTTGTCGTAGCCCACAGCTTAGGTGATACCAACGGCTTTGAATCTAAGCGTGTGCATAGAAAAAACTTTTCGCACTACCTTGAACATCAGCCTATTAAGCTTCCGCGCTCGGGCCCAAACCGCCTTGATGTCGGTAGCGAGATCATCAAGCAGTCTTACTTACAAACCAAAAGATGGCTCGAATCCCCTGTTGAAAATTTAGCGCTTGTTCCCTCTATGGCGCAAGACGTGAAAATCCCCAACACAATAATAATTTGACTCTGTAGAAGCCTCAGAATTGAATTACGGCATGCAATTATTTATTTCATGCCTGATCGTGTTTTCATCGTTACTAACATGGGCTAAAGACATGCCATTAGTTCTAGGTCACCGCGGCGCCTGCGGCTACCGCCCCGAGCACACCCTGGCCTCGTATCAATTGGCGATTGAGCAAGGAGCTGATTACATCGAGCCTGATCTGGTGATCACGAAAGACGGTGTTTTGATTGCCCGCCATGAAAATGAAATTTCTGAAACCACCGATGTTGCCACGAAATTTCCGGACCGTAAAACCACTAAAACCATTGAAGACAAAGCGGTCACCGGCTGGTTTAGCGAAGACTTCACACTAAAAGAAATTAAAACTTTACGGGCCAAAGAGCGCCTGGCTTTTCGCGATCAGTCTTACAACGGCCAATTCGAAGTGCCGACGTTAAAAGAAGTCATCGAACTTGCTCAAAGCCAGAGTAAAAAACTAAAACGCCCAATCGGACTGTATCCAGAAACAAAACACCCGACTTATTTTCAAAGCATCAATCTGGCATTAGAAGAACCCCTGGTTAAAGAGTTAAAAGCTGCAGGACTTAATAAAAAATCATCGCCGGTATTTATCCAGTCGTTTGAATTAACAAACTTAAAAAAACTTAAGAAATTAACTAAAAATAAATTAGTTTTTTTAATCGATGATCCACAAGTCGTGCCAGCCGACTTTCAGGCTTCTGGCGATAAACGCACTTACATGGATTTAATGACGGCTGCGGGCTTAAAAGAAATCAAAAAAACCGCAGACGGTATCGGCCCTTATAAACGCTACATTCTGCCGACCAGAATCGTAACCGGTAAAAACGGTGAACAAAGCGAAGAAAAACTTGCACCCACCGAATTAGTAAAACTGGCTCATAGCGTAGGTCTTCTGGTTCATCCGTACACCTTTAGAAGTGACGAAAAATACCTGCTCAAAGCCTATAACAAAGACCCGAAAGCCGAATACTTAGAGTTTTTTGCTTTAGGTGTTGATGGCGTATTTTCAGATTTTCCGGATCACGCGGTTAGCGCACGCGAAGACTATTTAAAGAATCAAACTCCAAAAGAAAAGAGATAGTTATGAAAAGAATTATGTTACTGACATTTATGGCTTTACTTCCGTTTTCTTGCACGAAGAAAGAAGAAAAAACCAAAGTCTGGATTTACACCTCACTTTACAAAGACACTATCGCTGATATCCAACCAAAACTTGCAGCCGCTTTTCCTGATGTAGATGTGCAGTTTTACCAAGCGGGCTCAGAAGAAGTCGCTGCAAAAGTTCAGGCTGAAAACCTTTCAGGCAAAATCCAGGCAGACATTCTAATTTCTTCTGACCGTTTCTGGTATGAAGACATGGCCGCGCAGCAAAAATTAATCTCATACAAACCGGTCAACACAGATAAAGTTGAAGACTTCTTCAAACACCCAGAAGGTTTTTACACGACATTAAGCTTTCCGGTGATGGTGATTGCTTACAATTCAGAAGCGGTTTCAGAAAAAGATGCGCCAAAATCTTTTAAAGAACTAGGCGATGCGAAATGGAAAGATAAGGTATCAACGGGAAGCCCCCTGGCCTCTGGTACAAACTTTACCACGGTTGCTTTCTTGGCAAAAAAATACGGTTGGGATTATTTCACGCAATTACGCAAAAACAACGTAATCTCTGAAGGTGGTAATTCTGGAGTTGTTCGCCGTTTACAGTCAAAAGAGCGTCCGGTCGGCGTTGTACTGCTAGAAAATATTTTGCGTTTAACGGCCACTGATGCCCGTATTAAATGGGTTATTCCAACAGACGGAGCCGTTATTCAATCTAATGTTTTGGCAATCGTTAAAAAAGATGGCGACCAAGAAAAAACCAAAAAGATCGCGGATTGGATGTTTGGCCCCGAAGGCCAGGCCGCGATGGCCAGATCGTTTATGTACCCATCAGTTGCAGGTCAAGCAGCGCCAACCGGCGCACCGGATTTCAAAACTTTAGAAGCAACCGCTTTACCTTGGACACGTGAGTTTATCGCTGAGACGATGAAAACCCGTGACGAGATCAAAGATAAATTTGCTAAAATTATCTTCTAGTCGTGCTTAAAAAAATAGTTTACGGAATTTGTCTGATCATACTTGCGGCGCTTTTTTTAAGCCCGCAGGTTTACCTGTATCTGGTTCCGAAACTCGCGGATTTTCAAACAGTCATCGCCAATGAAAATACCATCAAGGCCATCAAAAACACTCTTATCGTATCATTTGCGGTCGGGGTCTTATGTCTGATTTTAGGTTTACCACTGGCATGGCTTTTAACCCGCACTAATCTGCCGTTTAAGAAGTTTTTTCGCTCTGGCTTTTGCCTACCCTACGCGATCCCGCCATTTGTCGGCGCCATCGGCTGGATTATTTTAGCAAATCCTACCAGCGGTGTTTTAAACCAATGGCTCGGCCTAAATTTAAATATCTATTCTTACGCAGGCTTGATCTGGGTTGAGACCAGCTTTTTATTTACCTTTGTACTGTTAACTGCTTTAACGGTTTTAGATTCGATGGACTCTTCATTAGAAGAAGCGGCTCGACTTTCTGGTGCCAGCGGCTTACGTGTCTTTATTGATATTGCTTTACCGTTACTGCGCCCGGCGATTATCTCAGGATTTTTATTATCGTTCTTGGCTACCGCTGCAAGTTTTGGCGTGCCTGCCTTGATTGGCGGGCCAGCCAGGATCTATTTAATGACTACACAGATTTACACTTACCAACGCATGGGAACTGCATCTGGTTTACAAATGAGTATCGCGGTGTCAGTGATTTTAGGCATTACGACGCTGATTTTACTCTATGGGACACAATTGTTTTTTGGCAGCAACAAAAACTACACCGTCGGCGGAAAAACAGCCCGCCCGTCGTTAGTGCCTCTGAACAACTGGAAAATTCCGGTTACCGTAGGCTTAAGTATTCTGCTTTTAATTATTTTTATCTTACCGTTATCAGGCGTATTGCTTTCAGCGCTAAGCTCGGTACAGGGTTCTTGGAACCTGTCAGCCCTTACCTTAAATAATTTTGCGCGCGTGCTGTTTCAAACCGAAGAAACCGCACGGGCCCTTCGCCAGTCATTAATGCTGGGTTTTGGTGCGGCTATTATCTGCACCGCATTTGCTTTTATTTTCAATTATTTCAATTACCGCACCAAGTGGCACGGAAGAACTTTAGCTTCGGTGATCGCCAGCCTGCCGTTTTCAACCCCGGGTACGGTTTTAGCGCTGGCCTTTATTCTATCGTTTAGCCAGGGCTTTTTCGGCATCGGCCCTTCGCTGTATAATACGTTATTTTTAATTTTACTAGCCTACGTGGTTAAATACCTGAGTTTAAGTATCAAAACCGTAGGTGATGGCTATCAACAGATTCACCCTTCACTGGAAGAAGCCGCGCGCATCTCAGGTGCCGGTTGGTGGACCATCATGCGCACCATCTATATGCCGTTACTGAAAACTGCCTTGATTGCTTCAATGTTCTTAGTCTTCATGCCGGTGTTAAGTGAACTGACCATGACAATTCTTCTGACTGGCCCGGGTTTAGAAACCATTGGCACACTGATTTTTTCGTTGCAGGAGTATTCCGATATGGGCGGAGGCGGTGCTTCGGTACTGTCAGTGATCGTAGTGGTATTTATTTTGATTCTAAATTTCAGTTTAAAAGTTTTATCTAAAGGCCGTTACGGTTTATAGTGCCGAAGGCATATGGAGTGACTGATGAGTAAAGTTGTTTTTGAAAATGTCGGCAAACAATATCACACCGGACCGATCTCTAACTGGGCTGTTAAAGAAATAAATTTAACTATTGAAAACGGTGAATTCGTTAGCTTCTTAGGCCCTTCAGGCTGTGGCAAAACCACGACTTTACGAATGATTGCAGGCCTTGAAGAAAATTCTCACGGAAAAATTTATTTTGATTCTGATGTGGTCTCAGACCCGCAAAACAAAAGTTTTATGTTACCTGAAAAACGCAATGTCGGTATGGTGTTTCAGTCATACGCTGTCTGGCCACACATGAATGTTTTTGATAACGTCGCCTACCCGCTGAAATTAAAAAAGCTAGCCAAAGAACAGATTAAATCGGACGTTGAACACATTTTAAAGACCGTAGAGCTGGTCGGTTTAGAAAACCGCAAATCCCATGAGCTTTCTGGCGGCCAACAACAGCGCGTGGCTTTAGCACGTGGCCTGGTGATGCGTCCGAGAATTTTGTTATTAGACGAGCCGTTATCGAATTTAGATGCGAAACTGCGCGAGAAAATGCGCAAAGATATCAGAAAAATCCAACAGGATCTAAAGCTTACCATGGTGTATGTGACTCACGACCAAAAAGAAGCTTTTCAGATGAGTGATAAAGTGGTGGTGATGAATCACGGCAAAATCGAACAAATCGGCACACCGGCTGAAATCCAGAAAAACCCGGTCTCAGCATTTGTGGCCGATTTTATCAAATCAGGCGAATAGTTCAGATAAGCTGTTTTGTAAAGCGCGGCTTACTCGCCACACTTTACTTTATCTTCCTCACACTCAAAACCAAACTTAATCACTTCGCTGCATTTTTGCATGGCTTCAGCTTTAGCCTGAGTCATTGATTTTTGCGTCGCTGAAAAAACACCTTTACTGTTGGTTTTGATATAACAAGTCGTTTTTTTAACTTTGTCATCTTTAAGCTCACCGTTTTCAATCTCTAACTCAAAAACACGTTCTTGCAGCTGACGAACTGCTTTTTCCAGACGGTAAATACGTTTTTCTAAATCACGGCGCGAGGATTTCGACTCAGATCCTAAATCGATATAGACAACTTTCTCCCCCTTGTAGCGCCCGCCTTTTACTTCAACATAATCGTCGGCCGCAGTAGCTTGTGCAAACAGTGTTGTTGTTACCAGTGATGTGTAAATTAAACTCTTGAACATAGTTCTATCCTTCCGCGGGTCATCGACACGACCCTGTTAGTAATCATGCTACAGGAAGCAGATTGAGAGCTAATGAAAAAGAACTAAAATTAATTTAATGCGCTAACCGCAGGTAGCGTTAGAAAGCGTTTTGGCCGTATCAAGATTAAAATGCTTTAACCATAGATCAAAGAACTCACGTGGCGAATAAGCCACACCGTGATTTTTGAGAGAGTCAATCTGAGGCGCAGCCACTCCACAGGACTCAACATCGGTAAAAACCGAAATGTCGTTTTGAATATTAATGCTTAAACCGTGTAACGTAATCCCGTTTTTAATCTGCAAACCGCAAAATGCAATTTTTCCATCCTTCGTATAAACACCGGGCTGGTCACACAGATCCGAAGTCGAATCTACGCCGAGTTCTTTAAAAGTATTTTGTGTAGCTGAAAACAACGTCTGCACAAAATTCTTCACCGACAAACCATGTTTTTTTAGATCTACAATGGGATAAATAACCAATTGACCCGGGTTGTGGATAGTTGCCAACCCCCCGCGTGAAACTTTAACCACCGGAGCAGTCCATGGTTTTGCCGTTAAACTCTTGATATCAAGCTTATGCGCACGTACCCCTAAGGTCATGACCAACGGGTGTTCTAACCCAAGAATGTATGTTTTGTTATCGGCTGAAGCTTTGGCGTGATACTGATGCTGCAGCTCTAAGGCAGCGCTAAATTCGACCAATCCTAAATACTGTGCTTCTACACTATTGAAAAACTTCGACACGGTCACTTTCTTTAAATCCAGCACCGGAATGCACTATCGCAACTGCACCGTCATTACCGAAGTAGCTGATGATTTCTAATGTCCCTTTGGTGCGTCCGTCGACTTTTCCTAAATTATAACCCACTTCCGGATCATAAATTTCAGAAGAGTCTTCGACAACTTTCAATAAGTCACCGACCTGAACGCCCGAAATACGCCCAACATTTAAATAGATTTTATCGCCTCGGATATGGGCGATACGGCCTTCCCAGGTCACTTCATCCATGGCCTGCTGAATCTGCTGCGAGAAATCCAAAAAAGCATCTTTAATAAGAATTTCAACTAACTCAGGATTTTTTAAGAAGATCTGATCTTCAGATGCGCGTTCGGCAACACGGGTATTTTTATCTTCAAGAGTCACGGTTTTTACCGTATGAAAAATCTCCTGGCCGGTACGGATACTCTGGATTCTTAAACGCACCACAACTTCGTATGTTGCTTCAACGTTTCTGACTAAGCCAATCTGATCAGCTTTTTTCTGCAACCGCACATCAATGATCTGTCCTTCGATAATCGAGTTAACTCCGGATTTTTGTGAATCTTGGGCTAAACGCTTTAAATCATATTCATCATTTTTAATGTAGTTGTCAGGATTCACCGTTAACTGCTCAGAATCCATGACGATAAATTTTTCACTTAAATTCAGATCGTTAATAAAAGCTTCGCGGGCATTTTTTCTGGCTGTCTCCGGGCGCTTAAGACTTTCTTTATCTAAGAAAGGTAAAACCACTAAACGTTTTTTTAACGCTTTGTCGTCTGAACCGGAACGATAATCAACATCTTTGATTTTACGGCGGATCGCAACTGGCTCATTGGCTTTTGTTTCATCAGTCATCGGCGCCAAGGCGGCACAACCGGTAAATACAAAAACCAATAAATTCAGAGCACTTACATAAGATAAAGCTGACTTTTTCATATGCTTAAATCTTACCTCAAAATCAGATCTCAATAAAGTCTGTGCGACCAAAAACCTGATGAACCTCTTCAAAAAATGCATCCGAGATCTGAATGCGTTTAGGAGCATCTGGCTGCATCTCAACTGTTTTTTCGTTAAGACTTAAGACCAGGCGCACGCTGGTTTCACCCTGGAAGGTATCAAGGATAGTATCTAATTTTTCAAAATCGCTGGGCTCTAGTTTATCCAGTCTAAACGACACACGTTTGGTTTTTTTCATGATCTCATCAAAAGGAGCAATATTATCAACGATAATTTTAGCAGCCCCTTCTTCGACTTCTAAACCGCCACCGATGAGTAATGGTCTTTCATCTTTTAAAAAATGGCCGCATTTTGCAAACGTATCCGGAAAGATCACAAGCTCGGCAGTACCTGTTAAGTCTTCAACTTTGGCAAATGCCATGCGGGTGCCTTTTTTAGTGATCATCTCGCGGTTTTCAATAATCAACCCCGCAATGATCACGCGCTTTTTCGTATCTTTCTGAAAGCGGTTCCATTTACCACTTTCAGCTTTTGCTGCTTGGGCGGCTTTTTCTTCCGGCGAAAGGTCGTGTTTTGGAAGATCTACGATTTCACAGGTCGTCCAAACTTTGGCTAATTTTTCAAAACCGCGCAACGGGTGATCACTTAAATAAAAGCCTAAAACTTCTTTTTCATAAGATAGCGACTGTGTACGTGACCACGGTTTTGCGTCTTCTAATTTGATCGACTGTTTTTCGCCACCTATATCAAAAAGACTTACCTGACCGACGTCTTTATCTTTTTGCGCGCCTACAGCGTAATCGAGATATTTTGTATATCCGGAAAAAAGCTGGGCACGGTGTAAGCCAAAGCCATCAAAAGCCCCGGCCTTGATCATACATTCGATCACTTTTTTATTCACACGGCGTAAATCGACGTTTTCAAAAAATTCATCCAGATTAGCAAACTTTTTATCCGGCTGGCGGTCGCGCGCCTCGATAATTGCATCAACCGCTGCCTGGCCGACACCTTTAATACCGCCAAGTCCGAAGTAAATCTCTTCGCCCTTTACCGAAAACAGGTAATCAGAGAAATTCACGTGCGGAGCTTTTACGACCAAACCGCGCTTTTGCGCATCTTTGACGTACTTAACAACTTTATCCGTGTCACCGACCTCGGTTGATAATAAGGCGGCAAAAAATTCTGCCGGGTAATGGTGTTTTACCCACGCCGTTTGCGCCGTAATTACCGAGTAAGCTGCCGCGTGCGATTTATTAAAACCGTAATCAGCAAACTTATACATCAAATCAAACAGTTCATTTGACTTATCTTTATCATGGCCTCGCTCTAACGCCCCCTTCATGAAGCGTTCGCGGTGTTTATCCATTTCTTCTTTAATCTTTTTACCCATCGCACGACGAAGCATATCCGCTTCGCCTAAGCTGTATCCGGCAATTATAGAAGCGATACCCATAACCTGCTCTTGGTAAACCATAATCCCATAGGTTTCTTCCAAAACCTGTTTGGTATCAGGCAATAGATATTCTACCGGAGCTTCCCCGTGTTTACGCTTGGTAAACTCTGGGATATTCGCCATCGGGCCCGGACGATACAGCGAGGTGATCGCGGTGATGTCGGCAAAGCTTGTCGGCTTGATTTTTCTGGTAGCGTCAGTGATCCCCTCACCCTCGAACTGGAAAACGCCGGCCGTATCCCCACGGGATAAAAGTTCATAGATTTTAGGATCGTTCATCGGAATGTTTTTTTCCAACACTTCCAGCCCACGATTTTGTTTAACAAGCTTTAAAGCATGGTGGATATGAGTTAATGTTTTTAACCCCAAGAAGTCGAACTTAATTAAACCGATTTTCTCGGCATGCTTCATGTCGTACTGAACGACGTTCTCATCATCTGCACCTTTATACATCGGTGCATGTTTAACCAGGCTGCCATCGGCAATAATAACACCCGCGGCATGGATACCCGCGTGACGGACTAAACCTTCAACCTTAAGTGCCAGCTCAACAAGAGTTTGCACGGTCGGATTCATCTCCATCGCTTCACGGATACGCGGCTCGGCGGCCAGGGCATCGGTAAGCGTGATCCCTAATTTATCCGGTATTAATTTTGATACGACATCGACTTCAGCGAAAGTCATACCTAATACACGGCCCACGTCTTTCAGTGCGGCACGTGTTTGTAACTTACCGTAGGTGATAATCTGTGAAACTGATTCTGAGCCGTACTTATCAGTTACGTACTGAATTACTTCTTGGCGGCGGTCCTGACAGAAGTCGATATCAAAATCGGGCATCGAGATACGTTCTGGATTTAAGAAACGCTCAAAAAGCAGAAAATTTGGAATCGGATCTAAATCGGTAATACGCAAACTGTAGGCGACTAAAGAACCCGCACCGGATCCACGACCAGGCCCGACCGGGATATCCCGATTTTTCGCCCAGTTAATGAAATCCTGGACGATTAAGAAGTAACCGTTAAAACCCATGCGATCAATAATCGATAATTCGTACTCTAAACGTTTAAAGTACTCCGGTTTTTTTTCTTCCGGCACTTCGGAGCCCACGTTTTTTAATTCTTCAAAGCGGACTTTTAATCCCTCGGTCGCGTGATACGCGATCTCTTCTTTAACCGTACGCCCTTCAGCGGTCGGAAAACTAGGTAAATGATATATCGCCTTACCAGAATCATCTTTAAGTTTGAATTTAACATTGCAGCGCTCGGTGATCACCTGCGTGTTGGAAATTGCTTCCGGAATATCAGAATACAATTTCGTCATGCTTTCTGTGTTTTTAAAATAAAACTCAGAGCTTCCCAGTTTATAACGGGATTCATCAGACAAAGTTTTATTTGAACCGATACAAACCAAAACTTCCTGGGCAATCTGATCATCTTGCGTGAGATAATGCACATCATTCGAGGCCACGATCGGCACGCTGCAGATTTTAGAAGCCTCTAAAATAAAATTATTAATCGTCTTCTGCTGTTCACTCCCCTGCGGCAGAGTGCGCGACAGTTCTAAATAAAAACGGTCATCAAATAATTCTTTAAGCTTACGAATTTTCGCTAGAGCTGCCTCAGGGCCTTCTTTTAACAGCGTCCCGATCACTTCGCCGCGGGAGGTTCCGCTTAAGCAAATTAAATTTTGTGCGTAGTCTTTTAAAATATCGTAATCAATACGCGGCTTCCAGTAGAAACCTTCTTGGTAGCCGACCGAAGATAATTTACAAAGATTTTGATAGCCTTCCAGATTTTGCGCCAGAAAAACTAAACGCTGTGGTCCTAACGCGATCTCGGAATATTTTGCATTTGGATCTTGTTTTTTCTCCAAACGGGACCCCGGGGCGATATATGCCTCAAGGCCTAGAATTGGTTTTACGTCTTTATCTTTGCAGGCAAAGTAAAATTCGATCGCGCCGAACATGTTACCATAATCAGTTAAAGCCACTGATGGCTGTTGGTATTCAGCCGCCTTTTTTGCGATCGCTTTAACCCGGCACGAGGCCTCTAAAAGAGAATACTCAGAATGGACATGTAAGTGGCTGTAGGACATCCCCTGAATATACTTTTACGAGTGTTATGTTTCAAAACATCCAGCACCTTATGCGGTGTATTATGTAGTTTAAAGTTTATGCACTATTGCAGCTAATCTGCCTGTGATTTAGATTATTAAAGCAGCAATTTTGCTTATCAGGAGACGCCACTTATGAAAATTTATTCGGATATCACCAAAACCATCGGCAATACCCCACTTGTTAAGCTTCAACGCCTTAATCAGGGCTTAAAAGCTGAGCTATTATTAAAGTTAGAATTTTTTAACCCCTTAGGTTCAGTCAAAGATCGCATCGGACTAAATATGATTGAAGGGGCCGAAAGCTCCGGAAAACTTAAACAAGGCATGAAAGTCATCGAACCAACCAGCGGCAATACCGGCATTGCACTGGCTTTTGTTTGCGCGGCCAAAGGTTATCCAATCACGCTGGTGATGCCCGAAACTATGTCGCAAGAACGAAGAACGTTGTTATTACTTTTAGGTGCGCAATTAATTTTAACACCTGGCCCGTTAGGTATGCGCGGAGCCATTGCTAAAGCGATGGAACTTGCCGATAGCGACAAAAACTTCTTTATGCCGCGCCAATTTGAAAACCCCGATAACCCCTCTATACACGAAAAAACGACGGCTCTTGAAATCTGGAGCGACACCGATGGAAAAGTCGACATCGTCGTCTCTGGCATTGGCACCGGCGGCACCATCACCGGCGTTGGAAAAGTTTTAAAACAAAAAAATCCCAACATTAAAATGGTCGCCGTCGAGCCGACAGAAAGCCCGGTGTTAAGCGGCGGAAAACCAGAACCGCACAAGATTCAAGGCATCGGGGCTGGTTTTATCCCGCCGGTTCTAAACACGAAAATCATTGACCGCATTGAACAGGTATCCAGTGAGGAGTCTCTGGCAATGGCGAAAAAAGTGATCAAGACTGAAGGCATCCCGGTCGGTATCAGCTCTGGTGCTGCCATCGCGGTGGGCTTAAAGCTTGCGGCCCTAGAGGAGAACAAGGGTAAAAACATTGTTGTCGTTGTCCCGAGTTATTCGGAAAGATACCTATCAACGTTATTGGCAGATCCCGAACGCTCACAGGCGCAAGCACTGGTGACTACAACCGTTAGCGACGAGTATTTAAAAAAAGTTCCGGTACAAGAAAGTATCTAACTGAAATTTAGGGCTGAATTTTTACGTTAAATGACGGCCTGGTGTAATCAGAACCGCGATGCTTAGCCGGAATAGTCACATCGTTACCATCTCTGATAGCAAAATAATTTGGCGACATAATCTCCACACCGGCTTGATTAAAGCTATCCTGAATGTTTTTATGTAAATCCGAGTACACCTTAGCCATACGATGCGAATGGCGAGTATAGGCATTTAACTCGTAAGCCACATTAAAATCATTCAGTGCCGTCTGCAAAACAAATGACTTTTGTGATTGATCGATATCATCGGTATTCGCGGCAGCATTCAGTAGCAGCTCGTGCACCAACTTCCATGGCACATCATAACCGATGGTGACTGTAGTATTTAAGATAAGGCCTTGATGCTCTGCAGTTGAACTAAAATTGACGATATGACTTCCAAGAACCATCGAATTAGGAATCGTGATGTCGACATTTTTAATAGTTCTGATACGCGTAACCAAAAAGTTTTTTTCAATGACATCACCCTGGGTATCGGAAATCCGCACGCGGTCACCGATTTTAAATGGACGCATATAAGTAATTACAATCCCCGAAATAATATTGGCAATCGACGACCCCGAACCGAAAGAGACAAGTACCCCCAAAAACACCGACAACCCCTGAAATGCCGGCGAACTTGAGCCGGGCAAGTATGGAAAAATCATCACAAGACTGATTGCGTACATAAGTCCGCGCACCAGTGAGAAAGTCGGGGCCGCCCAGTCTTTATGAAAGTTATCAAAACTGATTGTACCGTACTCAATTTCATCAAAAAAGACTTTTACCAATTTTACTAAAAAGCGTGTAAAGATCAGGATTGCAACTATATAAAAAACATTCGGTGCATAACCAATTACAACCGAAAATATCTTCTTAAAAGGTTCGACGATAAATTCAATAATCTGTGGCGCAAATTTGGCAGTCCACGGAAAAAAACTTAAAACTAATGGTATGTAAAAATAAAACAATGTCAGAACAACCAGAAAGCGCAGGCCTTGAAACAAACTTGTTAAAAGCTGTCTAACACGGAAGACCGGTACAACCTGAAATATCTTAGATTGCTTATTGTCCCCCAGTTTCTCTGAAAATGAGATCACCTTGTTTTCAGCAAATCTATAAACACGTGAAGTGATGTTGATTAACAGATACAGAACCAAGCTAGCTAAAACAGTCCAAAGTACCCCTAATAAGATTTTTTCGGGGCTTCGAGAAACGCGGTACTTAATAACCCCTTCACTGATCTTGGCTTTAATGGCTTCCGCCGTGGCCTGCAGATCTTCGCTATCGGTTTTTTTATCCTTTATCGATAGATTAATTAACTTGTTGTCTTTATACTGAACTGTAAAACTATGTTCATCCTCAGCAATAACTTCAAGATTTGCCATATCAGCTGAATAATCTTTCGCCAAATTTTCAATTTTAAGTTCAATATTCTGAATACGCTGTTCAAGGGAGATCGAACCAAAACCACGCGATAAACAGGCTAACTCTTCACTATTAAATTTCACTGGCATACAGATTTGTGCATTGGCCAAACTTGTAAATAACAGAAAAACGATTTGAACGAGAATAAATACTTTAGTCATACTCAGATGCTGAGCGATGACCAGATTAAAATCAACCTAAGATAACGCGTTAAAATATTTAACTATTCCCATTCAATCGTTGCCGGCGGCTTTGATGTAACATCGTAAACCACACGGTTAATGCCCTTAACTTTGTTGGTGATTTCGTTAGAAACTTTTTTCAAAAAGCCTGACGGAAAATCAAACCAGTCAGCAGTCATCCCGTCAATGGAAGTCACGGCTCTTAAGGCCAGAACAGAGTCGTAGGTACGACCGTCTCCCATGACCCCTACGGTTTGCACCGGCAAAATCACGCAGAACGCCTGCCAGATCTGATCATAAAAACCTTCGCGGCGAAGTGCCGAAATGTACACATCATCGGCTTTCTTTAAGATCTCTAGTTTTTCTTTAGTGACTTCGCCAATCACGCGGATACTTAATCCAGGCCCCGGAAACGGATGGCGGCCGATCATCTCTTGCGGAAGTCCAAGCTCTAAACCCAGCTTACGAACCTCGTCTTTAAATAAATAACGAACCGGTTCAACCAGCTTAAGATTCATTTTCTCAGGCAGGCCGCCCACATTGTGATGCGATTTAATCGTGACACTGCCACCAACACTCGACACAGATTCAATGACATCTGGATAAAGTGTGCCCTGGGCCAGGAATTTAATTTTGCCACCGGCGTGTTTTAATTCATCGGCAATCACCTGATCAAACACATCAATAAAAGTTTTACCAATCGCTTTTCGTTTTTTCTCGGGATCAGTCAGATTAGCCAGTGCTGATAAGAATTCTTTTTCTTTATCAACACCATGAACATTAAGACCGATTTTTTTATACTGGCTCAAAACGTTTTCAAATTCATTTAAGCGCAGCAAGCCGTTATTGATAAAAACACAGTGCACCCGCTCGGCACCTAAAACCTTGGTTAAAAGTGTAGCCACTACACTTGAATCCACCCCGCCCGAAAGCGCACACAGCACATGATCTGTGGGACCCACAGTTTTCAAAACCATGTCTGTGCATTCACTGACTAATGACTTTGCATTCCAGTCGGCTTTAACTTTAAAGTTTTCTAAGAAAGCCTGTAAAATTTCTTTACCATATTCAGAATGCGAAACTTCAGGATGGTATTGCAAAGCCCAGTATCGGTCAGAGTAAAATCCGGCAATGTGATCTTCAGTGCTACACAAAAGCTCGGCACCAGAAGGGATCTTTGTGACCACATCGCCGTGACTCATCCACACGTTAACTTTGTTTGGGATATTATTAAAAGATTTTTTAAACGAAACCGGCTTATGGCCGTACTCGCGGTGCTTTGCTGATTCAACCGCGCCTCCCATCTGGTGAGCCAACAGCTGCATGCCGTAACAGATCCCCAAAACCGGAGCGACTTCTAAAACTTCTTTAACATCTTTGGTCGGCGATTCTTTTTCATAAACCGAAAAAGGGCCGCCACTTAAGATAATTGCATCGGGTTTAAAAAGTTTAATTTCTGCAATGTCTGTTTGGTAACTTTTTATTTCGCTGTAATAACCGAGTTCACGTAATCTGCGGGCGATTAACATCGTCACTTGTGAACCAAAATCTAAAATCAATACTTTTGAGTGCTGTAACATAATTTAACATTATTCCATTCTGTAATTCGGAGCTTCTTTAGTGATACTAACATCATGAACATGCGATTCTTTAAGACCAGAACTTGTGATCTGAACAAACTGAGCCTTTGCCTGCAATTCTTCAATGTTTCTCGCACCCAGGTAACCCATACCTGATTTTAAACCACCTACAAGTTGATGAATGATACCGCTGGCACTTCCTTTGTAAGGAACTTTTCCTTCGATACCTTCTGGTACCAGTTTATCTTCTTCAGCTGTATCCATCTGGCCATACCGGTCTTTTGAACCCTGAGCCATGGCTCCCAATGAACCCATACCACGATAAACTTTATATGTACGGCCCTGGTACAATACCGTTTCACCCGGTGATTCTTCGGCGCCGGCTAAAAGATTTCCGATCATGACCGAGTTTGCACCTAAGGCTAAGGCTTTAGTGACGTCTCCTGAATATTTAATACCGCCATCGGCAATGATTGTTTTACCTAATTTTTTTGCTACCGCAGAACATTTCATCACCGCAGAAATTTGCGGCATACCGACGCCGGCCACTACACGTGTTGTACAGATGCTGCCGGGACCAACACCGACTTTCACAACATCAGCACCACATTCAATTAAAACTTTTGTAGCTTCTTCTGTTACGACATTGCCGGCAACAAGAACCACGTCTTTATATTTACTGCGAACATATTTAACCATTTCAATCACGTTTTTTGAATGTCCATGGGCTGTATCAACACAAAGCACGTCGACTTTACTTGCGATCAAAGCATCTACGCGGTCTGTGCTTCCCTGCCCTACGCCAACTGCCGCACCCGTAATAAGACGGCCTTGCGTATCTTTGGTTGATTGCGGAAAGGCCTTTGATTTTTCGATATCTTTGATGGTGATTAATCCCTTTAACACACCTTCTTTATTCACAACCGGCAATTTTTCGATACGGTGTTTTTGTAAGATTTTTTTTGCGTCTTCTAAGGTAGTTCCTTCAGGAGCAGTCACTAAATTTTCTTTTGTCATGATGTTTTTAATCGGCTGATTGACATTGTTTTCAAAACGTAAATCGCGATTAGTCAGGATTCCGACAAGCTTGCCTTGGCTGGTGATAGGAACCCCTGAGATCGAATACTTGGCCATCATCTGTAAGGCTTCAGAAACATAATGATCCGGCGAAAGAGTGATCGGATCTTGAATCATACCTGATTCATATTTTTTAACTTTCTCAACTTGAAAAGCCTGATCTTCAATTGACATATTTTTATGGATAATGCCTAAGCCACCGTTTTGAGCCATGATTCTGGCAATACGATGTTCGGTCACAGTATCCATTGCGGCAGAGATCACCGGTGCGTTTAAAAATATATCTTTAGCAAAATGACTTTTAGGAACAACTTCAGTGGGAACCACTTCAGAAAATTGTGGAACCAATAAAATATCATCGAAGGTTAATGCTAGGTCGAAAGGTCTGGTTGACATGATTTGAGTACCCCTACTGTCAAGGTTGCGCATCCGGTAGCGGATGCATTTACTGTACTCAAAATTCTATCAATACCAGCTTTTATAGAGCAAATAATTATCCGCTGACTGGTCGAGGAACCTGATTTCTTCTGAGGTGAGTCGACGTTTAAACACCGCAGGGCGCCCCACAATTAAAGAATAGGGCTCAAATTTCTTACCCTCAGTGACTAAACTTCCAGCACCGACAACCGAATGTTCACCGATTTCGGCACCATCCATCACAATCGAACCCATACCGATTAAACACTTACGGCCGATAGTACAGCCATGCAGAATCACGTTATGACCAATCGTTACCCGCTCGGCAATTTTACAAGCAAACTTACCGTAGGTACCATGCAAGACCGAACCGTCTTGAATATTGGTCTCGGCCCCGATCGTGATCGGCATGACATCACCGCGGATTGTAACATTATACCAAACAGAGGCATGATTACCTAAAACCACATCGCCGATAATACGGGCGTTATCAGCGACAAAAACATCCTCACCTAAGATTGGTTTTTTACCACGCGCTTCGACGATCATTAGTGAAGAAGTTCCTTTTTAACCGCAACATTACGCTGCTGCATAACGATGTGGGCCGTTTCATCCATTGAGCTGGTCGACATAATTTTTGACTTCTGAATAAAAGATCTGGTCGCAAAAAACGGAACCTTTAAATGCAGACATAAACTCATCGCCTCATCAGCGCGAACTTTTATGCTTTGGTATCTGGGATGACCGTTCATGAAAATGCGTACGTACTGGTGGTTACCGGTAATTTCGATAAACACACAGCGTTCAATCTTAATATCCAGGCTTTGCAGTAACTTTTCTAAAAAAGCATGCGGCGTCGTCGCTATCTGAGTTTGATTAGATTGCGAAAGTGTAACACCGGCTTCAATCTGCGTAACGGCAACCGGCAATGTGTGCTCACCGAGCGCGTCTTTTAAAATTAAAAACGGACGTGACGTGTTGTTATCCAGGCTTAAACCGTACGGCTTTAATTCAACTAAATCATCATCATCGAAATTAAATTTTTCGTCCTGCTGAGAGTTAAATAAAAAATCTGCCTTAAGCTGATAATCTACAACCATTACTGAACCTGTTGCATTCCTGCGGCTGAGCCGACAAGCTCCCCGCGAAGTACGTTCGGTGTTGAAGTCATGATACGCACCGGAACAGTTTTACCGATTAACTCTTTAGAGCCTAAGAAATACACTGATTTATTCTGCGTGCTGCGGCCGAAGGCTTTACCTTGCTCGTTAACACTTTCGACAAGCACGTTTAAAGTCTGGCCGGTGTATTTGGCCACCAATTCAAATGCTAATTTATCATGAACATCGAATAAGTGGTTTAAACGGCGGTTTTTAACTTCTTCAGCCACCTGGTCTTCGAATTTAGCCGCTTTTGTAAAAGGGCGTGGCGAATACATAAAAGCAAAAATGGTTTCATAACCAATTTCTTCAACCATTCGAACTGTATCATTAAAATCTTCTTCAGTTTCGCCCGGAAAACCAACGATAATATCAGTTGAGAGAACTAAATTCGGGATGATTTTTTTCATCTGGTTGATCTTAGCAATATACTCTTCACGCGTATAATTACGGTTCATACGATCTAAAATCTTGGTGCTGCCAGACTGAAACGGAAGGTGAACATATTCACAGATTTTATCCTGATGATCAGCCATCACATGCATAAGCTTTTCATTAAAATCTTTAGGGTGTGATGTTGTGTACCGGATACGCTCAATGTCAGTCTCGAGCGCAACTTTTTTAAGTAGATCAGCAAAGTCATGACCATCTTCAGATTTGTATGAATTTACATTCTGGCCAAGAAGAGTAACTTCTTTTACACCACGCTGGATCAGCGTGCGCACATCTAAAAGAATATGCGACAACGGGCGTGATTTTTCACGGCCACGAGTGTACGGAACGATACAGAACGTACAGAAATTATCGCAGCCTTTAGTGATGTTTACAAAAGTAGAAACTCCCGGATTACGAACCAAAGTTTCAACGTGATAAGGAGCACGGTGTTCAAATTTTGCATTCACCGCTTTAGTGCCGGTCTCAAAGACCTGTGAAACTAAGTTCGGCAGATTATCGATATTGTCTGTTCCGAAAACGAAATCGATTAACGGTTGATTTTTGATGAGATTATCTTTTTCCTGCTGGCCGACACAACCGCCGACACCGATTTTTAAGCCAGGGTTTTTCTCTTTTAATTTTTTAAAAGTACCGACTTCTGAATAAACTTTGTGAACCGGTTTTTCACGTACTGAACAGGCATTGATGATGATCAAAGAGGCCTCTTCCGGAGTTTGCACCGGAGAAAAATTAGCCATCTCTAAAAGAGTGTGCATTCTTTCTGTGTCATTCACATTCATCTGACAGCCGTATGTAGAAATATAAACGCCGCGACCTAAACCCACATCATTGTTTAAGTAGTTCTTTGGGATATTGATTGAATTATCTTGTGTCGTGACATTGACATCCGTCATTGCGAGCTCATCCTTTTTAGGTTATGAAACGTAAGACAAGAGGTATAAAAAACCTCTCTGTCACAGTCAAACAATGATCGACTACCGTGTAGTAAAGAGCTTGTTTACAAGAATAGGATTAGTGCATGAACCCACGTTATAAAATCAGCCAAAAATGGACCGCTTTCCCTCAGGAGTTTAGCGAGCAAATCAGATCAGTTTTTGTGCAGAATTTCGAAAAACAGCTGGGAAAAACCATGAGCCTATCAGTCGACGGCCGCATTTATCAGAAAGAAATAACGCTACGCATCGGGCTTCACTCTAAAGGCGAACTTAAGCATTTTAACTTTGAAGCTTCGGTAGATCTGCCGCCAAATCCGGCAAAAGACGAAAACAAGGTTTTTGAAACGATTTCGATCGCTGTAGATGCGCTGGCCTCACTGGTTGCCGAGTACTTTGAAAACAATCAGGATCTGGAGCTTCCGTACACATGGACTGAGACCAACTTTGACGGCAAAAAAGTTTGGATCCAGCACTCGACCGAAAACCCAGACCTTGAGGCTGAAGCCAACAAGCTATTAGGTCTGGCTGATGACGAAGGCGTTCTAAAAAATGCTGACGACGAAAAATCCAGCGACATTTTAGACGCTACCGAAGAAGAATTCGACGAATTTGCCGAAGGCTTAGGTCAAGAACCGCAAATGTTCAAAAAAAAGAAAAAGGATGATTTACACTAGCTAAATTATCAGTCACCATTGTTGTATGGCTGAAGTCCGTGAGATTCCAAAAGACACCGTGCTTTTTTACGAGGGAGAAATCCCAGACAACATGTACGTCGTCAAAAAAGGCGGCTTTGACATCATCAAAAAAATCGAAGGCAAAGACGTAAAAGTCAGCGAAGCTAAAGATGGTCAACTGATCGGCGAAATGGCGCTATTCGATTTAAAACCAAGATCCGCGACCATCAAAGCCAACCAGGACTCTGTCGTGGTGGTGCTACCGTACGTAAACCTTCTCGAGCAGTTAGATAAATTACCGGCGTGGGTAAAAATTGTCATGCGTACGCTATCTGACAACTTACGCAAAACGACCGAACAACTGTCGAAGAAATAATTTTGATTTAAAGTTTAGATATAAAAAAAAAGGAAGCTTAAAGCTTCCTTTTTTTTACTAATAATCCCCGTCTTCATCCATGCTTGGCGCTTCGCCAATACCCCGGATTTCATCGGCAAAGCTTTGTGTTTCTTCGTCGCTGCCGTCGATTTCGTTAAGTGCCGACTCGTCGATCTCAAGTTCTTGGATCGCTGATAAAAATTCTTTCTCAGACTTAAGATCTTTCTTGATCATTTCTAAGAACTTATCCGGATAACGTGATGTTAAATCCTCAACATATTTCTCTAGTTTGCCATCTTGTAAGATAGCTTTTCTGATCTGAATTCGCTTCCAAAGTAATAAATAATGGTACCGGCAGTAACCTTCAACATTGGCGACCTGGTCACAATCACGCACGCGGCATAAGCGACGGCCTTCAGAATCAGTCAGATAAATCTCTTCATCCTTCTGCTCTTCTTCTTCTTCATCCAAGACATCTAGGTTTTCTTCTTCATCAACTTCTTCGACGTCTTTTAAATCGTCTTCATAGTCAGAGATTTCTGAATCGCCGAAATTATCATCAAACGAAAAATCATCATCATCGTCAGTCGTTTTTTTCTCAGCTTTTTTTGATTTAGTTTTAAGCTTAGCGTCAGCCTTAGTCGGTTTAACGCTCTCAGCCACTACCGCTTTGGTTTCAACTTTTTTCGGAGCTTCGGCCTTCTTAACAACAGTTTTAGCCTCTTTTTTAAGAACAACTTTCGCTTTAGCTGCAGGCTTGGCTGCCGCTTTAGCGGCTACTTTTGCCTGAACTTTGGCTTTTACTACAGTTTTTGCTGCAGGTTTAGCCTTCGCAACGGGTTTAGCCGCTACTTTTGCTTTAATTTTAGACGCAATCTTTTTAACTATCGATTTAGCCACCGAGTACTCCTGATGAATATACAAAATAGCGTTGCGACATATTCTAAAACCTGTCAACGGGTTTTATTTTAATTTTTTTTCAGGGCTGTGTTAGAATCGCCGGATGCCGAGGAAACGAAGGTTAACTTCGCCCTCAAAATTTACTTAAATTCAAATTTTAACAAAGGAATGTCGGGTTAACCCCAGAGGTATAAAATGGAAAAAATCGTCATCGTATCTGCACAAAGAACTCCGGTAGGAAGCTTTCAAGGTCAACTATCTACACTGGCCGCTCCCCGTTTAGGCGCCATCGCCATCAAATCAGCATTAGATAAAGCTAATGTAAAACCGACCGAAGTTGATGAAGTTATCATGGGTCAGGTTTTAACTGCTGGTGTTGGTCAGGCTCCTGCGCGTCAGGCAGCGATCTATGCCGGCATTACAAACTCTGCCGTTTGTATGACGATCAACAAAGTTTGCGGATCGGGGTTAAAAGCCGTGATGTTAGCGGCCGATTCCTTACGTTTAGGACATACAACGATTGCCGTAGCCGGTGGTCAGGAAAACATGTCGCTAGCTCCGCACTTATTAGAAAATTCTCGTAACGGTTACCGCATGGGCGCAGTACAGATGATCGACTCAATGATCAAAGACGGCCTTTGGGATCCATATAATAACTTTCACATGGGTAATGCCGCTGAAATCTGCTCACGTGAATTTTCTTTCTCTCGCGAAGCCCAGGATGCATTTGCTATTGATTCCTATAAAAAAGCCCAGGCCTCTACGGCTGCCGGCCATTTCAAAAACGAAATCGCTGAGGTCACAATCGAAGGCAAAAAAGGCAATGTAACTTTTGCTGCAGACGAAGAACCAACTAAGGCGATGTTTGATAAAATGCCGGGTCTAAAACCGGCGTTTGAAAAAGACGGCACCATCACTGCGGCTAACGCTTCAAAAATCAATGACGGTGCGGCCGCTGTGGTTTTAATGACTGAAACTGAAGCTAAAAAACGCGGTTTAAAACCACTTGCTACGATCGTATCACAGGCAACTTTTGCACAGGAGCCTAAGTACTTTACAACAGCTCCGGTTGGCGCGATTAAAAAATCGCTGCAACTTGCTTCATTAAACGTAAATGATATTGATTTATATGAAATCAACGAAGCGTTTGCTAACGTTACCATGGCCGCCCAGAAATCATTAGAAATTCCGATGGAAAAAATCAATGTGCACGGTGGTGCAATTGCTATCGGTCACCCGATCGGCGGTTCTGGCGCGCGTATCTTAACAACGTTAGTTCACGGCTTACACACCCGTAATGCCAAACGCGGCTTAGCTACTTTATGTATCGGTGGCGGCGAAGCGGTTTCTGTAATTGTTGAGAAATACAACTAAAAATAAATTAGCCTGGGGATATTATGTCATCTAAAGTTTATGCTAATGCAAAAGAGGCCTTAAAAGGTGTTGCCGACCACATGACCTACTTAGTCGGTGGTTTTGGCCTTTGCGGTATTCCGGAAAACTGTATCGAAGCCCTGCGCGATTCAGGCGTTAAGGGCATCACCTGCGTATCTAACAACGCCGGCGTTGATGATTTCGGTTTAGGTTTATTATTGCAAACCCGCCAGATCAAAAAAATGATGTCTTCCTACGTTGGCGAAAACGCGACGTTTGAAAAACAATTTATGTCTGGCGAATTAGAATTGGAATTTTGCCCGCAAGGCACATTAGCTGAGCGTTTACGTGCCGGAGGAGCCGGGATTCCTGCGTTTTACACGCCAACCGGTGTCGGCACTAAAATCGCCGAAGGCAAAGAAGTGCGCAATTTTGAAGGCCGCGACTACGTTTTAGAAAAAGGTATCGTTGGTGATTTTGCCTTTGTTAAAGCCTGGAAAGGCGACAAGTTCGGAAATCTGGTCTACAGAAAAACAGCTCGTAACTTTAACCCGATGATTGCAACAGCTGGTAAAATCACGGTCGCTGAAGTTGAAGAATTAGTTGAAGTTGGCGAATTAGACCCGGATCAAATCCATACTCCCGGTGTTTATGTGCAACGAATCTTCAAAAGTACAAATCTGCAAAAACGCATCGAACAGCGTACGGTAAGAAAAGGTTAATCACATGCCATTAAGTAAAGAACAAATTGCTCAACGTATTTCCCAGGAAGTTCAAGATGGCTACACAGTTAATCTTGGAATCGGTATTCCTACTTTAGTGGTGAATTACATCCCCGCTTCTAAAACTGTTATGTTTCAGAGCGAAAATGGATTACTCGGCATGGGGCCGTTCCCTTTAGAAGGCACCGAAGATCCTGATCTAATCAACGCCGGCAAACAAACAGTGACAGCACTTAAGGGGGCCAGTTTCTTTTCTTCAGCTGACAGTTTCGCGATGATTCGCGGCGGTCACATTGACTTAACGGTATTAGGTGCAATGGAAGTCGACGAGACTGGTTCGATCGCTAACTGGATGGTTCCCGGAAAAATGGTTAAAGGTATGGGCGGCGCAATGGATTTAGTTGCGGGCGCAAAAAACGTGATCGTAGCCATGCAACACACGGACAAAGAAGGTAATTCAAAACTTCGCACCAAGTGTACGCTGCCACTAACGGGCGTGAATTGTATTAAAAAGATCGTTTCTGATTATGGTGTCATCGACATTACTGAAAACGGTTTTGTCCTCCGTGAATACGCACCTGATTTAACACCAGAAGCAGTCTTAAAAGCGACCGAAGGTAAAATGACGATCGCTCCCGATTGTAAACCGATGTCGTTTTAATGGGTGCGAATTATGCTCATCGGCCTGGCTATGATGGTTTATAGTTATTTCACCTCTTCCCCGGTGGCCGACTGGGGAATTGGTATCAGCCTTTCAGCTCTAGCCTATCTCTTCTGGGCCTGAACACGAGCAAAAACTCGAGTAGAAATTTCACTAAATTTCCCTAAATGAACAATTTTGCGGCTAGTGCCACTCTGGCTTTTTTTAACTTGGCCTTGTGCTTGCTTAGTCATTCTGCGTACGAACCACTTTACGGAGATTATTAAAAAATGAAAACAGTTCTTATCGGATTATTACTTTTATCAGTTAAAGCATTTGCCCAGGTACCACCATCTGCAGCGGTTACAGGTGTACGTATTGACGGATCTGGTTGTGATGCCAGTTCAGCAAATGCCGTGATCACTTCTGACTTAAACTATCTAAGCGTGTTGTATGATCGTTTTTCAGTAGAGTTAGGTAAAGGCACGGCCAATCCCGGCGATTCTAATGACGAAAAAAATTGTTCTATCATCGTCGATATCAATGTTCCTCACGGCTGGGCTTTTGATTTTGAGCAAGTTGATTACCGAGGTTTTGTCGAAGTTACAAACACAGGTGCTGTTGCATACCAATTTATCAAAGCAGAAATTGAAGGCGGCAAAGCGTTTGGTTTTGAACAAAAATTATTTAAAGGTCCTATCAATAAAGATTACGTCGTTTCGGTCAGAAACCAGGCTCCCGGCGTTTTAGGAAGCTTTGGCAATATCGGTAAAATCGGCAGCACGATAGCTTGTTTAGCCGGCGGTCAGAATATCCGTGTAAAAATCAAATCACAAATTGGCGTTAAAAGTTTAATCAAATTCTTAAAACCAAGAGCGCGCCTGGTGATCGATTCAACAGACGCAGCTTTCGGTCAAAGACTAAAATTTAAATGGAGACGTTGCGGTTAAGGTTAAATTTCTTTTACTGCAGAGAATCTAAGAGGCAGCTGTGCATCGGCTGCCTTTTTATATTCTTCGCCACCTAACGTGTGCACGTGTAAAGAATTGGTTTTACCTTTTTCAGCGATCGGCTGGCCAAGGGTGAAAATAATTTTATCACCGGTTTTACCTAAACCGTTTTCGATCAACAGCTGCTCAACCTGATTAATAATATCTTTTAGCGAACTGTACGGCTGAAGCGTTAATGTCTGCAAACCCCAGGTAATCTCTAAACGATTTAAAACTTCGACATCAGTCGTAATCGCCACGATTTGCGCTTTGGGGCGGAAAGTAGAAATAATCTGTGCGGTTTTACCGGTGGTGGTTAAACACACAATTGCAGATGCATTGAGCTTTAATGCAGAAAGCACCGAACTTGCCGCAATTGCAGCCGGGGTAGATAACAATTCATTTTCTAAAGACAGCTTGTAGTAATTCTCTTCCGACTTTTCAACTTCAAGAATAATTTCATGCATCGTACGAATGGCTTTAAACGGATATTTTCCGCTTGCCGATTCAGCTGAAAGCATAAGTGCATCAGTTCCATCTAACACCGCATTGGCGACATCAGTGATTTCGGCCCGTGTCGGGCGCGGGTTTTCAACCATAGAATCGAGCATCTGCGTAGCCGTGATGACCGGTTTACCTAACTTATTACATAAAGAAATAATTTTTTTCTGAGAGCTCGGAAGACGACTTTGTCCGACTTCGACCGCTAAGTCACCCCGGGCAACCATAACCACATCCGACAGACGGACGATTTCTTCTAAATTTTCAAGCGCTTCCAGCATTTCAATTTTAGCAACGATGCGTGCCGGTGATTTATGCGAGTCAATGATATCACGCAACTGACGGATATCTTTTCCGAAACGCACGAAACTCAGAGCCACATAATCGACACCGTTTTTCAGGCCGAAATCCAAATCTTTTAAATCTTTTTCGGTCATCGCATCGACTGGCAGCATTACGCCCGGCAAATTCATGCCCTTGCGGTTTTTTAAAATGCCGCCGTAAATAACCCTGGCTTCGAGAGCTTTTTCACCCACTTTTAAAACTTCGAGCTCGATCAGACCATCGTCGATTAAAATGCGATTACCGGGCTTTGCAGCTTTGCAAAGCTCTTTAAAATCACTCGGGATTAAACCTTCTTTACCCAGCACATCTTCGATTGTGACAGTGACAACCTGGTTCGGCGCCAGATTAATCGAGCCTTTTTCAAACAAACCAACACGCACTTTCGGACCTTGCAGATCCTGCAAGATCGTAACAGGGGCATTGAGCTCTTTTGATTTTTCTCTGACAGCATGAATCACCTTTAAATGATCTTCATGCGTACCATGGCTGAAATTAAGTCTTGCGACATTCATTCCTGCACGAATGGCTTTGCTGATATTTTCTGGGTCTTGAGTTGCTGGTCCGATTGTGGCTACGATTTTTGCTCTACGATGCGCTAACATTGAACTAGGATAGCGATTTATTGCACGAAAGTCCTCTTAAAAAAGATTTCTTTGTTTCTACGTTGCAACTCGCGTAACTGACGTTGACGTTCAGCTTCCAGCTTTTTTTCTTCTTCGATCGAAGCGATTCGACGGGTTATAATGCGCTTATGAAGTGCGACATCCTGCTTGAAGCTTTTATTGTAAATAGGCGAAATGTTTTTGTATTCTGTCCGCAATGACTCGATGTCGTTATAGAAGTATGACAGTTTCTTTAAGAATGGTTCACGGTCCAATAAATATCTCTCCGCTTCACCATCCGTAAACTTAAAGACATAAAAGTCTTTACCGTCAATCACCTCGATCTGGCCCTTAGTAGTATCCGCATACGAAGGAAACTTAGTTAAACTAACACCCTTTACGCTCACCGGAGCCTCAGACCCTGTCACAATAAAACCGCCGACAATGGGTTCCAGATCTAACTGAGAAAAATTAGTAACTTTAACAACCGTCCCTTTTAAGAAAACAAATTCTGTTTTATCGACCATGGCTTTGTGGCGCGATATCGCTTTAAAGGTACAAGGCAGGGTTTTTTTAGCTAAACATTCAGACGGCTGACTTACGATCTGATCGTTTTTGACCACCGCAGTCTTATCAACCGGCGTGGCACCGGCATGGAGGGTTAAAGAAGCAAAAACTGCCATAACAAATACAAGTTTACTCATATTATTCAACCTTCAAACCCGCAAAATCCGATTTTAAAATACCTTCTATCTTGCGTGCCTCTTCTTTGCGGTTAAGTGCCGTATACGATTTTGATAGCCACTGTAATCCCTTACCCGTCCAGTATGATCCGGGGTACTGAACAACCATGTTATCTAAAGTATCAATACAGGTTTCAGTCAGCTTAAAATTCGCACACTTAAGGGCTATGGTTTCGTAGTCAGCGCGGGCCAAATGTTCATCATTGGCCGTCGTCTTTTTGATTTTCTCAACCATCGTTAAAGCTTCTTCATACTGCTTTTTTTGTTTGAGCTCGTTAATACGCAGAAAATAGAACTCAGAAAGATCCACATCTTTATGCTTCATCTTTTGCAGTGATCTTTGTACTTCGGAATCAACCGAGGCAATCGCGCGGTTTGCCGTTGTTGGTGAGCTTTCTAGCTTAACTAATTGAATTTCGAGCTTTTTTTCTTCTAAGGCTTTTGACAGGAACTGGATACGCTTTTTATCGAATTCTGAGCCATCGATATAAATGTCAAAGCAAATATAAAATGACGATAGGCCAAAAAGTAAAAATAAGCTCAAAAATAGATATTGATAACTTCTGCTCATGTCTCACATTTCGGCAATCCTACGACCAAAGTTAAGAAAATCCGTAATGTTATGCAGAAAAAGATGACTGAAAAGCCCGATCTTATTAGCTTCATAGTTCGTTTTGAAAGCCATACGGGGAATAGATGAATAAAGCGGAATTAGTTTCAGCGGTATCTGATAAAACCAAACTATCAAAGTCTCAAGTTGAGACAATGATCAACACTACCCTGGAAGTGATTCAAAAAACCGTATCCAAAGGCGAAGAAGTCAAAATCGTAGGCTTTGGTTCTTTTCAAATTCAGGCGCGTAAAGCCAAAACCGGCCGCAACCCAAAAACCGGCGAAACCCACAAAATCCCGGAATGCTCTATCCCCCGCTTTAAACCGGGCAAAGAGTTCAAACAACTCGTCGGTAAAAAGAAAAGCTAACTGCATCTCTTTTAAAAAAGTAACAGTCGACTTTTATTAGAATTTGTCAAATTTTGACTTAAATGACGAAGGCCATGAATCGATGATTTCGACGGCCTCGTAATAGGCTTGGGTAAAGTGTTTACCTTGCAGATCTTTTAATAACAACTGCTTCTGTTGCGGTAATTTTAAGATTTTTTTCTGAAACGCGGTGTAGACTTTTTCGCCCATAATCCCGCCAAGGATCTGCGCAGCGGTGGCATAGCTTTTTTTGTTTCTTGAGGGCGTGTTTTTCTTGTTCAAAAACGACAGATCCTGAAAGGTCGCAAAACGCACTTCGTTTAATTTTTGCTCTAGCGCCAGCACCAGGGCTTCTTTACCCTTGTCGCTGAACTGCTCTGAACGCAAGGCCTGGCGAATATCATCGAAGGTGTCTGTTTTCTTTTTCGGGTTAATGATTTTAGTTAAAAAATAGGTGAGCATCTCAACCCAGATGTTTTTTAAAAAATCCTTTTTGCCATCAATGAGTGATTTTTTATAAACGCCCAGCTTATAAAGCACATAAAGTGCGGCAACTTTAGAAATTTGGTTTAACGAAGCCCGGGCTACAAATCCCATTTGCTGCTCGGGGCAATAAAAAGACTGGCCTGACAGCAACAACTCTTTATAAAATGCCCGCTCGGCAGATGATAGTTTCTGGATTTTGTTAAACAAAACTTCATCATTGACCGAGTACACTTCCAGATTGTCGACTTTAATGGAAATATTTAAGATGTTATTTAATACCTGGACAGCTTGCGAAACATGGTCTGTTAAATCGTAATCTTCGACTTTAACTTTTTTATCGTGTCCGGTTTCGAGATATAACAGATAATCCTGCCATTTTACCCAAGGCACCACTGACATCAGGGCCCAACGGTTATTTGATAATTTAATAAAATCTACGGTCGACGGGTCTTTACCTTGTTTTAAAAGTTTGAAATACAAGTTTTCAGGACTTTGCAACAGAACGACATCAGAAATCTTGCGGTTTAATTTTTTAACTTCAGCCGGCAAATGTCTTGCCGCCAGATGAAAATCCCCGTACTGCACCAGCATCTTACGCTCTGGGTTTTCTTTAATTGCCTCTGAGATAAGCTTTGCCGTTAAACGATCCTGATCGGCAAATTTTTTATTCCCCCCGGAATTCAGGGCCACGATCGGCACTTTATTCTGACTGGCCCATTTCATTAAGGGCCGCGTAAATTCCCATGGAAAGCCCCAGTTCTTCTTCCATTCAATTTTTTTTAAAAATTCGCGTTCGCTTAAATGCCCCTGCAGATAGGCATTGAGGATTTTCTGGTGATCGGCAAAAAAACATTCAAGCCCCAGGCAAACCTTCTGCGCCCCTAGTTTTCTGGCAATTCGCAGTACCGCTCTGGTTGACTGCGCCTGCGCATGAAAATCCCCGATATAGACTATCTGGCACTTATCCATCTGCTTAAACAACTCTTGTTTGCGCCCGACTTCCCACGAAGATCGGTTTATTTCCAGCTCGTAATCCTGCTGATACTTCTGGATAGAGCGCGTACGATTACCCACTAAGTCTTCGACCTTGCTGCGAATTCTCATGTAGTAGTCATACTTAACCTTAACCAAAGTCATTGCACTATGTTAATAAATGATTGCTTGATTTCAACCTTTAATCGTCAAAAAATAAAAATATGACTAAAAAAATGAATTTCTTGTTGTTAAGTTTCTTGGCTTCAATTGGTGTTTTTGGCTATCTGTCTTACCACCACTATATGGTTAAACTTGGTATGAACGGCAGTTCACTGTGCCAGATCAGCGAAAAAGTAAATTGCGATGTAGCGGCTTTAAGCAGCTATGCCGAAATCTTCACGATTCCTATTGCGGTCTTGGGCTTAAGCTATTCAATTATTATGTTAGGTATTTTTCTTTTTGCCAAACTAGGTTGGTTTGAAGAAAGCGATGGCTACAAATCGATCGTTAAAGGCTTGACTGCGGTTTCGGCATTATTCTCGTTATTCTTGTTATTTGTCTCGATTGTACAAATCAAAGTTTACTGCCCGTTTTGTATTGCAGGCTACGTTTTATCTTTCATTATTGTATTTCTGACCTGGTCGCTCTACTCAGACAGCAAATTCAACTTCGCGGCCATCACCGGCGAAAAAAATATCCTGGGAACCCTGGCTGCCGTACCGGTTTTAGCTTGGTTTATCTCTGGCTCTGTCCGCGATAATTTCGGCTTAGATCAGATGGCTAAAATCGTTCCTGAAAAAGTTTATCACTGGCAACAGGCACAGGCTGTCAATTTTGACAATACCGCAGGCCTTACTAAAGGCAGCAGCGAAGCTTCAGCTCCGGTGTTGGTGGAATTTGCCGACTTTAAATGCCCGCACTGTAAAACAGCCGCCGGTACGATTAAAAACTTCTTAGCAACTAATAAAGATGTCAAAATGGTTTTTAAACCGTACCCGCTTGATGGCTCATGCAACCCGCATATTCCGTCTAAAGGTGATGGCACCCGCTGCGAATTAGCCGGCTGGGCGCTGTGCGGAGAAAAACTATTCTCTCGCGGTTGGGATATCCATTACTGGATTTTTGATCACCAAGAGGCCATGCTGCATGATTCAAACTTACAGTCACACCTGGATAAAATGAGTAAAGATCTTGGAATTGACGGAGCACAACTTAAAACATGCGCAACATCGGTTGAGACTTACGACATTATCAGAAAAACTGCAGGCGAAGGTGAAGCGGCTAAAATCACCGGTACACCGGCAATCTTCGTTAATGGTAAAAAGCTTGATTATGGTCAGTTTATCGACGTACTTCGTGCAGCGATCAACACACTAAAATAATTATTCAAGATTTAGCATCTTAAAAACATATTCCAGGGACTTGTTCAGGTAATCATCGAACACGACGAAAAAAGTTGCCCCAAGTCCCTGAAAGATCTCGATAACAACTGCAGAAATCACAACAACCACCGTCGAAAACCACACCGATTTAACAAGCATCGTTGTCGATTTAATATCTGAAAGACGTAATTCTTCCTGGCAGGTTTCAACTTTACGCATGACCGATTTCAACTCTTGAAAGTGTTCACGGTATCTTTCGCGTAATTCATTCTGTTTTGATTTAGTAAGTAAGCTCATTCCCGGAAAATTTCTTTTCGTACGGATGGCAAAAATCAGATCGATGGCGTGATTGATATAACGATCAACTCGTTCTTTAAAATTTGGATAGTCAGTATCACGATCCATGAAATCTTTTAAGTAGTTGATTGCACGGTCATATTCTTCATTTACCACAAACGTTAAAACGTTGTAACGGACAGTATCCGGCACACCCAGATCACTGATATCCAGGTCGTTAACGGCTCGTCGGTCTTTGTATGAAAGTGCACTCATAAGCCAATTATCGGCATCTGGGTAAAAAAACTGCAGTAAAATCACCCGATCTAGGTCCAGTTTTACGGTTTTAAGGCCTGCCGCTATTTCAGGTCTAGTCTGGTTATGCGACAATTGTAGTGTAAACTTCAGGAGGAAGTTATGGATTTTGAGCTTAAGCATTTGGAAATGGTTCAAGGTGATACTCAAGCCTCTCGTTCACAGGATGTGAAACCCAGATCAATCGGATCATCTCAAGTCTTAGACGAATTAACGGCACAGGTTGAAGAACTTCAGAATAAGTTAAAAGTTAACTACCGAAAACTTATGCTCTACGAAACTGAAAACCAGAAATTGATTCAGGAAAAGAACGCCTTCTTTTTTGAAAACAAAATGTTTGCAGAGCACAACTCTATCCTCGTTGCCAAAAACAAAGAATTACAGCACGAACATCACGAGATGAGTGCCAAGATCGACAAGCAGGGCTTAAAAATTGAGATTGCCGAAAAACTTATCGAAACTCAAAAAACCGATTTAGGCCGTCTTTCTAAGTTTCATGAAAAAGTAAAAAATATTATCAAGCCGTTTGTTGAAAATTTAAAAAAACAGGTTGCTGACTTAACGGCTGAAAACGCGCAGCAGGCCAAACTCATTGCCCAGCATGAAGCCTACCAGGCGCAGCTTTTGAGCAGACATGAAACCCAACAAAATCAGCTAAAAGCCAATATCCAGACATTGGAAGAAACGATTCAGACAAACTCGCAACGTTATGCGAATGAGAAAAAAGCGTTAATCCAAAGTTATGAAGAGCAAATTCACTTTCTATCTAAAGAAATCGTTGAACAGCAGCAACGCACACTTGATGCCAACAACGAGAATTTACGTCTAAAAAAACAGGTAGAAACCAAGCACTTTGTGGAAAACGAGCTTGTTAAGTACAAACGCGTACAAGACGATTACATCCAGACAGTGAACGCTTTACGTCTTAAAGAAAACGAATTACAGCGTCTGTTAACGGAAAGTCAACTTTCTGAATCGAACTGTAAAAATCAAATGACGGTCATGACCGGCGAGATGGAGCGCCAAACCGAACTTCTTGACGCCACTAGAAAACAGTTAAGCCATAAAATCTCAGAAGTTGAAGATTTGACTTTACGACTTAAAATGCTTGAGAAGTTAAATTCTAATCTTTCTTTAAATCTAAAAGATCATCAGATCTAATAGCATCAGATAAAGTCGAATAGGTCTTCATATTGATTCCTTTAAGCTCTAACAGGCGGTAGAAATCATGCTGAAGACCGACGACTTTTGCCTCAGGAATAACATTAATTGACTCAAAAAACGTGGTAATATTGGCTGACGCTGTGAATGAAAGACCATCAAGGCAAAAAACGACCCTACGGCCCTTAAGCTTTCTTTCGCACACGTCTCTAAATGGTTTATTTTGATCTGGCTCGATTCGGCCTTTAATTTCAACAACTGTTACTTGGCCTACTTCATAGAACTTTGCTTGCATAGTCACCCGCCTATAAGACTTATCGAAATTAACTAAAAATAGTGAATGGACCTCAGTCTTGAAGTGACAAATTATTTTTCTCTTTTTAGACTTTTATTTAGTGATTTACACCTGGATTAGACTACTTTTATTAACCCTGCTTACCTGCTCATGCCCAGTCTGGGCTCAAACCGGACCAGCGTCGGCCCCGGTTCAAGCCACATCACCCGCACTAATTACCTCGAGGATCTCAGGCTTTACAATCACTGCCGAAGACTTATACCGCGACCTGGAAAAAGATTTAGTGCAAATTTCGGGTAACGTGCAGATCATTTACCAGAACCAGCATTTCAGCGCGGATTTTGTCGAGCTTAATTTAAAGAAAAAACACGCCTACTTTCGCGGTAATGTAAATATCCAGACTGTCGAATACAATATCGGCGGTGATGAAATCGCTCTCGATTATTATTCAAGCCAGGCGCTGATCACCAATGGCTACGTACAATCAAATAACATCACCTTTAAAGGTAAGCTCATCGAACAACGCGGACCTAACACGTTTTTTGTTGCAGATGCCGATTATACAACCTGCACCAACTGCCCGTCGACCTGGAGTTTTGAAGGCAGTCAGATCCGGGCCGAACTGGGTGGCTATGCGTTTTTAAAAAATACTTTTTTAAAAGTAAGTGATGTTCCTATTTTCTGGTTGCCGTATCTGGTGGTACCGCTAAAAAACGAACGCCAATCCGGTTTTTTAACTCCGGAGTTTGGCTATATCCGTAACCGCGGCCTTTTCTTTTCTGAAAGTTTTTTCTGGGCTATTTCGCGATCGCAGGATTTAACATTTACTTTAAAAAACTACGAGCTCGGCGGGTTAAAAGAACTGATCGAGTACCGCTATGCTGTGTCGGACTTCAGCGGTGGGCAGATCAATTTTGCTCACTTTAATGATTCACAGGTTCCGAAAGAATTAATTACCGGCGGCGAACTCAAAGAAGGCGAAACCTTTCGCCGCTGGGCTGTGCAGGGCTATGCCCAGCAAGAAATTAATGATGTGGCGCACGCGCGGGTAAAAATCAACCAGATCAGTGATCTGCAGTACCCGAAAGATTTTTATGAAGAATTTAAAACCTATGCTGAAGGCGGTCTGGAAAACCGTTTGAATATTTCCGGCCACGGTAACCACACCCTGGCGCAGTTTGATTCTATCTATTACAAACATCTTTTAGAAAGTAACCCCCTGCAGGCAAATACTTCGGCGGTGCATGTGCTGCCTGAATTGAAACTTGATTTTACCACAACCCAAATTGCCCAAACGCCGTTCTTTTTTAAAATGAACGCGCAGTTTGATTCGTTCTACCGTAAAAGAAAATGGGATGACATCAGCACAGCTAACAGTCAAAAATACGTAACCAATACCGCCAACGACCCGGCCTGCGATCACCTGAATGTGGTCGGCTGCTCTCCTGTTTACGATGGCGTATTTAACGAAGGAAATGACTTTTTACGTACCGGCCAGCGCTTGTTTTACAAGGCTTCGTTCTCAACCCAGACATTTACACCGGTTGATTTTGTGAACGTTTCTCCTGAATTATCCTTTAATGAAGCCCACTACTTTTTCTCAGAGGGTAACGATCGCTACAATGTTCGCCAGTACACCCAGTTAGATATCAACTCGCGCAGCCGTTTGTACCGCATTTACGATGCTGAAAACCCGGATCTAAAATACAAACATGAATTAATTCCAGAACTTTCTTACACTTACATTCCATTCGTCGAGCAAAAAGCCCATCCGTTTTTTGGTAACATCGCCAACGGAGAATATGCATTTTCGTCGAAAAACAACCTGGCCGACAGCGATCTAAACACCCCGTACGGCGTGCAATACGATTATCACGACCGTATTTACAACCGTCATTTAATCACCCTGACTTTTTTGAATCGTGTGATCAGAAAAAGAACTTCAGATAAATCATACCGCGATATTTTAGATTTCCGTCTGGCGCAGTCTTATGATTTATACCAGATAGATAATCCGTACAGCACCACGAATCAGCCGCTGTCTGATTTATCAGGGACTTTGAATTTATATCTTGAAGAGTTCACATTATCGAATCAGTTCAGTTATTACCCGTACTTATCAGCGACTAACTCAACGACATCGCTTTCGTATTTAAATGACCAGCAACAGTACTTTAAAATCGGTTACAACTCTAACCGTGCCGAAGGACCGCGGGTCGATGACTTAGTATTAGCTTTAGGTTTTGTGACAAAATACATTAACGTGTTATCAGGATTTATCGTTGATACCAGCGAAAACCGTGAAAGTGATTCACGATTAAAGAAGTTTTCTCTGATTACCCAGTTAAAGCCGCCCGGCGAATGCTGGGGTGTTAATTTTTACCGCGAACAGCAGGTCGGTCTTGAGGCCGAATGGCGCGTGCGCTTTGATTTCTCTTTCGACGGAAAACCACCAAAGATTATTCCGCCCGATGAGTTAAAGATTAAATAATTTTTGCAGCTAATGTTCGGACTTATTTACTCAAGTAGTTTCATCGAGAGAGATAAACTGCAGCTTGTTATCGCTCATCACAAAAACCACGTAGCCATCAACTTTTATGTTACGCAGCTTTTTACGCAACCCGAGTAACACAAACTTCAGGCGCTGAATCTGTTTTGTACCGACCCGCTCGAAAGCCCGCCACGAGTTATCGAGATATTTAACTTCGAGTATAACTTTACGGTTTTCTTTTTCGACGATGAGATCAACTTCGACGCCATCAAACTTCGTGCGCTCGCTAGCTACACTCCACCCGCGCGCGAGAAAAAAATTTCGTACGGTGTTTTCCGCAAGAATTCCCCGCTCGTGAAATTTATAGGTGTTCTTTAACTCCGCCGAAGGTTTTGCGGTGGTGAATGGTTGGTTTGTGGCTTTCGATAGCCTGACGGTGTGTTTCGGTTGCGTAGCCTTTGTGTTTTTCAAATCCATATTCAGGGAAATCCTTTGCAAGCTCTGCCATTAACTGGTCCCGGGCAACTTTTGCCACGATTGAAGCTGCAGAGATGCAACGCATGTGCTGATCCCCTTTAATAATTGGAAGCTGTTGGTACTCTTTTAGATCCGCAATACGGTCGCGGCCATCAATCAGCAGTGTGCCGGCTTTTACGTTCAGCTTGCCTTCGAGCTTTTTTTCTAAGCCGCGCAGAGCGCGCGTCATCGCCAAGAAAGTGGCCTGGCGAATATTGATTTTATCAATCTCTTCGACAGAGGCCCACCCGATCGACCAGTGATGGAACTCGCGGATCTCGGAAGCTAAGGCCTCGCGTTTTTCTTCTGAAAGTGTTTTAGAATCTAAGAAATGTTTTACGGGAAATTTGTCGTTTAAAATGACAACGCCGGCACACACTGGGCCGGCGAGGCATCCTCGTCCTACTTCATCGATACCGATAAAGGGAGTCGGAAGATCTTTTAATTGCTTTACGTCGAACGTATTAAGCTTTTGCTTCATCAGATGAAGTAGACGCTAACTCAGACTCGATACGAGCTGCTTTACCATCTAAGTCACGTAAGTAGTAAAGTTTAGCGCGACGTACTTTACCGTGAGCAACTAACTCAACAGACTCAATCGCTGGAGAATTGAATGGGAATGTTCTCTCAACGCCTACACCCGCAGAAATTTTACGAACTGTAAAAGTTTGGTGAGTGTGACCTTGGATTTTTGTAACAACGCCTTTGTATAACTGAACGCGCTCTTTTTCACCTTCGATAACTTTAACGAATACGTTAACAGTGTCGCCAGGTTGGAAAGTTGCGATTTTAGCATTTCTTTTAGCTGATTTTGCGGTAACGCGACGAACGAAGTTAGTGTCAGCGCCTTTTGCTGGAGCTGCTTTTTTTACTTTTTTAGAAGTCGCTTTTTTTGCTGCTGCTTTTGCCATAAATAGTCCTTACTTATTTGGACAAAGTCCAATTATTAAACTGGAGACAAAGTCCAATTCTTATCAAAAAGAAGTAATGTGTTACCATGACCCAAGTAGTCGGTCAAGACAGATACTTACTGCGGCTCGAACACAAAGATGCCGGTAATCGTCCTTCGAATCACCCTTAATTGGGTCTAAAACCGCGTAACAATTTCTCATAAAATCCTGGGTTAAACCAAAACCTGTTCCAAAAACAAGCAAATAGGGGTCATTATCTTGCTCTAGAACGTTTTTAAAGCGTTCAAAGCTGAATTTTTCCTGTCCCGGGAGGTTACGGGCATGGGTCGATACAATGCGGGCATTAGGGTGCCCCCAGTCGGCCAGCGCCGCTTCGACATTGCTGGCGGTGCGTACGTCGGTTAAAGCGGTTTTACGCATCGGATTCATTCTGGACCCTTCGCCTGTTCTCCAGTGGTCCAAGACCCTTTCTACGAACATTTGCTGTTCCTGCATCGGATGCACCAGGTAGTAGCGTTCAACCCCGTAAACTCGGCAGCTTCTGGCAATATCATGGATATCAAAGTTGGTAATATTAGTGGCGCAAATATCACCCTGACGATCGACGATGGGATAATGAAGTAAGGCTACAGCCAAAGGCGCTTTACGTTTCATAAACTTTTTACCTCATTTACATAGTGGGCGACATCTTCACGGGTCAGACCCGAGGCCGTAATCTCTTCATTGCTCAGTTCGCTTAAAAATTTTAAGTGATTCTTAAGAGCTGCTCCGACCAATTCTTTTTGCGCAGTCAAAAAAAGATCGCGGCGTTTTTTCCAGGTGATTAAAAATCCCATATGGTGTTTCCAGCTCGCGATTTTTTCATGATGTCCTGATAATAAAACTTCAGGCACCACTTCCCCTCCCCAGCTGAAAGGTTTAGTAAACTGCGGCGCCTCTAAAAGTCCGTTATGAAAGGAGTCGGCAATCACTGACTGGCTATGGCCAAGCACTCCGGGAATAAAACGCGACAGACTCTCTGTCAGAGCTAAGCTGGCCAATTCTCCCCCGCTTAACACGAAATCTCCGAGAGATAATTCCAGATCGATATGGTGATTGATCACACGCTGGTCGATGCCGCCATATCTGCCGCTTAAAAGTATTAAATGGTCGTATTTTAACAGCTTATGCAATGTTGCCTGTTCTAACTTCACACCTTGCGGTGAAAGATAAATTCTTAAGGTAGATTCAGGTATATATTCAGGAGATCGATACAATTCGTTAAAACAGGCATCGGCAATATCTGGACGCAGCAGCATGCCATCGCCGCCGCCGTAAGCCGTATCATCGACCGAATTATATTTATTATCAGAATACTTGCGCAAATTAACTACGTTAAATTGTAATAGCTTTTTTTCTTCGGCTTTTTTTAACAGCGCATCACCTAGGTAGTTCTGAATTAGATCTGGAAAAAGCGTTAAGTAAGTAAACTTCATAACTTTAGGCCTAATCGTTAATATCCAGCAGGCCTTCAGGCAGATCCATCTGAAGAGTCTGATTGTCATGATCAATACTAACGACGAACTGATCGACAAACGGAATTTCAACCTGTTTGCCTGCGGCGGTAGTTACAATCAGTAGATCCTGCGCGACATTTGATGAAAAACCGGTGATCGTGCCGATCTCACCTAAATTTTGATCTACGACTTTAAAATTTTCGATTTCGGCTAAGAACAGACCTTCTTCTTCATCTTGTGAAAAGAAAAAATCAGCGGGTAAATAAACCTGTTTGCCGATAAGTGCTTCGGACTGGTTACGATCGGTTACACCTTTTAGTTGTACCTTCAGACCATCTTTATGTTCGCCGGCTTTAAGCACCTCATAGGGTGTATCCTCAATATATAATTCATCGATTAAATCCGCGTAGGAATAATCTTTTGAGAAAAAAATAACAAAAACATCGCCACGTAATCCGTGGGCGTCTTTAATTTTTCCGATAAGTCGCATTTCTTGATTAGCCATGAATGATGTGTCTTGTAGCAGAGTGGTTAGGCATTGAACAGTTTTTCAAAATAAAAAAGGAGTCTTTTGTAAAGACTCCTTTTTTGAAGTTCTATATGTAAGGTATTTACTATTCAACGATGTCTAAGTGATAACGTTTATTTAGCTTGGTGCCAGCTGCACGAATGATTGTTCTCATCGCTGCCGCTGTTTTACCTTGTTTACCGATTACTTTTCCTAGGTCTTCTTTATCTACTTTAAGCGCTAGAAGAGTCGTTTGTTGTCCTGGAATCTCATCAACTTCTACATTCTCTGGCTTATCAACTAATGACTTAGCCATATGCTCAACAAGTTCTTTTAGATTATCCATTAAAGTCCCCCCGAACCTTATCCAGTGTGACAAAAAAATCAGCAGATCTCAAGCGATTTTACAGATTCTTGACTGTAAATGCCTCATTAGGAGACCTGCACTATTTTATTGTTTCAATTACGCTTCTTTTTTAGCGTTCTTGTTTTTTGTCTTAGGTGGAGATTTTTTACGAGCTGGTAAAGTTACGCCGCCTAATTTAAGTACGTGTCTTACAGTTTCAGAAGGTTGTGCACCTTTAGCTAACCACTCTTGAGCTTTAGTTGTGTTTAACACAACTTTGGTTTGCTTACCTTTAGGTGTTGGAATGTATGTTCCTAAAACTTCGATAAATTTGCCAGTTACATAACGGCGAGAATCAGCAACAGTGATTCTGTATTTAGGATCATGCTTAGCACCAACGCGAGCTAGACGAATAACTACCATTTGAAATACCTCTCAATAATAAAACAAAAGCTCTCAGCTTTAAAAAATAAAAGCTCTTACGCTTTTTCAAAGATTAACTTTTTATAACTTATATTGCGCAAGATCAAACACTTTCTCGCACATTCAGGGCGATTTAGAAGGGAAAGCCCGGGCCTTTGCCACCGAAACCGCCGAATGGGCTACCTTTTCCTTTGCCACCAAGGCCCATCTTCATCATCCCGCTCATCATTTTTTTGGCTTCTTCGAATTGTTTAACCAGCTTATTCACGTCGGAAACCTGTGTGCCCGAACCTGAAGCAATTCTTTGACGCCTTGAGCCATTAAGGATTCTGTGGTCATTGCGCTCTTGAATGGTCATCGAGCTGATGATCGCTTCGATCTTTTTAATCTCGTTATCCGGCGGGGTCATGTTTTTCATCTGCTTAGACAGCTCACCCATACCGGGTAAGAATTTCAACATACTCTCAAAACCACCCAGTTTTTTTAACTGGTGAATCTGCGCCAAGAAATCCTCCAGCGTAAATTCGTTGTTCATCATACGCTTGGCTGAGCGCTCGGCTTCTTTGGCGTCGATCACATCCTGCGCTTTTTCAACAAGTGATAATACGTCACCCATATCTAAAATGCGGCCCGCTAGACGATCCGGATGAAACACTTCTAAGGCCGAAACTTTTTCGCCTAAGCCTAAAAACTTAATTGGAATACCGGTTACTTCGCGGATTGATAACGCCGCACCACCTCTGGCATCCCCGTCTACTTTGGTCAGCACCAGGCCGGTCAGATTTAATTTTTGATGAAATGTTTCAGCAACGTTTACCGACTGCTGACCTAACATCGCATCGGCAACCAATAAGATTTCTGTCGGGGTTACGACTTTACGAAGATCAGCTAATTCATTCATTAACTCTTCGTCGATTTGTAAACGGCCGGCGGTATCAACTAACAAGACATCAATCATCTCGCCTTCGGCCCATTTAAGAGCGCTCGCCAGAATATCAACAGGCTTATCGCCGACTTTCGATGGATAACAAGGAAAGTTATTTTGCTTAGCCAGAGTCTGAAGTTGATCAATAGCGGCCGGACGGTAAACGTCGACCGGAACAAACCCAACTTTTTTTCCAAGTTTTTGGCGGATGTATAAACCCAGCTTTGCCGTCGATGTGGTTTTACCTGCCCCTTGCAGACCGACCATCATGATAACAGATAGCTTTTCACGGACATTGATATCAACTTTTTCGCCGCCAAGGGTGGCTACTAATTCGTCATGCACGATTTTAGTGAACATCTGCCCCGGATTTACGTTGTTTAAGACCTCAGTTCCTAAGGCTTTGGCTTTTACGCGATCGATAAAGTTTTTAACTACTTTAAAGTGAACGTCAGCTTCTAATAAACTTAAACGGATCTCTTTAATCGTGTCTTCGATATTAGATTCAGAAATTTTATTCTGACCTTTTAACTTTTTAACCGAATTTAAAATTTTGTCTGAAAGTCCTTCAAATATCATATATCACTCACTTTGAGGGATAAGCTGCCATAAAACCGCGTAAGTTGCAAAATGTACTGTCTAGAATTCTGACAGTTTAAATGCTTGCCGTAGTGGGTTAAATTACCCCCTCTAAACAAGGAGATAGCGATGAGCCTTAAAACCGTAAAACTAGCGTTTGTAGCCTTAACAGTAAGCTTCTCAACGACCGCGGCCTACGCGCAAACTGCAGGTCGCTGTGATAAAGCCGTGACTGAAGCCTACCTCACCTATATCGAAGAACAGACTGAAAACCAGTTCGATATGGTTAATCCTATCAGCCTTAAAAGTGCCATCGAAGCCGTTCAAGAAAGCTATGAGATGAGTGCCGAAGAAAAAGCGTCTGCATTGCAGAAAATAAGCAATCCAGCCAACCTTTTATATAATGGCGTAAGTAACTATATGTCTGGCACCGGTTTAGAGTTACTTATTGTTGACTCGCAAACTTGCCAAATTACCGATAAGTATTTCTGGTACTCTGAATAATTCGCTTCTACCAGCGCGCAAAAGACCCTTTAACTAACGAATACATGGCCATCGCGTAAGTTATAGCTAACGCTAACAAACTTACAGCGATGGTTGTCATCAGTTCAACATCACTCTGACCTAACATCGAATATCTAAAACCGTTAATTAAATAAAAAACCGGATTTAAATGACAGACCTTCTGCCAAAACGGATGTAGGCCTTCAATCGACATAAACACTCCGCCTAAATACGTCAGCGGAATTAAGATAAATGTCGAAAATGCACTGAGCTGATCAAAAGTTCTGGCAATAAATGCGACGAAAATTCCACAAAACGAAAAGATCAGACCGTTTAAAATTAAAAACAGCACAAATAACAGCGGGTGCTGCAGAGGAATCAATTCGCCGGTCATAAAGTAGTGAAAAGTCAGTCCCACGATACCGGTGATGATGGCTACACTGGCGCCGCGGATAATTCCGCCGATCCCCATCGCCCAGATAATCTGGTTGTTGGAAATGGGTGCGACACGAATATCTTCCAAATCGCCCGAGAACTTTGATGTGACAATCGATGAAGACGAGTTTTGAAATGAGTTATTGATTAAACCCATAATCATTAAACCCGGGATTAAAAAAGTAATATACGGGATTCCAGATTTAAGACTGACCTGCGAGCCCAGCGACACCCCGAAAATCAACAGATACAAACTTGAACTGATAATCGGGCTTACGATGGTCTGAATAATCACTTTCATGAAGCGCTTAACTTCACGGTTAATCAGCGTAAAAAACGGAATCCACGGATTGATTTTTGCAATTGGTGTTTGCATTATTTATTCACTACTTTCGTGAAAGCTTCTTCTAATTTACCTTCAGTCATCTGAATATCCGCTACATCAGAAATTGAAATCTTATGTTGCAGTAAGATTGTATTTAACGAATCAGCTGCCGAAGATAAAATTTCTTTTGATTCGCCGTTGGTAAATTTGATGTTTAGTTTTTTAGTCGAATACTTCTGGATCACTTCTTTTGGGTCACCTAAGAAATTTAATTCACCTTTATTGATGATGGCAATACGGTGGCAAAGCTGCTCGGCCTCTTCAAGATAGTGCGTGGTCAATAAAATCGACATACCGTCTTTTTGCAGTTCACTCACGAATTTCCAAAGTGATTCACGCAATTCGACATCCACACCGGCGGTGGGCTCATCTAAGAGCAAAAGTTTCGGTGAATGCACCAAGGCTTTGGCGATCATCAATCTGCGCTTCATACCGCCCGATAATTGTTTTACTTTTTTGTGTGCGTGCGGCTTTAATCCCAGACGGTCGATAAGAAAATTTATGCGGTCGATGTTTTTATTTAAACCGTAATAACCAGACTGAAATTTTAAGATTTCAACGATGTCAAAATAACCGGTGTTAATCACCTCTTGGTGAACGGTCCCTACATACTGTTTAACCAGCTGCGGGTTGTCTTCAACGCCTACACCAAACACATTTACATAACCTGATGTCGGCTTTTCTAAGGTGGTAATCGTTGAGATCAGAGTGGTTTTACCAGCCCCGTTCGGGCCCAGTAAGCCAAAGATTTCGCCGGGACGGATTGCAAAACTGATCCCCTTTAATGCTTGCACGGCTTTAGACGGATCTTTGTGATCTTCGTAGGTCTTTTTTAAATTCGATACTTCTAATGCGTTGATCACTATCTGGCTCTTGAAATTGAAGTTGCGAAATCTACATCCGGGTTTTCTTTTTTTGCCCAGTTTAAATCCCACTCTTGATTTAGTAATAAAACCGGCTGATCGATCATGTCTTTAAACAGGGTAAAATTACCCTTAAGCTGACCGACCGGTTTACCATCGGCCGATCTTGGCCAACGGGCTACGGTAAATGGTAAGCGGTTAAGCTTAGCTTCTAAGTTATATTCATCCTGCAAGCGGTGAATCAAGACTTCAAACTGTAACTCACCGACCGCACCGATAATGTATTCTTGTGCCCCGATAAAAGGATCAACGAATAACTGAATGGCCCCTTCTTCAGATAAGTGCACTAAGGCTTCCTGAAGTTTGGTGCGTTTTAGCGCATCTTTAACCTGCAGTTTGGCAAATAGCTCTGGCGCAAATTTCGGAATATCTTCGAATTTAATTTTACCGTTTGATGAGATACTGTCACCGATGGCGAAGTTTCCGGTATCGCCGACACCGACGATGTCTCCGGCGTAGGCGACTTCAACAGTTTCTTTATCGGCTGCCACGAACTGCGAAGAATATGACAGGCGCAGTTCTTTGGTTAGGCGTGAGTGCCCGACTTTCATACCACGTTCAAATTTTCCTGAGCAGATGCGCACAAAGGCAATACGGTCGCGGTGACGTTTATCCATGTTGGCTTGAATTTTAAAAACAAAACCTGAAAAATTCTCTGATAGCGGGTCTACTTCACCTGCGGTTTTTGACGGGCGTGCTTTTGGACCCGGCGCAAACTGCGTAAAGAAATTTAAGAATGTATCAACGCCGAAGTTTTGTTTGGCTGAACCGAAGGTCACCGGCGAAATTTTGCCAGATAAAAATTCGTTTACATCAAAGGGCGGAAGCGCTGATTCGATCAATTCTAGCTCATCACGCACCTGCGCTGCGGTTTCCCGGTCTAAGTATTTATCTAAAATCGGATCTTGCGGACCAGAAAAATCATGCTCGGTAAATTCATCGCCTTCGCGGTGCTGGTCATAGAAATACACTTTTTTATTTAAACGATTGTAAATGCCTTTAAAACGCTGACCGATCCCCAAAGGCCAGGTCACCGGGTAGCACTGCATATTGAGCGTGCGCTCGATCTCATCGATGAGCGTAAGCGGATCTTTTCCTTCGCGGTCTAACTTGTTGACGAAAGTAAAAATCGGAATATCGCGCAGACGGCAGACATCATAAAGTTTTTTGGTACGGTCTTCGACCCCTTTGGCCACGTCGATTAACATGCAGGCTGATTCAACGGCCATAAGAACGCGGTAAGTATCTTCGGAGAAATCCTTATGCCCGGGAGTATCCAAAAGGTTGATCCGCAATTGGTTGTAATCAAACGTCATTACCGAACTGGTGATAGAAATACCTTTTTGTTTTTCTAACTCCATCCAATCTGAAGTTGCCGCTTTGGTGCCGGATTTACCTTTTACTTCACCGGCTTCGTGGATAACGCCACCGTGATATAATAGCTTTTCTGTCAGCGTGGTTTTACCCGCATCCGGATGGGAAATAATGGCGAACGTGCGACGACGTAGAATCTCTTTTTGATCTTGAATTGGTAATGACATAACCCGTGTAGTTATAGACATTTTTTTAGGTTGATTCAAATCATTTGACCCTTTAAGGCAAATGCCATAAAGCTAAAGCCTGATTTTAATTCCTCAAAATCAACTCATGGTGGTTTGGAGCCACCGTCTGACAACTGAAAGGGGTCTATATGTCTATTAATGCGGCAGAATCTACTGGCCAATATTTTATCACTACCTTCTACAAATTTTTACCTGTTGCCGACGTTGAAGCAACCAAAACCTGGTTCAATCAATTAGCAGAAAAACACCAGATCAAGGGTTTAATTATTTTAGCGGGTGAAGGCTTTAACTCGACTGTTTCTGCAAAATCAAAAGAGAACTTAGAAAACTTCAAACAAGATTTATTAACTCATTTTAATTTAACAGAATTAAATTTTAAAGATTCTGAATCACACAAGTCTCCGTTTCGCCGTTTTGTGGTCAAAGTCAGACCAGAAATCGTAACTTTGGGTACGCCAGATTTAGTGCCGCCTGCCGGTGTTAACCGCCATTTAACTCCGAGTGAGTGGAATCAGGTGATGAAAAATGAAAAACCGATCATCATCGATACCCGTAACTGGTACGAATACAAAATCGGAACTTTTAAAGGTGCGCTTAATCCGAACACTGAAAAATTCACTGAGTTTCCGGCCTATATGGATTCGCAGAATATTTCGAAAGACCAAAAAGTTTTAATATTCTGCACCGGCGGCATCCGCTGCGAAAAAGGGATTCTAGAATTAACCGAAAAAGGTTATTCAAACGTTTACCAGCTTGATGGCGGTATTTTAAACTACCTGAAAGAATACCCAAACGATCAGTTTGATGGTGAATGTTTTGTCTTTGATCACCGGGTAGCCGTTGATCAGCAATTAAAACCAACTACCAAATACACGCTCTGCCCGCACTGCGGCCAGCCCGGCAATACGCCGATTGACTGCAAACGCTGTGATACGCACGATCACATCTGCGAAGACTGCGCTAAATTAGAATGGAAAAAAGACACCTGTTCAAAAAACTGTGCCTATCACTATCAATTACACCCTGACCGCAAGGCGCCACGCCAGGTACAACCCTACGAGACCGAAGAATAAAATAGCAACCTGCTAAATTACTCTGATTCAAATCTGACTTTAAACAAAATAGCGCTGGCGACGGGTTTGTTATTGACCATCGCCGGGCGAAATTTAGATTCACGCACCAGTTTTAAAGCGACTTCATCTAGGCCAAAAGGCAGAGAATTTTTAAGCTTGGCGTTTTTAACCCGGCCATCCGAACCTACAACTATTTCAATCTGTGACACACCCGAAAAATCCGCCTTGCGCGCAGCTTCAGTACGGTTAGCTGTGATCTTTGTCAGCAGCGCTGCTGGCGTCGTAATAGTGCCGTCAGAAGCCAATTCTTCAGAATAAGACTCACTGTTTACTTCGTTATCTGCTGTAATTTGCTGTTTATTTAATTCGTCATTTGCGCTAGCAGATGAGCTTAGCTCTGGTGCTGCTGGCGATTTAGCCGGCTGTGCTTTTACCGCTTTAAAAGCATCAGACTTAAGTGCTGGTGTAACATAAGAAGTTACTTCGATATTTTCATAAACTGTCTCTGACGGCTGCGCTAAAAACATAACCACCGAAACCGCGAGCATATGCAAGGCAGCAGATAAAAGAATAAAAATAGCTTTGCGCGATCCCGTCATAATTTACTTATAACGAAGATCGCACCTAATTTCTAGCTAAAAGCTTAAATCCTTGGCGTAATGAAAACCATTACTGCATCAGGTTTGCCGGCCGGTAATCGCGGCTTCGCTCTTCTTCGATAGCATCAATCTCATCTGCCGTTAAGCTTTCTTCGCGGCGGAAGTGATCTTTTAAATCCAGGTACTGTTTGCCAATCATGACCCGGTCTTCAATATCGACCTCTCTTTTAAATTCCGGGATGATTTCATGTTCTTCTTCTTCGAGGTGATGTTCAACCAGCTCAGCAAGCACTTTGGCTCGTGCACTCCAAATACCGGCATCCTCAGCCATTCTGACTTCTTCAAGCATGTATTCAGCTAAAGCATGCTCAACTTCACCTTCTAAACCGTGAACACGCAAAGATTTATTTTCGTCTTTTAAAAACGTATACAGACTTTCTTGCTCGGCATGCGCATGCACCAGAAATAATGGTGCAAACTGATCAAAGGCTCTGCGGCGAGTACGGATGGTTAAAGTTGAATCTTTTAAGATAGAAATTAAGCGCTTAAGCGGCATGTGATCGAGTAAAATCAGTTTTACAATATCATCTTTGGAAGTTTGGGCGTGACGGCGCGGACGGCCCGAGCGGGATAAACTTCTCGATGGGCGAAAGTCTTCATAGTCTTCATCAAAGAACATATCATCAGCATCATGTTCATGCGAGCGATGGCGGGTTGCAATTCGCTGTAACCCCGATTCACGTGAACCACTTTTAGTTTTTCTCTGCGGTTTGGCACGTGCGGCGCTGACAAGACGCTTGGTTTTCTTCATAAAAATTCCTCCGTATTAAAACAATCAACGGCATTTACAGAGCAAGGCCGGTGCCACTGGGGTGTGGGGAGCTTTGCCTTAGCTGATGACAATACTGCATACGCTTAATCATCAGCGGCGAAATATCATCGTGATAAAGCCCGTACGATTCGACATAGATGCCTTTGATATCGTCGACTAACGATGAGATAGCGTAGAGTATGGATTGGTCATCAGGATCAGAGGTATTCTCAAAGCGCATCACTTCGTCGAAAAAAACATCTTTCGGGTAAAGTTTAATCTTACCGTCTTCAGTTTTAAAATGGTCGTAGGCCAGAATAAAGTTATGCCTATAGCCTTTGGCTTCCAGCTCTTTCATGGCGTCGGATAAGGCCTGCATCTCGCCTGTGCCTGCACCACTCATATCATTGGGTAGCTCTGTCTGTTCGTGTTCCATATAACCCTCCATAAAAAAAAGAGCCTTATCTTGCGATAAGACTCTTCCAAATCGTTACTTTTTCAGGGCAACGATTTGATTCGGATGTATGTGTGTGTCTGTCTTTTACTTTTGCAAGTAAAACCTATTTACTAGAACGTTGTTGTTGGCCGCCTGATTGTCCCTTGTTAAAATTTGGATCACGGGATGGCGAGCCTGAGCCAGTGCCAGAACCTACATTAGATTGGCTGGGTTTGTTGCCTTGTGAACCTGTTTGGGACGGGTTCTGTTTTTGGCTCTGACCTCGATTTTGATTTTCTTTCATTTTCGCACTCCTTGTTGTAACAAACTGTTTAGATCCAAATACAAGTTCTGTTCCACAACCAAACACCGTTATTTTAGAACTGAGATTAAAATGCTGCGCCCAGGTCGCGGCTTTAGCCCCAGAAAGGGTTCGATTTTTATCTTACATGGTGTATAATTTTAAACATGAGAACATTGAATGATTGGTTATCAGCTTACGGCGAAACTCATCAAAATAAACTAAACCGCACGATTCATTTAATCTGCGTTCCGGCAATTTTATTTAGCGTGATCGGCCTGCTTTGGTGCATCCCAAAAGGACCGCTGAACCTTGTGCCCATGATTAACTGGGCGCATCTTGCGATGATTCCGGCCTTGATGTTTTACGCGCGTTTAGGCTTTAAACCATTTACGTATATGTTGTTGACCTTCGCAGTGGCCGCCTCGTTGCTGGTCACTTTAGAAAATTTCGGGGCACCGATACTGACTTTAAGTATCACGATTTTTGTGCTGGCGTGGATCGGACAATTTTATGGCCACCATGTTGAGGGCAAAAAACCTTCGTTTTTTCAGGATCTACAATTCTTGTTAATCGGCCCTTTGTGGGTTTATTACCATTAGAACCCAATATTTACGTTACACAGGTACTAATTTAGGCACAATTAATTAAAACTAATGCGTGACTTTACGAGCGTAGCAACTTATCTTAACACCACATCAGTCAGTCGCGGGGTGGAGCAGCCCGGTAGCTCGTCGGGCTCATAACCCGAAGGTCGTAGGTTCGAATCCTGCCCCCGCAACCAATTTTTTTCTTTATAACTTAAGGCGGCTCTTCTCACTTAACAGTTTATCACACAGCGCAAGTCACTAAGGCTCTTCTCACTTAACAGTTTATCACACAGCGCAAGTCACTAAAAACAAGTAGT